>NZ_JBHEVC010000001.1:0-829934 GCF_041925235.1 Flintibacter sp. P01028
TATCGGTCCTCCACGCGGTGCCCTTAGCCGCGTTCAGGGCGCGGATGGGAAGAATGCCGTTCTTGGCTACGATGCCGGCCATCTCCGTATCGTTCCACTTGATAGTTGCCAGTCTCATATTTCACTCATTCCTTTTCTATAAAAATTGAATTGATCGATGCTCGTTGATCAGCCGTTGTAAGTCAACGGATCGTTTCCCCGTCGGCCGCCGCACTCTAAGGAGTTAATGAGCTGTGTTTCCTCTGGCGTTAGGGAGAAATCGAACACATCAAAGTTCTCTCGGATGCGGTCGTAGTGGCTGGATTTGGGGATGGGGATCTGCTGGCGTTCCAAGTGCCACCGCAGCACTACCTGATTGGCCGTTTTCCCGTATTTTTCCCCAATGGACAATATGCGGGGATCCCCCATAAAGGCCCCACGCTTGATGGGACTGTAAGCCACCAGGGCGATACCCCGATCCAGACAGAACTGGCGCAGCTCCCGCTGCTGAAAGGCGGGGTGTAACTCGATCTCGTTGATAGGGGGATAAGCCCCAAAGACTTCCTTTATTCGTTCCAACTGATCTGCCTGAAAGTTGGACACGGCCACCGATCGGATCAATCCCTGGTCTTTCAACCTGAGAAGCTGCTCATAGGCGGACAGACGTCGCTTCTCCTCCGTTCCAGGCCAATGGAGCAGGCAGCAATCCAGATAATCCACGCCCAGATCCCTGAGGGACTGTTGGGCCGAGTTGGCGGCCACCTCATAGTCCTTAGGCCAAACCTTGGAGAGTATGTAGACCTTCTTCCGGTCTAACCCCGCCAATCTGAGTCCTTCGCCCACGTCTTTCTCATTGGCATACATAGCGGCGGAGTCGATATAGCGATAGCCGCACTCCAGCGCCCAGGCAACAGCCTGGGATATCTCATGTCCATAGGAGGCATAACATCCAAACCCATACCGCGGCATCTCGGTTCCATCCAGCAATGGCATCATTCCAGGCTTTGTTTCCATGACTTCACCTCCATCGAATTCAGTTTGCCCACCTTGTTTTTTATTTTATCACGATTTTTTTAAAAGTAAAATACTCTGTTACATAACTTGGTATAAGAATTACCATATAAGTTACATCATTAATGTCATTTATGGGTTCCATTTTTGAAGCGAGAAACAGTAACGTGAATGCACGACGAATTTTCTATAGAAAATAATCAAAAACCACTGGCCGTGCCAGTGGTTTTTGATCACAAATAAAACTCGCCGCAAGCGATACGGCGCTTGCGGCGAGTTGGCGCAGAAGGGGGGATTCGAACCCCCGCACGGTTTTACCCGCCTACTCCCTTAGCAGGGGAGCCCCTTATAGCCACTTGGGTACTTCTGCATGGCTGTAAGCTACGAGTTCACTATTTACTTTGGCTAGAGATGAAAAGTGGCGGAGAGAGTGGGATTCGAACCCACGGCTCTTTCGAGTCACCGGTTTTCAAGACCGGCTCCTTAAACCACTCGGACATCTCTCCTCATCTTTTCAAACAAATTAGAGGCGAGGATTATCTTACCATACCCCCACCCACTTGTCAAGAGCTAAAATGGACAGGTTGCCCATCGCTCCCCGGACGGACCATAGGTCAGCGCCCGGGGAGTTCTTTTCAGATACCTCTGTCCAATGTCTTGCGCAGACGTATTTTTCCCTCCAGAGCCTGGTCGATCATGGAGAGAAACTTTTCCCTATCCTCCGGCAATCCGCCTTTTAGGGGCAGATAGTTAGAGGCATGATTGCTGGTAAAGTGAAGCGGGTCCACATCCAGATTCTCGATCAGCAGACGGCACTCCTCCAGGACATGGTCGGCAGAGCACACCTCAAAGCGGCCAGCCAGCACATCCTCCCCCAGCGGAGTCCCCTTGGCCGGGGCAAAGGTCATGGCGGACAAGTGCCTTGGCTTCATGGCGTTTATCATCTTGGCGGTAGACAGAATGTGCTCCCGCCAGTCGCCCCCCTCTCCCCTGGCCCCAGTCATGCCCAGGATGATGGTGACCCATAGATCGATGCCCGCCTCCACCAGCCGCTGTCCTGCCAGCAGCATCTGGTCGGCAGTAACTCCCTTCCGGATGAAACGCAGTACCGTGTCGCTGCCGCTCTCCACTCCGAGATAGGCTCTGGAAAGACCCGCCTCATGGAGCGTCCTCAGCTCCTCCGGCGATTTGGAAAGCGTACTACGGGGGCCGGCATAGACCGTGACCTTTTCCAGATGAGGAAAGGTGTCGTACAGCTTTTTCAGGATGCGGAGCATTTCCTCCGTTTTGATGATGATGGCATCGCCGTCCATCAGAAAGACCCGCTGGAGTCCAGGACCGTAGTAGTCCCGAGCCATATCGATATCCTCCAGGATCTCCTCTGTCGGGCGGATTCGGAACTGTTTGGATTTATACATTCCGCAGAAGGTACACTGGTTGTTGGAGCAGCCAATGGTACATTGGAGCAGATAGCTCCTCCACTCTCCCGGCGGACGGTACAGAAGGTCACTGTCGTAACGCATAAGTCTCTATCCTTTCAAAATATCCTGGCAGGCCCGGCACATCGCCTCCATCTCCTGGTCAGTGCCGATGGACACGCGGAGATAGTCCCGGATGCGGGGTTTGTCAAACCAACGGACCAGGACCCCGCGGTCCCGCAGGCTCTGCTGAAGCTCTTTTCCGCCAACAGCGGGATGCGTAATAAAAATAAAGTTGGCGTTGGAATCATGGACGAAAAAGCCCAGTTCCCGCAGGCGGGCCGTGGTACGCTCCCGGGTGGTTATCACTTTACGCCGGCTCTCCTCAAAGTATTCCACATCCCGAATCGCCGCCTCCCCAGCCGCCAGGGCCAGCCGGTCCAGAGGGTAGGAGTTAAAGGAGTTTTTCACACAGCGCACAGCGGCCATCACCTCAGGACTTCCCAAGGCATAGCCGACACGCATACCGGCCAGGGACCGGGACTTGGACAGCGTGTGGACTGTAACCAGATTGGGGTAGCGGTTCAACAGCTCCACAGCAGAACGGGCACCAAAGTCGGCATATGCCTCGTCCACCATCACCACCCTGTTCGGGTCCGCCTCTAAGATGCGGCAGATCTCCTCCAGCGGAAGGGTACGGCCGGTGGGGGCATTGGGATTACACACCACTGCGCCTCCACTGCCGCGCAGGAACTTCTCCACTGGGAAAGAAAAGTCCTCATTGAGCGGTATCTCCTCAAAATCCAGTTGGAAAAGGTGAGCGTAGACCGGGTAAAAGCTGTATGTGATATCAGGGAAGATCACCCTTCTGCCCGGGGAGAAGAAGGCGTAAAAGCACAGGCCCAGCACCTCGTCAGAGCCGTTGCCGCAGAACACCTGTTCTGGAGTGAGGCCGTGGTACTCCGCGATGGTCTGCCGCAGTTGGGATGCCTCCGGGTCCGGATAGAGCCGCAATGTCTCATCAGCAGCAGAGCGGATTGCCTCCAACACTTTAGGGGAAGGCGGGTAGGGATTCTCATTGGTATTTAACTTAATAAATACCCGGTCCTTTGGCTGCTCCCCAGGGATGTAGGGTTCCAAGTCCTGAATACGGCTGCTCCAAAATCTCTTATCCATAGTGTGACCCGCCTTCCGTCCGTCTATTACTGGATGGGAGACTCACGCCCCCACCTCGCTGCCGTCCCGATATACCTTGCGGATATTTTTTTCCGCCTTGCTCCTGGGGAGCATGACCTCATGCCCGCAGCCCTGGCAGCGCAGCTTGAAATCCATCCCCACCCGCAGGACCAGCCACCCCTGGCTGCCACAGGGATGGGGCTTCTTCATTTTCAGGATGTCATTGACATGGATATCCATTCCTGTCCCGTCCTTTTTCAAAGTGATTCTATTATAGTATAGAGCTTTTGAAATTGTCAACGGGCGGCGGTTCTCTCCACAAAATAGAATAGGCCGCCGGAATTCCGGCGGCCTGTATGACATGCTCTGTTCAGCCGTTTTACTTCGCCAGCTCGGCAGTATCGAGGGCGATCATCAGTTCCTCGTTAGTAGGGATGACCAGGGTGCGCACGGTGGCATCCTGGGCAGAGATGTCGATCTCCTCGCCCCGCTTGCCGTTCTTCTCGTCATCAATCTTGATTCCCATGAACTCAAGGCCGCTAACGATGGCCTTGCGGTCGCCGGCGCCGTTCTCGCCTACACCGGCGGTAAAGATCACGGCGTCCACGCCTCCCATAACAGCGGCATAGGAGCCGATGAGCTTCTTCACGCTGTAATGGAACACATCCAGAGCCAGAGCGGCCCGCTGATTGCCCTCAGACTTTGCCTTCTCCAAATCACGGAAGTCAGAGGATACGCCGGAGATGCCCTGGACGCCGGACTTCTTATTGAGGATGTTCAGCATCTCCTTGATATCATAGCCGTACTTGTTCATCAGGTACTCCATAATACCGGCATCGATGTCGCCGGCACGGGTGCCCATGGGCAGACCAGCCAAGGGGGTAAAGCCCATGGAGGTATCCACGCTCTTTCCGCCGTCAATAGCGGTAACGGAGGAGCCGTTACCCAGGTGGCAGGAGATGAGCTTCAGCTCCTCAATGGGCTTGCCCAGCATGGCCGCCGCCCGCTGGGACACATACTTATGGCTGGTACCATGGAAGCCGTAGCGACGGACCTTGTCCTGTTCATAATACTCATAGGGCAGGGCGTAGGTGTAGGCCACGGAGGGCATGGTCTGATGGAACGCGGTGTCAAACACAGCCACCATGGGGGTTCCGGGCATGAGGGCCTGACAGGCCTTGATGCCAATGATATTGGCGGGATTGTGCAGAGGGGCCAGGGGGTTGCACTCCTCGATGGCGGCCATGACCTCGTCCGTGATGAGCACGCTCTTGGCGAACTTCTCGCCGCCATGGACCACCCGGTGACCCACAGCATCGATCTCCTTCATGGAGCCAATGACGCCATTGGCGGGGTCCACCAGGGCGTTCAGCACAGTCTGGATGGCCTCGGAGTGGGTGGGCATGGCCACGTCGGCCTCCTTGACGGCCTGCTTGCCCTCAGGCTTATAAGTAAATTTACCGTCGATTCCGATGCGCTCGCACAGTCCCTTGGCCAGCACCTGCTGGGTTTCAGGGTTGAGCAGCTGATACTTCAGGGAAGAGCTGCCAGCGTTGATGACCAAAATGTTCATTGAGATCGATCTCCTTCACAAATCAAATTTCACAAGCTTGTGGTTGCCTTGAGCCGGGGGATGCACTATAATAGTTTCATCCTCTGTCCATGGTCCCTATTCTACCGCTTTTCCCCGGCCAGGACAACCGTTTTTTCGAAAAACAGGAAATTTTCTTTGTCAGGAGGCCTTCCATGCGGGTCATCGGCATCGTGGCGGAATACAATCCCTTCCACACCGGCCACCAATATCAGATCTCTGAGAGCCGGCGGGCCGTGGGTGGCGAGGCCGGGGTCGTGGCTGTCATGAGCGGAAACTGGGTCCAGCAGGCAGGCTGTGCCATTACTGATAAGTGGAACCGGGCCCGGCTGGCCCTGATGGGCGGCGTCGATTTGGTGCTGGAACTGCCCACGGTGTGGGCAGTCTCCTCGGCGGAGTCCTTCGCTCAGGGGGCTGTGGACCTGTTGGAGGCCACTGGAGTGGTGGATGTGCTCTCCTTCGGCAGCGAGTGCGGAGATGTGGACCGGCTCCAACGGGTGGCCGTGTGTCTCAACAGTCCGGTATACGAGACGGGAGTACGCCGTTTCGTGGACGAGGGGATGCCATTCGCCTCCTCCCGGCAGGAAACGGTGCGGAGCATCCTTGGGCCCGATAGTTCAGAGCTTCTGTCTGCTCCCAACAACAATTTGGGTGTGGAGTATCTCCGGGAGCTGGACAGGCTGAAAAGCAGTATTCTCCCTATGACCGTCAGACGGGAGGGGGCTCCCCACGGCGTACTGTTAAAGGTGGCGGAGCACCCCCGTTTTCTCTCCGCTACCCAGCTTCGGGCCTTTTTGGAACAGGGAAGCTGGGAAGCCGCACAGCTCTATCTCCCCCAAGGAGGACTGGAGGTACTAAAGGAGGGCTGGCATGGTTCTCCCTCCTTGAAGCGGGTAGAGCGGGGTCTGCTGGCCAACCTACGCGCTATGACAGCGGAAAACTGGGCCAAGCTTCCTGACAGCGGGGCAGCGGAGGGAGCCTCCGTCCGGCTGGAGCGGGCTGGCCGAAACTGCCGCTCCCTAGAGGAGTTTTTCCATCTGGCCAAGCCCAGACATTGGACTGTGTCCCGGACGCGGCGTCTGCTGACGTGGGCCTACCTGGGGTTGACGGAGGCAGACCGCCCAGACAATCCGCCTTATCTTCGTGTGCTGGGCCTTAACGCCAGGGGGCAAGCCATTCTGAAGAAGATGAAGTCCCAGGCATCTCTGCCCATCCTCACAAAGCCGGCCCACGCCAAGGCACTGGATGAGGTGGGCCGCTCCCTTTTCGCACAGGAGGCCAGATGCACCGACCTGTATGACCTGTGCCTGGAGTCCGTTCCCGTCCCCGGGCGGGAATGGACCTCGGGACCTGTCGTTGTTGGAAATTGACCTGCCCCTTTTCTGCCCCATGGAGGCCGCTATGGAAACAAAGGTAAAACGAAAGATACACTTGGGATTGGCCGCCGCTCTGTTCCTCCCAATCCTGCTCATTGGGCTGTTTTATCTTCTCAGCCCTCTGCCCAGAGTGATGGATCGGTGGGTCTTTGGCGTAATGGCCCCTGTGGAGCAGTTTTTGGGCCGAATGTGGTCCATCTTTCCCTTCTCTGTGGCCGAGGTTCTGGTCGTCCTGGTCTTGACAGGCAGCGTGGCCTGGCTGGTCCGGGCTATCGTTTTAGCTGTTCGGCGCAGGGAGCTCTCCCCTCTCTTACGGCGGCTGCTGGCGCTGGCCGCCGTGTGGCTTTGGGTCCTAGCGGCCCTTTTCTGGTTTTGGAACGCCGCCTATCAGGCCTCCAGCTTCACCCGGCGCAGTGGGCTGGAGGTCGCTCCCTACTCAGTCGAGGCGCTGGCCGCCGTCACGGAGTATTTTGCCCAAAACGCCGCCCGGCTTTCCAGCCAGGTGGACCGGGACTCAGAGGGCCGCTTCGCTGTGCCCCGTGATTACTATTTTCACAAAGGAACACAGGTCTATGAAGGGCTTATCCAGGAATTTCCCTGTCTGGATATCCCGCCGGTCAGGGCAAAACCCCTTCTCTTTTCCAGGCTCCAGAGTATTCTGGGCTTTACTGGCGTCTACTTCCCCTTCACCGGAGAAGCCAATGTGAATGTGGACTGTCCCGCCTGCCTGATTCCGGAAACCATCGCCCATGAGATGGCCCACCAGCGGATGGTAGCCTCTGAGCTGGAGGCCAACTTTGTGGGCATCGCCGCCTGTGTCACCTGCGGAGACACCGTCTTTCAATACTCCGGCTATCTCGCCGGACTGATCCAGCTGTGTAACGCCCTGTACCCCGTGGCTCCAGACCTGTGGGACGAGATCGCCGGCCGGTGGTTTACTCTGGAGCTGGCCACAGACTGGAATGAGAACAACGCCTATTGGGCCGCCCTGGAGTCCCCTATCGAGGATGCGGCCGGACAGGCCTACGACGCCTTTTTGAAGGGCAACGGCCAGGAGCTGGGGATGCGCTCCTACGGAGCCTGTGTCGATTTGCTGGTCAGCTATTTCGGAAGAAAATGAAAGAGGGAGGGCGGCCTACAAGGCTGCCCTCCCTCACAAATACGCCGGACTACACTGCCAAATCATAGATCAGCCGCCCCAGCAGCAGGGCAAGCACCACAAAAAACATAGGGCGGATAATCTTAGCGCCCCCCTTGAAGGCCAGACTGGAGCCCACATAGTTGCCCGCCACACTGCACAGGGCGGCAGGGATCCCTACCAGCCACACGACCTTACCCGCCAGGGCATAGGTCACCAGCGCCGCGATGTTACTGGAAAAGTTGATCGCTTTGCTGTTTCCTGACGCGGTGAGCAGGTCAAACTTGGAAAGGGCGGTGTAGCCCAGTATCATAAAGGTGCCAGAACCCGGACCAAAAAAGCCATCATACCCTCCAATGACCAGGCCGATGGAAAGAGATATAGCCATAAGCTGGGCCCGACTCAGCTCACTGGACCGGTCCTCCCTTCCAAGGTCCCGCCTGACAAGGAGAAAAACCGCCACAACAGGTACAATGGCCAGCATGATATAATACAGGATCTGTTCTGGAACCATCATATTCAGCTGCGCTCCGATCCAGGAGCCTCCCAGGGCGGCCGCCGCCCCCACCAGGACGCTTGGGAGATGAACGTCCCCCTGACGGAAAAAACGGATGGTGGACAGCAGACTCCCACAGGAACTGCTGCATTTATTGGTAGCGGTGGCCCCGTGAGGAGACAGCCCAGCCAGCAGATAGGCTGGGATCGTGATGAGTCCCCCGCCCCCCACGATAGCGTCTACAATGCCTCCCAGAAAGATCAGCGGACAGACGATGACCAACGCTCTGAAAACTTCTAACTCCTCCATGCTTCCCTCTTCCCACCCCAGGCGGGGTCACTCCCTTTTTCTTTTTATCTCATCCCAGTACCGCTTGGCGGCCTGTTCTGTTTTATTCTCCCCATAGACGTAATAGCGCACATCCTTCAGCTCGTCGGGCAGATACTGCTGGTCCACCCACCGGCCTGGGAAGCTGTGGGGATAGAGATAGCCCTGCTCTCGCTCCAGGCCGGAGGAATCGGCGTGGACATTCTGGAGATGCCGCGGGATGTCCCCTACCCTGCCCCGGCGCACATCGGCCATAGCGGCCTCAATGGCCATGCAGGAGGTGTTGGACTTTGGGGCAGTGGCCAGAAGGACTACCGCCTGGGCCAGAGGCAGCTTGGCCTCCGGCAGCCCAAGCTGAAGGGCATTGTCCACACATGCCTTGACGATGGGCACCGCCAGAGGATAAGCCATGCCCACATCCTCGCTGGCGGAGCACAGGATGCGGCGGATGGCGGTAATCATATCCCCCGCTTCCAGCAGCCGGGCCAGATAGTGGAGCGCCGCGTCCGGGTCAGAGCCCCTCATGGACTTCATGAGGGCTGACGCGATATCAAAATGGGCATCTCCCACCCGGTCGTAGCGCATCGCCGACTTCTGGGCCACCGTTTTGGCATCCTCCAAGCTGACAAGGAGTTTCCCTTGCTCACGCCTCGCGGCGCTGAGTAAAAGCTCAATGGCGTTCATGGCCTTTCGGATGTCGCCGCCACAGGCCCAGGCGATGTGCTCCTTTACCCCGTCCTCGCATACTACCTGGGCGCCCAACCGCTCCTCCATGATGGAGATACCCCGCTCCACAGCGGGGAGGGCATCCTCCGCCGTGATCTGCTTAAACTCGAAAACCGTAGCCCGGGACAGCACCGCCCCAAAGACGGCGAAGAATGGGTTTTCTGTGGTGGAGGCGATAAGGGTGATGCGACCGTCCTCCATAAACTCCAGCAGGGACTGCTGCTGCTTCTTATTGAAGTACTGGATCTCGTCCAGATAGAGCAGCACACCCTCCGGCGCCATCAAAGTGCCGATATCTCCGATGATGTCCTTGATGTCGGAGATGGAGGCCGTGGTGGCGTTGAGCCGGTGCAGGGGCCGGTTGGTCCGCTGGGCGATGATGTTCGCCACCGTAGTCTTGCCTGTGCCTGAGGGGCCGTAAAAAATCAGGTTGGGGATATTGCCCCCCTCAATGATCCGGCGCAGCAGGCCGTTTTCTCCCAATATATGCCTCTGCCCCACCACCTGATCCAGGCTCTGGGGGCGTATCTCATCCGCTAACGGGCGGTATGCCATCGTTTCTCATCTCCTCACGGGGTTCTCTGTCATTCCTCGTCCAGCGTTATCTCCGCCTGGAACGCCACCACTGCGTCGCCGATAATGCGGATTTCGCCGGGACGTCCCTCCTCCAGCTCCACACAGACCTCCATAGCACCTGGCCGGCCCATGGCCTCCCCCTGGACAGAGGTGAAGCGCACCTCGTCTCCATCTGTGGGGATCAGTCCAAATTGGACCAGATAGGCACCCATGGGGCCGTTAGCAATCCCCGTCACCGGGTCCTCGGCCACACCGTTCGCAGGACCGAACATTCGTCCATGGACCAGAGGCTCCTCCCCAGGATGGAGGGTAAAGACCAGATACCCGTTGCAGCCAATCTCACCACTCAACTCCTTGAGAGCCTCTAAGTCCGGTTTTAAGCTGTGAAGCTTATCCAGGTCGTTGAGGACCACCATCAGCTTGGGAGAGCCTACGGAGGCGGAAGCCATGGGGCAGCCAGGCCGGAGGTCGTCCCATGTCACGCCTAGGGCGTCCAGCACGCGGGCCTGGTACTCCTGGGGCAACGGTTCTCCTACGACGGCCTTGCCCTGGGTCATGACCACCCGGTAATCACCGTTATCCTTGCACACATCCACAGGAAAAAGGCCAGCTCCGCACTTCTGGACTACCCGGGCGCTGTCCAGACCCAGTTCCATGGCCCGGATATAGTGGGAGGCGATGGTGGCATGACCACAGACAGGTACCTCTCGGGTGGGGGTGAAAAACCGGACATGGACATCATACTCCCCCTCTTTTCCCGGGAAAAGGAAGGCCGTCTCCGAGTTATTCAGCTCCCGGGCGATGCGCTGCATCTGTCCCTCTGTCAGCCCTCGCGCGTCCGGCACCACACCGGCGGGGTTCCCCGCCAGTTTCTCCCGTGTAAACGCGTCCACCTGATAAATGGTATAATTTTTCTTCATGGTTGCTCCGCCTTTCTGCGCATATGCGCTGCTGCCCGCCAGATAGATGACATCCTGGCGAAAGGACGCTCCGGCCCTTATGCTCCTTTTCCCTGCTGCTTACTAAAAAAATCACACCAGGGCCGCAGGGTACACTGCTGGCACTGGGGCCGCCGGGCGATACAGACGGCCCGTCCATGGAGGACCAGCCGGTGGCAGAAGTCATTGGACTCCTCTGGAGGCAGGATCTTCCTCAGCTGCATCTCCACCTTGGTTGGGTCCTTGGAGCCGTCGGTCAACCCAAGCAGACCGGAGATGCGGATGCAGTGGGTGTCCGCCACCACCACGCCGGGGGTGTGGTACACGTCTCCCAGGATCAGGTTGGCTGTCTTTCTGCCCACACCAGGCAGCTTCAGCAGGTCCTCCATAGTATTGGGCACCTTGCCGCCGTATTCCCGCAGAAGCATTTGGGAGGCTAGTACGATGTCCTTGGCCTTTGCCCGGAAAAAGCCCGTGGAATGTATGTACTGCTCCACTTCGGCAATCTCAGCATTGGCCAGCGACTCCAGAGTAGGAAAGCGGGCATACAGTGCCGGAGTCACTTTATTGACACGCTCGTCAGTACACTGGGCGGCCAGTCGAACGGAAAATAGAAGTTCGTAGTCCTTCCGGTAGTCCAGTGAACAGATTCCGTCCGGATATAGGGCTTTCAGCTCCTCTATAATGGCGGCCACATCGGCCTTTTTCTTTTTCATATCTGTTTCTCTCCATTCAGCTTTCTCCACACGAGGGAGAAGTTCTGTCATTTTGATATCATACCATACTTACCGGAAAATTTCGACGGCTTTTTTTCATTCCTCCATTGTTTTTTCTCCGCTTACTGATATAATATATATTATTCTGGGGGAATATCTCTTTTCCTCAGAGCAAACTGCTTATTGATATCAGGAGGAGCTATACATGGTCAAGGAGTCTATGGATTTTCTCATCGCGCAGGACCCTGAAGTGGGTCAGGCTATCCGGGCGGAGTATGACCGCCAGCAGCAGAACATCGAGCTGATCGCCTCGGAGAACATCGTCAGCGCCGCTGTTCTGGCGGCGGCCGGCACTGTTCTTACCAACAAGTATGCCGAAGGCTATCCCGGCAAACGGTATTACGGCGGCTGTCAGTGCGTGGACGTGGTGGAAAATATCGCCATCGAGCGGGCCAAGGAGCTGTTCGGCGCCAAGTTTGCCAATGTTCAGCCTCACTCCGGCGCCCAGGCCAATTATGCTGTCTACCAGGCCCTTTGCCAGCTGGGCGACACGGTCATGGGTATGAGCCTGGATAACGGCGGACACCTGACTCACGGCTCTCCTGTCAACTTCTCCGGCAAGAACTATCACATGGTGGCCTATGGCGTGGACAGCAAGGGATATATCGACTATGACCAGGTCCGGGACCTAGCTAAAAAGCACCAGCCCAAGATGATCCTGGCTGGTGCCTCCGCCTATCCCCGCACCATCGACTTCAAGACCTTTGCGGATATCGCCCACGAGGTAGGGGCCTATCTTTTTGTGGATATGGCCCACATTGCCGGACTGGTCGCCGCCGGGCTCCATCCGTCCCCCATCCCCTATGCGGACGTGGTGTCCACTACCACCCACAAAACTCTCCGCGGCCCCCGTGGCGGTATGCTGCTGACCAACGACCCGGACATCGCCAAAAAGCTGAACTCCGCTATCTTCCCCGGCTCCCAGGGCGGCCCGCTGGAGCACATTATCGCCGCCAAGGCCGTGGCGCTTGGCGAAGCTCTGAAGCCCGAGTTCAAAGAATACCAGGGTCAGATTATCAAAAACGCCCAAGTTCTGTCCAAGACTATCATGGCCGGCGGCCTGGATCTGGTGTCTGGCGGCACGGACAACCACCTGATGCTGGTGGACCTACGCCCCGCCCATCTGACCGGCAAGGAGATGGAGCACCGGCTGGACGAGATCTGTGTCACGGTCAATAAGAACGCCATTCCCAACGATCCAGAAAAGCCCTTTGTCACCTCCGGCATCCGAGTGGGTACTCCCGCCGTTACCGCCCGCGGTTTTAAAGAGGAGCAGATGGAGATCGTGGGCAAACTGATCTGTGCCGCCGCCCAGGGAGACTTTACCGCCAAGGTGGATCGTTTGAAGGAGGAGGCCCTGGCCCTCACCGCCTGTTTCCCCCTGTATCAGGACTGACTTCTTTCCTTAAATCATAGTCACCGGCAGTGCCGGTGGCTATGATTTTTGAAATTTTCTCTTGCATTTTTTCTTCCCCTGGCATATAATACTCCATGGACAACTGAATCCAATGTCTTCAGGGCGGGGTGAAACTCCCCACTGGCGGTAAAGTCCGCGACCGAATGTGGTAGCACATTCGCTGACCCGGTGGAACTCCGGGACCAACGGTCATAGTCCGGATGGAAGAAGATGTGTGTTGAACAATGACACGTGTGTTTTCGCGCGTGTTCGCGCACCTCCTTGATTGTTTTAACACCTGGAAGGCATTTTGGCTTTTCAGGGGTACCAAAACAATAAAGGAGTGTTTTTTATGTCTAATCGAGAGCAGACCCGGAAATTGGTGGTCCTGGCCCTATTGGCCGGAGTATCGGTGGTGCTGGTATACTTTATCCGTATTCCGCTGATCCCTCTAGTCCCCTTTTTAGAATACGATCCTGCTGATATCCCCATTTTCATCGGTGCCCTGGCCTATGGTCCTTTAGCTGGCGTCCTGCTCACTGTGGTTGTCAGTGTGGTCCAAGGGCTTACCGTAAGTGCCGCTACCGGCGGGCTGTTTTATGGCATTATCATGCATATTATCGCTACCTCTACCATGGTGATGGTGGTTTGTTCTGTTTACCGTATTCGGCATACTAAATCTGGCGCGGTTCTTGGGTTGATCTTAGCTACGCTGGCACGGGGATTAGTTATGCTGCCCGCCAATCACTTTATTACCCCCCTCTTCATGGGCCAGCCTGTGGAGGTAGTTGATTCCCTGCTCCTCCCTGGGATTCTTCCCTTTAACCTGCTGGTAGGTACCATCAATTCCACCGTTACCTTCCTAGTCTACAAGACCGTTTCCCGCCACGTCATCCACGGCGAAGGTTGGAGCAAAAAATCCGCCCCGGCCGAGAGCGAAGCCTGACCTCCCCTGCTTACGCTCCACTGAAGCGGTCTGACCAGCCGCTTTCCTTCTAGAATTACATTTGCAACATTCAAAAAGCGGGGCAGAATTATCTGCCCCGCTTTTTTTCGCGCTTTTTTTGCTGCCGGAGAAGGAATTTCCGCCGGTCCTCCTCCTGACGCTCCAGATGCTTCTTTTCCCTTCGGGCCAGCCCTCGATCCTCCCGCTGAAGCGCGAGAGCCGCCTGGGCCTTGGTCCCTATCCCTCTAATCTGGGTAGACTTTCTCGCTTCCCGCTGAAGGCGCTTTTGTTTCTGCTCCAGGGTAGGGCGCTCCTCTTCCGACAGCTTACTGAACACCAGCCTGTGCCACTCCTTCAACACCCATTGATAGATCTGAGTGTCAGTGGGCTGGGCGCCAAAGGTGATTTTGGCCGCCTGATAGCCCTCCTCCCCCCATCGCTGGGCAATACCCACCCAAAAAGGGGACTGGAACAGCACTATAAAACTGCTCATACTTGGAACCATATTCAGTTTCCTCCCTAACATGACACGTCAGAGAAGGGACGACCCGGGAGGGAAGGCTACTTACGGGAGCGCGGACCCGCGGACGGACTACCAACCGCCTTGTGTTTTTATCTCTGCCCCTGCATTCTAATACAGAGCTGTCTCTCTGTCAATCCAGCAGGCCAGCCAGAAGCGCCAGGGCAGGAGCCAGCCGTGCGGGCGCTGTTCCCGGATAATTGACTACCAGAGTGTGGAGGGGGGCCGCCCCCGGCCGCTGCTGGTAGTCTGTGAGAAAGGAGAGCCTTACTCCGCGCGCCTCCATCTCCCTCGACAACCAACTGTCCTCCCTTTCCGTCTCCAGCTCCAGCAAAAAATGGAGTCCGGCCTCCTCTCCAAGCACACGGCAGCGGCCGGACAGAGGACTTTGGCCGATGGCTGCCAGCACCTCGTCCCGGCGATTTCGGTAAAAGACACGCATCCGGTTCACATGGGACTCAAAATAGCCCTCCTCCAGAAAGCTTGCCAGGGTATACTGCTCCATCGCCGGAACTGTACAGGAGTAGAAGCCTAGCCGACGTGGATATTCCTCCATCAGAGAGGGCGGCAGCACCATATAGCTGACACGCAGCGAGGGGGCCAGTGACCTGGAAAAGGTATTCATATAGATGACCCGTCCTGCAGCGTCTATGCTCTTCATCGCTGGTATAGGGCGTCCTGTAAAGCGGAACTCACTGTCGTAGTCGTCCTCGATGATATATCCCCTTTGCTCCTCCGCCCATCGCAGAAGCGCCTGCCGGCGCAGGATGGGGGTCACTGTCCCTGTGGGGAATTGGTGGTTGGGCGATATATGGAGGATCTGCACCCCCCTCTCCTCTACCTCCTGAGGGCGCACCCCCCGGCTGTCCATCGGAAGGGGGATGCATCCCGCCCCGTTCAGGCCGTATATTCTGGCCGCCTTGGAGTAGCCAGGGTCCTCTACCCCGTACAGCAGGTCCCGGCCCAAAAGCTGCACGATCAAATTATACAGGTACTCCGTCCCCGCCCCCACCACGATCTGCTCCGGTGCGGCGGAAATGCCCCGGAACTGGTAGAGATGTCGGGCGATTGCCTGCCGCAGAGGATAGACACCGTTGTGGGGCGTCGCCTGAAGCAGCTCGGCTCCCCGCTCCGTAAGTATTCTTCGCATCAGACGGGCCCAGACAGAAAAAGGGAAGCCCTCTGTCCCGCTTCCGGTCCCCCGCAGGTCCAGCCGCCACTCCCGCTGTTCCCTGTTCTTTTCCCTGGCCTCTGCCGGATTCTCCCTAACTGGTCCTGTCTCCACCGGGTTGACAAAATACCCCCGCTTTTCCCTGGCGTTCAGGTACCCCTCCGCCTCCAACTGGGCATAGGCGTTCTCCACCGTTACCACTGCGGTATTCAAATGGGTGGCCAGGGTCCGCTTGGAGGGCAGCTTCTCCCCCGCTTTCAAGCGGCCGGACAGGATGTCCTCCTTGATGCAGCGATACAGATAGTCGTACCTGGCCAGGCTCCCTCGCTTTTCCAAATCATATGTCAGCATAAACAGCCCTCCAATCTGGTCCTATAAAAAAGTTATAGTTTGGTCCTTTTAATCATATCAGATATGATTAAAATACAACTCAGTTGAAAAAGCAAGCAAAAATTTCCCCACCACTTTTAAAGGAGCGATCACCATGTCAGATACCAAGATCCGTAAGCTGGTATTAGCCGCCCTCTTTGCCGCCCTGTGTACCATCATGACCCTGGTCATCCAGGTTCCCTCCCCCATGCAGGGCTATGTCAACCTGGGAGACTGTGCCGTTCTTCTCTCCGCCTGGGTTCTGGGCCCACTCTACGGCGGGGCCGCCGCCGGCGTAGGTTCCATGCTGGCGGACCTTCTCTCCGGCTACGCTCACTATGCTCCTGGAACCTTCGCTATCAAGCTGGCGATGGCCGTAGTGGCCGCCCTGCTGTTTCAGGCTCTCCAACGGCGCCGCACTCCAAATGTACTCCTCTCCCAGGCTGTGAGCGGCTTTGCGGCTGAGATCATCATGGTAGCCGGCTATTTCGGCTACGCCTGCCTGTGGCTGGGCAAGGGTCTGGCCGCCGCGGCCTCCGTGCCGGGGAATATCATTCAGGGGCTCTTTGGGCTGGCCGCCGCGGCCGCAGTCTACGCCGTACTCAGCCGTGGCCACGCCCTAACTCATATAACCCGCTGATTCCGACAAGGTCCCACCGCCGAAATCTTGCCCGCTAATCGAAAGAAGCTGGAGGAAAGGCACAGCCTTTCCTCCAGCTTTTCTCCTCTCTCCGCCGGGTATTCCGCGTCATATTCTAAGAAGCAGGACGGCGATACGAAAGTATACCATCAGGGATATCCCATCCGCGATGGTGGTGATCAAGGGGCTGGCCATCACAGCAGGGTCCAGATGGGCACGGCTGGCCAGAATAGGCAGGAAACAGCCCAGCAGCTTTGATACAATCACCGTCACTACCAAAGTCAGGCTGACCACTATGGCCACTATCAGATCCAGGTGGTCCAAAACAGTCAGTCGCAGCAGATTGACAGCGGCCAGGGTAATCCCACACAGCACTCCGACCTGTATCTCCTTCCAGGCCACCTTCCACCAGTCCCCATACCCTATCTCCCCCAGGGAGAGCCCCCGGATGATGGTGACGGAGGACTGGCTGCCGCAGTTCCCTCCCGTATCCATCAGCATGGGGATAAAGGCAGTAAGTACCACCTGGGCGGCCAGGGCAGTCTCATAATGGGTAATAATGGCCCCGGTAAAGGCCGCCGATACCATCAGCAGCAGGAGCCACAGCACACGCTTTTTGTAGATCTCCCACACGCTGGTTTTTAGATAGGGCCGCTCGGAAGGAAGGATGGCGGCCATCCGCTCCATATCCTCAGTGGCCTCGTCCCGCAGTACCTCCATGGCATCCTCCGCGGTGACTGTCCCAACAAGCTTTCCCTCGTCATCCACCACGGGCAGTTCCACGCAGTCCGCCGCCTCCATCAGACGCACAGCCTCCTCCTGGTCATACTCCGGAGTAAGGACAGCCCTAGGGGCGGACATGGCCTGATCCAAACGGGCGCAGTCGGGCGCCGCCACCAGTTCGTAGAGGGTAAGAGCACCCAACAGGCGCCCCTCCTCATCCACCACATAGCAGCTGCTCATAAAATCCTGGGGCACACCCACCTGGCGCAGGCGGGCCAGTGCCTCCCGGGCACGCATCCGCGGAGAGAGCTCCAGGGGCTGACGGGACATGATAGCCCCCACAGTCCCAGGGATGGCAGGGATCATATTGATGTTCTTCATAACAGCTTCCTCCTTGTCGTCGAGTTCGGTTTTTTACCGTTTCGTGACAGGAGGTCCGGCAAACTCAGCCGGCTGTCTCGGCGCCCATCCCAGGACGCCGCGTACCATATTGAGTTTGTCCGCCGGGACCTCGACTGCCGCTGTCCATGAGATGTTCACCTCTCTTTGCTTCAAAATCGCTCCGGATAGAAAAGAGCACGCAAGCCGCGGCGGCGGCAAGCGTGCTCTGCACATACCCTATCATGCCACCGTCCAAGCTTTAGCATCGCGGGGCGGTGAAGTCGCGTTAAATCCTGCCTTCTGTTCGACAGGACCTGTTCAAACCAACGAAGGATGTCTCCATCCCTTTGCGGCAGCGACCCATATCCCCACGGTAGCCTTACCTACCGGATTACGGGGCTATTATATCCTCTTTCTGGCGGGCTGTCAACCCCTGGTTAAGCGGCTTGGCCGTCACTGCACCACCACGTTCTCCGCCCCCAGCCGTTCCGTCAGGTCAGCCACCAGGGCTGGATGGATTTGGCAGTAGGAGCCCACACGCTTTTTGCAGTCCTCAAAATAAAGCACCACCCGGCTCTCTCCGGGGAAAAAAGAGAGGGCCAGCCGGACCTTACGCAGGCGAGGGTCCTCTCTGGCGGGCAGGCGGAGGTAGAGCGTCTTTTCCTCCTCCCCTGTCATCTCCCCATTTAGGTCTCCCAGGGGGCGGATCTCATCCACCATGAGCTGTGGCTCCTTCTCGTCCCGGACAGAGATCCGGCCCGTAGCCAGGATCGCCGAGTTTTCCCTGATATGGCTGCCACTATTCTCCAGCACTTTGGCAAAGCACAAAAGCTCCATCGAGGCAGTATCATCCTCCAGGTTGACATAAGCCATCAAGGTGTTATTCCGGGTGGTTCTGGTACGGTAAGTGGAAATAATACCGGCCACTGATACCCTCTGGTTGTCCCGGTACTCCTTAGGTCCATCCTCCCGCTGAAAGTCCAGCAGGATAGAGCCGATGCTCACCGCCCCCTTCCGCCTGGCCATCTCCCGGTACTGATCCATGGGGTGCCCGGACAGATACAGCCCGGTGATTTCCTTCTCCATGGTCATCAGCTCCTGAGCGCTGTACTCCGCCAGCTCCGGCAGGACCAGTGCGGGAAGGGGGGCGCTCTCCTCCACTCCGCCGAGCCCAAAGAGATCCAGCTGCCCCTCCACGTTCCGCTTCCGAGCCGCGGCAATCCCGTCCAGCACTTGGCCGTATACCTGCATCAGTTGGGACCTACGGTAGCCCATGCGGTCAAAGGCTCCGGATTTGATGAGACTCTCCACCACTCTCCGGTTTAGATCCTGGTCAAACATCCGGTCGCAGAAGTCCATAAAGTCTGTAAAGGGTCCACCCTTTTCACGTTCTGACAACATGGCGTTTACAACGTTTCGTCCTACCCCCTTCAGGGCCACCAGGCCAAAGCGG
Organism: Flintibacter sp. P01028; assembly: GCF_041925235.1. Classification (NCBI taxonomy): domain Bacteria; kingdom Bacillati; phylum Bacillota; class Clostridia; order Eubacteriales; genus Flintibacter; species Flintibacter sp. P01028. The sequence goes on from NZ_JBHEVC010000001.1 coordinate 19,128, forward strand.
ATTCCTCCCTCTACCACAGTGAAATCGGCCTGGGACTCGTTCACATCAGGGGGAAGCAGAGGGATATCCATATCCCGGCACTCAGAGATATACTCCGCCACCTTCTCGGTGGAATCCAGCACCGAGGTGAGCAGAGCGGCCATGTACTCCTTGGGGTGGTGGCACTTGAACCAGGCGGTCTGATAGGCCACCACGGCGTAACACACAGCGTGGGCCTTGTTGAAGGCGTAGTTGGCAAAATCGTTGATTTCATCGTAGATAGACTCGGCAATAGCGGCGGGTACTCCGTTGTGCTCACAGCCGACAATATTCCGCTCCGGGTCCCCGTGGATAAAGGCAGCCCGCTCCCGCTGAATATCCTTCATTTTCTTTTTAGACATGGCGCGGCGCACCATGTCGGCCTGTCCCAGGGAGTAGCCTGCCAGCTGTTGGAAGATCTGAATGACCTGCTCCTGGTAGACGATACATCCATAGGTATTGGACAGGATGGGCTCCAGGGCCGGGTGCTTGTAGGTAATCTTGTCCGGATTGTTTTTGCTGGCAATAAAGCGTGGAATGGAATCCATGGGGCCAGGGCGGTAGAGGGCGATGATGGCGGTGATATCCTCGATATTCTGTGGCTTGAGGCCGAGGCACACCCCGGTCATTCCCGCAGACTCCATTTGGAACACACCGGAGGTCTTCCCCTCTGACAGCATAGACATGGTAGCCGGGTCGTTCAAGGGGATGCTTTCTAGTGTAAAGTTCTTTTCCTTGCTTCGGACCATTTTGACCGCGTCATCCAGAATCGTCAGGTTACGCAGTCCCAGGAAGTCCATTTTCAGCAGTCCCAACTCCTCCAGAGTGGTCATCACATACTGGGTAACAGGCAGGCCGTCGTTGGTCGCTAGGGGCACATAGTCGCAGACCGGCCGGCTGGTGATAACCACACCCGCAGCATGGGTGGAAGTATTCCGCGGCATCCCTTCGATGGCCATGGCGGTATCGATGAGCTTTTTGATGCTCTCATCCCCGTCATACAGCTCTCTCAGCTGTTTAGACAGCTTCAAAGACTCCTCCAGCGTGATGTGCAGCGCTCCAGGACCACTGGGGATAAGCTTGGCCACCGCATCCACATCTCCGTAAGGCATTCCAAGAACCCGCCCCACGTCCCGGACAGATCCCCTGGCCGCCATGGTACCAAAGGTGACGATCTGGGCCACATGGTCGGCGCCATATTTTTTGTTTACATAATCAATGACCTCTTGCCGGCGGCGGATACAGAAGTCAATATCAATATCGGGCATGGATACCCGCTCTGGGTTGAGAAATCGCTCAAAATACAGGGAGTACTGCATGGGGTCCAGGTCTGTGATATTCAGGCAGTAAGACACCATGGAGCCGGCAGCCGACCCGCGCCCCGGTCCCACAGGGATGTGGTTTCCCTTGGCAAACGCGATAAAGTCGGACACAATAAGGAAATAATCCACAAAGCCCATCTTACGGATCATATCCATCTCGTATCGCAGCTGCTTCCGATATTCCTCAGGCTGGTCCGGATAGCGGCGTGCAAAGCCATCCATACACAGCTTTTCAAAGTACGCCTCCCCGTCTGTCCAGCCCTCTGGGAGCTGAAAGTGGGGCAGGTGATATTTTCCAAACTCAAATTCCACATCACACAGTTTGGCAATTTTGGCAGTGTTCTCCAGCGCCTCAGGATAGTTGGGGAACAGTGCGGCCATCTCATCCTCTGACTTGACATAGAACTGGTCGGTTTCAAACTTCATACGATTGGGGTCGTCCACAGTCTTGCCCATTTGAATGCACATCAGAACGTCCTGTGTCTCCGCATCCTCCTGGCGGAGATAGTGGGCGTCGTTGGTGGCGATAAGGGGGATGCCTGTTTCCTCATGGATGCGGACCAGCGCGGCATTCACCTGCTTCTGGGCCGCAATGCCGTGGTCCTGGAGCTCCAGGTAGTAGCCGTCCTCTCCAAACAGCTCCCGCATCTCCAGTGCCACCGCCTTAGCCTGCTCATACTCCCCCGCCAGCAGCAGCTTGGGCAGTTCTCCGCCCAGGCAGGCGGAGCAGGCGATCAGGCCGCCAGCGTGCTCCCGCAGTAAGTCCATGTCGATGCGGGGCTTAATGTAAAATCCCTCTAGATAGGCCTGAGACACCATATAGGACAGGTTTCGATAGCCCTCCTCGTTCCGGCAGAGGAGCACCAGGTGGCGGGAATCCGCGTCAAACTCATGGACCTTTTGGAAGCGGGTGCGGCCCCGTGGCGCCACATAGACCTCGCAGCCGATGATGGGTTTGATCCCCTCGGCCTTGCAGGCCCGGTAAAAATCAATGACTCCATACATACAGCCGTGGTCAGTGATGGCCACCGCATCCTGCCCCAGCTCCTTGACCCGCTCCACCAGCTTTTTGATCCGGCAGGCTCCGTCCAGTAAGGAAAACTCCGTATGCAGATGTAAATGGACAAAGGACATAGCCTTTTCTCCTCCCTGGGACAAACTGCCCCACCACTTCTTCATTTCTCGCTCTAAAATTTGATTTCTAGAGTGCGGTTCACTCCGCCGCCTGCTTTAGCCTCTCCCCCGTGAGGCGGTAAGTAGTCCACTCATCCATGGGAGTGGCGCACATCTTTTGGATATAAAAGTTAATAGAAGGGGTGTTCCAGTCCAGGCAGGCCCATTCCAGCCGCCCGCACCCACGTTCCACCGTGATACGGGCAAGTCTCTTTAGCAGGGCCTCCCCGTAGCCCTTTCCACGCTCCTCAGGCAAAACGAACAGGTCCTCTAGATAGATGCCCGCCCGGCCCAAAAAGGTGGAGAAGTTGTGGAAGAACAGAGCAAAGCCCACCTCTCTCCCACCGGCCGCAGCGAAGATGACCTCCGCCTTCTGTTTCTCAAAAATCCATTCCCGCAGCAGCTCCGGTGTGGCCACCACCTGGTCGGACATATGCTCATAATCCGCCAGAGCCCGGATAAAGGACAGGATCAACTCCTCATCCCCTGGGACCGCGGTCCGAAATGTACAAACTGTCATCGTATCTCTCCTTGTCATAGGCGCGCTTTTGATTGGCTAGGGCCTGTCCCTCTTACCGCTTTTTTCTTAACTGCTTTTTGCTTCTCTCCGCTTCCCCTGTCCATGGGTCCTATATTTCCATATTGAACCAGAGAACAGCGGGGCAGCTCAAAATCTGTCAGCTTGTGCTTTGGGACTCCCAGGGAATGCGACCCGGCTAACCATTTTGCGCCTTCCCTGCATACGCCCGTTCATCTATCCTTCCTCTCTCCCCAACTCTACCAGCTTCCGCAGGCGGTGGTTCAGTGCTGACTTGGTGATCGGTGGATCACACCGCTCCGCCAGCTGGGACAGGGTGTCCTCTGGATGGGCTAGTCGAAGGGCGGCGGTCTCCTTCAGCTTGTCCGGCAGAAGGGCCAGCCGGCCCCGCTCCTCCAGGCGCCGTATGGCCTCCAACTGGACCATGGCCGCCTCCACCGCCTTATCCAGATTGGCGGCATCACAGTTTACCCTTCGGTTCACGCTGCCCCGGATGTCCTTCTCCAGCTTGGCGTTCATCACTTCCATAGCGGACACAGGGGCACCGATGGAGGTAAGAAAATCCTCGATCCGGTCACTCTGCTTAAAGTAAATGACAGAATTTCCCTTCCGCTGGGCCGCTTTGGGCTCCAGCTCCATTTCCCGCATCAAGGCCTCCAGCTCCCGGCTGACGCTCTGGTGCGTGGTAGCCAGCTCCAGGTGGTAGCCCTTTCTGGGGTCGGTCACCGATCCGCCCGCCAGGAAGGCTCCCCGCAAAAAGGAGGTCCGGCAGCAGCTCTCCTCCAGTACAGCAAAATTCAAATGGAGGGCCAGCGCGCCCAGGTCGCTGCCGAAGGTCTGATGGACAGCCGCCAGCTTATCCCGGTCCATGATGGAGAAGATATACTTCCCCTCCCCGTCTGGCAGGCGGTCAAAGGTAATCCGAAACGCCTTTTTCAGCAGTGGAGGCAGCCGCTTGGCAAAGGCTTCGCTCTCTGTCATCACCCGGATCTCCCGGGCACTGAAGGTATTGCAGTAGAGCAGCACACCGTAGGCCTCCGCCTGGGCACAACACCGCCGGTTGAGTGGGATCCGACATAGCTCAGTCTTCACATCTCCGGAAAAGGACATGGTCATTCCTCCAATATGTAGCGCCTCTCTCCCCGGAAGATGCGCACCGCTCGCTGACGGTAGATCTCCAGCAGGGCGGCCGCCAGCTTATCCGGGTCATGGCGGGCAAAATCGCCCTTGTCGGAGGCCAGAGGCCGCTCCTCCAGCTCCAGCCCCATCGCGGCGACGCGCTCCCGGTCCACCGTTAGAGGCGCCGCGTCCTCCACCAGGTATTTCTCCACTAGCCCAGGATGAACTGGCGCACTGTTGGCCAGACACAGGTCCAGCAGCCCCGGCTCCCCGTGGACCAACAGGGCTTCCAGGTGGTCAGCGGCGGTATACCCCTCTGTCTCTCCATCCTGAGTCATGATGTTGCACACATAGATCTTTGGCGCGTCCGACTGGGCGATGGCTTTGGCCACCCCGTCCACCAGCAGATTGGGGATCACACTGGTATACAGGCTCCCCGGCCCCAGCAGGATCAGATCCGCGTCACGGATGGCCTCCAGAGCGGCGGGCAGAGGGGCGGGCCGCTCTGGGATCAGCGCCACCCGAGAGATCCGGCAGTCCTGCTCTTTTTTAAAATGGTATATCTTGGACTCTCCCACCACACGGGCCCCGTTTTCAAAGATGGCCTCCAGCTGCACGTCCGCGCTGGTAACCGGGATGACTCGGCCCGTGATCGCCAGCACCTGGCTCATCTGGCTGACCGCCTCCTCAAAGGAGCCGGTCACCCCATTCAGGGCCGCCAGAATCAGGTTGCCAAAGGACTGTCCGGAGAGGGAGCCCTCAGTAAAGCGGTAGGTCAGCAGCTTCTCCATGATGGGCTCCGTGTTGGCCAGGGCCTCCATACAGTGTCGGATATCACCCGGGGGCGGCATTCCAATATCCCGGCGAAGCATTCCAGAGCCTCCCCCGTCATCCGCCACAGTGACGATGGCGGTCAGATTCTTGGTATATTTTTTTAAGCCGCGCAGCATGGTGGAAAGGCCCGTACCGCCGCCCACAGCGACGATCTTGGGCCCCCGCTCCCACTGCTGGAGGCTGGGCAACGTATCGCTCATAACCGCTCCTTTCCCTGAAAGGACAGACCTGCTCCGTGTCCCGTATCCAGGCCACGGCCCCTGCCATCAGTTTCTTCCCAAGTCCCGGTGGCTCTCCGCCACAGGCCAGCCCTGTCCTCTGATCCGCTCGGCTAGAGCATGGGCGATGGCCACGGACCGGTGGTGCCCGCCGGTGCAGCCCACGGCGATGACTAGAGCCGTCTTGCCCTCCTCCTCATACCGGGGAAGGAGCCAGCCCACCAGGGCCCACAGCCGCTCCAAAAACTCCTCTGCCTGGCCGCCGTGAAACACATAGTCCCGCACCCCCTGGTCCAGTCCGGTAAGGGGACGCAGGTCAGCTACATAGTAGGGGTTGGGCAGGAAGCGGACATCCAGGACCAGATCGGCCTCCATAGGCACCCCGTGCTTGAATCCGAAGGAGGACACCCGAATGTCCATCCGCCCCTCTGTGGAACTGCCCTTAGCAAAAATGCGGCGCAGCTCTCCCTTCAGCTTGGCGGGGGACAGATTAGTGGTGTCGATTATATATTCCGCCCGCCGGCGCAGGGGCTCCAGCATCTGCCGCTCCAGAGAGATGGCCTGCTCCAGACTGTCGCACTCCTCGGCCAGAGGGTGGCTGCGGCGGCTCTCCTTATACCGCTTGATAATAGTTTCGTCCGAGGCATCCATAAAGAGGATCCTGTAAGCGCACTTCATGGCCTTCAGGTCAGTTAGGGCCTGGAACAGGCTATCAAAGTTGGTGCCGCCCCGGATGTCGGTGACCAGAACCACCCGGTCATACTCCCCGGAGCCAGCCATACCGAGTTCTGCGAACTTGGGGATCAGGGGGGCGGGCAGATTATCCACACAGAAGAAATCCATATCCTCCATAAAAGAGGCGGCTTTGCTCTTTCCCGCTCCGGACAGGCCGGAGATGATAACAAATTCCATCCAATCACACCTCACCGCCGCCTCTCCGCCAAGGACCAGGCGGCTTTTCTCTTTCTATAAGGTCCAACAGGCGGCATGGGACCTTCCACCGGGTAGAGCGGCAGGCCCCTAGGGCAAGCACCTGGACACCTCTATTCCTAGAGCATAAGCCAGCGGCTTGTCGCCAGGACCCTCCCGTCACCGTAGGACTTTCACTTCCATCTCCAGTGCTACGCCAGTTTCCGCCAGGACACGGGCCTTCACCCGCTCTACCAGCTCCAGCACATCCGCGCAGGTGGCGCCTCCCCGATTTACGACGAAACCGGCGTGCTTCTCCGACACCTGAGCGCCTCCCACACACACACCCTTCAACCCACACTGATCGATGAGGGCGGCAGCGAAGTGGCCTGTTGGGCGCTTGAACATAGAGCCGGCGCTGGGGTATTCCAGAGGCTGCTTCTCGCTGCGTCGCCGGGCCAGTTCCTCGATTTTCGCCCGGATCTCCTCCGCTTCCCCTTGGGGCAGAGAGAACTCCGCCTTCAGGATAAGCCAGTCGGGGTGCCGAGCAAAGATGCTGCTGCGGTAGCCAAACTCACACCCGGCGGCGGGGATGGTATGCTCGTTTCCCTCCCCATCCAGATAGGTGACGGCAGTGACCACCTGGGACAGCTCACCTCCATAGGCCCCGGCATTCATCATTACACCGCCCCCCAGGGACCCCGGTATGCCGTGGGCGAACTCCAGCCCGGCCAATCCCCGGCCCAGGGCCGCCCAGGCCAGACGGGCCAGTGAGATCCCACTCTCCGCCCACAGGCGGCGGTTCACCTCCTGGGTCTGATCTAAGCCGCACAGCTTCACCACAAATCCTCGGTAGCCCTCATCCGGCACCAGCAGGTTGGAGCCGTTGCCCAAAAAGAAGGGACGGATTTCCAGCTCCCCGGCCGCCCTCACCGCCGCCTTTGCCTCCCCTACTGTTCTGGGCAGGGCCATCAGGGCCGCCGGGCCGCCAATCCGAAAGGTGGTATGCCGAGACATAGGTTCCTCCGTCCTCAGCTCCAGCTCAGGGCAGCGATCTCTTAAATTACGCAACAACTGTTCCAATCGATCCATATTGCCTCCTGGCATCCTCAGGATAAAATCATGTACCGAATTATTATAACAAATTTTTTCTCCAAATAGAATAGGCAGAATCAGAAATATATCCTCTCCGGGCTCCCCCCTCTGTTCGGTCAGTACCCCTTTCACGGGTCCCACTCCGTAATGCCGCAAAAAATGGGCCCCTCCCTGTGTGGGGAGGGGCCGGTTTTACGGTTCCTGCTTTTCAGACTGCTCCGTTTTCCACTTCTTATACTTTCTCAGACCTGCCCATCCGCCCATGGCCGCGGCAGCAATCAAGATGACTAGGACCACCAGGTTGTAGGACATCCACACCAGCAGCTCCTGAGCGCCCCGGACAAAGCCCTCGCAGCTGGCCTTGAAGCCGGCGGTCATCCGCTGGCCGAGGGTAGAGCTCTCCCCCACCTCCTGGACCACCTTTCCTACCTCTTGCAGATAGATGGTAAAGGTAGAGTAGCTGATCAACGCATCGTAGCGGTTCAGGGTGGAGGACAACTGCTCGATCTGATACTCCACATCACCCAGGGCATTCTCCAGAGAGATGATATCCTCCATGGTGTCCGCCTGCTCCAGCAGGGCAAGCAGGCGCTCCTGCTTGGTCCGCTGTGTCTTCAACCGGGTCTCAGCGTCATAGTACCGCTCCCCCACGTCCTCGCTGCTCTCGCTGCTCTCCGTGATATAGCCCAGTGTCCCGGCGCTATTGAAAAAGTCGCTGTACCGCTCTGCCGGCACTCGGACGACGTACTCCCCCCAGCGGCTGGCACTGGCATCCCGGTAGCTCCCTCCGCGCACAGCGGCGGTTTCAAAATATCCCCCGCACTCCGACACCAGACGGTCCAGGGCCTGGACCGTCTGGTCGAACTGCTCCGTCTGGATGCTGAACTCCGCCCGGCGGACCAGTTTGGCTCCTGCGTTCTGATAGACGGAGCTATCCGTGCCCTGTTCGTCCGCGCTGGGCTCCATAGGAGCGGCCTCCCCGCCAAAGCCTATGTCCCAGCCGGAAGATATGTCCGCGCTGGAAGCCGTGTTTCCCGCAGCGGCCCCAGAGTCCTTGCCATTGTTTCCGCTGCCACAGCCTGCCAGCAGCAAAAACAGCAGAGTCAGCCCCGCGGCCAGTGTCTTTTTTCCTCTCATAACAGATCCCCCTTTTTCATTTCGTCTCGACTCTTTCGCGCGTCACTTCCCACCAAGGGGGAAGCCTTCCGCGTCCTCTAATTCTCTAGACGAAATCTGTGGGATCTGGTTCGGACTTTTTTTATTAAAATTTTATATCATGTCGCACAGCAGAGCGGCCCCTACCACTCCGGCGTCGTTGCCCAGTGCGGCCCGCTCCAGCCGGGTGGGCATGGATTTGTCATAGGAGCCCTTCTTTACCAGCTCCCGCAGGGGAGTCAGCAGCAGATCGTCGTCCGCGTTGCTGATGCCACCGCCCAGACAGATGATCTGGGGCTGTAAGATATTGACCAGATCGATTAGACCTATGGACAGCCCCTGGCGGTAATTCTCCAGCACCCGAAGGGCGGCGCCGTCCCCCTGTCTGGCCCCCTGGAAGGCGGTCCGCCCCTGGACCTTGGAGAGATCGCCGCCGCATAGCTCCCACAGAACACTGTGCCGGTCCTGCTCCATCGCCTGGCGGGTCATCCGAATGAGGGCGGTGGCCGAGCCATACTGCTCCCAGCAGCCGTGATTGCTGCAGCCGCAGGGGACACCGCCGGGCTGGATAATCATGTGGCCCGCCTCCATGCCCGAATTGGCATACCCGGTAAACAGCCTGCCTCCCGCCACCATACCGCTGCCGATTCCTGTGCCCAGGGTGACCACCACTGCCGGATCACAGCCTTTCGCGGCGCCGGCCCAGTACTCACCGATGGCCGCACAGTTGGCGTCGTTGCCCAAAAAGAACGGCACATCCCACTCCTGCTGGAACAACTGACGCACCGGCGTATCCCGGAAGGGCATATTGGCGGTCTGGACCACCACGCCGGTCCTGTTGTCCACCAGGCCCGGAAAGCCGGCTCCCACAGCTTGGATCTGATCCAGGGCCACCCCCTCCTCCCGGCATACCTCTACGGCCAGCCGGACCAGCTGGCGACACAGCCCCGCGCCATCTAGGGACTTGTCCACCGGCACCCCGGCTTTCCTCAGGATACTGCCCTCCCGGTCCACCAGACCGGCGACCAGGTTGGTCCCTCCTACATCGATACCCACATAGTACATGGTCACAGATCTCCCTCTTCCATCAGCTTTTCGAAGTGCCGGTCCATCCGGTTGGTCAGCTCCAGAGCGGCATTGTGGCCCATCTTGCGGTTGCGGTTGTTCATGGCCGCTACCTCGACAATACTGGCCAGGTTCCGGCCGGGCTTCACCGGGATAGTGGCCTCCGGCACCTTGACCCCCAAAATATCCGTCTGCACGGTATCCAGCCCCAGCCGGTCGTAGACCGCATGGTCGTCCCAGGGCTCCAGGTCGATGACCAGATCGATCTGCTGCTTGTCCTTGATAGCTCCCATACCGAATAGCCGGCGCACGTCGATGACTCCGATGCCCCGCAGCTCCATGTAGTGCCGGATCAGTTCGGGAGCAGTTGCCTCCACAGTTCCGTGGTTCGTCAGGCGGATCTCCACCGCGTCGTCCGCCACCAGGCGGTGGCCGCGCTTGATCAGCTCGATAGCTACCTCGCTCTTACCCACGCCCGACTCCCCCTGGAACAGAACACCCTCTCCATATACCTCCATCATGACTCCGGACCGAGTGATCTTGGGGGCCAGGCGGTCACATAGGCTGCCGATCAGGTTGCTCATGAAGGCGGAGGTCTGTGCCTTGGTGCGCAGCACCGTGCGGTCGTACTTTTCCGCCATCTCCATACACTCAGGGAAGGGCTCCATCCCACGAGTGACGATCAGGCCGGGGACCGGGTAAGACAGCAGCGCCTCAAAGCGTTCTCTCCGCTTCTCCGGCTCCAGTGTCTCCAAATAGGTGTACTCCGTCAGACCGATGAGCAGCAGCCGCGCGGTATCAAAATGCTCAAAAAATCCAGTCAGCGGCAGACCGGGACGGTTCACGTCCACCGTCCGGAGTGGGACGTTCTCATAGTTTGTTCCTTTGTTCAGCACCTCCAGACCAAATTCCTGGATAATATCTCCCAGCCGGACACTGCTTATTCCTTCCGCCATTGGGACACACTCCTTTCACTGCGTTATCAATGGGGCTAACCCCCCTTGATCTTCCTTATTTTTCAGTATAGACGAAAAGCGACTGGGACGCAAGCGCACCGCCCCTCTTTCTAAAATTTTTTCGTGGCCAGTTTTTGAAAAAAGTGCTTGCATTCTGCCGGAATATCTGTTATGATATCAGTCGAAGCTTTTTGGAAAGCGATTCTCATAGCGAGGAGGTAAGCAACATGGCCAAATGCGAATTCTGCGACAAGGGCGTCACCTTCGGCATCCAGGTCTCCCACTCCCATCGTCGTTCCAACCGCACCTGGAAGCCCAACGTGAAGCGCGTGAAGGCGATCGTGAAGGGCACTCCCACTCACGTGTACGTCTGCACCAGATGCCTCCGTTCCGGTAAGGTCACCCGCGCTGTGTAATGGAATATGGCAAATAGAAAGTCAGCCGCCCATACGGGCGGCTGACTTTTTTAGTCCTCTATCCATCTGTGTGCTCTCCCTGGCCGTTTATCACGATATCCCAGACATAGTTTAGATAGGCCCATCCCGGCCGGTCGGTCCGAGTATAGTAATCGATCATATACACGGTTCCATCCTCCTCCAGCAGATCAGACAAAATCGGAACGGTTTCCATCTCCCAAATCTCCTCCCCGATCTGAACTACCACGTGTGTCTGATCAGTTACCTCCAGGACCTGTGCCACGCCCGTATGGGCGGTATATCCGGACATCCAAACAAAGTAGGCGATCTGTGCCCCTGCCAGTAGCGCCAGGGTCAGCGCCAGAGCCCAATACCGCCGCCAGCGTTTTTGCCGTACTATACGCCATAGCACCGCGATCATCCATATCCAGGTGGCCGCCACAGTAATCAGGATCACCAGGTTAAATATCTCATGAAGGCCGTAGGACACATATCGGTAATTCCCCTGACCCGCCATTCCCTCCTGCCAGAGGTACACCATCCAGATCATAACGATGGCAAAAATGCCGACTAATGCCCGCACCACATGAAAGCCCACCGTCCTTGCTGTCCGCTCCAGCACCTTGGCGCCGTCCTCCGGCGGGGCAGCGGAGGGGGAGCCGGGGATAATTTCCTCCTCCCCTCTCAGCTTGTCCAGCAATTCCCGGCAGCTCTGACAGTCTGTCAGGTGCTCCTCCACCAGTTTGGCGCTTTCCTGACTGCATACCCCGTCCACATACAGGGGCAGCAGGTCACGGACGATATCACAGTTGTTTTTCATTTTTCTCCCTCCTCTATCATGGCTCTTAATTTTTCCCTGGCCCGGTGATAGGTCACACGGGCCCAGCTCTCACTCTTCCCGTATTGAGCAGAAAGCTCCTCATAGGGGCGCTCCTCCAGGGCCTTAGCTACAAAGACAGAACGGTATGGCTCCTCCAGGCGCTCTACCAGATCCAGCCATTCCCAGAGGGAGCTATCCCACGCTCCGCGCTCCTGACACACTGGAAACGGCTCCCGCCGCCTCCGCGTCTCATGGGTCAGCCAGGTATTTTTTGCGATCTGGCACAGCCAGACAGACAGCCTGCACTCCCCTTTGAAGCGGTGGATATGAAGCAGAGCCTTAACAAAGGTATCCTGAGTTAGGTCCTCCGCCTCTTGTGGAGGGCATCCACGGCTGACAAGAAAGCGATATACCAGCCTTGCGTTTTCCCGATAGACCAATTCAAACTCCCGGTAATCTTCCCAGCTCAACCGTTTCTCCCTCCCCCTTCTGTTTTTAACTATAAGACTATCGACGAGGCCCTTTTGTTACAAAGAAACACTGCACCGCATCAGAAAAGGCCGCCCATGGGCGGCCTTTGAAGTGTTTTTTCCGACGTACACGCTGCCGAAAAAAACAGATTATCATTCTTTCGCGCCTTCCGGCGCGAAAGAATGCGAGGCTTTTTTCTGAGCAGCACTCAGCTCTCATCCGCCGTGGGAAGCCTCCAGGGGACATCCTTAAACGCTTCTCCGGCCTCCAGCGCCTCCACGGTGCCGGCGGACACGTCCAGGATGTGGGCGGCAAAGTCCTCCGCCCGCTCCTCGGGCAAGAGGGCAGACAGCACGACGTCCACCCCATAGTCCACAGCTTCCACCACGCCGCCGAAGGAGCCGATCTCCCGGCGCATCCCCTCAAACTGGGCATAGGTGCAGGGGACCTCCATGGCCACCCACCGGCGGACCACCGAGATCCCCGCCCCATCCAGGGCGTCCTTGGCGGCGGCGGAATAGGCCCGAACCAGCCCCCCAGCCCCCAGGAGGATCCCACCAAAGTACCGGGTGACCACACACACCACATCATTGACGTTCTCCCGTTGGAATACATTGAGCATGGGCTGGCCCGCCGTGCCCTGGGGCTCGCCGTCGTCGGAGTATCGCTCCACGCCCCCCTCCCGCAGCCGGTAGCACCAGCAGTTGTGCCGGGCGTCATAGCGCTTCTTTTTGGTCTCCTCAATCCGGGCCCTGGCCTCCTCCTCAGAGGACACCCGCCACACCTGGCCGATAAACCGGGATCGCTTCTCTACCAGTTCTGTCTGGCTGTGCTGGGTAGGAATATAGTATTCGATCATATAGTCACCTCAGTGCAGATAGTATGCGTTTGACCAGCCCGCCGGGCGGGGCACCCTATTCCTCCTCGGGAAACAGCTGGATGTCCAGCGCCTCGCAGATGCGGAAGAACTGTTCCAGAGAAGGATTTTTACGGCCTCTCTCTATTTCACTCAAAAATGTTTGCGTAATCCCAAGCTGCTGGGCCAGTTTATGCTGGCTCAGGCCTTTTGCTTCTCGCTTTGCTCTCATAATCTTACGATAATCCTTCATTGCAATCACCTGCTTTAAATTATAGTATAGCTGATAGCTATTCTTTTTGAAACAAGAGCTTACAGCTCTTGCTCGATTTAAGGTGATAGTATGGAAACCGCAGCGCATGGCTGGAAGACTTTTCCGAAAGCTGTGACTCCCTGCTGGAAGACGCCATTCTCCTTCGTGTCGCCATACGATATCTGACCACGACCTGTTCTCCCTGAGCGGGATCTTTACAAAATAAGCGGGACGGCGCTGGCCGTCCCGCCTCTCCTTATTTCAGCTTTGCGTACATACAGTAGTCGTGGAGCTGTCCATTTTTGATTACTCCCCGCGCCATCACGCCCTCCAGATGGAAGCCTGCCTTCTCCAGCACCCGCCGGGAGGCAGCGTTATGGGCATAGGGCTCGGCAAAGATGCGAACGATATCCCAGCGATGGAAGCCCAGGCGGCACAGCTCCTCCACAGCGGCCGGCATAATGCCTCGGCCCCAGAATTCCCGCCCCAGCCAGTAGCCCAGCTCGGCGGAGAGGCGGTATACGTCTGTCCCTCTGGTCAGGGCGATGCTGCCCACTGCTTGCCCGTTCACAGAGATGGCTCGGAAGATAGCCTGTCCCTCATCCGCCGCCATACAGCTTTGGATAAACTCCCGTGCATCGGACAGGTGATAGGGGGCAGGAAATATGTCCCGGAGATTGGCCGCCACCTGGGGGTCATCTGCGTACCGGGTAATGGAGGGGGCGTCCTCCGGACGCCATTCCCGAAGCTCAAAGCCCACCGTCATTCCTCCCAGGGCTCTCTGTGAGTCTTCCACCCCTCCACCAGAGGGCCAAGCTGGCCGATGACCTTGGGGGTGCAGACCGCCACCACGTCGATGGTCTCACCATACTCCACGTTCTCCACCTTCGCGTCCTGGTATAGCTTTTCCAGCAGTCCGCCCCGGTCATAGGGCAGATGGATCGTAACCCGCCTGGCTCCGTTGTCCAGCCGCTTCCCTATGGCGGCCAGCAGCTCAGGCACCCCCTCCCCGGTCTTGGCAGAGATGGATACAATGCCCTCCCCGTGGGGCCGGATGTCCCCCGTCCACAGGTCGCACTTGTTGAATACCTCGACGCGCGGAGTTTGGTCCGCTCCCAGCTCATGGATCAGTTGGTCCACCACCTGGGCCTGTTCCCTCCACTGGGGGTTCGAGGCATCGATGATGTGGAGCAGCAAATCGGCATACTCCAGTTCCTCCAATGTGGCCTTGAATGCCTCTACCAGATGGTGGGGCAGCTTACGGATGAAGCCCACCGTGTCGGACAGCAGTACAGTACAGGTGTCAGAGATCTCCAGAGTCCGGGTAGTGGTGTCCAACGTGTCGAAGAGCCGGTCGTTTGCCGGGATTTCCGCCCCGGTCAGGTGGTTGAGCAGTGTGGACTTGCCCGCGTTGGTATACCCTACAATGGCCACCACCGGGACCTCGTTCTTGATGCGGCGCTCCCGCTGGGTGGCTCGTACCCGGCGGACCTCCTTCAAGTCCCCCTCCAGCTTGGATATCTTTTTCCGGATATGCCGGCGGTCGCTCTCCAACTGGGTCTCGCCGGGACCACGGGTGCCGATGGCGCCCTCCTGGCGCTCCAGGTGCTTCCACATACCAAGCAGCCGCGGCAGCAAATATTTGTACTGGGCCAGTTCTACCTGGAGGCGGCCCTCCTTGGTTCTGGCCCGCTGGGCAAAGATGTCGAGAATGAGGGCGGATCGGTCCAGAACCGCCACTCCCAGGTCCTCTGTGAGGGCCCGCTGCTGTGAGGGGGAAAGGGCGTTATCAAAGACGACCATGTTGGCATCCATGGCTTGGACCAGCTCTTTTACCTCGGCCACCTTGCCCTCCCCGATAAAGGTGCGGGGGTCTGGGCTGTCCTTGGACTGGGTGACCACACCCACGGTCTCTCCCCCCGCAGTCTCCAACAGAGCGGCCAGCTCCTCCATCGTCTCCTCGGTGGCGTTCTCCTCCTGGGACATGCTGAAGGCGTTCAGCCCCACCAGCACAGCCCGGTCAAATTTTTCTTGCGTAAGTTTGTCTGACATTTTTCCTCCGAATCACAGCGCGGGACTGCCCCCGCCTTATTTTTGCAGAACTTCCACGATTTCCCCGATGTACAGGGTGTGGTAATCCTTCTCCGGGTACCACTTCTCCCGGATCTCCTGGGGGATGTTTTTGGCGTCCAGTGCCTGGGCAAATCGCTTACGGCACACCAGCACCAGTTCGGCCTGCTCGAAATAGGGAGCGCCACATTCCGCGGTTTTTACTGTAAAGCCGCATTCCTTTACCTTATCGATATCCCGTCCGCTCTTGGAACCGCATAGGGATAGGGCCTTCCGGTACTCCTCCCCAAAAAAGGTCAGGGTGAAATATTCTTCTTGGTCGATGAACTCCTTGGTATACCGCTGTGGCCGGATATAGCAGGTGGCCGCGGGCGCCCCCCAGATGACACCCAGCCCGCCCCAAGAGGCGGTCATCGTATTGCACCGCTCCTCTGTTCCAGCGGTGATCAGCATCCATTTGTCCCCGATCAGTGAGAAGGGATTTTCTTTCAGTTCCTTAGGCGCGATTTTCTTGAACATGACATTGTCCTCCTTAATTTAATATCATACAGGACCATTAAATAGGGTATGCGGCTGACCCGTCTTTTTTGCAGCGATACGCAAAAAGCCGCACCGATTCCTCGGTGCGGCTTTTGAAAGCGGGATCTTACTTGGCCAGGCCAAACTTCTTATTGAAGCGGCTGACACGGCCACCGGTGTCTACCATCTTCTGCTTGCCGGTGTAGAAGGGGTGACACTTGGAGCACACTTCCACGCGGATATCCTTCTTAGTGGAACCAGTTTCGATCACGTTGCCGCAGGCGCACCGGATGGTGGTCTGCTCATAATTAGGGTGGAGGCCTTCCTTCATTGTATGTTCACCTCTTTCTCCATGGAGGGTATTCTCGTAAACGCAACTGATATAATAGCATAGTTTCTGTGGAAAAGCAACCACTTTTTTCAAAAAAGTTTAGTCCCTCCCACTCCAAAATATCTCTTGACAAAGGGCCCTCCTTCGGCTAAAATGATGGGCAAGAAAATGCGATGAAGGGGAAAAAGGCAGGCCCCTCTCACCCAGAGAGCCGGCGGTCGGTGCGAGCCGGTGTGAGTCAGCCTGTGTATAACTGGCCCCCGAGCAGTCCATCTGAACCAGCGAGTAGGGTGGAACGTCTGGCCCCGTTACCGGCCGCGGCCTTGTTGGAGGCTATGAGGGCTGTGTGGGAGACCCACAGCTGAACCAGGGTGGTACCGCGTGGTTATAATACACGCCCCTGACTTTTAAAAGTCAGGGGCGTTTTTTCATCCCCTGATGGCCGCTCCGCCGCCAACTACAGCGGAGCAAACAAAAAGGAGGAACTCATTATGAACCCAGGCTACAAAAAGTACATCCCCTTCCAGCCCCAGAAGATCGTGGGCCGCACCTGGCCGGACAAGGTCATCACAAAAGCCCCCGTGTGGTGCTCCGTGGACCTGCGGGACGGAAACCAGGCTCTGGTAGACCCCATGAATATGGAGGAAAAGCTGGAATATTTCCACACCCTGCTGGACATTGGCATCAAGGAGATTGAGATTGGCTTCCCCTCCGCCAGTGAAACCGACTATGAGATCTGTCGGGAACTGATCGAGGGAGGGCACATCCCAGACGACGTGACCATCCAGGTGCTGGTCCAGGCCCGTGAACACCTGATCAAAAAAACCTTTGAGGCCATCCGCGGCGCCAAGCACGTCATCCTCCACTTCTATAACTCCACCTCCACCCTCCAGCGCAAGGTGGTATTCCATATGGACACTGACGGCATCACTAAAATCGCCACTGACGCCGCTGACCTGATCTATGAGATGGCCCAGCCCCTCATCCGGGAGGGCATGGACCTCCGCTTTGAATACTCCCCTGAGTCCTTCATGGGCACTGAGATGGACTACGCGGTGGAGATCTGCCAAGCTGTGCTGGAGCGTCTCCACGCCACCCCGGAAAATAAGGTCATCCTGAACCTGCCCACTACCGTGGAAAACTGTATGCCCAACCAGTTTGCCGATATGCTGGAGTATTTCTGCAAGAAGATCCCTAGCCGGGACAGCGCCATCATCTCCCTCCATCCCCACAACGACCGGGGCTGCGGCGTGGCCACAGCGGAGATGGGCCTGCTGGCCGGAGCCGAACGGGTGGAGGCCACCCTGTTCGGCAACGGCGAGCGCACTGGAAACGTAGACATTGTCACCCTGGCCATGAATATGTATACTCAGGGCATCGACCCCAAGCTGGACTTCTCCAACATCAACAAGATCCGTGAGATGTATGAGCGGTGCACCAAGATGCCGGTAGGCGACCGGCAGCCCTATGTGGGCAAACTGGTATTTACCGCGTTCTCCGGCAGCCACCAGGATGCCATCAACAAGGGTACCCAGTATATGAAGGAGTCCAACTCCGACTACTGGGAGATCCCTTACCTGCCCATCGACCCAGCCGATGTGGGCCGGGAGTATGAACCAGTCATCCGTATCAACTCCCAGTCCGGTAAGGGAGGCGCGGCCTATATCATGGAGCACAACTTTGGCTTCGATCTGCCCAAGGCCATGCACCCCGACTTCGGAGCCGTGGTCCAGAAGGAGACCGACGCTGTGGGCAAGGAAATCAGCCCCGAGCGTATCTTTGAGCTGTTCCAGCAGGAGTACATCGAGGCCAAGGAGCCCTACAAGCTGCTCAAGCACGCCTTTGCGGAAAACATTGATAGCGAAGGTCATTCCCATGTCGCCTTCTGGGGCACCCTCCAGCACACCGATACTATTTTTAAGGTATCCGGCGAGGGCAACGGCCCCATTGACGCCTTCTTCAATGCCATCAAGGATGAGAAGATGTCCCACTTCACCTTCCTGGACTACTCCTCCCACGCCATCACCGACGGCTCTGACTCCCAGGGCGTGGCCTATATTCTGCTCCAGGACCAGCGCACTGGGAAGAAATACTGGGGCATCGGCCTGTCCCACAACATCAATCTGGCCCCCCTGCGGGCCATCCTGTCCGCCATCAACCGCTCCAAGCGCAGTTGACCAGACGCGTCCCTCTCCCACACGGGAGGGGGACGCGTCTTCATATTCCGGTTCTTCCTTTTGGCTTTTACCCCTTCTAACGCCATCCCTTTTTTATGATCTCTCTTAACAATCTCGTTATCTTCTCATTTTTACCGCTTACTTCCGAGATTACCCATTGATTGTTTGGGCGATATGGTTTAAGATATAGAAAAACCCTTATGCGGAGGAGATAAGCCAATGCCAAAGCGCACCGACAACACACAAAAGGCCGTCAAGGCCCCCGCCCGTATGTCCAAAAAGGACCCGCTCACTCGGGAACAGCTCCACGCCATCGACGCCTGGTGGCGGGCCGCAAACTACCTGTCCGCCTGCCAGCTCTATCTGCTGGACAACCCCCTCCTGCGGGAACCTTTGAAGCCCGCCCATTTGAAGCAGAACATCGTGGGCCACTGGGGCACCTGCCCCGGCCAAAATTTTATCTATACCCATCTCAACCGCGCAATCGTCAAGTATGAGCTGAACATGATCTACATCTGCGGCCCCGGCCACGGAGGGAACGCCGTGGTAGCCCAAGACTACTTGGACGGCTCCTACAGCGAGGTCTATCCCAACATCAGTCAGGACACCGAGGGAATGAAGCGGCTGTTCCGCCAGTTCTCTTTCCCCGGCGGCATCCCCTGCCACACAGCCCCTGAAACCCCAGGTTCCATCAACGAGGGGGGAGAACTGGGCTACTCCCTGTCTCACGCCTTCGGCGCCGTCATGGATAACCCGGATTTGATCGCCGCCTGCGTCGTTGGCGACGGCGAGGCGGAGACCGGCCCTCTGGCTACCGCCTGGCACTCCAACAAGTTTCTCAATCCCATCAGCGATGGAGCTGTCCTGCCTATTCTCCACCTCAATGGCTTTAAAGTGGCTAACCCTACCATCCTCTCCCGCATCTCCCACGAGGAGCTGGAGATGTTCTTCAAGGGCTGCGGCTGGGAACCCCGTTTTGTAGAGGGGAGCGAACCCAGGACCATGCATCAGAAGATGGCCGCGGCCCTGGACTGGGCAGTCCGTGAGATTCAGCGTATCCAGGAGTACGCCCGCACCTCAGGTGATGCCTCCCGCCCCCGCTGGCCCATGATTGTTCTGCGCTCCCCCAAGGGCTGGACCGGCCCCAAAGAGGTAGACGGTAAGCAGGTGGAGGGCAGCTGGCGGGCCCACATGGCTCCCATCCCTGTCCATGATGGACAGCCCGGCCGTATCCAGGAGCTGGAACGCTGGCTGCGTAGCTATAAGCCGGAGGAGCTCTTTGATGAAAACGGCTCTCTCCTCCCCGCTATTCGAGAACTGGCCCCTCAGGGAGAGCGCCGCATGGGGGCCAATCCCCACGCCAACGGCGGACTCCTGCTGCGGGATCTGCGGGTGCCCGACTTCCGGGAATACACCCTGGACGTCCCCCAGCCCGGCATGGTGGAGGCCGCCGACATGGATGTGCTGGGAGGATATGTCCGGGACGTGATGAAGCGGAATCTGGAAAACCGGAACTTCCGTGTCTTTGCTCCAGACGAGGCCGCTTCCAATCGGCTCTCTCAGGTCTTTCAGGCCAGCGGCCGCCGCTGGACCGACTCCATCGACTCCAGGTCGGACGAGAACCTGTCCCATGACGGCCGTGTCATGGACGCTGCCCTGTCCGAGCACCTGTGTCAGGGCTGGCTGGAGGGCTATCTGCTCACCGGACGGCACGGCTTTCTCAGCAGCTACGAGGCATTCATCCGCACAGTGGACTCTATGGTATCCCAGCACGCCAAGTGGCTGAAGGTGGCCCGGCAGCTCCCCTGGAGGCAGTCCATCGCCTCGCTGAACTATGTGCTGTCCTCCAACGTGTGGCAGCAGGACCATAATGGCTTCACCCATCAGGACCCCGGATTTCTGGACCATGTAGCCAACAAAAAGGCCGATGTGGTTCGGCTCTATCTGCCCCCCGACGCCAACTGCCTGCTGTCCTGCTTCGATCACTGTATCCAGAGTAAGAACTATATCAACGTAATGGTGGCCTCAAAGCTGCCCCGGCCCCAGTGGTTGAATATGGACGAGGCTATTAAGCACTGTACCCACGGCATCGGCATCTGGCAGTGGGCCTCCAACGACCAGGGCTACGAGCCGGACGCTGTGCTGGCCTGCTGCGGCGACACCCCCACCCTGGAGACTCTGGCCGCAGTCACCATCCTGCGCCATTACCTCCCTGACCTAAAAATCCGGGTCATCAATGTGGTGGACCTGATGAAGCTCCAGCCCCATACCGAGCACCCACACGGCCTGACCGACGAGGACTACGACGCCCTGTTCACCACTGAGGCCCCTATCATCTTTGCCTTCCACGGCTATCCCACCCTGGTCCACGAGCTGACCTACCGCCGGCACAACAAAAAGCTCCACGTCCGTGGCTACAAGGAGGAGGGCACCATCACCACCCCCTTCGATATGCGGGTGCGCAATGACATCGACCGCTTCCATCTGGTGATGGACACGGTGAAGCGGCTGCCTCAGCTTGGCAACAGCGCCTCCTATCTTATTCAGGAGATGAAGGACAAGCTAGTGGAACACCGGCAGTATATCACCACCTATGGTCAGGATCTGCCTGAGGTACGGGAGTGGAAATGGAACGGCGGCAAAGGCAATTACTAAAAGGGAACCCCAGGGGGTTGACCTCTTAGGGCAGCCTATGCTATAATTCAATCAATGTCGGCAGGAAGCCGGCGTCCGCGCCCATAGTTCCATATCTTCTGAAAATCAATACCGTGAAGGTATCTCCTGCCCAGAAGGGCGGGGGCCTTCCCGGTATTTTTTCATCTGTATGTAAAGGAGAACATTTATGACAACGACCAAAAACAGCACTTCCATCAAGCGTATGGTCATCGCCGCCCTAATGCTCGCCCTGGCCTACATCCTTCCCAACTTTACCGGAAACATCCCCCAGATCGGTAATATGCTGCTGCCTATGCATCTGCCAACCATCCTGTGCGGCTACTTGTGCGGCGGCCCCTGGGGCGCAGCGGTGGGCTTTATCGCGCCCTTGATGCGCTCCGCTATCCTCGGTATGCCGCCGCCGTTCCCTACCGCCATCTCCATGGCCGTTGAGATGGCGGTCTACGGCTTTGTGTCCGGCTTCCTGTACCGGCGTCTGCCCAAGACTCTGGGCGGCATCTATGCCTCTCTCATCTCCGCCATGCTTATCGGCCGGGTAGTCTGGGGCGTGGTCCAGCTCGCCCTGCTCACCTCCAGCGGTACGGAATTTCCCTTCTCCGCCTTTGTCGCCGGTGCCTTTACCAACGCCATCCCCGGCATCATCCTCCAACTGGTGGCCATCCCCATCATCGTTCTGGCCCTTCAGCGAGCCAATCTGATCCCCCAAGAGGGTTGAGCCATGTCTGATCTGGCGGAGCTCCTGAAGGAGCATTATGACAACCATCCGGCCATGGAGGTTCGGGACGCCATAAAATTTATCTATCAGAGCCATATGGGACCAGGGCATCTCATCTCCGACGAGAGGGCGGCCCTAGACCGGCTGGCGGAGGAGTGGGCCCGGCTGCCGGCCGATCCAAGCTCTCCTCTGTCCGAGCCCCTTGGAAACGGCCTGTGCAGGCTGTCGCTAAGTGCCTGTAAAGGGATAAAGCTATCCATCAAAACATTGAATCGCCTTTTTGTCCTCACCGCCCGAAAGACAGTCCTTGACCGGGCAGGGTTGGAGCAGGACTTAGAATTGCTCCAAGCCCTCCCCTTTTCCCAGGAGAGTTCAAAGCAATATCTGGCCCAGTACCGTGCCCAAGGCTGTCCCGCGCTTAGTCACAGCAAGACCTATTGTGATACCTACTCCCCTGCTTACCGTGTGGTATCTCAATATTATGTAAATCAAATACCGCTCCTGGCCGCTGTAGACCAGTTGCTTACCCAGGGGCAGCCCGTCCTTGTCGCCATCGACGGCCCCTGCGCCTCTGGCAAGTCTACCCTAGGTGCCGCTCTGGCAGAGCTCTACTGCTGTCCCCTGCTCCATATGGACGACTTCTTTTTACTGCCTCAGGACAGGACGCCGGAGCGTCTGGCCAAGCCGGGAGAAAATGTGGACCATGAGCGGTTTGACCGCGAGGTTCTCTCCCCTCTCTGCCATGGCCAAACTGCGGTATACCGGCCCTGGCAGTGCCGGTCCGGCTGCTTTGGCCCGGCTGTCCCTGTGGAGCCAGGCCCCCTCACTGTGGTAGAGGGAAGCTACTCTCTGCACCCCAGCCTACGGGACCGCTACCAGCTTCGGGTGTGGGTAGAGGCCCCCTGGGGGGTCCGCCGGACCCGTCTGGAACGGCGGGACCCCGGCTGCGTAGATCGTTTTTTGAACCTCTGGATCCCTCTGGAGGACCACTATTTCCAGGCCTGTCATGTGAAAGACTGCTGCCAGATCCACTGTTCCGGGCAATAAAAAGCTGCCGGTCCTTTCAGAAGAAAGACCGGCAGCTTTTTACTTTTCGATAAATTCCTCCACTTGGGCGGTAACCTGTACCAGATCCCGCCGAATAGAGATATGCTGGGGACACAGCTCCTCACAGCGGCCACAGCCCACGCAGTTGGCGGGACGTGCCCCCTCCCCCAGCCCTTTCCAGGACCGGCGCGTCAATCTCTGGTTCTCATACATCCCCATGCTGTTCCAGATCCTGAAGCTCTCAGGGATATCCACGCCAGCAGGGCAGGGCATGCAGTAGCGGCAGCCAGTACAGCCGTTCTTTACCCGCTGTTTCAGCAGCAGGGTGGTCTCATCCACTCCAGCCTCCTCCTCAGGACACAAGGGCCGAAATTGCCCCAGGGTGGCCAGGTTGTCCTCTAGCTGCTCCATAGTGGTCATTCCACTGAGCAGAACAGCTGCGCCGGGTCGGCTGGCCACCCAGCGCAGAGCCCAAGACGCATCAGAGGCCTCCGGGTCCAGCACTCGGAGCGGAGCGGCCACCTCCTCCGGCAGCTTGGCCAGCAAGCCGCCCTTCACCGGCTCCATCACCACCACCGGGACCCCCAGACCTCTGGCCAACTCCAGCCCTTTCAGGCCGGCTTGGTGCTCTGTGTCCATGTAATTGAGCTGGATCTGACAAAAGTCCCAGTGCCGGAACCGGAGTATCTCCTCAAACACCTCATAGTCGTCGTGAAAGGAAAATCCCAGTTTTCTGATTTTTCCCTGGCGCTGGTACTCCTCCAGCAGTGAGGGAATTTTCAGTTCCACCATTTTTGTCCAGGTACGGCGGCTCAGGCTGTGGAGCAGATAGAAGTCCACATAGTCCCTGTCCAGCCGTTCCAGCTGGGTATGAAAGAGCTCCTCCGCCTTCTCCCGACTGTCCACCAGCCAGCAGGGCAGCTTTGTGGCCAGGTAGTAGCTCTCCCTGGGGTACTCCTTCAGGGCCTGCCCTAAAAAGGATTCGCTCTCTCCCTCGTGGTAAGTCCAGGCGGTATCGTAATAGTTGATACCCGCCTCCATAGCCCTCCGGATCAGGCCTGCCGCCTTTTCCCGGTCGATCTTTTTTGTCTCTCGATCCAGGGGATAGCGCATCCCGCCGTAGCCCAACAGAGAGGGCTCCAGCCCGCTTATCTCACGCCGTTCCATCCTTCATCCTTCCAATTCCGCCATCATCTGGTCGATTGCCTGGGCCACATAGACCGGGAGCGCCTGTTCCCTCACCCCGGCCACCAGGACCCCGCAGCTGTTCATGGGGACCAGGAACTTCTTTGCCCTACAACTGCCCACGGCCTGTGCCATAGCCGGAGTCACTTCCCCCAGGATGGCGTTTGCCACCACGATGCCTACTGGGCCCAGAATCGCGTCCGCGTCTTCTACGCCCCGCAGGACCGGATTCTCTCCCGTGGCGCCGTGGTCCGCCCCCGCCTTTAGCATGGTAGAGGTGGCGATACTGTTGGTCCCCAAGGCATATACTTCCGCCTGGGGGACGCGGGACTTGACCCCCTCCACTAGCAGCTTGCCCAGGCGGCCCCCCTGGCCGTCTACGACTACGATCTTCATCGATCTTTCCTCCCCTCCCCGGATCTGCCCGAAGATTCTCTCTCATTTATTATACTAAATTTCCGTCTATCACACAAGGAAAAAGGCCCCGGAAGCCGACCGCTCCGAGGCCTTTTCTCCGCCGCAGTTTAGTTTCCGATGTTGGTCAGGGCCTCCAGCACATCGTAGCGGTCCATATCAAACTCTTTGGTCATCGCCAGGGCCTCCTCCATATCCAAGTCCACGATACGGCCGTCCCGGGTGGCGATAATCCGGTTCCCACGTCCCTGGGCCAGCGCCATGACTGCCTCGTATCCCATGCGGCTGGCAGTCTCCCGGTCCCGTGCGGAAGGTGAGCCGCCCCGCTGGATGTGCCCCAGCACTGTGACACGGGGATCGATCCCCACCTCCTCATGGATGCGTTTGCCGATCTCAATAGCGCTGCCCGCCCCTTCGGCTACCACCACCATGTAGTGGGTGGAGCCAGCCAGACGCGCCCTGCGGATCTTCTCTACTACATCCCGCTCAAAATCTACCGTCCGTTCGGGAATCAGGACAGCGGTAGCGCCCACAGCGATGCCTACATAGAGCGCCAGGTAACCGGCGTGGCGGCCCATGACCTCTACCACAGAGCAACGCTCATGGGACTGCATGGTATCCCGCAGCTTATCGATACACTCGATGGCGGTGTTACAGGCAGTATCAAATCCAATGGTATAGTGGGAACAGCCGATATCGTTGTCGATGGTAGCAGGGATGCCCACCACCTCCAGCTTGTGGCCAGATTCCGCTATCTGCCGTGACAGGGCCAGTGCCCCTCGGAAGGTACCGTCCCCTCCGATGGCTACAATGCCGTCCAACCCCAACAGCTTGCAGGTGGCGATGGCTTTCTCCCGGCCCTCATGCTGCATAAACTCCAGACTGCGGGCCGTATAGAGCATAGTTCCGCCCTTGTCAATAATATGGCTGACACTGGAACCGCTCAACTGCACAAAGTCGCTGTTGATCAGGCCGCTCCAGCCCCGGCGAATGCCAACACACTCAATCCCCTGGTTCACAGCGGTGCGGACCACTCCACGAACCGCGGCGTTCATGCCAGGGGCATCGCCGCCGCTGGTCAGTACGCCGATGCGCTTCACTTGGCTGCTCATTTCCTGGAACCTCCTCACGATATGCCGGACTGGAACGCCGGCTCTCGATTTAACTCTATCGTTTTATCATTATAGCTGTCATGCTCCTGGCCTGTCAAGGCTCTCAGATCTGCATCAGAAAAGACGGTTTATTTTGCCCAGAGCGTAAAAAAATGGACCCGAAAATTTTTACGCCAAAATTTTGCATTTCCCTGTTGACAAGCGGGAAACAGTTTAGTATAATAAGCAAGCCGTCGCAAGAGCGAGCACAGTGGGGAGCATAGCTCAGCTGGTAGAGCACATGCCTTACAAGCATGGGGTCACAGGTTCGAGCCCTGTTGTTCCCACCACTTTTTCCTGATGGTCCATTTCTTCGGACTACCTGGCTCGGTAGTTCAGTTGGTTAGAACGCCGGCCTGTCACGCCGGAGGTCGAGGGTTCAAGTCCCTTCCGAGTCGCCATTTGCCTCTGTAGCTCAGTTGGTAGAGCAGAGGACTGAAAATCCTCGTGTCGTTGGTTCGATTCCGACCGGAGGCACCATCCCCCGCATAGGAAACTTTGCGGGGGATCCAAAACGCGAGTGTAGCTCATCTGGTAGAGCGCCACCTTGCCAAGGTGGAGGTAGCGAGTTCGAGCCTCGTCACTCGCTCCAGTTAGATGGAGCAAAGACCTCTTTGCTCCATCTTTAAATAAGGTGCCATAGCCAAGTGGTAAGGCAGAGCTCTGCAAAAGCTCCACTCCCCAGTTCAAATCTGGGTGGCACCTCCATAAAAATAACCACACCTAACGGTGTGGTTATTTTTATAGATACCTGAGATGTTTAAAATGCTCGGCGGAAATGAGCCTGCGCCGCCCCATCGTGCTGGGCTCCAGTTTCAGCGGACCAAAGCCGCTTTCATTCTACGGAGATTCAAATACACGAGGTGGGACAAATATTGATCATGATATATGAAGGAGCGCCAGGAACCTACCCGGCGCTCCTTTTCTTCACAGTCTGCGCTCCAGATCATTCTTATCTGTCAGCTTTACACCACCCCGAAACAATTCCACAGCCCCGGAGGCGGCCAGCTTCTTCAGCGTTCGGGTCACCGCCTCCCGGGCGCTACCAATGGCCTGGGCCATCTGCTCCTGGGTAACCTTCAAGGTATCGGTCCCCAGCCGCTCACACTCCTCCAGCAAGTAGGCCGCCAGCCGCTGCTCCAATGTGCGGAACAGCATCTGCTCCACAGCAGTGAGCACCTGGGAAAAATGCTGGGTGGCACCCCGGTACAGGAAATTTTCCACATACAGGTTATCCCGCACCAGCGTTGACAGACACACCGCAGGAATGACCACCGCCTCCACCCTGCCCTCGGCCTGGACCTGGACATTGAAGGAGGACACAGACATAGTACAGGAGGCCGTCATGATACAGACTTGCCCCCCGGAAATACGAGAGATAGTAGCTTCCCGCCCATCCTCGGACAAGAGGAACAGCCGCACGACGCCTGATCGGATCAACAGCAATCCCAGACAGTCCCGCTCCCCAGACCAGATCATCTGCCCCGGCTCATAATCCGCCTCATAGGCGGCTGCCCTTACCCGCTCCCGCTCCTGGTCAGAGAGCTTATCCCAAAACGCCAGTTCTTCCAAACAGTATCCAGTCATGGGCACCCCTCCTTTTCTTTTGACTCAATGATAGCTGTTTTCTCTGAAAAAAACAAGAGTCCTTGTAACTCGGTCACAGAACTGCCTCTCCATCTCTTAGTATATTAAAGGCAATATCTCCGCCTTGACAGCCTGTGTTCCATGCTTTACCCTTAATCCCTGAAGCCGATATATCTATATAAAATAATAGGAGGGCCCTATGACCTATTTCATCACCTTTTTGGAGGGTATTATCACCTTCATCTCCCCATGTCTATTGCCTATGCTGCCCATCTACCTATCCTATTTCGCCGGGGGCAACCCAGATGAGAGTCAGGGCACGGTACTAAAAAACGCCGTCGGCTTCGTCCTGGGCTTCACCATAGTTTTCGTGGCTATGGGGGCTTTTGCTGGCTCCATCGGCGCCCTGCTTCGGCAATACCAGACGGCCGTCAATCTCGTCAGCGGCCTGCTGGTCATTCTCTTTGGTTTGAACTTTCTTGGTCTGTTCAATCTTAATATCTTCAAGGGTACTCGGGGATTCAGCCAGACCCATGAGATGGGCTTTCTCTCCGCTCTGCTCTTCGGGCTCATTTTCGCAGTGGGCTGGACTCCCTGTGTAGGTGCCTTTCTAGGCTCCGCCCTTATGCTGGCCTCCCAGCAGGGCTCGGCCCTCCAGGGTATCCTCCTCTTGTTGTGTTATTCTGCCGGCCTTGGCATCCCTTTTCTGGCCAGTGCCCTGCTCATCCAATCCCTAAAGAGCGCCTTCGGCTGGATCAAGGCCCACTATGGAATTATTACAAAACTGTCCGGCCTGCTCCTCGTCTTGGTTGGTATAATGATGGCCACTGGCACCATGGGGCAGCTTCTGACCTTTTTGGCATAGGGAGGGAATTCTATGAAACGTTCTAAAAAGACTTTTATTCTGGCCGCCGTCCTGGTTCTGCTCCTCGCGGGAGCCGGATTGCTGTACAACAAACTTTCCCAGGGCAGATCCCCTGGCCTGCCCCCGGTAGAGGACAGTGCTTCCTCCTCCCAGGAGAGCAGCCCCGTCCCCGCTCCTTCCTTTCCCCTTGAGGACCCGGAAGGGAATTTATTGGATTTGTCCGACCTGATTGGAGACAAACCGGTGGTGCTGAACTTCTGGGCCAGTACCTGCCCTCCCTGCAAGGAGGAGATGCCGGACTTTCAGGCGGCCTTTGAACAGTACGGTCAGGAGATCCATTTTGTCATGGTCAATGTGGGGGACGCCATGCAGGGTGAGACGCGAGAAAAGGCGGAGGCTTTTCTTATGGAGACAGGGTATTCCTTCCCTGTATATTACGATATCGACTATCAGGGCATCCTGACCTACGGAGTCACCGGCTTCCCCCACACCTATTTTATCGACAGCCAGGGAAATCTGCAGCTCTACGCCCCTGGAATGATCAGCGCCGCGGGGCTCCAGCAGGGGCTGCACTCCATCAGCCCCGATCTGGTGCCTGCTCCGGAATCTTAACCCAAAGGCTTCTCTAGGAGGACTTTTACCCCCTTCTCCCCTTGCCAGCGAGACAAAAAAGAGGTATAATATTTTTTATGTGGAATACGCGGTGAAGTTCTATTTTCAAGCTGCTATACCCTGTCCGCCGGATGCCAAACTGCGGCATCCGGCGGATGTACGACAGGCCCCTATGTTGAAGGAGAAACCCATGAAAAAATTTTTATCTGCCTTTCTTTCCCTGGCGGTCGCTCTGTCCTTAACGGCACTGCCTGCCTCCGCCCTAGAGCTGGAGGACGCCAAAACCCTACTCCAGACCTACTATGTGGATCCCCTGCCGGATGAGATCTGGTCCCTGGACTCTCTGGACGAGATTTTAGAGGCCATCGGCGACCCCTACACCGTCTACATGAACACCGAGGAATATCAGGCCTTTCTCTCCTCGGTCAATGGGGACACAGTCGTCGGAATTGGCGCCTCTGTGGAAAACGCCTATAACGACGGCTACCGTATCATGTCCATCCTGCCGGACTCCCCCGCCCTTGAGGCTGGGCTGGAGGCCGGGGACCGCATCATTGCCGTAGACGGCGTAGCTACCGCCGCCGGGGTCGATCCCCGCACTATGATCAGCGGCCAGGAGGGCACTACGGTCACCATCACTGTCATCAGTCAGTCAGATGGGCAGCGGCGGGATTACACGATGGAGCGCCGCTCGGTCCTCATCCCAATCGTCACCTATGATCTGGTGGATGGGGTGGCAGTCATCGACTGCACCAGCTTTGGCGCCAGCACCGCCTCTGTGGTCCAGGCTGCCATTGAGGAACTGGACAACCAGACCGCCATCTGGCTGATGGATCTGCGCTCCAACCCCGGTGGTACAGATGAGTCCGCCGCGCTCACTGCTGGCCAGTTCATCGGCAGCGCCATCATGGTCTACTTCCGTGACAGCGCCGGCGGCTATTACTACCGGGCCACCTCCCCCCTGGTGGAGGACCTGACGGACAAGCCCCTGGTCATCCTGACCAGCCCCCATTCCGCCAGCGGCTCCGAGCTCTTCGCCGCCGCAATCCGAGACTATGAGGCGGGGATTGCCCTGGGTCAGCGCACCTTCGGCAAGGGGATTGCCCAGAACATCTATGACGAGAGCAACACTACCGGTATTTTTGATGGGGACTGCCTGAAGATCACCACCCTCCGCTTCTTCTCCCCCGACGGCACCACCAACCATATCGTAGGCGTCCTTCCTACCCTGGTCATTTCCGCTGAAAACGCCCCTGCCGCCGCTCTCCTGTTGGGCCAGGAGGAACCCAGTCGCGCCTCCGGCCATCTGAAGCTGTCTCTGGCCGGCCAGACCTTCTATCTGAAGATCAGTGAGGCGCTCAATGCAGACAACAAGGCTGCCTTTACCGAGCTGCTGGAGGCTCTGCCCCCTTCCGCCCTTCTGTATCAAGGCGCCGGCACCCGGACCTGGACTGAGGTATCCCCCGCCGACCTGGCACGGGAGAAGCAGTTGGACTTTACCGCCCGTTCCTTCTCCGACTTGGAAGGGAGCGAGTTTGAGCGGGAGATCCGCACGCTGGCCACCTATCAGCTGCTGGGCGGCTATGAGGACGGCACCTTCCGCCCGGACAACACTGTCACCAGGGCTGAGTTCTGCGCTATGGCGGCCACTGCCCTGGCACTCCCCGCCGACCACAGTGTGCTGGACCAGTTCTCTGATGTGAGTGCCCAGTCCTGGTATGCTGACGGCATCTCCGCCATGGCCGATATGGGGTTTATCTCCGGCTACGGTGATGGCACCTTCCGCCCGGACAGCACCATCACCTATCAGGAGATGGTGACCATTCTCTCCGCCGTGGCCGCTTGGGCCAATATGAATATATACGATCTCAGCCAACAGGAGGTGTCCGCCGCCGACTGGGCAACCTACTACGAATACGCTCCGTGGGCTCAGGCACCCGCCCGAAATCTGGCCTCCCTGGACGCGCTGGTGGGCGATCTGGCCCCCGCCGATCTGGGGACCCGCCAGGTGGCTGCCGGGATGCTGTATCAGATTATGGAGGGCATCGGACTGCTCTGGGATTGACCGGCATTCCCGCTGTACCCCTCCTTAGGCCCCCAAACAGAGGGCCCCAGGCCATCAATATTTCTCTGTGAAAGGATATGACTGTTATGACAAAGATCGATATTATCTCCGGGTTTTTGGGCGCTGGTAAGACTACGCTCATCAAGAAGCTGCTGGATGAGGCCTTTCAGGGCGAGAAGATCGTCCTCATCGAAAATGAGTTCGGTGAGATTGGGATCGACGGTGGCTTTTTGAAAGACGCCGGTGTGGAGATCACGGAGATGAACTCCGGCTGTATCTGCTGCTCCCTGGTAGGCGATTTCGGCGCCGCTCTGAAGCAGGTGCTGACCGATTATTCCCCTGACCGCATCGTGATCGAGCCCTCTGGGGTGGGAAAGCTGTCTGACGTGGTCGCTGCCGTGGAGCGGGTGCAGAAGGAGGCCCCCGGCCTCCACCTCCACAGCTTCGTCACTGTGGCAGATGCCTCCAAGGCCAAGGTGTATATGAAGAACTTTGGCGAGTTCTTCAACGACCAAGTAGAACACGCCTCCGCCATCATCCTGTCCAGGACCCAAAAGTTGGACCCCGCCAAGCTGAACGGCGCTGTCCACCTCCTTCGGGAAAAAAATTCCCAGGCGGCCATCCTCACCACCCCCTGGGATCAGCTTACTGGCAGCCAAATCGTCGCTGCCATGGAGGGTGGCCACACTCTGGCGGAAGATCTGATGGCCGAGATCGAACACGAGCATCATGACCACGACGACCACTGTGACTGTGGCTGCCATGACCATCACCACCACGAGCATGAACATCACCACGCCCATGAACACGAGCATCATCATGAGCATGGGCATGAACACCACCACGACCACATCTGTGACGACACCGCCTGTGACACCTGTATGGCCTGTGGCGCAGACCACCATCACCACCACGACGCCGACGAGATCTTTACCTCCTGGGGCCGGGAAACACCCCGGAAATATAGTCGTGAGGAGCTGCAGGAGGCCCTGTCCGCCCTGGCTATGGGCGAGGATTACGGCTATATCCTCCGGGCCAAGGGCATGGTGCCCTGTGACGACGGGCAGACCTGGCTCCATTTCGACTTGGTGCCTGAGGAGTTCCAGATCCGTGAGGGTGGCGCCGACTATACCGGCCGGCTGTGCGTCATCGGCTCCGAGCTGAAGGAGGACCAGCTGGAAAAGCTGTTCCTGCTGGCCTAATTTGCTAGATGGGCGGCCCATGGCCGCCCATCCATATCATACCACGAGGTGAAGATCATGCCCGATAGTAGGATCCCCCTGTATCTTATCACCGGCTTTTTGGACGCCGGCAAAACCACCCTTCTTACCGACACGCTGAATATGGATTACTTTAACGACGGTCAACGCACCGTCCTCCTCATGTGCGAGGACGGCGAGGAGGAGTACGACCCCCAGTTTCTCTCCCAGCGCAACTGTCGCCTGGTCCCCATCGAGGGGCAGGAGCAGCTCAACACCGAATTTCTGAAGGAAGTGGACCGGCGCTATCAGCCGGAACGGGTCCTGATGGAGTTCAATGGGATGTGGCCGGTGGACCTTCTGCGCAAGCTGAAGCTGCCCAAGACCTGGGGGCTGTACCAGGCCATCCATGTGGTGGACGGCACCACCTTTGAGATGTATCTGGCCAATATGCAGTCCATGTTCATCGACATGGTGACTGAGGCGGATATGGTCCTTTTCAACCGCTGCACTCCCGATATGCCCATGGCCGGCTGGAAGCGGTCCATCCGGGCGGTGAACCGTATGTGCGAGATCGTCTTTGAGGACGAGAAGGGGGAGGAGTTAGAGGTGGAGGATATCCTCCCCTACTCCCTGGAGGATGACCACATCACCCTGGAGGACCCGGATTACGGCATCTGGTACCTGGATATCCAGGAGCACCCTGACCGGTATGTGGGCAAGACCATCACCATGAAAACCCAGGCCATGACCGGCTCCAAGCTGCCCCGTGGTACCTTCGTCCCCGGCCGCAACGCCATGACCTGCTGTGCAGAGGATATCCGCTTTTTCGGTTTCCTCTGTAAGTATGACAGAGCCCGCTCCCTGAAAAAGGGAGAGTGGGTCAAGGTCACCGCTGAGATTCGGTGGGAGCGCGCCGACGTCTACGACGGAGAGGGCGTGGTCCTGTACGCCCAGTCGGTGGAGAAGGCGGAGCGCCCTGAGGATCCCCTGGTATATTTCAGATAAGCAGAACGGCGCCCGGTACTTTGTACCGGGCGCCGCTTTTTTCTTCCCTTTTGGCCGGGAGCATCCGCAAACTCAATCGCTCCCCCCTCCCTTATCAGAAAATACTTAGATACATCCGCTTAGACAACTCCTCCAACACCTTAATACCTGCCAGGCTGTTTCCCTTTCCATCCAGCCCAGGGGAAAAGATACCGATTCCCATTCTGGTGGGCACCACAGCCATAATGCCGCCTCCCACTCCACTTTTGGCCGGCACGCCTACATTGACCGCGAAATCTCCTGAGCCATCGTACATCCCACAGGTCATCAAAATGGCGTTGACATAGGTGGCATACCGGCTGGGGAAAATCCGCTCCTCTGTCTGAGGCAGCTTCCCACGGTTGGCCAGCACAAAACCGATGTGGGCCAAGTCCTTGCTGTTCACCGAGATGGAACAGGCTTTGAAATAGCAGTCCAGCACCTGTTCCACATCGTCCTCGATCATGCCATAGGTCTTCAGCAGAAAGGCCAGTGCCCGGTTTTTATTTCCCGTCCGCTTTTCCGACAGGTAGACCTGCTGATCCAGATCGATCTCCTGGTCTCCGGCCAGCTGCCTGGTCAGGTCCAGCAGGCGCCGGAATCGCTCCTCATAGTCCTTTCCCTTAATCAGAGTGCACATGGCGATGGCGCCCATATTGACCATGGGGTTCAAGTGGTCGCTGAACAAGGTCTGGTCCGTGACATTGATGGCGTCAAAGGGCTTGCCCGTGGCCTCTACGCCCACCCGGGATCGGACGTACTCCTCCCCGTTGTCCATCAGCGCCAGCAGCAGGAGGATAGGCTTGACCACGCTCTGGATGGTAAATCGCTTCTTGTAGTCCCCCGCCTGATAGTGCCGCCCGTCGCTGCGGAGCACATAAATCCCCAGGTCATTGGCATCTCCCTTCGCCAGCTCCGGGATATAAGTGGCCACCTTTCCCTGCTGGGTATAGGGCCGGCAATCCTCCAGTAACTGCTCCAACAACTCTTCCATTCCCCATCCTCCTTGTATTTTTTCAACAGGAGCACTCCATTTTTATGGATTTATTATAGCTGACTTTCATAATAAAGTCAATGAAAGCATAAATTCTTCCCCGTTTCAGAATACATAGGTCAATGCGCAAAACAGTGGCATCTCGCGAAATGTCCAAGGTAGAAAGATTTTTCCTCTTGACATCTCGCTCCTTCTTACTATAATTGTATAGTACAAATGTTCTATATTTGTGTTGGAGGCGAACACCATGGAACTGCTAGACAAGCTGAATATCCTGGCAGACGCTGCGAAATATGACGCTGCCTGCACCTCCAGTGGACTGGACCGTGCAGGACGCTCCGGAACCATCGGAAGTACCTCCATGACCGGCTGCTGCCACACCTTCTCCGCCGACGGGCGCTGCGTCTCTCTTTTGAAGGTGCTGATGACCAACATCTGTATCTACGACTGCCTGTACTGTATCAACCGACGGACTAACGACGTCCGGCGTGCCGCATTCTCCCCTAGAGAGCTGTGTGATCTCACCATGGGCTTCTACCGCCGGAACTACATCGAAGGTCTGTTCCTCTCCTCAGCTGTGGTTCGGAATCCGGACTATACCACCGAATTGATGATTCAGACTCTCCACCTGCTGCGGACAGAGCACCGCTTTGGGGGCTATATCCACGCTAAGGCCATTCCGGGGGCCGATCCCCTCCTCACCCACCAACTGGGCCTGCTCGCCGACCGGTTGAGCGTCAATATCGAATTGCCCAGTGCCAAAAGTTTGGCCCTTTTGGCACCGGACAAGAAAAAGGAGGCCCTTTTGGCCCCAATGAAGCAGATCCGGGATGGCATCTCCCTATCCAAGCAGGAGTTGAAACTATACCGCCATACCCCCCGCTTCGCTCCCGCGGGACAGTCCACCCAGATGATTATAGGGGCCACTCCAGAAAGCGACCGTCACATTCTCGCCCTCACCCAAGGACTTTATGACCGATATTGTCTAAAGCGGGTCTTTTTTTCCGCCTATATGCCCGTATCCACCAGCCCTCTCCTCCCCTCTTCCCAGGACTTTAAGCCCCCGCTCCTACGGGAGCACCGGCTGTACCAGGCGGACTGGCTGCTCCGCTTCTACCACTTCCGGGCAGAGGAGCTGCTGGATGAGAGCCAGCCTAATCTGGATCCCAGGATGGACCCCAAGTGCTGCTGGGCGCTGCGGCATCTGCAATTTTTTCCGGTAGAGGTGAACCGGGCCGACTACGAGGCCCTTCTCCGGGTGCCAGGTATCGGGGTAACAAGCGCCCGGCGTATTCTCACCGCCCGACGGGTGGGTCCACTGACCTTTGAGGGTCTAAAGAGGTTGGGCGTGGTACTGAAACGAGCCCAGTACTTCCTCACCTGTTCCGGTCGTTGCCTGGAGGGACTGCGGGTCAGCGAGGACGGCCTGCTGCGCCACCTGCTCGCTTTGGAGTCCCCCGCTCAGACCTCCCCCATGGGCGAGCAGCTGTCTCTGTTCGACCAAGCTGTTTGAAGCGGGCTACTCCATACTATTCAGGAGGTGATCTCATGCCTTGGACCCAAGTATGCTGCCACTATGACGGCACCTTTTCTGGTTTTCTCACCTGTGTTTTTGAAACATATGTCAATCAGGAAGAACCAGTTGAGTTCCGCACACCGGAGGACCCCTGCTGCTCTCTGTACCCCCAGAGAACCATTATCACCGTGGAGGAGCACGCCCAGCGTGTATACCGCTCCTTCTCCCCCAAGCTGGGGCATGAGGGGCGGGAACTGGCCGCTCGCGGATTTCTCACTTGTCTGCCGGAGAAGGAGCTGTGGCTCTGGAGGCTTATCCGCCTGGGCTATGAGCGGGGCCCGGCCTTTGTCCGGGATCTGACCGACCCGACTGTGGACAAGGTACGGAAAGCGGTCCAGCAACTGAACAACGAGGCGCACCTATACACTGGCTTTGTCCGCTTTTCCGACCAGGGCGGCGTGCTGGTCGGAGAGATTGAGCCCAAGAACCGGGTCCTCCCCCTACTTCGTCCCCATTTCTGCTCTCGATATCCCCAGGAGCGATTCGTCCTCCACGACCGCACTCATGGCGAGGCGCTGTTCCACCAGCCGAACCAGTGGGCCATCCTGCCAGTGGAAGATTTTCATCCGGGACCGGCCGGCGAGAGCGAGCTGGCCTACCGCCGCCTGTGGAGATCCTTCTATGATGCGATTTCCATCCGGGGACGGGAAAATCCCAGGTGCCGCATGACCCAGATGCCTAAGCGGTATTGGGGTATGATGACCGAGTTCCAAAAGGAGTGGGACCGTGCCCTGCCGGAGGTCCATGGCTGACCTTAACGCCAGTGGAAGCTCTGACAACACCCTCCGTGGCTGCCGTAAGGCCGCCCCTTGTTTCTCGCCCTATTCCGTGGTATCATTGTCCCTGCCGCCGGTGATGCTACGGCGAGCTTGCCCGAATATGGGCATCTTAGGAGGACAGCACCATGAAGCTTGCCATTGGAGCGGCTCCGCGCAAAGTCTGACCGGGCGGATTTGCGTGGAGCGTGTATTTTCTCATTCCTTACCGCCCCTGCCGGACTTTGCGCCTGTTTTATCCCTATAAAACAAAAAAGGAGCAAAGTCCCATGTCATCTGTCTTTTCTTTTATTGGTGAGCTGAAGTCCTTTCTGATCCTTTGGTTCACCCAGTTGCTGTCCACTCTGGGCAGCTCCATGACCAGTTTCGCCCTTGTGCTCTGGTCGTATCAGGATCGGGGCTCCGCCCTGACCACAGCCCTGCTCTCCGTATGCTCCTATGCCCCATATGTGCTGGTGAGCATCTTCGCAGGTGCTCTTAGCGACTGTTGGAATAAGAAGGCTACCATGCTCTGTTGCGACACCTTTGCCGCCCTGTGCACCTCGACCGTGCTTCTGCTGGCGGCATCCGGTCAGCTTCATATGTGGCATCTATACCTTCTCAACGGTTTGACCGGCCTGATGAACACAGTTCAGCAGCCTGCCGCTGACGTGGCGGTCACTCTGCTGACACCGGAGAAGCACTACCAACGGGTCAGCGGCCTTCGTTCTCTGTCCTACTCGCTGAACAATATGCTGGCTCCCGCCCTGGGCACTGCCCTATACACCCTGCTGGGACTGGAGTGGGTCATTCTCTTTGACTTGGCTACCTTTCTGCTGGCCTTCTGCTCCCTGCTGCTATTCATCCCCATTCCGCAGGGACCAAAGCCGGAGCGGACGGAGAGCCTTCTACGCTCCACCCAGGCCGGTCTCCGCTATCTCGGTGAGAACCGAGGTATTTTAAATCTGATTCTCTTTTTGGCCGCCATCAACCTGACGGCCTCCATGTTCAACGCGGCCCTGCCTGCCCTGGCCCTTACTCGTCCTTGGGGTGGCGAAAACGTCCTGGGCTTGGTCCAGAGCGTCAGCGGTGTGGCCATGCTTGGGGGCAGCATAGCCGCTTCCCTCCTACCGGCCCCAAAAAGCCGGGTGCGTGTCATCTGCAATACCCTGCTGTTGGCAATGTCCACAGAAAATTTTATTCTCGCCCTGGGGCGTGATCTTTCTCTGTGGTGTGTGGGCGCCGCCCTCGGCTGGGTGGGTATTCCCATCATGAACGCCAATCTGGATGCCCTATTCC
Organism: Flintibacter sp. P01028; assembly: GCF_041925235.1. Taxonomy (NCBI): domain Bacteria; kingdom Bacillati; phylum Bacillota; class Clostridia; order Eubacteriales; genus Flintibacter; species Flintibacter sp. P01028. The sequence continues at coordinate 56,609 of NZ_JBHEVC010000001.1, forward strand.
GATCCAGGATCCCTGTGGACATCCAGGGGCGGGTATACGCCGCCCGCAACTCCTTTCAGTTCTTCACCATTCCGGTGGGTTATCTGCTGGGCGGCTTTCTGGTAGATCAGGTGTTTGAGCCTCTCGCCGCCGCTCTTGGTCCAGATAGTCTCTGGGCTGCCCTCTTTGGGACCGGAAAGGGCGCCGGCGCCGCCGGGCTGTTCCTGGCCATGGGCTTTCTGGGTGTGGCCACCTGCCTGCTCTTCCGGCGGGACAAGCGAATCTGGGCCCTAGAATGCCAGGGATAGTCCTCCCATAACAGCAAACAGGTCCTGACCTTATGGTCCGGGACCTGTTTTCTTTCCCAATCCTCCTTCCGTGCACTGTTTGGCCATCCGCTGTAAGGTGATACTGTTTATACGTCCATTGGGCCCGCCAAATTTCTCCTCTACTTTTTTCCTCTCCCTTGCAATATCCCGCAAAACGGCCTATAATGTGGAATGAGATTTTATGTACACTGGCCCCCACATAGGAGGGAACTTATGACCATTGACCAACGGGGCGCCGGTCTGTGGCGCCGGATCGCTCCCGCCCAGCGGACCGCCTTTTTCAGCTGCCTGATCACAGGCCTTTTAGTCCATTTGTACGCCTTCACCAACCTCATCCCCAACTCTGACGGCTTGAGCCGGGTCCATGATCTTCAACAGATGACTATCTCCGGCCGCTGGTTTCTCCATTACGCCTCCGCTCTCAACAGTTACACCCAGATGCCGGCGGCCATCGGCCTGCTGTCCCTGCTCCTCCTGGGAACCGCCGCCGCCCTGACCGTCAGTCTGCTTCGGCTGGACAGCCGGGTACTCGCTGGGCTAGCCGGTGCGGTGATGGCTGCTTTCCCAGTGATGGGATACACCTTTTTATACCTGTTTACCGCTTCCGCCTACTGTCTGGCTATTTTGCTCGCGGTGCTGTCCGTCTGGCTGGCTAGGCGGGGAACCCTTCTGAGTTGGGCGGCTGGAGTGGTGGCTCTCGCTCTGTCCATGGGGACTTATCAGGCCTATGTGACTGTGGCCATCTCTCTGTCCCTACTGGCAGTGTTTCGGGCTGCTCTGGACCCTGAGTTCACCTTCCAATCCACCCTCCGCCTAGGTCTCCGGCTGATGGCCTATTTGGCTGCCGGCGCCCTGCTGTACTACGGTGTCCTTCTGCTGTTCCTACAGTTCAAGGGCCTGGAGCTGTTATCCTATCTGGGAATGGACGCCGCCAGCTCCGGCTATCCCTTCGGTCAGCTTCCCCGGCTTATCCTGGATTCCTATAAACAGGTGGTGTCCTTCTTTTTTCTTCCCGGCTCCGCCAACGGCTTCGCTGATTTGTGGATGGTCATTCTGGATCTGGCCGCTCTGGCTTTGGGGGGAGCCTGCTTTCTCCTCCACTTGGGGAAAAAGGGGCTTTATCGGGATAGGTGGCGGCCCCTGACCGCCCTGTCTATGGTCGCCCTCCTGCCTTTGGGCATGGACTTTGGCCAGCTCCTCAGCCCATGGTCTGTCCCTACTCCCCTAATGAAATACGCCTTTGTATCTGTCTATCTTCTGGTCCTCCTGGCCGTCGGGCTGTTGGACAGTCAAGGGGCCTCCGCCGGTCTTGGAGCCTGGGTCCCTCCCGCCGCTGTCCTGTGGGGAGTGCTTCTGCTGGTGTTCTGCCTGAATACCAACAATCTGCTGTACACCGCCTCCGCCCAGGCCCACCGGGCTACAGAGAGCTATCTCACCCGGCTTTTTGCCCGTGTGGAGGCCTGCCCCGGCTATGAGCCGGGGATGGAGGTCGCTATCGTGGGCGCTATCCCGGAAGATCAGCTGACGGCCCAGATTGACATCTACGATCAGGTGGACCATTACAGTGTCCCCCGTGATACAGTGGCCCCCCTGAACAAGCACATCTACTACTACCTGAACGACTGGCTCAACATTCCCGTGGCGGAACCTGACGAGGACACCATGATCGCTGTGGCCGCTTCTCCGGAGTTCCAGTCCATGCCCCTCTACCCCGCCCAGGGCAGCGTCCAGATGGTGGGCGGCCGAGTGGTTGTGAAGCTCCAGGAGGAGTACACCCCAAAATCTGACTTCGAGATCGCTTATGAGAACAGGAGATAAGCAAATGGAAGACACCCTAAGATCCGGCCTGCTGTCCGTCGTTCTGCCCTCCTACAACGAGGAGGCCTCTATCCCACGGGCGGCGGACACCATTACCGCCATCCTGATAGATGCGGACATCCCCCATGAGTTAGTATTCGTGGACGACGGCTCCCGGGACCGCACCTGGACCGTCATTCAGGAACAGGCGGGCCGCCATCCCCAGGTCCGTGGGGTCCGCTTCTCCCGGAATTTCGGCAAAGAGGCCGCCATCTTCGCCGGTTTGGCCCAGGCCCGTGGAGACTGCACTTTAGTCATGGACTGTGATCTGCAGCACCCGCCAGAGAAGGCGGTGGAGATGTACCGCCTGTGGCAGGAGGGCTACCAGGTTGTGGAGGGGGTCAAGGCCAGTCGCGGCAAGGAAAACCCCTTGCATACCTTTGCGGCTAAAAGCTTTTACTCCATCATCAGCCGGGCTACGGGCATTGATATGTCCCGTGCCTCCGACTTCAAGCTGTTGGACCGCCGAGCGGTGGATACCCTGCTCGCTATGCGGGAGAAAAATGCCTTTTTCCGTGCCCTCTCCTCCTGGATCGGCTTTCAGACCACCCAAGTGGAGTTTGAGGTACAGCCTCGGTTGGAGGGCGAGTCCAAGTGGTCCATCCGCAGCCTGGTCCGATACGCCATCACCAACATCACCTCCTTCTCCGCCGCCCCCCTTCAACTGGTCACCCTGCTGGGCGTAGTGGTCTTTCTCTGCTCGGTGGTGCTGGGCATCCACTCTCTATGGCAGTGGGCCTCTGGCAACGCGCTGGAGGGCTTTACCACCATCATTTTGCTCCAGCTGTTCATCGGCAGCATCCTGATGATCTGTCTGGGCATCATCGGCTATTACATCGCCAAAATCTATGAGGAAATCAAGGACCGGCCACGGTATATCGTGGCCGAACGATGCGAGGGGGACCGGGATGAAGGAACTGCTAAAAAAGATATTTGATCCCACCTTCTTCCGTTTCATCCTGGTGGGGATTGTCAATACCCTGGTCGGCTATGGCGTCATGTTCGGGCTCTACAACCTAGCGGGACTCTACACCTGGGGCGAGGTGGGCGAGTGGGTCTCCTCCGCCGCTAACTATATTGTAGGCAGTGTAGTCAGCTTCTTTTTGAATAAGCACTTCACCTTCCGCAACCAGGAGAAAGGGGCTGGGGTCGTCCTTCGATTCGCGCTCAATATCACCGTCTGCTGGTTGCTGGCCTACGGTCTAGCCCAGCCTCTCATGGGCTGGCTGCTGGCCGGTATGGGTCTTAGCCCACAATGGGAAGGCAACCTTACCCTGCTAGCCGGCTCCGGTCTGTTTGTGATTTTGAATTACTTTGGTCAACGCTTTTTTGCCTTCCGGGCGAAATAAAAAATTGGTTTTTTCGGTACAGCCCCAGGACCGAAGATAAAAGGCGGTGTGTTCTTTATCAGAACACACCGCCTTTTATCCTTGACAGCCAGGACAGCCTCCCTGCCTACTCACTTCCTCTCGCCGCTTCTTCCGTATACTGGCGGCCCACAGGTCCGCCCCAATCAGGACGGCGCACCAGGTTAGCAGTAGAGTCAGCACCAAAACGGCACAGTTCCGGAAAAATTCCTGGGGCAAAATCAGGATAACCGGGTCCTCCCACCAGTTAAAAAGCCAGTTCTCTTTTCCTGGGAAAAACAGAGCATGGAACACCACAAAGGCCCGGTCAAAGTCCAAGGCCGCCAGTCCGCCCACCACCAGGAAGATAGCACCCAGCGCGGACGCGGCCCAGAATCCGGGACCTCGTCCAAGAAAACAATGGGGGCGAGCCTTTTTTCTCCTGCACCAGAAAAACAGGACCACAAGTCCGGCCAGGGACAGTACAAGTACCCACAGGTCCAGGAGGAACAGCCCCCTCACATCGGCAAAATGGCTGGCCCCGGAGGCTGAAAAGGGGAGCACGCCGGCGGCAAAGTTCGGACGCTGGCCCAGGCAGTAGTCCATCATCTGGTCAAACGCCTCTGTGATCTGCTCCCTGGTCAGGCCAGTATACTCCACCAGCCCCAGTGCGTCGATATGCGCGTAGTAAAATGGGCGGCATAGCAGAGGGGCGGCGATGGAGCCGCTAAGAACCGCCAGGGCGGTGAGGAGAGAAAGCAGCAGGGACAGCGGTTTACTGGTTTTCATAGTCATGACCTCGCAATACAGCATCTGGAAGTAGGGATAAGGCAAGCCGCACCTGACCGGTCAGGTCCCCCCCACACACATACCGACACCGGAAACGTGCTCCAGCCACCTGGGCGCTCCCCGGACTATCGATAATTTCCATACAAATATCACAGCACAAAAATCGTCGGCCCCAGAGGAAACAGGTGAAACCTCCTGTGGCATCCACATGTAGGAAATCTCCATAGGCCGCTGTCAGGACCAGCAGGAACACAGTAACCGAGCGCTGCGCTCCCTCACCGGCCGCTGACTCACCTTTTCCAGATTATCTTAATCATAACACAGTTGGTCCGGCACCGCAACAAAAAGCGGGCCCGGCGTACCGGGTCCGCTTTTGTCGTTCGGATGGAAAAATCAGGCGGCCCTCTTCTTGCCGAAGATGGTCTTGCAGCCCTCCACAGCCAGTACGATGGCCAGCACAAACAGGGCGGCACCCAAGATAGACTGAGCATAAGGAGCCCAGTCGAAATTGCCGGCCTTGTCCAGAGGCATACCGCCAGCGGCCATGATCTTACCAGCCTGGGTGGTGATAGTCTGGACCAAAGAAGTCAGAGTGACTACCAGCATGAAGGCCATGGGGATATAGAACATCTTGTTGTTGCGGCCGATGTTGCCCAGCCAGGCACACACAGTCAGCAGGGCCAGAGCGGCCAACAGCTGGTTGGCTGCGCCGAACAGGGGCCAGATCTTGGAGTAGCCAGTCATGCCCAGGCCAACGCCCAGCACCACGGTGATGACAGTGGCCACGAAGGGGTTGCACAGGATGGCCTTGAAGCCGGTGGCATCCTTATAGGTCTGGCCGGGCTCCAGCCAGAACTCCTGGAACATGTACCGTGCCAGACGGGTGGCGGTGTCCAGAGAGGTCAGGCAGAACACGGACACGGTCAGGACCAGCAGGGAACTGATGGTACTCTGGGCGCCAGCCAGGCCGGGGATGGAGGCGACCATGCGGGAGATGCCGGTAGCGAATACCTGTGTGGGAGTTACGATCTCGCCGGAGGCGTACTCGTTCCAGATGAAGGACACGGCGGACAGGGAGATCAGAGCCAGGGCGCACTCGATGAGCATACCGCCGTAGGCGATGGGCTTGGCGTCCCGCTCGTGGTCCAGCTGTTTAGCGGTGGTGCCGGAGCCCACCAGGGAGTGGAAGCCGGAGATGGCGCCGCAGGCGATGGTAACGAACAGAGCTGGGAAGACATAGCCCAGAGAGGTCCCGGTCGGGGCGATGGTGTCATACGCGCCGGTGAAGGCGGGCATATCCATATGAGCGGCGTCCGCGCCGGTGAGGCCGGCGCCGATCACGCCCACGGCCGCGATGACCATCATGGCGTACAGCAGGAAGGAGGACAGATAGTCACGAGGCTGGAGCAGAATCCACACGGGGGCCACGGAGGCGATCAGAATGTACACACCGATAATCCACATCCAAGCGGTGTTGGACAGGTAGATAGGGTGCCACTTCAGACCGATGGCCAGGCAGATCACGATACCGATGACGCCCACGATGGTAGCTACGGAGAGAGAAGCGCCCCGACGGTAGACGAAAAAGCCAAAAAGAATAGCCATAATAATGAACAGCAGGGAAATCATAGCCACAGAGGCATTCGTCCCGGAAGCGGCCACATCCACCACACCGTCTACATAGGTGGCCTGGAAAGTGCTGGCCACGATGGAGGCAAAGGCGGCCACCACGAGCACCAGGGTCAGGTAAGAGAAGGTCAGAAACAACTTTTTAGCTCGCTCACCGATGTTCAGTGCCACCACTTCGCCCAGGGACTGACCCTTGTGGCGGATGGAGGCGAACAGGGCGCCATAGTCATGGACAGCGCCGAAGAAGATACCTCCGATCAGAACCCACAGCACCACAGGAACCCAGCCAAAGACAGCGGCCTGGATGGGGCCGTTGATGGGGCCGGCGCCGGCGATGGAGGAAAAGTGGTGTCCCATCAGGACAGGGGCCTTGGCAGGGACATAGTCCATGCCGTCCTCCAGCTCATGAGCTGGGGTGACCTTGGAGTCATCAACACCCCACTGTTTGGCAAGCCAGCCGCCGTAGAAGATGTAGCCTACGATCAAAATAGCGATGCCAACGATAACAACTAACATTGCATTCATTGCGTTTTCTCCTCTCCTAAATGATATGCAGAGATGATACTCCCTGTCAGCCGCTTCAGATCTTTTTGAATCGCTCTTCCCGCGCGGTTGACAGTGATTTCTCCCGTGGACAGGTCCACGGCGGCTATTCTAAACTCCATCCATCCATGGAGCGATAGCTTGTATTCCCGGCGCTTCTTCAGCTTCCTCAGCTTGGCCAGGGCTTGGGGCTCGGCGCTGTCATATAGCGTCACCGCCGTCAGATAGGTATACATATGCTGTATATGGGGGTGCACACGGGGCTCTCCGTCCTCCAGCACCCGCTGAAAGATCTGGTCCACAGCCCCCTCATCCAGGTGGTCCACCGCACAGAGATAGAGATACTCATGGTTTTCCGCCGCCCACAGCTCCGCTTTTTTGACCAGAACATACTGGCTATCCCGCATATGATAGGCGCACAGCGCCTTGAGCGGAGTACCGTCTTCTATATCCTCAATATCGTAATAGGCGGCATAGGCCCGTTTCAAGCGGTCCAGCGCCAGTTGACTCATTCGGGACAAGGTATCCTCGCTTTCCAGCTCCCGCCCACAGACATAGTAAAACAGCCAGACTTACAAAGGACGGCTGTTTTGTGTGATCGCCCTGTTGAACACAGAGGCTCCCTGGTGTAAACCTGCGGGAATTATGAACAATCTATTAATATCATCGCTATCATATCAGATTGTAGAAAAATTTGCAAGTAGTATTTGCTATCTTCAGGTCAAAAAGCGCCTTATTTCTCTCCATATTTTATTCATATTGTACAATTTTTGAGCGGTTTTTTATCAGGGCATAAAATCTTAAATTTTTTCTCTCCGCCTTCCCTGCATTGACAGCCTAACGGGAATGGACTAGAATAAAAATACATTTCTTAGCCGGAGGATCTTAATCATGAACGGATCTGTTCCGCTTCGGGGCCTTCCTATCCCAGAGCGGTGGCGGAGGCTTGCCCTCCCTTCCCTGTTTTTCGCCGCGGTCATCTACTATGAAGAATTATTCTTGAAGCTGTACTGCTTTTACTCCCTGTCCCCTGTTGGAATGCTGTTCACCCTACTGTTCACTCTGCCTGTGGCCCTCCTCTTGGGACTCTTGTGCGGCGGCCTGCCCCCCCGCCAGGGCCGGGTCCTGTTACCTCTGCTCACGCTGCTCCTCTCCCTGTGGATCGGGGCCCAGGCCATCTACTATCACCTGTTCAAGACCTTTCTGACCATCTTCTCTCTCACCAAGATGGCGATGGTCGCCGGGGCCTTTGGCGATATGGCCACCATGGAGGTATTAGTCAACTGGTTCCCTGTGCTGATGATGGCCATTCCGGTGATTCTGTCCTTCCTCTTTCGCCAGCGGCTAGTCCCAGACCATCCTCCTCTGGTCCGGGGCCAGAGGAGACGATGGGCGGTCATGGCCGCCGCTATCCAGTTGGCCACCATGTGCATCGTGCTGCTGTGCAGCGGCGGCGCCATGTCCCTGCGGTATATCTACACCCAGGCCGCTGTCCCGGCTCTGGAAACGCAATATTTCGGCATGATGACCCAGACACAGTTGGAGATCCGCCGGGTCCTCTTTGGCATCGACCCAGACCAACCTGCCGACCCGGATATCTCCCAGGAGCCTGACGGCACAGAAGTGAACGGTTCCACGCCAAACCGCAGCGGCGACCATGTGATGGACCTCCCCTTTGACACTCTCATCCGGCAGGAAACGGATGCAGATATGCTGGCGATGCATCAGTGGTTCTCCCAGCGGGAACCCACGGCTAAAAACCAGTGGACCGGCTATTTTAAGGGTAAAAATCTGGTCTGGATCGTGGCAGAGGGCTTTTCCACCCTGGCCATGGATCCCCAGCGCACCCCCACTCTGTGGAAGCTGTCCCACCAGGGCTTTGTATTTGAGAACTTCTATACCCCCTTGTGGGGAGTATCCACCTCGGACGGTGAGTATGTTACCACTACCAGTCTGATCCCCAAGTCGGGTGTTTGGAGCTACTCCCAATCCTCGGACAACTATATGCCCTTCGCGCTGGGTACCCAATTCCGCAAGGAAGGCTACCGGACCATGGCCTTCCACGACTACCTCTACGACTACTACGACCGGAATCTATCCCACTCCAATATGGGCTATGAGTACTATGCCATCGATCAGGGGTTACGGGCGGAGGATGTGATTCCTGCCGACGATCTGGCTGCTGGGCGGATTTTTCCCCCTTCTGACGAGATGATGATGGATACCATTGTCCCCATGTTTGTGGATGAGGACCAGTTCATGGTCTACTGCCTGACAGTCAGCGGCCACCTGAATTATACGCTGGAGGAGAATATCATGTCTGCCCGCCACTGGGACGAGGTCAAGGACTTACCGTACAGCGACCCGGTCAAATGCTATCTTGCCAGCCAGATCGAGCTGGAGCTGGCTGTGGAGAGCCTGGTAGAGCAACTGGAGGCGGCGGGCAAACTGGAGGATACGGTCATTGTCCTGTCCGCCGACCACTACCCCTACGGCCTCACTGACGAGGAGTACAGCGAGTTGTTGGGCCACCCGGTGGACCCAATATTTGAGATCTATGAAAATACTTTGATCCTGTGGAGCGCCGACCTGGAGGAGCCGGTCTATGTGGACAAATACTGCTCCAGCCTGGACGTAATGCCAACCCTATCTAACCTCTTTGATTTGGAATATGACTCCAGATTGCTCATGGGGTCGGACATTTTGTCCGACAGCCCGGAGCTGGTGATTTTCGCCGATTACAGCTTTATCAACGAGCGGGGCTACTACAACTCCTCCGACGACTTGTTCACCCGCTGGGACGGCAGCGAAACCGATTTGGAGGCCCTGGTCCCCCTGGTCAATGAGGTACAAAATCGGGTGGCCTATTCCGCCTCCATTCTGGATACAGATTACTACCGTCTTCTCTTCCACGCCCCTACTGACTAAAGACGCCCCCTGGATAACCAGGGGGCGTCTTTCCTGTATATCAAACCCGCGGGCGGGGTATTTTTGGTCTGCCGCCCCGAGGCCGGCTGAGGGGCAGCAGTGAGCGGGCCGGTCCTTCTCCTGGCGTTCTGCCTGATAGAGAAGTCCGGGGGCCGGCGCAGTGGGGCGTCATCGGCCCAGACGGCCCATTGTCCGTCATTTCAAAGAATGGGTCAGCGGGTATCCACCCTTGACCTAATCTTAGGATACCATGTACACCCAGGGAATTTTTCACAGAACTGCAAATAATTCATGAACCTTCCATGAACAGGCCTATGGTACATTCCAGCAAGGTGTCCTGGATATCCATGGGTATCGCGGCAGCCGTTCTCTGATCCTGTTCCCCACCTTGAAGAGAGCCTAAAAATATTGTATAGTTACAAATATCCCATCATTGAAGCCCCACTGACCGGGGCACACACCAGTGGCATAAGGAGGACAACTATATGGCCTTTGATTTCAAAAAAGAATTCAAAGAATTTTATATGCCAAAGGACAGGCCGGAGATCGTAGAGGTCCCGTCCACCAACTACATCGCAGTGAGAGGCGAGGGAGATCCCAATGCAGAGGGCGGCGCGTACCAGCGGGCGATCAGTATCCTATATGCCGTTGCGTACACGTTAAAAATGAGCTACAAGAGCGATTATAAGATTGAGGGCTTTTTTGAGTATGTCGTTCCCCCACTGGAAGGGTTCTGGTGGCAGGGCGGTACAGCCGGGGCGGGCTATGGGCGTAAAGAGGACTTTCACTGGATCTCCGTCATTCGTCTGCCGGATTTTGTGACCAGAGAACACTTTGGCTGGGCAGTCCAAACTGCTGAGAAGAAGAAGCGGATAGACTGCTCATCGGCCGAATTCCTGACGATCCATGAGGGTCTGTGCGTCCAGATCATGCATCTTGGCCCATTTGACGAGGAGCCCAAGACCGTGGCTCTGATGGAGGAATATTTAGAAAAACATGGATATGTGACAGATCTCACAGCCGACCGCCTGCATCACGAGATCTATCTGTCCGACGCGAGAAAAGTGGCGCCTGAACGGTGGAAAACAGTGATCCGCCATCCCATCAAGAAAAAGGCATAAGTCTTTGTCAGTCCAATTTGAGGCCCTTCCCTCCAGGGAGGGGCCTCTTTATATTATTTTTTATGAAGCGTATATGCCACAACCGTACATATGATGATCCCAACGCTAAACGGAACGGCATACAGAAAGGCAACGCTGGCCGGCGCGCTGTAGCAGGAGTGCTCAATACCGCAAAGCATATCACGGTAATGATAGGCAACCACGAAACACATTATGTCAGATAGTACAATCGCGAGCGCCGTGAACAAATAACTCAACTTTTTCATATGCCTGCCCCCCAATTCATTTTTTTCGCAATATTAGTGCTAATCCTATAACCATCGAAAGCACGCAGAGAATGATAAGTATACCAGATCCGCTCAAAGTAACTGTTGAAGCAGCATTAAGCTGTTCCGCTGCGCTTGGACTCAAAACCATCATAGCTCCGAACAGGATCAGACAGATAGCACCCACCAAGCAAAGCCCTATGCCCACTTTCATTTCGATTGCTTTTGGATCTTTGTTTTTTTCCAGTTCCTGTGGCACTTCATTTGTCCCTTGAGTAAATGCCTCGTCTTTCACAAGTTCGTCAATAGTAATGCCAAAACACTCGCTCAACGCTAACAGTTTTTCTAATTCAGGCGTTGATATTCCACTCTCCCATTTGGAGATAGCCTGTCTTGAAACGCCTATTTTCTCCGCCAGCTGTTCCTGAGAAAGCCCGCTGTTCCGCCTGAACTGATAGATCCTTTCAGACAACATCTTCTTTCCCTCCCTATAAGCACTATACCGCCATTCCTAGTTACATACTATCAACTATGGTTGAAACTTCCGCAACCGGCGGTTGCGGAAGCAATTTTTTTCTTCTATAACAGATATCCTTATCCCGCACCGTAGTAAAGAAGTGAATATCAATAGTATACTCCCGATTCTTTTCCACTGCCAGAGGTATCTCTTCTCTAGCTGTCGGTATCCAACGACGGTCTCCCCCTGATCTTAATTGAGTCCTCCATCCCCTCTTAAGGTTTTTACCGGCCACATAAAAAGCCCGCTATCTCTTTTCAGAGATAGCGGGCCTGTTTCAGTTAATACCCAGTTGAGTCCAGAGCTCGTTGTACAGATTGCGGATATCGGGCGGGGTAACCAGATAGGCTTCGCACCGGTCCAACACCTCCTGGGGAGCGGCCATAATCTCATACAGCTCCATATCCAGAGGCTCGCCGTACTGCTCCTCGTACCAAGCGGGGTACTGCTCCAGCGCCTCGCTGTTGGGAGAGGCATACCAGATATAGTCCATGTTGGCCAGGTTGGCCTCGGTGGAGGCAATAAAATTGATCCATTCATGGGCCTCGTCCACATTCTGAGCGTTTTTCAGAATGCACATGGCGTCCACGAACCAGTTGGAACCCTCCTCAGGCACCACATAGGCCAAATCAGGGTTGTTCTCCCGCATGGTCAGGTAGTCGCCGGCGTAATAGGCGGTGATAGCGGCGTTGCCCCGCTCCATGGCCTGGAAGATCTCGTCCATATAGAATGCCTGATAGACGCCCTTGGCGTTGGCATCAGCCAGCAGCTGATAGGCCTCACGGATCTCACTCTCATCAGTGGTATTGACGGAGTAGCCCAGATAGTACAGCGCAATGCCCAGGGCGTCACGGGAGTTGCGGATCATCACCACATTGTCGGCGTACTTCTCATCGAACATAGAGCTCCAACTGGTAATGGGCTCGTCTACCATAGTGGTGTTATAGATGATGCCCAAAGTACCCCAGGTGTACGGTACGGTATACAGATTCTCTGGATCATAGGACAGATTCCGGAATCGTGGGTCGATCTTCTCAAAGTTGGGGATCTTGCTGTAGTCCAGCTCCTGAAGCATCCCCTCCTCAATCAGCTGAGAGATCATATAGTCAGAGGGGACGATAACATCATAGTTCGCTCCGCCCAGGGCCAGGGTAGAATACAGCGCCTCGTTGCTCTCGGCGGTCTGGTAGTTGACCTCGATGCCGGTCTTCTCCTCAAATTCATCGATCAGGCTTGTGTCGATATACTCACCCCAGCTGCACACATTGACGACCCGCTTTCCGGTGTTGGTGCCGCTGCTGTTGTTGCCCGCGCTGCCGGTACTGCCGCTCCCCGCGGTATCCCCTCCATTGTCCTCCATGGCGCATCCGGACAGGAACAGGCCCAGCGCCATGGTCATGGCGAGGGTCAAGGCTGCGATTTTTTTCAATTTATCATTCCTCCAGTAATTTTTAAGAATATATCTCCAGGCCGGCAGGCCCTGAGAACAAAATAGGGTGATTATCGTCTTTGCTTTCTGGCCTTCTCCAATCGGGCTTCCCTCACATTGTTGATAATGAGCAGGAGCAGCACCGTAGCAAAGAGCAGGGTGGAAATGGCGTTGATCTTAGGGGTAATCCGCTTCTTAGTCATGCCGTAAATAGTCATGGCCAAGGTGGACACTGAGGAGCCGGCAGTAAAGTAGGAGATGACGAAGTCATCCACGCTCATGGTGAAGGCGATGAGCGCGCCGGACACAATGCCCGGCTTGATTTCGGGCACCACGACCTTCCAGAACGCCTGCATCCAGGTGCAGCCCAGGTCCTGGGCCGCGTCGATGAGGTGGCCATCCATCTGCCTCAGCTTGGGCATGATGCACAGCACCACATGTGGGATATCAAAGCAGATATGGGCGATCAGTAAGGAGCCAAAGCCCATATACAGCCTGGGCGCGGTAAGCCGATGGGTCGTTTCCATCCATTCCACAAAGCCGTTCCAGGCGCCAAAGGCAGCCACAAAGAACAGACACAGCGCCACACCGGTGACGATGTCGGCGTTGATCATTGGGATGTTGTTGACCGTCACCAGAGGTTCCCGCCAACGCCGGCGCATATTGTAAAAACCGATGGAGGCAAAGGTGCCCACAACAGTAGATACCACTGTGGCGATCAGGGATACCGTCAGCGTGGTATATACGCTCTGCATAATGATCCGGTCCTTGAACAGCTCTTGATACCACTTTAGAGAAAAGCCCTGCCAGACCGCGTTACTATTTCCCTCGTTGAAGGAGAAGATGATAAGCAGAAAGATAGGGGCATACAGGAACAGAAACACCATGACCATAAAGGCACGGGAAGCGATACCATTTTTTCTCATAGCGTCACCGCCTGTTCTTCGCCCTCTCCAAAGCGATTCATAATCCACATACAGGTGACCACAATGACCATCATTACCAGGGAGATAGCCGAGCCCAGCCTCGGGTTGTAGGCGTTGCCCAGAAACTGCATCTCGATCAGGTCGCCCAGCATGATCTGGGTGCCGCCGCCCAGCATTTTGGAGATTGCAAAGGTGGAAACGGCCGGAACAAACACCATAGTAATGCCGGACAGCACACCTGGCAGGGACAGGGGCAGGGTAATCTTCCGGAATACCCGGGCAGAGCTGGCCCCCAAGTCCCTGGCTGCCTCCAGCAGAGAGTTGTCCAGCTTAAGCAGCACCGAATAGATGGGCAGGATCATAAAGGGCAGGTAGTTGTAAACCATGCCAAGCACCACAGCGCCCTGGGTGTTGAGCAGCTTAAAAAACTTCATATTGGTCGGCCGGGCTGCATCCAGCAGGAAATCGGCTGGCAGCAGCTCCCCGATCCCCGGCAGATCTTTCAGGGCCGGCAGCACCGTCGTGTTGATGGCCGCACAGACATCATTGAGCCAGCCATTCAATAAATTGCCCAGATCTATGATGCCCACCGCCTGGAAAAACTGGTTCAGAATGCCGCTGTTGTCCAGAATGGACATCCAGGCGTAGGTCCTCAGGAGGAAGTTCATCCACATGGGCAGCATAATGATGACCATGGCCATCTTCTGAAAGCCGGGGCCCTCCTTGGCCATGAAGTAGGCCAAGGGATAGCCGATGAGGACGCAGATAGCCGTGGCAATGATGGCCAGCTTGAAGGAGCGGGTAAAAACCACCGCGTAGGTGCCCATCCGGGCAAAATTATCCAGGGTAAACGCCTCTCTCCAGTTGCCCGCCGCGATCAATTCGGCGCTGTTCGCCGTGGTAAAGGCGTAGAACACCACCATAAAGATGGGGACAATGGTGAATACCGCCATCCACAACACATAGGGGGCGGCAAACAGGGAAAGCAGCTTATTCCTTTTCATCTCCGTCCTCCCCATCCGCCTCGTCCGGTTCCAGGGAGGCGTCGCCGATCTCCTCGTACTCCTCGGAGTAAGAGGAGTAGTCGCCAAACATCCCGGAGTATTGGCTCTTCTTCATAACGTGGATGCCATCGGGATCAATCTTGATGCCGATGCGGCTGCCCACGGGGGACAGGTCGGTAGTCTGGATCAGCCACTTGAAGCCATAGAAGTCTACGATGATGTCGTACTGCATTCCCTTGAAGGTCACGTTGGTGACCGTGCCCCTCAGCTGGCCCTGGTCCTCGGGGACGATATCCACGTCCTCGGGCCGGATGACCACATCCACCGCCTCGTCCTTCTCAAAGCCTCCGTCCAGGCACTGGAACCGCCGGTTGAAGATCTCCACCACTCCGTCCTCTCGCATGATGCCGTCGATGATATTGGACTCACCGATAAAGTCGGCCACAAAGGCATTTTTCGGCTCATTATAGATGTCCTCAGGAGTGCCGATTTGCTGGATCTTGCCGCCGTCCATGACCACTACAGTGTCGGACATGGCCAAGGCCTCCTCCTGGTCGTGGGTAACATAAATAAAGGTGATCTCCATAGCCTGCTGGATGCGCTTGAGCTCATTCTGCATATCCTTGCGCAGCTTCAGGTCCAGGGCGCCCAAGGGCTCGTCCAGCAGAAGCACCTTGGGCCGGTTCACCAGGGCCCGCGCAATGGCCACCCGCTGCTGCTGGCCGCCGGACAGCTGGCTGATGTGCCGCTTTTCAAAGCCCTTCAGGTTGACCACCTCCAGCATCTCCATGACACGCTGGTGGATCTCCTTTTCCGGCAGCTTGACTTTTTTCCCCTTATCATCCGCCTTCGGGATACGCAGGCCAAAGGCCACGTTCTCATATACGTTCAGGTGGGGAAACAGGGCATACTTCTGGAATACCGTGTTCACCGCCCGTTTATGGGGCGGAACAGCATTAATCCTCACACCGTCAAAAAAAACATCGCCAGAGGTGGGCGTCTGAAAACCACCAATGATTCTGAGTGTGGTGGTCTTGCCGCACCCGCTGGGACCCAGCAGTGTGAGGAATTCCTTGTCGTTGATATACAAATTGATTCCATCCAGCACCACTTCGCCGTCAAAGGACATGGTGCAGTTGGACAGACGGATCAGCTCCTTGGACATCTCGCTTATCCCCCTTTAGTCTGATAAAAACTTGTCAGCTCCCTCGATTTATTCACCCGGTTCGGCGTCCGCCCGCTGTGGACATCCGGGGGGCCGGGTTTTCACGGATAGCGAGATACACTATATCCGGTCATACCCCAAATGTCAATGATTTTCCCTAAAATTTTTTCTGACTTTTCCCCTCCGCTCCCCCGCAGCATGTCCAGACCGGTTTTGGACCCAAACAGGACAGCGGGAGAGGGTCCTTTCCCTCTCCCGCCGATCCTAATCCAAATTCAGATAAACCACGCGGCCCATCCCCCGCTCATCCAGCTGGACCAGATGGTGGGAAGCGCCCGCTTCCGTCCCCAGAGTGTAGACAGACCGCTCTGTGTCTCCAGTCCGGTCCCTCTGGGTCACAAGGGCCCAGACCGCCCCCTGGGGCCGCTCCAGGGACAGCCCCTCTCCCACTTCCTCCATGGTCAGCGTCCTGCGGTCCAGCAGCTCCTCCTCTCCGTACCAGCGGACCTCCAGCTCTGTCACCCGCTCCACAGATTCCATCGTTACTTCCGCCGTAAAAGAGAATATTTCCTCCTCCCCATCGGCGGTCTTGGTTTGGGTGTCTGTGACCTTAGTGGTAAATCCCCCCATACCGCCGTAGCTGTTTCCACTGCCGTCCAGATAGACCGTGCCATCCTCCATCTGGTACACCTGATAGGCAGTCCAGCAGTAGTCAAACTCGTTTGTATTCCAGTTTCTGTCATCCAAAGGCGGTCCAAAGTAGACCGTTCCGCTGATAGACTCCTCCTCATCGCCCACTTTAATATGAGCGCCCGCCAGGCCGCTGGTACCGGCATATTGAGTACCGCCTTCTTCCAGCTCCTCCTCGGCCAAAAAGCAGTTCAGGCCAGGCAGACCTGGAAATTCATAGTCCTGTCCGTGAGGATCGTCGGTAAACCGTCCAATTAAAATCTTTTTGGGAAAGGACAGGGTGCCGAAGTCCTCTGTTTTCATTTCCTCTGTGCCGTACTCCACCCAGTGACTCTGGTCCACCGGGATCTCCTCCCCCTCCTTCGGCATCTTCTCCAATACCATGTGAAAACCGATAAACTGGTCCGCTCCGGGGTCCTCCCTCTCTGGCCGGGCCAGTCGGCTGCCAGAAGTGCTGGCGGCTAGAGCCGCCAGAAAGCAGGCCAGCAGGACGGCCGCCGCCCCTGTCTTCCCCTTAGTCCACAGTTTCTTCATCTTTGTCCTCCAATCGTCCGTCAAAGTGGAGAATGTCCCCCACCTGACAGTCCAGATAGTAGCATATCTTATTGATGGTGTGGAAGCGCACACCGCTGGCCTTCCCGGAGCGCAAGATAGACAGGTTAGCCTCGGTAATTCCCACCTTGGCACATAGCTCCTTAGAGGTCATGCCCCGCTCCTTCAGCACGTCGCTCAAATATACTCTGATCGCCATGGCTTTCCCTCAAATGATGGAGTCGTTGTCCTCCTGGAGGACCGCCCCCCGCTGAAGGCAGCGGCACAGGAGAAACAGCCCGGCGGAGGCCGCCAGTGAGAACAGCGGGAGGGTGATGGAGAAGCTGGCGGAAAGCAGCTCCCCCACCAGGGCCAGTTGGAGCAGGTTGGCAAAGACAGTCAGCGTCACAGTAGCTTGCGCCGCCGTCTTGCAGGCCAGAGCAACACGGCCGCACAGCTCCGCCCCCGCCTGGTCAAAGGTGCCGCCCCCCAGGACGGGGGCCAGCTCGGAGCCCCAAACCATAGTTACAGCTACCAGCAGGCCGGGGGCGGCGTTCAGCACCCCCAGAACAATCAGGACTGGCAGCGTCAGCCCTCCAAGGTCCGTGTTGCCTTCCACCACCTGGGCCCACTGGGCAGCTACCCCGGCGGCCCCTCCGTAGGCCACGGAAAAGGCACACAGCAGGGCACAGCCGGAGAGCAGCGCCCCAAAGGCGGCAGCTAGGCGCTGGGTGGGCGCCCCATCCAGGCCCCGGAGCAGCTTCAAAACCAGCCACGCCGCCCCCATAGACAGCACCGTACACCCTCCGGCTAAGGGGAAGATCTGGGCCGCGGTCTCCCCCAGCTGGGTCGGATTGGCCAAATAAAAGAGCCAGCAGAAGATCACAGGGGCCATCAAGCCAAGAAGGAGATCCTCCATCCCTCTGCCCTTCTTCCCTATCCGAATCAGGAGCAGCAAGGGCGCCCCGCTGACCAGCAGGACTACCAACCAGGCCAGCAGGTCGCCCCCAAAGCCAGACAGGGACAGCGCCCTTAGACCCCGCCCTACTGATAGGAGAGGGTCATTCATCGTGCTCCACCCGGTTTTGGCGGACAACAGCCCTCCGGCCAGAGCCGCCAGCAGCCCCAGAATGGCTCCCCCTGTTAGCATCCACAGTTTTTTCTTCATATCTATTCCGCCCTTCAATTATTGTTTTACAATAATTTTAAATATAAGATATCAAGAAAATTATTGTTTGTCAATAATATATTCAATAAAAAAGAGCCGAGGCTGTCCCGACTCTTTTCCAGCCTATTCACCGGGAGGACGGCTCTCTCCCGGCCTCTGGCCAAGCTCCAAAATACTCTCGGACAAAGTCCACGTCCTCCACCTGAAAGGTCCGGCCATTCAGGTGCTCCAGAGGTCCGGCATCGGTGGTGAAGTGGAAGGCGAGCTTATAGGAGTACAGGGCCTGCCCATGGCGGCCATACTTTCGATTCTCCCGCTCACTGCCGTACTTGCCGTCCCCGATGAGGGGGTGTCCGGCATGGGCGAATTGGGCACGGATCTGATGGGTCCGCCCGGTGATCAGGTCGCACTCCACCAGGGACAGGCCGTTTTTCACCGCAAGCGTCTTATATAAGGTAACGGCAGTTTTGGCCCCCGGCCCCGGCCGGCCGCGGACATAGACCTGCTTTTTGACCTCGTCCTTAAAGAGATAGCCTTCCAGTTTCCCCTCCTTGGGCGCCATCCTGCCCTGGACTACACACAGGTAGTATTTGCTTAACTCCCGGTCCTTGATCTTCTGGTTCATCACCCGGAGTCCCTCCGCCGTCTTAGCCGCAATGACTATGCCCCCCGTGTTCCGGTCGATACGGTTGCACAGGGCCGGCGCAAAGGAATTCTCCCAATAGGGAGACCACTCCTTCTTCTGATATAAGTAAGCCTGGATATGGGTAAGCAGGGTATTGACTCGCTCGTTCTCATCCGGATGGACCACCAGGCCGGGCCGCTTGTCCAGCAGCAGGATATGCTCATCCTCATACAGGATATTCAGCTTCGGCTGGTACAGGGACAAAAAAGCGTTTTCCGGGGTGGGGCGGTCAAAGAACTCGTCGTTGATATATAACTGGAGCACATCTCCCACATTCAGCCGGATGTCCCGCTTGGAGCCCTTTCCGTTGACCTTTACCCGCTTGAGGCGGATATACTTCTGGGCCAGCGGGGCAGGCAGCAGGGGGATCGTCTTGGCCAGCCAGCGGTCCAGCCGCTGACCTGCGTCATTTTTTCCAATGGTAAATTCTTTCATGGCGGCTCTCTCCTACAAAGGCTGTAAAAAGTGCCCTATCTTCCCAAAATTGGACCATAAAAAATTATATTTGTCAATCAGAAAAAAAGATTTGACAAGTTGGGAACTTTTCTCTATAATACTTTCCGTACCATTATGCGAGTTTAGGGTCAAACCCAGGAGGAAGCCATGCGTCTGGATCTGAAAGATATCATTCATAAGCCAGACGCCCGCAAGACCTTCCAGTTCCAGGCAGACCTGTCCGGTCTGGAATTTTATGGGAGGAAACCCATCACCCGCCCCGTTCTAGCCCAGGGCAGCGTGACCAACCACGCGGGCGCTCTTGTGCTGGAGGGGACGGTCAGTTCCCTGTTGGATCTGGTCTGTGACCGCTGCGGGAAGGAATTTTCCCGTGAAAAGGTGGTCCGGCTGGACAGTCTGGTTGCCCAGGCCCTGGAGGATGAGGAGAACGACGAGATCATCCTTCTGGATGGAACTGAGTTGGATCTGGACCAGGTGGTGACGGAGGCTTTCGTACTCGAGATGGATACCAAAAACCTTTGCTCAGACGACTGCAAAGGGCTGTGTGCCAAATGCGGGGCTGACCTGAATCTCGGTCCCTGCGGGTGCAGACCTGAAGTAGATCCAAGACTGGCGGCCCTTGCGCAGCTGTTGGATGGCGAAACTGAGTGAGTAGTCGAAGTGCCGCACGGCACGTAAACCGAAGGAGGTGTCACCCATGGCGGTTCCTAAGAGAAAAGTGTCCAAGGCCCGGCGCGATAAGCGGCGCAGCTCCCACTGGAAGCTGGAAACTCCCGGTATCGTGACCTGCCCCAAGTGCGGGGCGTTCCGGCTGCCTCACCGGATGTGCAAGAATTGTCTGACCTATAACGGCCACACATTTGGCCAGGTCGAGGCCCAGCAGTAATGAATATTGCGGAAAAAGCCCGCTGTGGAACTCCACAGCGGGCTTTTTTTGAATCATATCCCTCCGGTCTGTATCCCTTTGTAAAAATCCAGCGTCTGAAAGCCCCGCTCCAGTTGGGTATGGAGATATGCCTCTGTCAGATCCGCCAGCTTGGTCAGCCCTTCCCCGCCTATCGAAAAGGAGAAGAGCCGCTTTGGATCTCCATAGGCGATATGCTCCATAGCCCGCAGCGCGTGGAGGTTGAGAGGCATGGAGATGCCCTCCCCCATCTCTCCCCGGCAGGCAGCACAGTGGACCACGCCCTCTCGCAGATGGAAGCGCGGCTCCTCCGGCGGGGTCCTGCCGCAGACGGCACAGCCGTCCAGCAGCGGCTCGTATCCAGACAAGCACATGGCCTTCAGTTCAAAGGCCGCCTTAACCAACGCCAGGGGTTTCTCTTTCATTTTATCCAGTGCGTGCAGGCTGTTCAATATCAATGAGAGCAGCTCAGAGCTGGCGACCCCTTCCACTGCCAACAGCTCCGCCACCTCGGCGAAATAGCAGCCCAAAGCCAGCCGCTCCAGGTCATCCCTCACCCCCTGGAACAGCCGTTCCGTGGACGCCTCCTTCACGGTCCAGCGCCCCTGGTAGTCGTATAGCACCATTTCTGACCAGGCCAATAGCTGGCATGGCGCGGCCAGGGCGCTCCCCTTTTTTCGGCAGCCCCGGGCGGAGGCAGTGAGTTTCCCCTGCTCCTGGGTAAAGAGCGTCAGGATCTTATCCGACTCCTTATAGTCCACCTGACGGAGGACCAGAGCCTTAGTGGTCATATGCATAGCGTATCTCCTATGTACCGGGGCACAGCCTCAGGACTATGCCCGGTCCGCCCCCTTGGGCTGAGGCCGAAACGACGGCCTGGCCGGCAGTGCCGGTCCCTCCCGGTCCAGGGCCGCGAGCATCAGATAGGCTTCTGGCAGACCGGTTTCCCAAAATAAGCTCCACAGTCCGTTCTCATTCATACTCCAGTCCTCCCACAAATCTCTCCGCAATTAGACTGGGCTTTTCTCATGGAAAGTATGACCGGGAAATTCTGTTTATTGCTGGCGTCAGCTGCAATCAATCCTGGTGGTAGCCAAAATTCTGAATTGCCGCGGGATTATCACGCCAATTTTCCTTGACCTTTACCCAAGTCTGGAGGTACACCTTAGTCCCCATAAATCGCTCCATATCTTGCCGGGCCAGGGTGGATATCTTTTTCAGCATGGCACCGCCCTTGCCGATGATGATACCCTTATGGCTGTTCTTTTCGCAGTAGATGGTGGCCTCTACCTCAATGACCTCGTCCTCCCGCTCTACGAAACGGGTAATCTCCACCGCGGTCCCATGAGGGATCTCCTTATCCAGGGACAGAAGCAGCTTTTCCCGTAAGATTTCCCCCATCATCTGCCGCTCCGGCTGGTCGGAGGTCATGTCCTCCGGGAAGAGCTGGGGCCCATCGGGAAGGAAGCCCTCCAGCACGCCCAGCAGCTCCTCCACCCCCTCGCCGGTCTTGGCGGAGATAGGAACCACGGCCTGAAAGTCGTGTTCCTGGCTGTAAAGCTGTATCACTTCAAGGAGCTTGTCTTTCCGCTCCAGCGTATCCGCCTTGTTGATGACCAACACGGCGGGACAGCCCAGGGTCTTGACGCGGGCGATAAGCTGTGCTTCCGGCTCCCCAATATTCGGGATGGGCTCTACCAGCAGAGCCACCGCATCTACGTCAGCCACACTCTCCCTGACCACATTCACCATATAGTCCCCCAAGCGAGTACGGGCTTTATGCAGACCCGGCGTATCCACAAAGACAAACTGGCTCTCTCCCCGTGTCAGAATACCGCAGATGCGGTTCCGAGTGGTCTGGGGCTTGTTGGTAACGATAGCTACTTTCTCCCCCACCAGGGTGTTTATCAATGTGGACTTGCCTACGTTGGGCCGGCCGCACAGAGTAATGATACCGGATTTTTTGATAATCGGCATAAGATAATCCTCACTTTCTCAGGTGTGAACAATTTCCCGTCTACAAATATTTTTTATTATTATCTTTCAAGTCAGAGAAAGGCCACCTCTCCCTTTTCTGCTTTTTATTTTATCATATTTGACGGAAAATAGCAAACGGCCCGCCGATTTGGCGGGTCGTTTGCCGACCGTGTTACACAATGCCCATAAAATACTCGACCGCGATTGCCACTACTACCACCAAGGCAGAGATAATAAATCCGTGAATCATGGGGTTAATGCCAGATTTACGCATTTCCCGGAAATCAGTATTTAAGCCGATGGCTGCCAGAGCTGCCACCATTAGGAATTTGCTCAGCTCTTTTAAGCCAGAAGACAGCTCCTGCGGAAACACTCCCAGGCTGTTAATGGCTGCCATTCCCAAAAAGCACAGGATGAACCAGGGAAAGATAGAGGTAATCTTCACTTTTTCTCCCTGAGACACTATCCCGGCCTTCCGTTTCTCCCGCACCTCGATCAGGCTGAATACCAGCACAGTGGGGATGATGGCCAAGGTGCGAGTCAGCTTCACCATTGTGGCAAAATCGCCGGCTCCCTCTGAAAAGGCGTATCCTGCCGCCACCACGCTGGAGGTGTCGTTCACCGCCGTCCCGGCCCATAGTCCATAGGCCATATCGCTTAATCCCATGGCCTGCCCCATAATAGGAAAAAGGACGATCATCACCATGTCAAATAGAAAAGTGGCCGACATGGCATAGGCAATATCCTTATCCTCCGCATCGATCACCGGGGCGATGGCCGCAATCGCAGAGCCTCCGCAGATCCCCGTCCCGGCAGAAATCAGGTTAGACAGCTTCCAGTTCAGGCCAAGTGCCCGCCCCACAAAATATCCGCCGCCGAAGCAGGTCAGCAGGGTAAACATCATGACTACCAGGGACAGCCGGCCTACATTGAGCACTACCTTGATGGACAGCGAGGCTCCCAAGAGAATGATGGCGAATTTCAGAATTTTTTTGGATGTGAACTTCAGGCCCTTGGCCACACCATCGCTCGGCTTCCTGATCTGGTTGAGTCCCATACCGATGAACAGGGCAATGACTGACGCCCCAATGAGATGGATCGGCAGTAGACCCTCAATGAATTTGGCACAAGCCGCGATAGCCAATGCCAGTAAAAGTCCGGGAATAAGCTCCCCTATCCGGTTCAACACCTTCATAGCTCCACTTCCTTTTGCAATATTTCCCTCTGGTCACATTCATCATAACACCGGTTGATTATAAAATCAAATTATGTTATATTATATATAATAAATATTTTTAATGGACGTGAACATATGCTGGACCAAAAACTTCAGACCTTTCTCACTGTAGTGGAGCTGCGCAGCTATACACTGGCCGCCCAGGCCCTTCATATCACCCAGCCCGCCGTTTCTCAACACATCCGAAAGCTGGAAGAGCACTACGGTGCCCAGCTCATCGACTTCACAGGCCATCAGCTCGCCCTCACCCGAGCGGGAGAATTGATGTATCGATACGCCACCTTTCAGGCAGCCAACGAGCACAGGCTGCTGGAGCAGCTCAACCAAAGCGCCCAAACTCTCCGGGTCGGTGCCACCCTGTCCATTGCCGACTATTATCTTCCCCCTCTTTTGGCCCCCTTTCTGGCCCAGTCCTTCCGTCCCCTGGCGCTCCATGTAGGCAATACGGAAGAAATGCTGTCCGCCTGTGTTCGGGGAGAGCTGGACTGTGCCCTCATCGAAGGGATCTTTTATGACAATGACTTCTGCAGCCACATTTTTCATACTGCCCGGTTTTTACCTGTGGCTGCCGCCAGCCATCCTCTTTCACAGAAAGAACACAGGCTGACAGATCTGTTTTCTTATCCTCTCATTTTGCGTGAGCCCGGATCAGGCACCCGCGCCATTCTGGAAAACAGACTCTTTCAAGCCGGCTGCTCTCCCCAATCCTTCTCCTCTGTACTGGAGTGCGGCAGCTTCCGAATGATTAAGGAACTGCTGAAAGCAACTCATGCTGTCAGCTTCATGTATGAGCAGGTGGCCGCCCAGGAGGTGGCGTGTGGTACACTGACCTATCTGCATCTGTCCGATTGGCAGATCCTGCGCCCCCTCTATTTTGTCTACCCCAGGCACAGTATGTCCCACAAAGCCTGTCAGAATTTTTATGACGAATGTCTTTGTCCCAAATAGAACAGACGGAGCCAAGTCCTATGACTTGGCTCCGCTGTGTTATGTCCGGTCAAGACCCATCTCCGTCAAAATTTTTTCTTCTCTTTCCCGCATCTGCCGCTTCATCGGGCCCTCGTCCAGGTGGTCGTAGCCCAGCAAATGGAGGACCGAGTGTACCGTTAGATAGCACAGCTCCCGCTCCAGGGAGTGACCGTACTCCTCGGCCTGCTCGTTTGCCCGCTCCAGGGAGATCACCATATCCCCCAAAAAGACTTTGCCCGTGTCTGGGTCCGCCCACTCGGCTCTGGGCTTTTCTCCGGGAGACAGCTCGAACATGGGAAAGGACAGCACATCGGTGGGCCGGTCCACCCCTCGCGTTTCCAGATTGGCCTGATGGATGCCTGCGTCATCTGTGATAAGCACATCGACGGCGCAGGGCACGTCCACCCCCTCCGTCTCCAAGGCTGCCTCGATAACCCGCTGGAGCTTTGACTCGTAGGGCCAGTCCTCCTCACAGTCCACACACACGCAGTGGGACGTCCCCTTTTGTCCTTTGCCAAGCAGCATATCTTCCACCCCTGCCCTTACCAGGCCGCCACAGTGCCATCGCACCGAGGCTCGGTCCCGCCAACTAGCATTCCGTTCTCCGTCCGCCAAATGATTTGCCCGCGGCCCATAGTGATGTTGGTGTTCAAAACCTCCACCTCATGGCCCATGTCCGCCAGCTCTCTGCCGATGTGGGCGGGAACCTCCCGCTCCAACTGGATATGCTTTCCGCCCACCCACTGAATTCTCGGGGCATCCAGCGCCTCCTGGGGATTCATATGATAGTCGATGGTGTTCACCGCCACCAGCACATGGCCCTGGGGCTGCATGAAGGCGCCCATGACGCCGAAGGGGCCAACAGCATCTCCGTCCTTCATCATAAAGCCGGGGATGATGGTGTGATAGGACCGCTTCCCTCCGGCCAGGCAGTTGTCGCTGTTCTCCTCCAGGGAGAAGTTGGCGCCCCGGTTCTGTAAGGAGATACCAGTGCCGGGGATGGCCACGCCGGCGCCGAAGGTGGTATAGTTGCTCTGGATAAAGGATACCATGTTGCCCTCTGGGTCGGCAGTACACAGGTAGATGGTCCCGCCGCAGGAGGGGTCTCCCGCCTCCGGCATCAGCGCCCTGTCAGAAATGAGGGCCCGGCGCTGGGCGGCGTACTCCTCGGACAGCATATCCTCCACCTTGGTCTTCATGTACCGGGGGTCCGCCACATAAGTCTTAGTGTCCGCGAAAGCCAGCTTGATGGACTCCAGGATCTTGTGGTAGGTGTCGGCGCAGTCCTTCTCCTGGGACAGCTCCAGCCCCTTTAGGATATTCAGCGCCATCAGCACTGTGATGCCGTGGCCGTTGGGCGGTATCTCGCACACGGTATAGCCCTTATAGTCTGTGGTGATGGGCTCCACCCACATGGGCTGGTAATTTCTGAAGTCATCCTCACAGAAATACCCCCCAGTTTCCCGGCTGAAGGCCACAATCTTCTCCATCAGAGGACCACGGTAATAGCTTTCACAGTCTGTGGCGGCCAGCTCCTCCATCGTCTGGGCATACTCCTCCCAGCGGAACAGTTCACCGGCCCGGTAGTGGGTGCCGTCCTCCTTCATAAAGGTATTCCACCAATAGGAGTGAGGCGCAGGTTCCTTGGACCGGGCAGCGGCAATACGCTGGGAGTCCTTCTCCCACTGGGGCTCCAGATTGACCGGGACAGGATATCCCTCCCGGGCATAGGAGATGGCTGGAGCAAACAGTTCGGACAGGGGCTTGGCGCCAAATTTTTTATTGATCGCCGCCCAGCCCGCGGGAGCCCCCGGCACCATGGTCGGCAGCCAGCCCGTCTTGGGCATCTCACTGTGCCCCATGGCTCTCACCATCTTCGCATCCAGCGCCATGGGAGCCACGCCACTGGCGTTGAGTCCGTACAGCTTCTTCTCCTTCTCTACCCAGATCAGGGCAAAGCAGTCTGAGCCCAGGCCGTTTCCGGTGGGCTCCAGGATGGGCATGGCTGCGGCCATGGCGACAGCCGCGTCCATAGCGTTTCCTCCGGCCTTCATCACATCCAGGCCGATCTGGGCCCCCAGAGGCACAGAGGTGCAGGCCATTGCGCGGCGGGCATAGACTACATTCCGGCGGGAAGGATAGGAATATTTTTGTGGGTCGAATTGGGGCATAGGTCCTCTCTCCTTTTCTTTCCTTTGCAGCCCCCATTATACAGGAATCTGGCCCTTTTGAACAGAAGAAAGCAAAAGAAATTTTTATTTGCCTCTTCCTTATGCTTCGGGCATATTTCTCTCCCCTTCGGACAAGCTATGGTCATCTTCATTCTCTATTGGGAGGCGTTTCCCTTGACGACAAAAAAAACAGGCAGCCAGACAGTCACCCTGGCCTGTCCCCCTTCCTTCGCCGGTCACGCCAACGTGGTAGGAAAGAAGGAGGGTGAGGGCCCTCTGGCCAGCTCCTTCGACTATATCGGGACTGACGACACCTTCGGCGAGTCCACCTGGGAGAAATCGGAGAGCGCCATGCAGAAGCAGGCCCTGGCTCTGGCCTTAAATAAGGCGGGCCAACCTGCCTCTAATATAGACTGGCTCTTTGCCGGCGACCTGCTGAATCAGTGTATCGGTTCTTCCTTCGCCGCCCGCGGCCAGGAGATTCCCTTTTTCGGCCTCTACGGGGCCTGCTCCACCATGGGGGAGGGGCTGGCTCTGGCCTCTATGA
This sequence comes from Flintibacter sp. P01028, assembly GCF_041925235.1. Taxonomy (NCBI): domain Bacteria; kingdom Bacillati; phylum Bacillota; class Clostridia; order Eubacteriales; genus Flintibacter; species Flintibacter sp. P01028. The sequence goes on from NZ_JBHEVC010000001.1 coordinate 83,772, forward strand.
CCTTGGATGGCGGCTTCGGGGAGTGGGCCGGAGTGGTAGTCTCCTCCCACTTCTGCACTGCCGAGCGCCAGTACCGCACCCCTCTGGAGTACGGCGGCCAGCGAACTCCCACCGCCCAGTGGACCACTACCGCTGCCGGAGCTGCTATTCTGGCACGGGAGGGCCCCGGCCCCTATATCACCCATGTGACGGTAGGCAAGATTGTGGACAAGGGCATCACCGACACCAACAACATGGGGGCAGCCATGGCCCCGGCCGCCTATGACACCATCTCCACCCACCTGAAGGACACCGGCCGGGCGCCGAACTACTATGACCTGATCGTCACAGGCGACCTGGGTAATCTGGGCAGCGAGCTGCTGTTGGAGTTGCTCCGGCAGGACGGGCTGGAACTGTCCAACCACACCGACTGCGGGATGCTTATTTTCGACCCGCAGAGTCAGGATGTCCACTGCGGAGGTTCCGGCTGCGGCTGCGCAGCCTCGGTGCTGACGGGCTACCTGCTCAATGGAATGCGGGAGGGCAAATGGAACAACATTCTTTTCTGCCCCACCGGCGCTCTCCACTCTCCTACCTCCGCGTTCCAGGGGGAGAGCGTACCCGGCATCTGCCACGCCATCGCCATTTCTACTCAGCGATCCCCCCAGGCGTGACCGCCGGCTGTCTTCGGGCATCACGCCCATACCTGGGACCTCTATCTTGTTTGAAAGGTGCGTAATCATGGAATATCTTAACGCCTTCCTCTGCGGCGGCATCCTATGTATTATCGGCCAGCTTTTGATTGATAAGACTCCCCTTACCCCCGCCAAGATCCTGGTGTCCTATGTGACCGCCGGGGTGATCCTCAGCGGCCTGGGGCTCTACCAGCATCTAGTGGACTGGGGAGGAGCCGGCGCCACAGTACCCCTCACGGGTTTTGGCCACCTGTTGGCCAAGGGGGTCAAAAAGGCGGTGGCGGAGGACGGATTTCTGGGCGCCCTCACTGGCGGGTCCACCGCCGCGGCCGGCGGTATCACCGCCGCTATCTTCTTCGGCTTTGTAGTGGCCCTTCTCTTTAAGCCGAAGCCCAAAAGTTAGATCAAAACACAAGCGGGCCCCATCCATTGGATGGGGCCCGCTTGTTACCCGCCTTCTTTCGGACTGTTCTCCAGCAGCTTGAGATTTCCCTGGAGCCGCTCGTTGTCTGGCTCCAGCTCCACAGCCTTCCTCGCCTCCTCACGGGCCTCTTTCAGCCTCCCAGTGTGGAAGAGGGCAATGGAGCGCAAGTCGTGGGGCAGAGAGCCCCAGGAGGCAGCCTCACAGATATAAGACCTGGGCCGGTAGGTGATGGCCAGGGCGCAGCCAGTAAAGTAGAGCACCCCGTCCCACTCCCCCTGCTCATACAGGGCAAGCGCCAGGTCCATATAGGGCTCCCGCAGATGGGGTGCCTCAGCGATGGCCCTCAGGTACCAGTCCCGGGCCTGTGCCCGCTCCCCCTTGTTCAGATAGGACTTGGCGATGTACCGCATGGAGGCCGCCCTCTCATCCCGCCAGGTGGCGCTCGGCATGGTAAGATGCCTTTTCAGGGTACGGATGCAGTCGTCCCAGCGGCCCCTGTACATATATTCCCGGCCTAAATAGTGGACATTCCGGTCATCCTCAGGGTCCTCCTGTACCGACAGCTCCAGCAGCGGAAGATACTGCCCTCTAGACTTTGAAGGGTCGGGGTGGTGGTCCAGCTGGACTCCCTCCGCCACCACTGTGGGGCCTGGCCTTCCAGTCCCCATCCACTTCAGCACCTCATGCACCGGATGAACCCACTGATAGCCGTGGCGTGCATGGGCCTTTTCATACCAGAAGGTAACCCCCTCGCTGCCGTCCGGGTTAAAGGACCAGGTATAGCGGTATGTAGCCTGGCCCGCCTCTGGCAGCCACGCCTCCTCCAACCGGGCCCGCCAGCCAGGATGAAATACCTCATCCAGATCTGTACATACGCAGATATCCGCGTCTTCCGGCACCAGCTCCATGGACCGGTTGCGGGCCACATCGAACCTCCAGGGGGAGATGACCTCTACCTCAGCCAGAGCCCCCCTGGCTCGCAGCCGCTCCACAGTGTCGTCCTCGGAGCCGGTGTCCAGCACCACTACCTGGTCCGCCTCTCCCATAGAGTCCATCCAGCGGTCTACGAATTGAGCCTCATTTTTACAGATGGCATATACCACCACTTTCACGGCGCTCGCCCTCCTCTTTCAGATAAGGAACAGGGCGGGCGGCACGGTGTGCCGCCCGCCCTGTTTAGGCCCCATTGGGGTCTTTCGGTCAGTTCAGCTTCTGGATTACGATCCCGGCCTCGGTCAGAGTCACGTTGTTCTCTGTGGAGGTCAGGGTAATGGTAGCCGTCCCGGTGACGTTCACCAGGACACTGGCCGCCAGAGTGGCCAGATCATTGGTAGTGGAAATGGTGGCCTGGCTCTCGCTCCCAGGGACAGGGGTAGAGTTGTTCTCCAGCTCCACGCCCACAGTACCAGTAGAGCTTGTATTGGTCGCCACCACCGAGTAAGAGACCCGGTAGATACCGGTTTCTCCCAGGGTGAAGGTGGCCGTGCTCGTGGTATGGGTGATGGCGGTTCCCTCCTCCACCTGATTGGTGTCGAAGCTGGCGTCATCGCCGGTGGTTGCCAGGGTCTGGGACCCCACATTGGTGGCGTAGAGCGCGTTCAGCGCGGGGGCTGCTCCAGCCGGTCCAGTGGGCCCGGTAGGACCTTCCGCGCCTGTGGCTCCGGCGGCACCAGTTGCGCCGGCAGGGCCGGCAGGACCAGTCGGGCCAGTCGGCCCAGTGGGGCCTTCCGCTCCGGTAGCTCCGGTAGCGCCAGCAGCACCAGCAGCGCCAGTTGGACCAGTCGGGCCGGTCGGGCCCGCAGGACCAGCGGCACCCGCAGGGCCGGCAGGGCCAGTTGGGCCAGTAGCGCCGGCCGCTCCGGCAGCGCCAGTGGCCCCGGTGGCTCCAGTCGCCCCTACAGGACCCGTGGGGCCGGTAGGGCCTTGGACAGACACCAACTCAAAGTCAGCGGATGTGCCGGGAGTACCGCTGGGATTGGCGATCCGGGCCCGGTACAGGCTGCCGTTATAGGTCACAAAGTCCCCCTGGGCATAGGGTGTGCCTAGCGCGAATGTGGTCACAGTTTCCAGCCCCTCGCCAGCGGGGCCGGTGGGACCGACGGGGCCGGCGGGACCCTGAGCGCCAGTAGCACCAGTGGCACCGGTTGCGCCGGCAGGGCCAGCAGGACCAGTGGGACCGGTCGGGCCGGTCGGGCCGACGGGGCCCTGGGCGCCGGTAGCTCCGGTGGCACCAGTTGCACCCGTAGCGCCAGTCGCGCCAGCAGGGCCAGCAGGACCAGCGGGGCCAGTAACGCCGACTGGGCCGGGGATTCCCTGAGGTCCGGTGGGGCCAGTGGGACCAACGGGACCAGGATAGCCCTGGGGTCCGGTCGGCCCGGTGGGGCCTACCATGGACGGGAAGGGAGGAGGACAGGGACAGGGAGGCGGGCAAGGGGGAGGACAAGGAGTGGGGCAGCAGGAAGTAGAGCCGGACTGACCGCAGCCACAGCCGCAGCTGGAGCTGGTGCCGCCGTTCAGATAGGCGACCACGCCGTCCCGGCGATTCTGCTCCCACTCAGAAGCACAGTATCTTCTCATAAGACGCTCCTTTGCACGGTAAAAAATGGGTGTGGCGATGCCACATTCCATCCTATGCTGAATCAACGCGCCTGTGCGCGGCCTGTCAAATGGGCAGGCCGTCCTCTCCCGCTCCGGTCTTTACAGCCCTCTGTTTTTCTGTCATAATAAGAGCATATTCAAGGGGAGGGACGCCCATGAAACGATATGTCATCGCCCTGGACCAGGGCACCACCAGCAGCCGCTGCATTCTCTTCGATCAGGATCAGAATATCGCGGGGGTGGCGCAGCGGGAATTTTCACAGATATACCCCCAGCCCGGCTGGGTGGAGCATGACCCCATGGAGATCTGGTCCAGTCAATACTCCGTCCTCACCGAAGTGCTGGCCCAGGCCGGCGTTTCTCCTGATGAGGTGGCTGCTATCGGCATCACAAACCAGAGGGAAACGGCCATCGTGTGGGATAGACATACCGGGCGGCCGGTCTACAACGCTATCGTGTGGCAGTGCCGCCGCACCGCCCCTCTGTGTGAGAAGCTGAAAAAGGACAAGGAGCTCACCCAGTATATTCAGGACCGCACGGGACTGCTCATTGACGCCTACTTCTCCGCCACCAAGGTCAAATGGATACTGGAGCATGTAGAGGGAGCCTGGGAACGGGCCCAGGCGGGCGATCTGCTCTTTGGTACAGTGGACAGTTGGCTGGTGTGGAAGCTGACAGGTGGAAAGGTCCATGTCACCGACCGGACCAACGCAAGCCGTACCATGCTCTATGACATCCAAAACCTCTGCTGGGACACCTGTATCTGCCGCACCCTGGACATCCCCATCTCCATGCTGCCCCAGGTCCGAGACTCCAGTGAAGTGTACGGCACTGTCAATCTCCAGGGGGTGGAGGTACCCATCTCTGGCATCGCCGGCGACCAACAGGCCGCCCTCTTCGGTCAGACCTGCTTCTCCTCCGGTCAGGCGAAAAACACCTACGGCACCGGCTGTTTTCTTCTGATGAACACCGGTGACCAGTTGTGCCGAAGCCGGAACGGGCTGTTGTCTACCATCGCCATCGGCTTGAGCGGAAAGGTCCAGTACGCTCTGGAGGGCTCCGTATTCGTAGGCGGCGCCGTCATCCAGTGGATCCGGGACGAGCTGCGCTTCATCTCGGAGGCCCGAGACGCGGAGTATTACGCCTCCAAGGTTCCGGATACCGGCGGGGTCTATCTCGTCCCGGCCTTCACCGGCCTGGGTGCTCCCCACTGGGATATGTACGCACGGGGTGCCCTGGTGGGACTGACCCGGGGCACCACCCGTGACCATATCATCCGGGCGGCACAGGAGTCTATCGCCTATCAGGTGGCGGACTTGGTGGATGCCATGGAAAAGGACACTGGGATTGCCCTTCGGGAGCTGAATGCTGATGGCGGGGCCAGCAGGGACCGTTTTCTAATGCAGTTCCAGGCTGATATTCTGAACAAATCCGTCTGCCGGCCGGCCATCCGGGAGACCACCGCTCTTGGCGCGGCCTATCTGGCCGGCCTGGCTGTGGGGGTATGGCGGGATCTAGACCAAATCCGTGCCCTGCGCACCCTGGATCAGCGGTACGACCCGCATATGGAGGCAGATACCAGGCAGCGGCTGCTGCGCGGCTGGCACAAGGCCGTAGGACGCAGCTTGGACTGGGAGGAACACGATTGACATGGGCTTAAATACGCCACGGCTGGAGACAGAGCGCCTAATCCTGAGGAAATTTACACAAAACGACCTGGATGCCCTTTTCTCTATTTTCCGTGATGAAGAAGCAAACCGGTTTTTGCCCTGGTACCCGCTGCATACCATGGAGGAGGCCAGATCTTTTTTCCTGGAGCGGTATGCGGCCTCCTATGGACAGGAGCGGGGCTACCGGTATGCCGTTTGTTTCCGCTCCGACGACATACCTGTGGGATACGTCAACGTGGCTATGGACGACAGCCACGACCTAGGGTACGGCCTTCGTAATGAGTTTTGGCATCAGGGCATCATTACCGAAGCCTGCAAGGCCGTTATACAGCGGTTGAGAGCGGATGGCATTCCCTATATCACCGCCACCCACGACCGGAACAATCCCCGGAGCGGCGGCGTGATGCAAAATCTCGGCATGAAATATCAATACACCTATGAGGAGTTGTGGCAGCCTAAGAATATGCCGGTTGTCTTTCGAATGTATCAGTTGAACTTGGATGGGCAGACAGACCGGCAGTACAAAAAATATTGGGAAGCCCACGACCATCATTTCATTGAATCCGCCCTGTAAGAAGGGGCGGATACCACAGGCAGGAGTGATACCTATGTTACCCCCTATTGAAATCCCTACCCTGCTATTCTGGGAGAATGGCAATACCTGGTATGGCAGTAAAGGACAGGCCCGCTTTTTTATTCAGCCCGTGACCCACGAAGCTGCCCCAGATACCCCTGACGCACCCTCTCATACCACCCTGGACATAGAGTTCTGGAGGGGTCCGCTGACCAAAGCGTTGAGCCATATCTGTTCCACCGCCTCTTTCCCCCTTAGCGGGGAGGGGCTGGAGCAGACCGTCCAGTGGCTGGAGGAGCAGGCCGCGATAGTAAACGAAGAATAAGGAGAGCAACAATGGAAGCCTTTCAATTTTATTCCCCTACACAGATCATTTTCGGGCGTGGTACTGAGGAGCAGGTTGGAGAGCAGATCGCCCGCCGAGGGGGCTCCCGGGTGCTGGTGGTCTATGGCGGCCAGAGCGCTGTCAAAAGCGAGCTGCTGAGTCGGGTCCTGGCCTCTCTGGAGCAGAGCGGGCTGTCCTGCGACACGCTGGGTGGTGTAAAGCCAAATCCCAGACTCAGTCTGGTATTATCCGGCATCCAGCGGGCGGAGGCTTTTCAGGCCAACTTTCTGCTGGCCATTGGAGGTGGCAGCGTCATCGACACGGCTAAGGCCATCGCCGATGGAGTCGCCAACCCGGAGCTGGACCTGTGGGATGACCTGTGGATGAAAAAGGTCCCTCTGGAGCGGTCCCTGCCTGTGGGGGTGGTATTGACCATTCCCGCGGCCGGCAGCGAGAGCAGCGACTCCGCCGTTCTGACCAAGGATGACACCCTGGAAAAGCGAGGGCTTGGTTCCGATCTGCACCGTCCCCGGTTTGCCATCCTAAACCCCGATCTCACCGCCACCCTGCCCCGCTACCAGGTGGCCTGTGGCGTGGTGGACATCATGTCGCACACCATGGACCGCTACTTCAATCCCATCACCACCAACCAACTCACCGACGAGCTGGCGGAGGGGCTGCTTCGAGTGGTCATTTCCAGCGGCCGGCGAGCCATGGACCATCCCGGCGACTACCAGGCCATGAGTGAACTGATGTGGGCCGGTTCCCTGTCCCACAACGGCCTGACTGGTCTGGGCGGGAAGAAGGACTTTGCCCCCCATCAACTGGGCCATGAGCTTAGTGCCCGGTTCGATTCTGCCCACGGTGCCACCCTGTCTGCCGTTTGGGGCAGCTGGGCCCGCTACTGTCTGGATGCCGATGTGTCCCGCTTCGCCCGGTTCGGTGTCAAGGTCTGGGGATTGGACCCCACCGGCCGCACAGAGCGAGAGCTGGCTTTATCCGCCATCGATGCGACTGTGGATTTCTTTCACTCTTTGGATATGCCCACCTGCTTCTCTGAGTTGGGCTGCGGCCTCCAGTCTGAGAAGGAGCTGGAGGAGCTGACCCGCCGCTGTACCTTCTTCGGGACCCGGACCATCGGCGCCTTCCGGGTGCTGGACCACGACGACATCCTGGCCATCTATCGAATGGCGAATCACTGAGCGGAAGCTGGGCCGGCCATCTCCTTGTGCCGCTGCCCCATTCTCCTTCGCTTCACAACAAGGCGGGACGCCTGGCTATCGCCAGGCGTCCCGCTTCTTCAACACATTTTCTTGGTCATATCCTCATAGCTGTCTACCACTTCGTCCGCCAGGGCCCGGAGTTCCTCCGGATGCTCCTTGCCTACCAGTACGACCTGGAAGCCAGCCTCCCTCACACAGCGGAGGACCTTCTCCCGAGCGGTAAACACCAGAGTAGCTGGGCGGGCGGTCCCCAGGCGCCGCACACATTTCTCATAGAGCTCCGGGTCCTCTATCCCTCTCCCCTGTTCCCCAGTATACAATACACCCCGGAAGTAGGCGGCCAGTCCCGCGGCTTCCAGCTTAGGCTGGAGCGTGCGCCGCTCCTCCTCAGAAACCAGATAGAGCAGCACCCCCTCCATCCGAAGCAGGGACAAAAAGGGCATTAGCCCGGTCAGCGGTCTCCCCTCTCGGTCCAGCAGAGTGTCTGGAACATCAAAAATAGCGCCTTGCAGACGCATGACCGATCCCTCCTCAGTTTTATTTGTCCGGTCCTATTTTAACCTCTTCCCCCTAAAATTACAATTCCCATTTCCTTTTTACTGAAACTGTTTTATACTGTCCCAAGGAGGGATATTATGAAGCTGATCATCTCCCCGGCAAAGAAAATGAACGTGGACACGGATACCATGGAGATCCGGGGCCTCCCCCGGTTCTTGGATCGGACCCGGCTGCTCTGTGACTGGCTGAAAACCATGTCCTACGACCAGCTAAAGGCCCTGTGGCGCTGTAATGACGCCATCGCCTCACTCAATTATGAGCGGCTCCAGCATATGGAGCTGGAGGAAAGACTCACTCCAGCAGTCCTGGCCTATGAGGGCATCCAGTACCGCTATATGGCCCCCCACCTGTTCTCCTGGGAGCAGTTCGACTATTTAGACCGGCATCTGCGCATCCTGTCCGGCTTTTATGGGGTGCTGCGCCCCTTCGACGGAGTCACCCCCTACCGGCTGGAGATGCAGGCCAGACTGGCCGGGTCGGGCTGTCAGTCTCTGTACCAGTTTTGGGGTCCCTCTTTAGCCCAGGCGCTGGCGGAGGAGGACGACCTTCTGGTCGATCTGGCCTCACGGGAATACAGCCGAGCGGTGACCGACCATCTGCCACAGGGAATGACCGTCATCTCCTGTACCTTCGGGGAACTGAGGAAGGGCCGGGTACTGGAAAAGGGCACGCAGTGCAAAATGGCTCGTGGTGAAATGGTCCGCTATCTCACCGAACACCTGTCAGAGAGCCCGGAGGCCATGCAAGCCTTTGACCGTCTGGGGTACTCCTTCTCCCAGGAGCGGTCCACCCCCACTCACTATGTATTTATCAAGAAGGCCAGGGCCAAAGAGGACTGAGCTTTCTGGAAAGCAGAGGACCTATGGAACATCTTTTGCTCATTGAGGACGACCAGGCACTTGGCCGGGGGATCACCCTGGCCCTGGCTGCTGGGGACCGGGAGCCCCATCTGGCCCGGACTCTGGCCGAGGGCCGCCGGCTGTTCGCCCAGCTACCCATCTCCCTGGTTATTCTGGATCTCAATCTGCCCGACGGGAACGGCCTGGAACTGCTGACTGAGATACGCTCTGTGAGTCAGGTACCCGTTCTCATCCTCACTGCCAACGACCTGGAGAGCGACCAGGTGACCGGGTTGGAGCTGGGGGCGGACGACTATGTGACAAAGCCCTTTTCCCTCGCTGTCCTCCGGGCCAGGGTAAACAATCTGCTCCGCCGGGGGGCCGTCCCCAGAGGCGAAGTGGTGGAGCTGCCCCCCTTCTCCTTTGACTTTGCGGGCATGGCCTTTTCCCGGAACGGAGAGGCGATCGAGCTGTCCAAGACGGAACAGCGGCTGCTCCGTCTGCTGGTGGAACACCGGGGCCAGACCTTGACCCGGGAGCAGCTCCTGGATCGAGTATGGGATGGGGGCGAGTTTGTGGACGAAAACGCTCTGTCGGTGGCGGTGCGCCGCCTGCGGGCCAAACTGGGGGACGCCCCCATTAAGACGGTATATGGCCTTGGCTACACCTGGGAGATCCAGTGATGGGAGCGGGCGGCTATGTCTGTTTAGCACTGGCCCTTCTGGGCCTGGGCTTCGGCCTGTACCAGTGGTACAGCGGCCGCCGGACCCTCCGGCGGCTGGATGAAATGCTGTCCGCCGCTGTGGACGGAAGCTTTCGGGAAAACGCCTTTGACGAATCCGTTCCCTCCTCTCTGGAGGCCAAGCTGGCCCGGTTTCTCAATGGCTCCGCCTCCTCCACCCGAAATTTGGAGCGGGAGCGGGAGGTCGTCCAGACGCTGATCTCCGACATCTCCCACCAGACCAGGACTCCCATTGCCAATATCCTGCTCTACGCCTCCCTGCTGGCCGAGGGGGACCTGCCTCCGGAGCAGGCGGAGCAGGCCGCCGTACTGGCCCAGCAGGGGGAAAAGCTGTCCTTCCTCATTCAGACCTTAGTGAAGGCGTCCCGTCTGGAAACGGGCATCTTTGCCATGGACCCACAGGTCCATGGCGTCCAGCGGCTGCTGGACGCGGTTCTGATCCAGGGGCGGCATAAGGCCAGGGAAAGGGGGCTCTCCCTCACGGCGGAGCCCACCTTTGCCCAGGCCAGGTTTGATGAGAAGTGGACTGCGGAAGCCCTTTACAACCTCGTAGACAACGCCCTGAAATACACCCCGCAGGGGGGCAAGGTCGCCCTCTCCGTCCGGGAGTTCGAGCTGTTCTGCGCCATTCAGGTAGAGGACGATGGCCCCGGCATCCCGGAGGGAGAACAGGGGGCCATCTTTGGCCGCTTCTACCGGGGCGAGGCCGTCCGGGACCAGGAGGGCCTCGGGATCGGCCTCTATCTGGCTAGAGAGGTGGTAACTCGTGAGGGCGGATATATCCGCCTCAATTCCAGCCCCGGCCAGGGGAGTCGGTTTTCCCTGTATCTGCCCAAGGAATAAAATCTTCAAATCTTACAACAGTGAAAGATTTGAGAAAGATTGTGGAAAGATTGTCTTGGTATAGTGGGGAGCGTAGGCATACGCCCTCACTTTTCCATAAAGGAGATATCACAATGACAATTTTACAGACCAAGGATTTAAGAAAATACTACGGCTCTGGCGACACTCTGGTAAAAGCCTTGGACGGAGTGGACCTGAACGTGGAGGACGGGGAATTTGTAGCTATCGTGGGCACCTCAGGAAGCGGGAAATCCACCCTGCTCCATATGCTGGGCGGTTTGGACCGGCCCACCTCCGGTTCTGTCACCGTAGACGGGCAGAAGATTTTTGACCTGAAGGACGAAGCCCTGACCATCTTCCGGCGGCGGAAAATCGGCTTCGTCTTTCAGTCCTTCAATTTGGTGCCGGTACTCAGCGTGTACGAAAATATCGTCCTGCCCATCCAGTTGGACGGGGGCCGGGTTGACGAGTCGTACGTGGGGCAGGTCATCTCCGCTCTGGGCCTGGAGAGCAAGCTCCAAAATCTCCCTGGCCAGCTCTCCGGAGGCCAGCAGCAGCGGGTGGCCATCGCCCGGGCCCTGGCGACCAAACCGGCCATTGTCCTGGCAGACGAGCCTACGGGTAATCTGGACACCAGGACCAGTCAGGATGTGCTTTCCCTGATGAAGGTCACCGGTCAAAAATTTGCCCAGACCATCGTTATGATCACTCACAACGAGGAGATCGCCCAACTAGCCGACCGCATCGTTCGCATTGAGGACGGCAGGATCGTGGCACGGTGAGGAGGTGGGCTCTATGAAGGTATCCAATGGCAAATGTATCCGGACCCTCTCTCACAGGAGTCTTCGGGCCAACCGCACCCGCAACATTGTGGCGGTGCTGGCCATCGCTTTGACCACGGTGCTATTCACCTCCCTGTTCACCATTGCCATGTCCATTAACGACGGCATCCAGCAGAACAACTTTCGCCAGGTGGGCGGCTTCTCCCATGGCGGCTTCAAGTACCTGACGGAGGAACAGTTTGACCAGTTGAAGGACGACCCTCTCATCGGTCAGTGGGGCCTGCGGCGCTTTCTGGGTATGCCCAGCGAGATGCCCTTCAACAAGTCACATGTGGAGATTGGCTGGTCCGATGCAAACGAGGCCCACTGGCAGTTCTGCGACCCAGTGGAGGGCCGTCTGCCCCAGGAGGGCACGAATGAGGCCGCCACTGATACCCATGTGTTGGAGCTGCTGGGAGTAGAACCTAAACTGGGGGAACAATTTACTGTCACCTTTGATGTGGACGGCCGCACGACCACCCAGACCTTTACCCTGTGCGGCTGGTGGGAGCACGACGAGGCCATCGTGGCCAACCACATTCTCATCCCGGAGAGCCGGGTGGACGCCGTCCTGGCAGAGACCGGCGTGGTGCCGGGCCAGACCACAGACGGCATGACCGGCTCCTGGAATCTGGACGTGATGCTGAAAAATGGGGCCCGGAACATCGCCGGCGACCTAGAGGAGATCCTGACCAACCACGGCTATCAGGGTCAGAGCTCCACCCAGCCGGGCTATATCCACACCGGTGTCAACTGGGGCTACACCGGCGCCCAGCTTTCCGGCAGCATGGACCCCACCCTCCTGCTGGCCATCGGCGCAATCCTGCTCCTCATTATCTTCACCGGCTATCTCATTATTTACAATGTGTTCCAGATCTCAGTGGCCAACGATATCCGCTTCTACGGCCTGCTCAAGACCATCGGCACCACCCCTCGGCAGCTCCGCCGGATCATCCGGCACCAGGCCCTGGCCCTGTCTCTGGTGGGCATCCCTCTGGGATTGCTGCTGGGCTGGCTGGTGGGTGGACAGCTCACCCCGGTTATCATCCGCCAACTAAACGCAGTGTCCAACGTGGTATCAGTAAACCCGGCTATCTTTGTGGCCTCCGCCCTGTTCGCTCTGGTCACGGTTCTGATCTCCTGCCGCAAGCCTGGGCGGATGGCCGCACGGGTGTCCCCCATCGAGGCGGTACGATACGCCGAGGGCGGAGCGGTGCGGCATGGAGGAAAGAGGAACGCCAAAGGCGTCTCCTTGCTCTCTATGGCCCAGGCCAACCTGGGCCGGAACCGGGTCAAGACCGCGGTCACCGTCCTCTCCCTATCCCTGGCCGTGGTGCTGCTCACTGTGACGGTCACCTTTACCAACGGCTTTGACATGGACAAATATGTATCCAACTTCACCGCCAGCGACTTTATCGTGGCCGACGCGGGCCAGTTCCAGACTGGCGGTGACGCTTACAACAGCGAGATGGATGTTACCGAGGACGTCATTTCCGCCATCGACGCCCAGGGCGGCATCACTGACGGCGGCCTGGTCTACGGCAAGACCTCTTCCGCTCTGGAATTCATCACCGAGGAGTATTACCGCTCCGTCTGGAGCAAATGGAACACCCCGGAACAACTGGACAGCAAGGTCCACTTCATGGACCGGAACGAGGAGGGCCTGCTGGCCGACCGGGTGCAGCTCTACGGCATGGAGCAGTTCCCTCTGGACCACCTGACAGTGCTGGCGGGGGACCTGTCCAAGCTCAACGAGCCTGGCGGGCGGTATGTGGCCGCTGTGTATAGTGACGACGACTATGGTCAGCCCGAGATGGACTCCCACTGGGCCCGGCTGGGGGACACAGTCACCCTGCGCTATGTGGAAGAGTACGAGTATTATAACCCTGACACTGGCGAGATATATGGCCCCTGGGAGAATGTGCCCGAGGGCGCCAACTGGGTGGATCGGGCCGTAAAGTACCGAGATATCGAGTACGAGGTGGCCGCCTTGGTGACGGTGCCCATGGCCCTGAGCTACCGCTATTACGGGGCGGACGAGTTTATTATGAACGACCAGACCTTTATCCAGGACACGGGCACAGACAGCGTCATGTACTATGCCTTCGACACTACGGATGAGGCCAACCCCGCTATGGAGTCCTTCCTGGCGGACTACACGGAGAATGTGAATCCTCAGTTCGACTATGAGAGCAAGTCTACCTATGCCGCGGAGTTCGAGGGGATGCGCTCCATGTTCCTACTGCTAGGCGGGGCCCTCAGCGGCATCGTTGGACTGGTGGGGGTGCTGAACTTTTTCAATGCGATCCTCACCGGCATCATCACCCGAAAGCGGGAGTTGGCCGTCCTCCAGTCCATCGGCATGACAGGTGGACAGCTCAAGCGGATGCTGGTATGGGAGGGGCTGCTGTACGCCCTTGGTTCGGTGCTCCTGGCCTTGGTGCTGGCCCTGGTATTGGGCCCGATTGCCTTCTCCGCCTTGCAGAGCATGTTCTGGTTCTTCACCTACCGCTTCACCTTAGCCCCCATCCTGGCCACGGCCCCTGTATTCGCCCTGTTGGGCTCTCTTGTCCCTCTGGCGGTATACCGCTCAGTAGCCAAGCATACCATCGTGGAGCGTCTGCGGGATTCCGAATAGGGAATGTGATTTCCTTCCCCGACCGCTGGAGCTGGAGATTGGAGTAAGCCAGCAAATATAAATACAGCCCCAGATGCGCAGCAGACATTTGGGGCTGTATTTTTTTGGAAGGGGCGTCTATTCTTCTTGCCAAGCTACCTGTATCAAAAATTCTACAGCAAAGGCTCCGCACAAAGAAGTGCGGGGCCTTTGCTTTCATGGAAAACCAAGTCGTGCCGGTCCTATTCCCATTCAAAGCTGATTGATCTCCCTAACTCGGTGGCAGGACACATAGTGTCCGGGCAGTACCTCTTCCAGCCCAGGGGACTGGGTCCGGCACAGCTCTGTGGCATAGGGGCATCGGCTGGCAAAGCGGCAGCCAGGTTTAGGGTCGATGGGAGAAGAAATTTCCCCCTTCAGCAGCTTGCGAGGCTGCTTCTCCCGCAGGGCCGGAATGGGTACCGCTGCCAGCAGGGCCTTGGTATAGGGATGGAGACGGTTCCGGAACATCTCCTGTGCGTCAGCAAGCTCTACTACAGTACCCAGATACATGACCAGGATGCGGTCGGAGATATGCTTCACCACTGACATATTGTGAGTGATAAAGAGATAGGTCAGGTTCCGTTCTTCCTGCAGGTCCTGCATCAGATTCAGGATCTGGGCTTGAATGGACACGTCCAGGGCGGAAACCGGCTCATCACAGACGATGAACTTAGGGTCCAGGGACAGGGCTCTGGCGACACCGATACGCTGGCGGCGGCCTCCGTCCAATTCATGGGGATATGTGTTGACCAGGCGGCGGGCCAGTCCCACGGTGTCCATCAGCTCCTCCACCTTTTGAATCAGCGCAGCTCTGGAGGAGCACTTTTTATAGATGATCAGCGGCTCCGCAATCAGCTGGCTGACGGACATACGGGGGTCCAGAGAGGAGAAGGGGTCCTGGAATATCATCTGCATATCCTGCCTGAGCTGCTTCAGTTCTCGGCGGTTCACCTGGGTAATATCCCGCCCCTGATAGAGCACCTGACCCTCTGTGGCGTCATGTAGACGGAGAATGGTGCGGCCCAGGGTAGACTTACCACACCCCGATTCGCCTACCACACCTAGGGTCTTGCCCTCCTCGACGGAAAAAGAAACATCGTCCACCGCATGAAGGGTGCCCCTGGCGGTACGGAAATATTTTTTCAGATTTTTGACTTCCAGCAGCGCACTCATGCTCCAGCCACCCCCTGCTGTTCAAATAGGACGCACTCCACCAGGTGTCCAGGCTCCACCTCCACCACTGGAATAGGAGCCTGGCGGCACCGATCAGTGGCATGGGGGCAGCGGGGTGCGAAGGCACAGCCTTCAGGCAGCCGGGTGGGGTCCGGCATCAGTCCCGGAATAGGCTTGAGCCGACGGACATTCTCATCAAAGTTTGGGATAGATCCGAAGAGACCTACGGTGTAGGGATGTTTAGTATTGTTGTAAATATGCTCCAGATTGCCATACTCCACGATGCGTCCGGCGTACATGATCGCAGCCTTGTCGCATACCTCGGCCACAATGCCAAGATCGTGGGTAATCAGAAGCAGCGAGGTGTTAAAGTCGGCCTTCAGCTTCTCAATCAGGTCCAGCACCTGGGCCTGGATGGTTACATCCAAGGCAGTGGTGGGCTCGTCGGCCACCAGCAGCTCCGGGTTACAGGCAAGGGCGATAGCAATCACAATACGTTGTTTCATACCGCCGGAAAATTGGTGAGGATAGTCGTTGTAGCGGCTCCCTTCGATACCAACCAACTCCATCATCTGGACCGCCCTCTGAGTTGCCTCTGTCCGGGGGATATTCTGATGAAGGTGGATGACCTCGCAGATCTGCTCACCCACAGTAAGGACCGGGTTCAAAGCGGTCATGGGGTCCTGAAAGATCATGGATATCTTGGCGCCCCGGATCTTACGCATATCAGCCTGGCTGGTTTGGAGCAGGTCTTCCCCTTCAAAAAGGATCTCACCGTTGACCACCTTTCCTGGAGGATTGGGCACCAGACCCATGATGGCCAGGGCGGTGGTGGTCTTACCGGCCCCGGTTTCACCCACCAGTCCCAAAGACTCTCCCTTTTCCAGACCGAAGCTAATACCGTTGACGGCCTTGACCGTATCCTTACCGGAGGCATAATGAACGGCCAGATTTTTAATATCTAACAGTTTTTCACTCATCATGCTCACCTCAAGTCTTCAGTCTGGGGTCTAAAGCGTCCCGTAGGCCATCTCCGAACAGGTTAAAGGCAAACACAGCTAGCATAATGGCCAGGCCTGGGAATGTTTCCACAAACCAGTGGTCTCGGAAGAAGCTGCGGCCTGCGGACAGCATTGCGCCCCACTCGGGGTTGGGAGGCGCGATACCCAGTCCGATAAAGCTCATACCGGCAGCACCTAAAATAGAGGAACCCACACTGATGCTAATCTGCACAATGATAGGCGCCAGACAGTTGGGCAGGATATGGCAAAAAATAATGCGAAAGTCACTAGCTCCGATGGCGCGTGCCACCTCGATGTACTCCTGTTCCTTGACGGTAAGGATCTGTCCACGGACCACGCGGGCAAAACCGCCGGTGGCACCAATTCCAAGAGCCAGGATCAGGTTGGTCTGGCTGCGGCCCAGGGCGGCCACGATGGAGATGGCCAACATCAGGTTGGGGATAGCCAGCAGAATATCCACGGCCCGCATAATCAGATTATCGGTCAGGTTTCCATAATAGCCTGAGATACAGCCCAAAATGGTACCCAGGACACAGGCAATAAGAACGGACAGCAGCCCGATGGCCAGGGAGGTACGGGTCCCGTAGATGACGCGGCTAAAGATATCACGGCCGAACTCGTCGGTACCAAACAGGTGCTCCGCACTGGGGTTGGCAAAGCTCGGACCCGTACTCATGGTTTCATAGGAATAGGGTGCAATAAGTGAGGGGAAAAGGGCGCAAAAAACGAGGAGCAGAATAATGAAAAATCCAGCTACAGCCACTTTATTTTTCATGAATCGGCTGATAATCTCCCGCGTCTGGCTGTTCTTTGCCCTGCCTCTCAGCCGTGTCTCAGGCACAGCGGTAGCGGCATTGCTCATTTACTCTCCCCTCCTTCCACGGCGGCCATTTTCTTGGGCGCCTTGCGCCGGACATACTGCGAGCGGATCCGGGGATCCACATATGCGTAGAGCACATCGGTAATCAGATTAATGATAGACATGGCAAAGGCGATAAACAGAATACCACCCTGGACCAGCGGCGTGTTCTTGATGGGAATGGCATCCACGATCAGCTTGCCCACGCCAGGGACGGCGAAGACGGCCTCGCAGATAGCAATACCGCCCAGCAGACGGCCAAAGTTCAGTCCAATGACCGTCATCACGGGAATGAGGGCGTTTCTCAGGGCGTGCTTCCAGATGACCACCCGCTCGCTCTGCCCCTTAGCCCTTGCCGTCCGGACATAGTCCTGGCGAATCGCCTCCAGCATACTGGAGCGTGTCATCCGCATGATAGTCGCGCAGGGCACCGTAGAAATGGTAACAGCGGGTAAAATCCAGCATTTCCAGGAAGTAAAGCCGGAAGGAGGCAGCCACCCCAGCCCCACCGAGAACAGCAAGATGAGCATCATGCCCTCCCAGAAGCTCGGCATGGATATGCCCACGATAGACCCGACTCGGGCTAGGTTGTCCCACAGGGTATACTGTTTTGTCGCTGATATAATGCCCAAAGTGACCCCCACCACCGTAGCGATGACCATACTGACAAAGCAGAGCATCAGAGTGTTGGGGAAGCGGGCCAGGATCTCGTCCAGCACCGGGCGCTTGTTGCTGTATGAAGTTCCCAGGTCTCCATGGAGCACATCCCATACATAGTCCACATACTGGACCAGGAAAGGCCGGTTCAGGCCATTCTGCTCCTCAAAGGCCAGCTTGTCCTCCTCTGTGGCCATGTCGCCCAACATATAGTCGGCGGCCCGGCCGGGAGAAAAGTACATCATGCTGAATACCACCAGCACCACGCCCAGCAGCACTGGAATCATCATCAGCAGACGCTTTCCAATATATTTGATCAAAGGTCTATACCCCCCTACATACGTTCATTCCGCTTGGCTGCGAATCAGAAAAGCCGCTCCGGTCAGCGGTCTCCCTTTCAGGTAGACCGCCGTCCCAGAGCGGCATTTCTCACATTTCGCTCTGTCCGCGACGAGCTTATCAGACGCCCACGCGGAAGGTGGCCAGGAAGGGAGCGCCAAAGATATCGAATTCAAAGCCCTCTGCCTTGTCGTTCATAGCATACACCATGGGTGCGTTGGCAATGGCCATCTGATATCGCTGGTCATAAACATACTCCTGGATCTCCTGGACCATCTCCAGCCGCTTGGCGGGGTCGGTCTGCTGGTCAGACGCCTCGACCAGATCGTTCAGATACTGGTCATTCACCTGCAGGGTGCGGCCGAAGGAGGTCTTGTAGATGACCAGGGCGCTGGTCAGGTTGGTGGCGGCGCCAGTGCGGACCGCAGCCTGGTACTTATTGCCGGCAGCCTCGAAGTTGACGTAGTCCATCTGGATGATCTCAGCCCGGACGTTCAGATACTGCAGCCACATGCTCTGAATCGCCTCACAGACCCGCTTCTCAGCCTCGCCCACCACATGGAGGGTGATATCAAAGCCATCGGGATAGCCGGCCTGCACCATCAGCTCCTTCGCCTTGTCAGGATCAAAGGGGACAGTGCCCACTTCCTCGGCACCAAAGAGCATCTTGGGATAAATAGTGTCCATGATGGTATAATAGCCGCCATAGCAGGTGTCGATCAGGAACTGCTTATCAATGGCATAGCACAAGGCGTAGCGCACGTCCTTGTTCTCAAACAGAGGCTCCTGCATACTGAAGGTCAAGGAGGTAAACAGAGAGGAGTCACCCTCTACCAGAGTCAGGCCCTCAGTCTCCTTCACGCGGTCATAATCAGAGGTAGAGATGGAGTAAGCAAAGTCCACGCCACCGGTCTCCAGCTCGATCATGCGGCTGGACGCCTCAGGGATGACACGGAACAGCAGCTTCGGGGTAGCGGCGGGGCCGTTCCAGTATTCGTCAAAACGGTCCAGTTCAATCTCACTTGCGGTGTCCCAGCGGGTCATCTTATAGGGGCCCGTACCCACAGGAGCAGTGGCAAACTTGTCCGCGCCCATACTCTCGAAGGCGGCAGAGGAGGGGATATACATACGGGTCATCAGGTAGACGCCCTCAGCATAAGGGTACTTCAGAGCCACAACCATGTTGTAGTCGTCGATAATCTCAGTATTCGCTGTGTCATAACACACAAAGCGAGAAGCCGCGGACGCGTTGCTTTCAATGTTGTCCAGGAAGAACTTGACGTCCTTTGTGGTCAGCTCGTTGCCGTCGTGGAACTTGACGCCCTTGCGCAGGGTCAGTTTGATATGGGTATCATCCACCATCTCATAGCCTTCGGCCAGCCAGGGCTCTACTTCACCGTTCTCTCCTTCCCGGAAGAGGGGATCATAGATTTGGCGGCCTACATTCAAGTCATAGGCCATACCGGTCAGCCACGGGTCCAGGTTGGGATCCGTAGAAATGGCTAGCTTCACGGCGTCCTTGTACCCGTCGCCATCCGCGTCCACCTGGCTGGCGTTCCCGCCGTCGGCAGTTCCGTTCCCGCTGGTGTCACCACCGTTTCCACAGCTCACCAGGGCCAGAGACATGGCGGCCGCCAGCAGAAGGCTGAACAGTCTTCTTTTCTTCATATTGAGTTCCTCCCTTTCAATTCACTTCTTTGATATAAAGTAATGCGCTGTTTTAGGCGTTTTGGGCCAGCCAATTTACCGCCACTGTCGCATGGATAGCCGCGCCCAGGGGCAGGACTGATTCAGAGAACTTGGTACGTGGGCTGTGCACCTTCTCTGGATAGCCTTCACTGGGGGTTCCGGCCCCCATCCAGACATACACTGTGGGGATGATCTCACTGATAGGACCAAAATCCTCACTGCCGTTGACCGGAGCAATCTGCTGGACCATCTCCTCCCCCGCCAGAGCACAGAGCGTGGGCTTCAACTGGTCGAAGAGGTCGGGGTCAGTGATACAAAAACCGGTTTCCAGAGGATATTCCACGATGGCCTGTCCCCGGAAGGTGGCAGCAGTCTGCTCCACGATCTCTTTGAAGCGGGTCTTGAGCAGGGTCCTCGCCTCCTTGGACAAGGTGCGGATGGTGCCGTCCAGCACCGCCTCTGAGGGGATAATATTGGATGCCTCGCCGGAGTGGAATTTTCCGAAGGTGATGACAGCCTCCTCCGTAGCGGGCAGTTCCATAGATACCAGCTCCTGAGTCGCCGTGACAATACGGCTTCCGATGTTAATAGGATCAATGCCCCGGCAGGGATAGGCCCCGTGACACTCCTTCCCTTTCACTGTGATACGGAACATATCGCAAGCCCCAAAGGCAACCCCACGGACATATTGGATACTGCCAGTGGGGAAATTCTCGTGCCCCGTAGTCACATGAATGGCAAAGGCAGCGTCCACCTTAGGGTTCTCCAGCACACCAGCCTCCATCATGGCGGTGGCTCCTTTTAAGGCCTCCTCCGCTGGCTGAAACATTAGCTTGACGGTTCCCTTCAGCTCGTCCTGGGTCTCAGACAGCATTTTAGCCGCGGCCAGGAGCATAGCCGTATGCATGTCATGTCCGCAGGCGTGGGCCGTGCCGTTTTGACAGGCGAAGGGTAAGCCAGTGTCCTCCTGGATTGGCAGGGCATCCATGTCCGCCCGCAGCAGGATGGTCTTCCCTCCTGAGCCGATGGTACACACGATACCAGTGCCGCACATCCGCTGAGGATGCAGGCCATAGCTCTGTAACTTTTCAAATACGAAATCCGAAGTCTCCTGAATATCGAACCCAATTCCACCAAACTGATGGATCTTCCGGCGGTTCTCTACGATCTCCGACTCTAACTCCTTTGCGCGCTTTAGGTACCGCTGCATGGCAATTCACCCCACTGATACTTCTTTAGGCAGTCTATTTTTATTCAAAAGTACCATAATCCTGATTTCTTGTAAAATATCGAAAATGTATGGCATCAGCCGCTAATTGCATAGAAAGTATCCCTTTCTCCCCTTCCTTGTCTATCATAGCACCACCAAGCTACTGAGCCAAGATCAAGAGAATATTGCAATTTCCCCGGTTTTACAGTATAATATTCAAATATTCTAAAACATTTCTGATCTATGCGACCCAACGAACAGGAAGGAGCGTTTTGGCTGTGGACACACAAAAACTTATCTATTTTATCGCGGCGGTCAAGCATTTAAATTTTACCAAGGCCGCCAATGAGTGCCATATTGCTCAGACGGCCATGAGCCGCTATATCTCCTCCCTAGAACGTGAACTGGGCTTCCAACTGTTTTACCGTGACAACCGAAACGTATCCCTGACCGCAGCCGGCGAATCCTTCTACCAAGAGGCTGTCCTCCTGACCGAGGGGCTAGAGCGGGCCGCCGCGCAAGCCCGTCTAATCGCCAATGGATATGAAGGGGTGCTACGCATCGGCTTCGGTCCCTCCGCCGAGCGTGAGCTTGTCGTCTCCTCCATGGAGCAGTTTGTTCAGCGTTACCCAAAAGTGGAGCTCATTTGCCTGGAGTATAACTACAGCCTTCTTGTGGACCATCTAGCCCATGGCTTTCTCGACGTCATCTTCTCCCTGTCCTGTTGCCCCGGCACTGTAGAGGGCACCATCTATAAGGAAATCAAGCGGTCTGATATCTATGTGATGATGAGCAAGCGCCATCCCCTGGCTAGCAAGGACAAGCTGGACCCCCAGGATCTCAATGGGATGGATTTTGTCATTCATCAGGAGTCCGGCGGTCCAAAATCTCCCAAAAACTTTATTGAAAGCTGCTCTCTCCTTGGATTCCGCCCCAACAGCACCCTTGTGGTCAACACATACGAGGCCAAAAAACTCACGGTTCAGGTCAGCCGCAAAGTGGCGTTGATCACCGCCGGGCAGAAGAAGCTGCTCGACTCCAATTTCCGAGTGTTTCCTCTCACTGGCAGCTCTCTCCAGGCTATGTTTTATATCACCATGCTCCAGTATAACACTAACCCGGCGGCTAAAGCCTTTTATGACCTGCTTCCCGCCCTGCCTCCAAGAAAGAAGGCCTCTATTTCAGGCACATGAGTTGGTCATCGTGTTTTTATGGCATCGGCAGCCCCCAATAAGGGGCTGCCGATACGTTTTTGTTCTGATGTCACACATTTTTAGCATTTTACACCGGAGCGTTCTTGTGCTATTTTTTAGAAAAAGGTTTGAAAGGAGTCCTGAAATATGGCTATTGTGACAGCAATGATTCCCGCCGGCTTTGGTCCGGAGAAAAAGGCCCGTTTTATCAGCGAAACCAAGAACGCCCTGTGTGAAGCTTTTGACCTGATTCCCATGGCGATCTCCCTCTGGGTCCAGGAGTATGAGCCGGAAAATATGTGCCCCGACGCCGCTAAGAAACGTGTCCTCATCGTATACACCACCGAAGGCAAGCCCGACGAACAGAAAAACAAGGTGGGACAGCTCTTCGACCAGGTTTGCGGCGACGTCTTTGGCGAGCAGAAGGGGGATACCTTTGTTATCTTCAAGGAGCATCCCAATTCCAATGTGTGCGCCCGCGGTGTACTGAAGACCATGGACCCAAAGCCCCCCATCAATCCCTATCGCAGCCAACAATAATACGCCCCTCGCCCGGTCCTGATCCTTTTATCGGCACCGGGCGAGCTCCTATCCCATCTGAACGGGGCCCGTGCCCCTCTTTCTAGGAGGATATCACTATGACAGATGTGCTGAAAGAAGCTCTTGCCCTAAAGGAATACTGCACTGGCTGCCGCCAGACCGTCCATCAGAATCCTGAGCTCTCCTTCCAGGAGTTTCAGACCACCGCCTTTATTCGTCGGCAACTAGAAGAAATGGGGGTAGAGATCCTGCCTCTGGAGCTGGAGACCGGCCTAGTCGCCATCATCCGGGGCGGTCTGGGCGATGGTCCCGTCACCGGCCTTCGGGCTGATATCGATGCCCTTCCTCTCACCGAAGAGAGCGGTGTCCCCTATTCCTCCCAAAATCCTGGCGCAGCCCACTCCTGCGGACATGATGGTCATGTGGCCGTCCTGCTGGGCGTAGCCAAGCTGCTCCACCAGTGGCGGGATCGGTTTTCCGGCGTGGTAAAGCTGATTTTCCAGCCCGGGGAGGAGGGACTGTATGGCGCCCTCAAGATCGTTCAGTCCGGCGCCCTGAAAGATCCTGACGTGGAGGAGGTGGTATGCCTCCACGGGTGGCCCTATCTAAAGGTAGGTGAAGTGGGAGTATGGCCCGGAGAATATATGGCCTCCGCCGATATGTTCCAGGTCCGGGTCATTGGCCAGGGTGGACACGGTGCCCGGCCCTATAAAGCCATGAACCCCATCCCCGCCGCCGCCCTAGCGGTTAGCGCTCTACAAAACATCGTATCCAGCGAAATCGTCACCGCCAAGCAGGCGGTGGTTAGTGTGTGCTCCATCCATGCCGGCGACGCCTTCAATGTCATCCCTGGCGAAGTCAAGTTCGGCGGTACGGTCCGCTGCCTGGACCCCGGCGTTCGGGATGAACTGGAGTCCAAAATCCGACGTACTGTCGAGGGGGCCGCCCAGGCACTAGGCTGTCGGGCTGAGATCGAGTATACCCGCGGCGTTCCCGCCCTATACAACGATCCCGGCGTGACTCAGAATCTAGAGAAGGCTATGGTCAAAGCCCTGGGTCAGTCCCACGTCAAGCCCTTGGATGGCCCAGTCATGGGGTCTGAGGACTTCTCCAATTTAGTAAGCGCAGTGGGTAAGGGCGCTTTCTTCCGGCTGGGGATCGGCTGGCCCGATGGCACTGAGTACACAGCTTTGCACAATGGGGCCTTTAACTTTAACGATGAGGCCATCCCCTACGGTATTGCCGTTATGGTCCAGTATATCCTGGACCGTCACAGTAAGGACGCCCGATAATATCAGGTGTATAGCGTGTCGTCACCGCGACGCCATAAACACTTAAAAACTCCTCCCCTGCAAGACATCTTTGACAAGGGAGCTTCGAACTGCCCAGCCCCCGTCAGATACTGCAGAAGCAGTATCTGACGGGGGCTTTTTCATCTATGAAGTTCTACCCTACTCCATGTTTTCTTCAATTGTGCCAATGAACCCAATTATCCTTATCATGATCTCCCCTGTCTGTCGAGAATACTTCCCTCACCTCATGTTCTAATTATGAACCACGACCTTCCGTATGAACATCCGCACCTCTGAAAACCACCTTCCGCTGATGTATGCCTGGATCCAGGAGACGATACACGCCTCACTTCCAAGCCGATAAGTAAGTGGTTATTAGGTGACTGCCGCAGTATTTGCTCGGTGTAGTGCCGTGGCATACCATATTCAACGTATACAGCAGTTCGGAATATTGTCTTTGTAACCAACCGTCGTTTATCCGCCGTACCAACTGAAACGATCTCCCTGGTCTATGAAAAGTTTATGACTGCCCTTGCTTACGAGACATTCTTTTCCACTCTATATTGGAGAATAATAGAAAACCCAGACAGCCTTTGTCCGGGTTAAAATATTTTATAGTTAAAAGAGTTCTAAAGTTATTTCAGAAAAGTTGTAACCGGCATTATTAGTTACATTATTTAAGAAATTCTTCATCTTCATTTCCTTCAGCCGCATAAGCCTTGTCCATGAACGCCAGATACTTGGGATACGAAGGACTCTATTTAGATATTCCTCGTAGATCAGAAGGTTTCTCTTGCCAATCTTATCGCAGTTATTTTAGTAAAAATTGCCCCCCAATATTATATGGGAAACATATGACTATCTTTTATCAGTCCGGGCAATAGGACGAAACATCTGTACAACAAGGCCCTCTCAAAACGGGACAACAACACCGCATGAGAGGGCCTTTTCATAAAGTATTATATAATCTTGTAAGTAGGTTCCCTGCCGGAAAATACTTCGTCGATCCCTTTTGCAGCATCAAGCACCATACGGACCATAGCCTCATGCGTTGTGCCTGCACAATGAGGAGTCATAATTACCTCATCCATATGGAAAAGCGGATTATCAGGCACAGCTGGCTCCGGGTCACTCACATCCAAACCGGCGCCTGCAATTTCCTTATTTCGAATAGCCCTTTCCAGTGCCGTTTCATCTACGATTTTTCCACGGGCGGCATTAATTAAAACTGCCGTAGGCTTCATGATCTGGAATTCATGATTACTGATACTCTTAATATTTTCTGGCGTCGCCGGGATGTGGACACTGACATAGTCCGCCTGTGCCAACAATTCATCCCGATTATGTACCAGCTTTACCTCACCAATGTCTCTATTTTCAGCTAAAAATGGGTCATATGCAATAACACGCATACCAAAGCCATGTATCGCCATATTGGCCACTGCCATTCCAATTCTACCAAGGCCAAGTAACCCTAGGCACTTGCCATGAATCTCATCATTTGGATAGAGATCACGTACCTGAGGATTTCCATTCGCATATTCACGAGAAAAATAAGGAATTTTTTTTGCGCAGGCAAGGAGAAGCGCCATGGTATGTTCAGCGACAGATAGGGAATTGGCATTTGGCGCAAAAACAACTCGAACTCCTTGCTTTTCCGCGGCTCCGACATCAATATTATCGTAGCCCGCGCCATGTTTTGCGATCACTTTCAGTTGAGGATTTTTTTCTATAATCTCCTGGTCAATGATAGCTACTCGGACAAGTGCAGCATCACAATCCTGAATATCCTCTAACAATGATAAGTGATCAATTCCATGTCCACGCTTAACCTGATACCCATGTTCCTCTAGATATTCAATTCCTTCCTGAGCGACAGTTTCAGAAATTAAAACCCGATGTGTCATATGATTATTTGCCTGCCTTTCTTTTAAGGGTTGTGGTTATAGGCAAGAACGCAGAAAGTAGTATATACTACAAACTTGATTATAGGCACTACACACACAACATTCAATGGCAGACTTTTTCTAAAATTTCTCTATACTTTTTGGATAACTTGTCGTTTAGTCCGCTATACAAGGCAAAAAAAGTGACAAAAAAGAATAGATTTTGTAGTGGATGACAAGATCGTCATTACAAGAAGGGGGCAGTAAATTTTTCACGCTCCTCCATATGCATTTGATATTTCTGAGGCTCTCTCCAACAAAGCATAGCCAATAAATATTCTAAAACACTAATTGACCCAGCAGCGGAATTTAGAAAACTCATATGTTTTGTTTCTACTAATAGGACAACGTCGGCAACCTGAGCCAAGGGAGATGCGGTACTATCAGTAAGGGTAATCAAAGAAATCCCCTGACTTTTGATTAAATTAGCCAATATAAAATCACTTTTATAGTATCGGGCAAAACTGATCGCAAGCGCTACATCATTTTGACACAAGTTTTGAAGCAATGCAGCATCATCACTGGAACCAGCAGTTATAGTCCGTACATCGTCCATCAAAAAACTAAGCGCCCGTGCAAAATAGAGTGCGATCCCCTGGCACCCATGTAGTCCAAGCACCAGATGCCTTCGAGCACTAGACAAAAGATTTACCGCCCGCTCATATTGTTGAAAGTCATTTTGTCGAAGGGACTGTTCCACATTATTTAGCAAAAGATGGAGCAGTTCAGCGGGACGATTTAAATATTCATACTTTTTCACTTGCACATCCAGGCGCTTGTCTGGCGGATATTTACCTAGATTTATCTGCGAAAGCTCTTGTGTCAAATTGCTATGCAAATCATTTTTTAAATCCGCAAAACCTTTGTAGCCAATTGCTCGTGAGAAACGAATAATAGAGGCGTCGCTTACTCCTACTTCACGTGCAACCGCCAAGCTGCTCATTGTGCAAATTCGATTTTGATGTTTTAAAAAATAGTCCGCAATTTTTAACTGTCCATGAGTAAGTCGGGCTTGTTGAATGCGCCGAACAAAAGAAGTGTTCACCCGAAGATCCCCCTATTACAATCAAGGTGGTTTTACAGGATTGAGCTACGGCCGTTATCCGTTCCTTTTTCACATCTGATACCAAAGCTGTTAGAATGAGAAAATCCCGGCCTGGTGTTATCCCCTAAAGGCCATTGTGCCCCTCTTAGGAACTCCGCTAACCAGTCTCTCATTCGCAGCGTTAGAGCTATGACTGATCGATTACTTCCAGACAGTTTAATCCTGACTGCCACTTGAGTGGTTGTGGTTTTGCGCTTTTTCGCCTCTTTTATCGCCTATAATTAATTTCATACTGTATTACACTCCTTAATCGATCAAGCTGGATAGCTATATAATTCTTTGATTGTATCTATAAATAATCTCATAGTACGTGTAATATGTGAGTTTTTAGGATAGACAATGGCAATTTCCCACTCAAGAGGAGGCGTTCCGAACTCAAAGAGGACGACATTTTCAGGCAAATGCTCCATCTTGGTACATAGCGCAGGGATAGATGTAAAATATTCTGTACAATTAACTAGATTCAGTGCGGTCACGATATTTTCTGTACTCCAGATCTCTCTAGGATGCACATCATGTTGATTAAAAAATCGCTGGTTTAAACGGCAGAGCAGCTGACCTGGCTTTAGATTAATAAATTGTTCGCCATTCAGTAAAGAAACGTCAAAATTGTGTATACCATCAGGGCCTGCCGGCTGCTGCAACGCATGTTGGACAAGTAAGTGCCGTCGATTTCCGGCCAGATAGATCTTCTCCATCCCAAGACTTTCATAAGTAGCAGGGAAACTAAAGTTAGATGGTACACTCATCAGGCAAAAATCCACCTGGTTGTTCAGCATAGCGCTTTCAAATGTGTAGCTTTTGCCCTCCACAACATTAATTTTTATATGTGGATACCGACTCCGAAACA
This sequence comes from Flintibacter sp. P01028, assembly GCF_041925235.1. Lineage (NCBI taxonomy): Bacteria > Bacillati > Bacillota > Clostridia > Eubacteriales > Flintibacter > Flintibacter sp. P01028. The sequence continues at coordinate 111,597 of NZ_JBHEVC010000001.1, forward strand.
GCGGCAGAAGAGTGGGGAGCATAATACTGCTCCTCCAGCTTGTAATACCAAATGTAAATTCTCCCTTCTCATCATTGCGTATTTTATCAAAATCATCCTGAAGCTGATGATTCAGGTCGGCCATTTTATTGACATAGTCAAGATATAATTTCCCGGCATAGGTCAATGAAAGCGGGGAGGAAGATCGATCAAATAGTTGAATATTGAGGCTTTCTTCAAGGCGACTTAAATATTTGCTAAGAGATGGTTGAGTAACATATAGTGCTTCAGCAGCCTTTGTTAAACTGCCAAGCTTCGCAATAGTCAGAAAATAATCGTAATTTTTATACAACATAGCTCTTACCTTCAGATTCTCCCGGAGTCTATATGACATAAAAGGAATGTTGATTATATTATATATTGAATTGTACTTCTCGTCAATGATATGCTATCATTAAGCCAAATCAAATTGTGCAATATACATAAACCGAAGCATAAAGTCAAAATCATTTGGGTCAAAAGGAAGGGAGATATATGGAAAGAGCAGTAGTCGTAGATAAAGACTATGGCAGTGTATCGTCCGAAGAATTGGAGAAAGTACGAGCAGCTTATGCCCAGGCAGGTTTAAAACTGGATACACAACACTTTATTACAGAAGAAGAAATTATCAGTGGCTGTCAAGGAGCAATTGCAATTTTAGCGACCGGAAATCCCCCTATTACACGCAAAGTTATGGAAGCGTTACCACAACTAAAATATGTACAACGTTTTGGTGTAGGCGTCAATTCCATTGATTTGAACGCAGCTGCAGAACTGGGTATCGTCGTTTTAAATCTGCCTGGTTTTTGTGCTAAAGAGCTTGCAGATTTAGCCACGGCTATGATTATGGGATTAATCCGTAATACCAATTACTATGACCGCGAAATTCGCAAGGGTGGTTGGCCTAAGTGTCAATACTTACTCCCTGGGGATGTTCGAGAGATGACCTTAGGGCTTTTCGGGTTTGGTGGGGCCGCCCGCCACTTGCATGATATCTTCTACAATGGATTTGGTACAAAAATTATTACATGTGACCCCTATATTACAGACGAAGTTAAGCGCCAGTATCCACATGTGAAGTTTGTATCTTTTGATGAGCTGCTCACGGACAGTGATATCATATCGATACATGTTAATCTTACTCCTGAAACAACCCATATTTTTAGCGAAGACGCATTCCGCAAAATGAAAAATACAGCTATGATTATCAATACGTCTCGCGGCCCAGTGATTGATCAGAAAGCACTTGCATGGGCCTTACAAAACGGTGAAATCCTTTATGCCGGCTTGGATACCGTGGAAAAAGAGCCGATAGAAGCAAATGATCCGTTGCTTAAAATGGACAATGTAATTTTGAGTCCCCATAGCGGATCATATGGTGTGGGAGCAAAAAAGACGCAAATTACCATGGTATGCCAACTGTTGCCTGACGCCCTCACGGTGGGAAAGCTGCCTCGTCGCTATGTAGCCAATCGCGCAGTTTTAGACAAAGATTTAGGACTTAAGTTTATTTGAAACGAACCGAAGGCTAATTGGTACAAATAGGGTAAAGGAGAGCAAAATGAGTATAGGAAACAAAATTGTATATGAAATCAACCGGCCTGATAAAAAACTGGTAGAACTGTTCCGAGAGATGCCAGTGGCCAACATCGATGATAATATGGGACGAATTGCAGCGGTAGACGCGGCAATTCGTCCCATGAACCGGAGCCCTTTACTGGGCACAGCCTTTACAATCCGTATGCCGCAGGGAGACAACCTCATGTTCCACAAAGCTATGGATATGGCTTTGCCTGGGGATGTCATCATGATCGACGCTGGCGGTAGTGTAGACCGTGCCATTTTCGGTGAACTAATGGTCAGCTATTGCCGAGTTCGGGGGATCGCCGGTATTGTCTGTGATGGGGCGATCCGCGATCTTGATGGGATTAGCACACTGACAGATTTTGCTGTCTATGCAAAAGGTGTAACCCCCAATGGGCCTTACAAGAATGGACCTGGAGAAATCAATGTTCCTATTGTTATTGGAGGGAAAACAGTAAAACCAGGAGATATTATTGTCGGAGATGGAGATGGTATTGTTATTATCGATCCTGTAGACGCCGAAGCACTGGCCGCCGCTACCTGCAAGACGATGGAAAAGGAAGCAAAAATTATGGAAAATATTATCCATAAAGGCGAATATATTCGCCCTTGGGTAGATGAAAAGTTAAAAGAAATCGGGTGTGATTTTTAAGTTTTTTTCTATTCAATGCATCTAGAAACAAATCCAACCGAGAATTAGAACAGTTAGCGCGGATATCGTTTAAATTGTTCCAACTCATGAACAACTCGAAACCTTCTCTGTAATCTATCACGAATGTGTCTTTATGAAAATCTTTTGTTTCACAGGGGTAACAGTCACTTCATTCACTACATTAAATTACCTTATAAATGAAGAAATTTTTCATTCCCCCTTTAAGAATCGGAAAAATAGATAAAAACGACCCTTCTTTTCTATAAATATTTTCCGATTGAATGAAGTAAATGTAGAGGCTATACTTCAAATTGTAGTGATAGTTTCCTTGTATTTAGTCTCCAGTGTAAGGTATTGTCGATTTGTTCGGGAACCCACCCCCGTACAAATAAAAATTAGGATGAAAAGGAGAATAGATTATGAAAAAGAAACTTGCATCCATTACCGCGTTGTCCTTGGCTCTGGTAATGACCTTAAGCGCTTGCGGAAACAACAACACCAAGACGCCCTCTACATCCGCTGACGGTGGTACGTCTACATCAGCACAGGCCCCTTCTCAAACCGGAACCTACCCAGGAAATAAAAATATTACACTGTACTGTGGCTATTCTGCCGGCGGCAGCTCCGACACCCTGTGCCGTCTGATGGCGGTTAAGGTCGGTGAGATTCTCGGTACTACCTGTACCGTCGAAAATGTTACGGGTGCCTCTGGTTGGGTGCTATGGAATCAAATGCTGGAGAGTACCGACCCCGATGGATATAGCTTTTTCCTCATCAACAGCCCCAATGTAACTGCCGGTAAATACGATGTGAATAACACGATGAAGTATGATCATAATGACTTCGAGTTAATTTGCAACCAGGTTACCGACTCAAGCTGTATGGCCATCCGAGTAGATGATGATCGTTACTCTGACTGGGAGAGCTTTGCAAACTACTGGAAACAGGAAGGTGTAATGATTACCTCCGCATCCGGTATGGGTATTACCTCTGACGATTCTACTACTGATATGCTGGTGGCGAATGACCTTGGTGTTGAAGTAGACATTATTGCTTCTGAAGGCTCTGGTGACAATATTACCTTCTTGCTGAACGGTACCACCGACTTTGTAATGGGTAATGTTTCCGAAATGGCCGCCGGTCATCTGGATGGTCAGTATAAAGTTCTGTGCGTATTTGCTGACGAGCGCGACCCCAATTTGCCCGACGTTCCTACTTACAAGGAGCTGACTGGAACCGACATTACTGGCTGCTCCAGCCGCGGATATGCTATGTTGAAGGATGTGCCCGAGGATATTAAAGTCGTTCTAGCTGACGCAGTTAAGCAGGCGGTTCAGGATCCTGATATGATTAAGCAGCTGTCTGATATTTACACCACCACTGATTTCAAGGAAGGCGAGGAGTATCTAAACTACCTGACCGAAATGCAGAACACTGCCCGAGAGATCTGGGGTGCCTAATCCGCGCTTCATAACATGACAGATATCACATAATAATAGGCGGCGTCCCCCCAGGCGCATCCGCCTGGGGGACGCTGGCTTTGTGTCTTATATCCGCAAAGGGGAGGAGATCCTTGGTGAACAGAAAGGCAAAGCAGGACATTTTTGCCTGTATTTTGATTTACGCATTCATGTTGTTTTGTTTCATGCAGACCTTTACTATGAAGAGCGGCGCCGAAACTATGCCGCGGCTGATTTTGTCAGTGGCTCTGATATGTAATACAGCTCTTTTAGTCCGCACGGTAAGGCAATTAAAAAAGAATCCTTCCAACGAGGGATATACATCTATCTCTGAAATTAAAGTCCCAATTCTGATGTTTTTGGGTGTCGTATTATATTGCGTCCTATTTAGCTTTACGAACTATTTTATCGCAACGGCGATTTTGATCCTCGTATTTATGCTAATTGAGAAAGTCAAGCCGCTTTGGTTGATTTTAACAATAGACGCCGTTTATTTAGTTTTTATTTACGTTTTGTTTGTAGTGGTACTGAAAGTACCTCTGTTGAAGTAAGGGGGCAAGCATATGTTTAACTTAATGGCGCAAGGTGCCGCTATGCTCACACAGCCCGACGTAATCGTTGCAATTATCGCCGGCACATTAGGCGGTATGTTTATTGGCGCTATGCCTGGATTGTCTGCCTCTATGGCAGTGGCGTTGTTGATTCCCGTAACCTTCGGTATGAGTGGCGAGGCAGGCATCACTTTGTTGGTTGCGGTTTATACCTCCGCAATTTATGGCGGTTCTATTACCGCATGTCTGCTCCACACCCCTGGCACTCCTGCATCAGCAGCCACCGCAGCAGATGGATTCGCGCTTACCCGCCAGGGCAAAGGACTCAAGGCAATTGGCACCTCCACCATCTGTTCGATGATTGGAGGAACAATTTCCGCAATTGCATTGCTGTTCATTGCGCCGGCTCTTTCCCAAGTCGCCTTGAAATTCAGCAGCCTGGAGTACTTTCTGATTGGGGTATTCGGTCTTACCATTATTGGGTCTTTGGCCGGCGATAACATGATGAAAGGGTTGCTCTCCGGTTGCCTCGGATTGATTATTGGCTGCGTGGGCCTGGATATCCAAACATCGGCCCCCAGATATTGCTTCGGTTTTTTAGAGCTTCAAGCAGGCATTAACTTAGTCCCCGCTATGATAGGCCTGTTTTCCATCAGCCAAGTCATGTTTTCGATAGAAGATGTAGTAAAAGGAAAATCTACCGTTCTGGATGAGAATGCCAAGAATTTGTCTGGCAGCCCGCTATTACCTTGGCGCGAATTCAAGCCGTTACTTCCCACGATTGCACAAAGCTCTATTATTGGCATTCTTGTTGGAATTTTGCCTGGTGCTGGCGGCGATATCGGCTCTTGGATTTCTTACAACACCGCAAAGAACTCCTCGAAGAATCCTGAACAGTTTGGACATGGCTCGCTTGTCGGTATTGCAGCATCTGAAACCGCCAATAACGCAGTCACCGGAGGTGCCCTGATTCCTCTCTTGACCTTGGGAATCCCCGGTTCTGGCGTGGCAGCTATCATGCTGGGCGGATTGATGATTAAGGGATTGAATCCCGGCTATAAGCTTTTTACTGATGCCACTACCGGTCCTATCGTCTATTGTATTATCTTAGCATTTGCAATCGCAAATATTTTAATGGGCGTTGCCGGATTGCTAGTATGTAAACAGGTAGTTAAAATTTCTACTGTAAAGATGACGATATTGGCGCCGCTGATTATCGCATTGTCCACTGTGGGCTCCTACGCTGTCCAACAGAGCATTTTTGATGTGTGGATTATGTTGATTTTTGGTTTTATCGGCTATTTCATGCGCAAGTACGGATTTGCTACGGCACCTGTAGTTCTGGCTATGATCCTAGGGCCAATAGCTGAAAGCAATTGGAGACAGACATTGGTCATCACGAAGCGTACAGGGCTATTCCAATACTTTTTGACAAGACCAATTTCCATGGTTTTGGTCGTGTTGATTCTTGTAGCATTGTTCAGCCCTGTATTGATGAAAATTATCAATAAGAAGGCCGCCCCTTCTGATCCAGACGTTTTAGCTGACACCGCTCATGAAGATTGATTCTCTGCGATAACCAGATACAGGATAGCAGAAGCATTCGCAACAATATTTTTCTTATAGAACATCGGCTTTTACATGTCAACCTCTGAATATATATAACTATATACCAAGAAGGTATAAGCATATAGGGCTGACGAAAGCAAAGAGTGTGCCGCCTGTGAAAACAGGCGGCACACTTCTTTTACGCATCAGGGTTTTGTTCCATCCATCTCCAATTATTAATCAGGATATGTCGCGGAGCTGTAGCGCTTCAGTCTCTACTATCGCCAAAAAACTTCCAGAGGATCCCTGGCCACAAGCCGTCTGAACTTCACATCAGGGTATCCGAAGATCATGCATCCACAGATTCGTTTTCCTTCCGGCAGTCCTATCAGCGCTCCAAACCGCTTCATATACTCCATTTGAGCGGTCAGCAGGCCCATCTGCCCACACCAGCAGGTGCCCAACCCAAGCGAGGGTGCCATGAGCGACAGAAATGTAAGAGAAAACTGGCTGTTCTCCTTCCATCGCTCGTGGTCCATATCTGCCAGAGTAAATATCAGCTGAGGTGCGCCGTAAAAAAGCGCGTCTGTCTTTTTCTCCTCCTGGACCAGTACAGGGCGCATGACACGGCTTCGCAGTGGAAAGTCCTCCGGCAAAGTTCTTGCGATCTCACAGTATAGTTGATTGATCTGTACCACTTTTTCCCGTCCGCTCACCACCAAATAGCTGATCCCCTGCGCATTCTTTGCGGTCTGAGGATAGCGTCCGGCATTGAGAAGTCTCTCTATGACATCTTTAGGGACCAGATCAGACCGATATCGGCGCACTGACCTGGGTGTCCGAAGGAAGGCCAGAGCCTCTTCCGGGGGCAGGACCAGAGGCTGTTCCGTCTGCAGGGGCGCATATGGATGTTCCATACAGCCGGTGGGGCATACCGCCGCACAATGACCGCAGCGGCTGCATCTGTCCAAATCAATCTTTACCCCATATTCTGTTTGCGTGATGGCATCCGCTTGTAGTACACATTCTCTATAACACATTCCGCAGGAGGGGCACTGTATTTCGTATGTTCTATCAGCTGCTCTGTTTCCCATTGTTTTCCTCTTTTCAGTCATTTCTGCACAGCGGATCTCAATCCAGGCGCATCACTTGGAATACGACGCTTTCGCCGCAGTCGGGACACTGAACTGGCGTCGGCTTTACACTTCCGCCCCGGCGGGCGGCATATACAAACGGATAAACGGCGTTTAAAGCCACAGCGCACAGTTCCGCGCTCTTTTCCTTTTCAATAAATGCGCCGCTGAAATAGATCTCATCCCCCGCCTGATAGTGGGGGCAGCCGCTCTCCAATACCACAATCTTTGTTTTATGGTCTTCCATGGCGATCCTCCTTTTGTGTTCTGGCCCTGAGCCGGGAAAATGGGTATGGGCCGTCCTGAGGCTAAGTAAAGCCGTTAGGTCCTTTATACGATAGACAGCACCTCTTGGATCCTCTCTATCGACGCTTGCAGGGCGCGGCGCATCTGTTCACGGCCCTTATTGGTCATGCGATGCTCCTCCCCTACGATGCCCAAAGAGTAAATGATGCGTCCGTCCCGCCCAAACAGCGGCATGGAAATAGAGGAAACTCCCTCGTCCCGCTCGGAAGTAGATACACAGTATCCGGTTTCCCTGATCTTCTCCAATGTCTTAAAGAGTGCCTCCCGGCCTTCCTCTGTGATGTCAGGGCTGTCCAACTGAATTGCCTTTTCCTGCATCTCCTTAGGGAGATAGGCCAGCAGGACTTTCCCGGTGGAACCTTTGGTCATTCCGATGGCATACCCTACGTTGGAAGATATCTGGAGCGCATTGTTGGATTTTATTTTTGTGATACAGACCGCCTGATAGCCGTCTACCAGGCCGGTCAGGACAATATCCTCGTTAAACCGCTGCCCCAGCAGCTGCATCTCCCGATAGATCATGTCGTCAATAGAAAACTGCTGACGGGAAACAGCCGAGAGGACGATCAGCTTCGCTCCAATCCGATATTTCCCATTTGGCGCGTCTTGGACTAGCCACCCTGTATGTTCCAGCGTTTTGACGATACGAAACACCGAGGTCTTATGCAGTCCTAACTCCTGGCTGATGTCGGTCACACCAAGATATTTGACATCTTTGACCCGATATAGATTCAAAATTTCTGTCGCCCGGACAATGGAATTGATATACTCACTTTCCTTCAGACTTTCCTTCAGACTTTCCTTCATTTCCGCCCCTCTTTTTCATTTCATGTGAATATCCATTGATAGGATACCGCTTTGGATTATATCCTGTTTCTCTCCGGATTTCAACATGAACCGGCCGGATGCAGAGAGCCCCCGAGCAGTAGCCGGGGGCTCTTTGAGCAGGAAAGAGAGAATAAGTTATTTCTGGGGAGTAACCAGCTGACCGTATCCGGCGCAATCTGGATCCACGACGCCGTCCTCCATCAGAACGCGGCCCCGTACCACCGTATAGTTCAGCTTGCAGCCCAACTCCCAGCCGTCAAAGATGCGGGCGGTCTCACGGGCTTTGCTGTAACTCTTGTTCCGGTCCACCACGGTAGTGTCGTTCATGTCAAATACCACCAAGTCAGCATCCGCGCCGGCACTGATGGTCCCCTTCTGGGGATAGATATTAAAGCACCGAGCGGGATTGACGCACAGCAGCTCCACCACACGCTCGATGGTGGTCTTTCCACGGGCGGCGGCATCCAGCATCAGCGGCAGACGCAGGTCCACGCCGGGGGCACCGCAGAATGCCTTAAAGATGTCCTCGTTCCCCTGCTCTTTCTCCGAGAGCAGGAAGGGGCCGTGGTCGCTGCCAATAAAGTCGATGGTGCCATCGTTTACATAGTCCCACAGCTTCTCCACGGTCTCCTTGGGACGCAGCGGGGGGTTGCAGCGGGCAAAGGGACCATACTTCTCCAACGCGGTCTCATCCAACAGCAGGTAGTGGGGGCAGGTCTCCACAAAGACCTTCTGTCCCTCAAAGCGAGCCTTTCTGGCCAGCTCCATGGACTCCACTGTGGACATATGGGCCAGCTCCAGCGTGCATCCTGTCTCCTTGGCAAACATGATGAGCTTTGCTACGGTGGAATACTCCGTGATGGGAGGACGGGACTTACAGTGGTCAAGAGGCTTGGTGTGCCCTTCGGCCCGCATCTTGGCGATGTTATAGGTAATCAGGTCATTATTCTCCGCATGGGAGGCCATCATGAGCCCGGTCTTTGCGATTTCACGCATACCCACCAGAATCTCAGCGTCGTTGGCCATCGTCAGGCCCACGAATTCTTTCTCACGGCCCTCAGGCGCCTGGTGGAGGAAGGATTTATAGGCCACGATGCCCTCCTTGGCGATCTCGGTGATCTCCTCGGGGAACTCTCCGCCGGCCGCGCCGTAAAAGGCGTAGTCCACCACACATTTGTCTCGGGCGATATTCTTGCGGTTATCCAGGATCTCCTTGTTGTACTGAGGAGGCGTGGAAATGGGGTGCTCCAAGATGGTGGTGCAGCCGCCCTGTGCCGCGCTCATGGTGCCGGTGTAAAAGTCCTCCCGGTCATCATGTCCTGGGCTGCGGATGTGAACATGGGTGTCAATGCCACCGGGGATCACATACTTCCCCTCCGCTTCAATGACGCGCTTCGCCTCACCCAGGATGCCGCACTCAGCCACACAGGCAATCTTACCATCCTTGACGCCTACGTCGCACTTTTTGAATACTCCATCTACATAGGTGAGGCCATTTTTGACCAAAAGATCCAGCATAGTTATCCTTCCTTTCCAATTTCTCAAAGATCTGTTTTATCCAGAGCTAACACGGTTTCATACAGGACATCCGCGCCCAGATCGATGTGCTTCGGATCCGTCCATTCGTCTCCATGGTGGCTAATCCCCTTTACACTGGGCACGAACACCATCCCAATGGGGACCCCTTCGTGCGCCATGGGATTTGCGTCATGGCCGGCGCCGCTGGGCATGATGATATGGCTGATATTCAAGCGGGTACAAACATGGTCGATCGTATCAATCAGGGCCGGGTCACAGGGAGTGGAGTACTTTGCCACAGTGTTCACAAAAGTAAACTCACAGTTGGATATCTCCTTGGCCATCGCCTGGATATCTGCATAGAACTGATCTGTGACCGCCTTGTCCATGTGCCGCATCTCAAAGGTTGCGACTACCTCGTTTGGAATAACATTCTCCTGCCCTGGGGCAACAGAGAGCTTTCCTACGGTGAACACCAGGGTATCATCCAGCTCTCTGGCGCGGGCATCGGCCCCCACAATGAGCTTGGACATCCCTACCAGCGCATCCTTGCGGCTGGGCATCATCGTCGTGCCGGCATGGTTACTGATCCCGTGGGCGGTCACCTCATAGCGGACAACGCTGACGATCCCGCTCACGACGCCAATATCCAGCCCGGCGCTGTCCAGCTTGTCGCCCTGCTCAATGTGGTACTCCAAATAACACCCATATTTATCCAAGTCCTTTTTGGCAGCTCGGACATTTTCCGGTTTCATTCCATACTTGGCCAGCCGTTCAGCATAGCCGGGAGCCTCCGCATCCACCATACCAGCCACACAGCGGCTTCCAAAAGTGCCCCCCAGAGGGCTGGATTCCTCCAGGTTAAAGCCCCAGATCTCCAGCGGATGCTTCAATGCCCGGCCCTGCTCCTTCAAGCGGTAAACCACCTCCAGCGCGCCAGTAACGCCCAGCATACCGTCAAAGACGCCGCCCTTGATCACCGTATCCAGATGAGATCCGAGTACAATGGACTTGGCCTCCGGGTCAGTGCCAGGGAGGATGCCATGCAGATTTCCAACCGGATCCTGCTCCGCTTTCATCCCCAGGGCCTCCATCCTCATTTTGACCTGCTCCAGGGCCTGGAAATACCCCTCTGACGCGCCAAGCCTCGTGATAGAACCGTCCTCATTCCGGCCGATCCCCCCGATCTCCTGGAGCATATCGTTTAACCGACTCATGATCACTGTCACCTCGTCTAACATATATCCTCCATCCCAGGTCCAGTTCCCCTAAGATGGTTTCTCTCAGCACCGGGATATCTCTGGAGATATCCCGGTGTCTGATTTCAAAAATTACTGTTTGCCAAACAGGTTCTCCATCACTTCCTTGTCGGCTGTATCATTTGCGCTGGCAGGCGTAATCCAGGAGGCGACCATGATGACCACGAAGCAGACGGCGCAAGCCGGCAGAGCGGGCATGATGCCAAAGGGCTGGTTCAGCGCGTACCAGATAACCGCGGTGACAAAGCCACAAACCGCGGCGATCATGGCGCTGATCTTGTTCGCCTTCTTATAGGCGACGCCCACCATAGTGGTGACTGCCAGGGCGGAACCCATCAGGGTAACGGCCTTCGCCTGGAAGGTCTGGATGGTATCATTGATGAAGAAGGTCAATACCACGCTGCCCACACCGAACACGATGGTGGACACACGGGACACCAGCAGCTCCTCCTTATCCGTCACGTTGCTCTTAACCTTGCAGTAGAAGTCGTGGGTAAAGGTGGTAGCTACTAGCAGCAACAGAGAGTCAGCGGTAGAAATGATGGCGGCGACCACAGCAGCCAACATCACAGCGCCCATCAGAGGAGTGACCTCGGACATAATCAGGGTGGTGAACACCGCGTCCTGCTTCTCAATGCCGGGATGGATCAGGATGCCGCACAGACCGATGATAGCCAGAGGCACATAGAACAGCAGCAGGCCGATGCCGGTGATGCCCTGGGACTTAGAGGCAACCTCAGGAGACTCAGCCGACATGAAGCGGGCCACGAACTGGGGAGCGCCAAAGTTGCAGATACCCCAGGTAATGACCCAAGACAGGGCGGTCATGGGCGGGATAGAGACACTGAAGCCCTGGACAAACTCCGGGTCAACGGCAGCAATGCCCTCGTTCATGGCGGTAAAGCCGCCCACACGGAACAGGAATTCTCCCGCGATGATCCACACGCCCACGATGATGACCAGCGCGCAGACCGTATCCGTCCAAGCCACAGCCTTCATACCGCCGATACAGGTAAAGACGATAAAGACCAGCAGCAGAATAACGCAGCAGGTAATGGTGCTCCAATCAACAAAGGACTGGAGCAGGATGACAGCGCCAGTGACCTGATTGGCCAACAGGGCAGTACAACACAGCACGACCAGCAGGGAGGCCGGAATAGAAAAGGCCCGGCTGTACCGCTTCTCAATAAACTCAGGCAGAGTATTGCATTCACTCTGACGGACCTTTCTGGCAAAGTAAATACAGGCCAGGAAGGAGGTCATCAGGGTTCCGGCGGCATTCCACCAGCCGGGCCAGCCATTCAAGTAATAATAGCCCATATAGGACATAATGGAGGTGGCCGAAACAATGGTGGCGAAATAAGTGCCGGCCATGGGGATCTTACCAAGGGACTTACCAGCTACCATCCAGTCCTCGGAGCTTTTTACGCCCCTGGAGATCATGATACCAATGATGGCCAAGCCAATCATGAACGCAACTGTGACCGCTAAGTAAATCGTGTTGTTATTCATCCCTTCTTACCCCCTTTCTTATCCTTTATGGAAACATAGACCAAGGGGAAAATCCCAAAAAAGAGATAAACAGCCCAGAGGAATATGCAGCTTCCAGAAACTCCCATGTTTCTTCATCCTTTCTGTTTGATACTGATTACAGGCTAAAATACCGGGAAATGGGCTTTTGCGTTATCTTATGTCCTCCTTTCTCAAGCAAACCGGGGCGCTCATTCCTTTGAACTCTATGCCCTCCTCTCCAAACGAGCTGCCCCACTCGGCCTATCCCAGAGTCTTTCTCTGATACTCCTTGTTATGAACCGCTCCCTCCGCGAGGATCAGGGCCCATATCAGACCGTCAAAAACTGGTACACTCAGCTCTTGCTCCAGGGCGCTGTCCAGGCCGCTATAATTGGCACAGCCCAGCACGATGGCGTTAACTCCTGGGACCTGCAGAGCTTTTCTCCCTGCATCCAGCAGGTGCTCCTTCTCGTTCCCTCCGCTGACCACCACAGTCCTCAGTTCTTCTTCACAGTGGTATTTTCGGGCGAGGGCGAATTTTTTGGGAATGATCTTCTCAGACGGAGTAATCACCGCATATCCGCCATGCAGCATAGCCGCCATCCTCATCGATGCTTCGGCAATGCCAAAGACGGGCTTGCCACCGGCTACTTCCCGTACCAGGTCCAGATTTGGGTCGGCATGGCAGGCCAGGATAAAGGCATCATATCGCTCTCTCCCCGCCCGTACCGTGGCGATCAGTTCCATGGCAGAGGCCGCCTGGTCCTCATAGGTGACCACCAATTTGGGGGCTGTTCTCATGGACACCACGTCGAACTCTCCCCGGTCCTCCAAAAACGACTGTGCCGTTTTGGATAACACATCTGCCGTTTCCTGGTCGCTATTTGGATTGATGATCAACACTCTCATCGCTTTCACCTTTCCAATCCAATTTACACAATATTGAAACATATTTCTTTAAGTTGACGGCATAATCCACTCTGGGACCCATAGACGTTCCGTCATTGTTCCAAATGTATCTTGATGATAAATATGTCTTGTCCTACTGCCTCATGACAGATATCGCAGGATATTGTGCTCTATTTTTAATAGAGCACAAGTCAGGGGCCCCTGACTTGTTTTGCGGTTGTTTTACCGGTTCCTCCTAAACACAGGATCGTTTCCTCGTAGCAGTCAATTCCGGCTGTTGAAGCGATAAAATGGATCTAGCTCCACATTCTCCAGCCAGCTGTTGTACCAAGCCTGGTAATAGGGCCTAATACGCTCCAAAAAGGCCTCCCGGTCCAACTGGGCCTGAGTGCGTCCATGGCTCACCTGCTCCCGCACCTCCTGATAGAGGGCCTCCAGATCAATCTTCAGCAGCTTGCGGTGCTCCATAATCTTCTCTCCGCCTACGATCACCGTATCCGTATAGCGCCCCAGTCCGCGGCGCAGCACTACCTCTCCCATATCGAAGCCAGGCAGCATACAGGGCGCATTCAGAATCTCCTGAGTATTCACAAGAATCATATCGGCCTTCATACCTGGACGCAGGGCCCCGATCTCTCCGGCAAAGCCAGTGGGCCTAGCCCCGTTCACCGTGGCCAGCCGCAGGACCTCATAAGGGCTCAATGCCGGACACTCTGTGAGGGAAATACCAGCGTGTCGGTGGAGGAAATAGATCATCCTCATCTCCATGAAGGGGTCTTCGTCATCGTTGATCCCCTTCTCATCCATCCCCATGGCCACATTCATCCCGGCCTTCAGCATATAATAGACCGGCGCGATTCCATCCCGCATGATCAAATTACAGCTGGCGTGGTGGGTGACAAAGGCGTCTTTTTCCGCCAACAGAGCAATATCCTCTTCACTCAGGTAGACAGCGTGGCCCAGCACCAGGTTGGAGTCCACCAGTCCCAGATCATCTAGATGCCCTACCAGTGATTTTCCATATTTGCGCAGGCCAAAGGCCTTTTGGACCGGGGTCTGCAAACAGTGGAGGTGGATGGGTATCTTATGCAGCTGGTCTGCCCGCTCCTTTACACGCCTTAAGAACTCATCCGTAGACCCCTGGACCCAATTTGGCCCAAAAAAGATCCGGGTCTTTGCGCTATTATACTTCGAATATAGATCCTCAAAGGCCTCCATATACTCATCGACCGCCCGCTCCTGATCGATATATACCATGGGCTCGGCCTCTTGCCGCAGGTCGGGCGGCAGTGTCTTTAGAAATTCCCGGTCGTCGTAGGCTAGCACGTTCTTATTTCGCACACCGGGGGAAAAACCCAGTCGGATACCAGTCGTCTGATACCCTTCTATCTTTCTGGCACACGTCTCCTTCAGATGAGGGTCCAGCGCCGCCCCACTCTCGTTATGGTGCAGGGTTGTGCAGCCATTTTGGATATGACGCACCGCGTTGAGCATAGCCGTGGTTTCAGGCTGGAGCTGAAAGGCTGTGGCAAATTTCAAAAGGGCGTTCTCCAGGTAGTCCAGCGTGACGCCCCTCTGTACATAGGACAGGCCGGCGCCATGGGTATGGGCGTCAATCAGACCCGGCATGAGGATCTGGGTGCCGTCCCCAGCTACATCCTCCTGAGGATACCTCCGGTGCAGGTCTTCATAAGGGCCGATCTCCCGAATCGTATCCTGGCAAATTAGGACAGCGGCATCCTCTTGAAATACAGATTTGCCGTTTGCTCCATCCGTAAGGACATATTTTCCTCTTACCAGCATAACAGCTCCTCCTATCCTTTTAAAATTCACAATATCGGAACATATTTTATGTATATGTCTATAATAGCCATTTTTTATAAATTTGTCAATGCATTTTAAGTTAGATTTTCTTTTAAACACCAATAATTTCCATTTAGGAGGCTTTAAGTTTCAAAATTGTGAACAGGAGTGAAGTGCAAATTAGAGATATAGCAGCTTGGGCGCCAGGATATCTAAAAATAAAAACAGGGCCCACAGCTATCTCTGCTGTGGGCCCATATCGATTCATTTGTTCAGATGGTCTTCAGGAATCTTAAGAAAGCCTCTCTGCCCTCGTTGGACCGCTTATACACTCCGGCATGCTCCAGTACCTGGGCAAAGACCAGTCCGGTCTCCCTCTGGACAATGTCCAGAGCATTTTCCCGTGTGATAGTATATTTTGTCTGGAATCTCTCCGCCCAATCCGCGTGCTTTTCTGTCAGCGCGCTGGCCCGCAGATCCGAGCCGGAGACCAGGCTGTCGGCTACGGCCGCAAGCTCCTCCTTCAGCCGGGCGGGAAGGACTGCCAGCCCCATTACCTCGATCAGGCCGATATTCTCCTTCTTGATGTGGTGAAGCTCGGCGTGTGGGTGATACAGCCCCAGGGGATGTTCCTCTGTAGTCAAATTGTTCCGCAGCACCAGATCCAGCTCATATTTCCCGTCCCGCATCCTGGCGATAGGCGTAATCGTATTGTGGGGAACACCCTCCGTCTCGGCCAAAATAGCGGCCGCCTCGTCGGTATATCCCCGCCAAGCTGTGAGTATCCTGTCCGCCAGCTCCACCAGACGTCCGCTGTCCTGACAGGCAAGACGAACCACGGACATGGGCCATTTGACGATGCCGGCCTTCACATCCTCAAAACCCGGGAAGGCGAAGGGCGTTTCCACGGGTGCCTTCTCCATAGCAAAGGTATAGCGCCCACCCTGGAAGTGGTCATGCGCCAGGATAGAGCCGCCCACAATGGGCAGGTCGGCGTTGGAGCCCACGAAGTAGTGGGGGAACTGCCGGACGAAGTCCAGCAGCTTTCCAAAGCAGGCCCTATCGATCTTCATGGGTGTGTGGACGCTGTTCAAGCAGATGCAGTGCTCATTGTAGTACACATAGGGGGAGTACTGCAAAAACCAAGGAGAATCATTAATGGTGATGGGAATGATGCGGTGGTTCTGCCGGGCCGGATGGTTCACCCGGCCAGCATAGCCCTCGTTTTCGGCGCATAGCTGACAGCGGGGATAGTTGGAAGCGGGCAGATCCCGGGCAGCCGCGATGGCCTTGGGGTCCTTCTCCGGCTTGGACAGGTTAATGGTGATGTCCAGCTGGCCGTATTCTGTGTCCGTCTTCCACTGCATATCCTTCGCGATGCGGTCCCGCCGGATATAGTTGGTGTCCTGACTCAGCTCGTAATACCAGTCAGTGGCCTTTTGGGGAGCCTCACGGTACAGCGCCTGGAACTTGCTGATGACCTGAGCAGGCCGGGGGGTGAGCCGCCCCATAAGCTC
This sequence comes from Flintibacter sp. P01028, assembly GCF_041925235.1. Classification (NCBI taxonomy): domain Bacteria; kingdom Bacillati; phylum Bacillota; class Clostridia; order Eubacteriales; genus Flintibacter; species Flintibacter sp. P01028. The sequence continues at coordinate 128,195 of NZ_JBHEVC010000001.1, forward strand.
AGTGTCAAACAGATCCCGGTAGACAACAGAGTTCTCTGTCAGTACGCCCCTGGCGTATGCGTCGTCCAGCAGCTCCTCCAGCACGGGAGCCAGCTCGATTTCTCCCCACTCCTGTCCAGGGTCGGTGTAGCTGTCCAGCTTGAGCGTATCCAAAATCGTGTTTACCGCCCAGAGGTACTCGCTCTCTTCGATCAGCCCAGTGCGCAGGGCATAGACAGCCAGTTTGGAAACAGCGGCGTCGATCATGTTCCTCACCTCATACTCTATTTTCTGTGGTGCTCCTCAGCCCTGATAGCCGTTGGGATGATTTTTATGCCAAGTCCAGGCGGAGGACACGATGGTGTCCAGCTCCGCGTACTGGGGCTTCCAGCCCAGGACAGTCTTGGCCTTCTCCGAAGACGCCACAAGCTGGGCCGGGTCGCCCGCCCGCCGGGGGCAAATCTCGGCTGGGATGGGGTGGCCGGTCACTTTACGGGTCACATCGATGACCTCCTTGACGGTAAAGCCCACTCCGTTTCCCAGGTTGAACACGTTGTTCTCTCCACCGGCCAGCAGATAATCCAGCGCCAGGATATGTGCCTGGGCAAGATCAGTGACATGGATATAGTCCCGTACGCAGGTCCCGTCCCGGGTGGGGTAGTCATCGCCAAAGACAGAAATCTTCTCCCGCTCCCCGTTGGGCACCTGGAGAATCAGGGGGATGAGGTGTGTCTCAGGGTCGTGGGCTTCGCCGATGGCTCCGGAGGGATGGGCACCGCAGGCGTTGAAGTACCGCAGGGCCACATACCTCAGGCCGTGGGCCCGGCTGGTCCAGGACATCATGCGCTCCATGGCCAGCTTGGTCTCACCGTAGCAGTTGGTGGGTTCGGTCCGGTCGCTCTCCAGGATGGGCACCCGCTCCGGCTCACCATAGGTGGCGGCGGTGGAGGAAAAGACGATCTTATCCACCCCATGGGCCACCATGGACTGGAGCAGGACGGTGGTGCCCCAGAGGTTGTTGTCATAATACTTCAGCGGGTCCACCATGGACTCCCCAACCTGGGAGGAGGCGGCGAAGTGAATAACTCCCTCAATGGTCTCCTTCTCAAAAAGAGCGTCCACGGCCTTCCGGTCCCGGATGTCCAGCTCATAGAACCGGGCCTTGGGGTGTACGGCGGCCCGGAAGCCGGTGAGCAGGTTGTCCGCCACCACCACGTCCCGGCCAGCGTCGATCAGCTCATACACAGTGTGGGAGCCGATATAGCCAGCTCCACCCAGTACTAAAATCGCCATAATATAAAGACCTGCCTTTCTTAAATTCAACCAATCACCACAGTTCCGCCCTGGGGACGGATGTGGAGGATGTGACACTTGCCGCGGCCCAGCAGGGCCTCCATACCAGACCGGAAGGCCTCCAGCCTGTCGTTGGGGACGAAGGCCTGGATGGTGCCGGCAAAGCCTCCGCCATGGACCCTGATGGCTCCAGTGCCCTCCAGCAGTTCTTGACCGGCGGCCAGGGCCAGAGGGATGGCCTGCTGACTCGGATCTGATATAGACCAGGTATTCTGCAGATGGACTGCCGAGGAGAGGCCGGAGGCGTTGACCAGCTCCAGGAACCTGGCGAAATCTCCCCGCTCCAGGGCCTCGCCCTCCTGGACCGCCCTACGGTCATCCTCGTAGTAATGGATGGCCCGGAGGACTGCCCGGTCCCCACAGCGGACCCGCAGGGAGGGGATAGCGGCGCGGAAGTCGGCCTCAGGGACCTCCCGCAGGAACCGCTTGTTGAAGTGGGCCGCCACGGCGCCCATCTCCCGCGTAATGTCAGCGTAGTCGTCGGTCAGGTCGCCATGGCTGGAGCCGGTGTCCACGATGCACAGGGCGTGGCCGGACCGGGTAAAGTCATATTCCACCTTCTTGACTAACGGAGCGGACGGATTGGCAAAGTCGATGGCCACGGCCCCGCCCACCGAGGAGCCCATCTGGTCCATCAGGCCGCAGGGCTTGCCAAAATACACGTTCTCCGCGTACTGGCCAATCTTGGCGATCTGAATGGGGTCCAGCGCCCCACCGCAGCAAAAGTGGTTCAGGATATTGCCCACCAGCACCTCATAGGCGGCGGAGGAGGACAGTCCAGATCCGGACAGCACATTTGAGGTCACATAGGCGTCAAAGCCGGACATCGGGTAACCCAACTCCGCAGCCTTGGCAGCCACCCCTCGGACCAGGGCCGCGGAGGTATTCCGTTCCCGCTCCCTGGGCAGCAGGCTGCTCAACTCCACCTCCAGGGTGGGATAGCCCTGGGAGTGAATACGGATGACCTCCTTCCCGTTGGGGGCGGCACAGGCCAACATATCCAAGTCCACACTGCCGCACAGCACATGGCCGTGCTGGTGGTCGGTATGGTTGCCGCCGATCTCGGTGCGGCCGGGGCCGCTGAACAGAGCCACCGAAGCATGTTCCTCAGGGGTAAAAATCTCCGCAAAGGAACGGACCACCTGGGCGGCCCGTTCCTGGGCCCTGTCCAGACTTGCCTGTGTCCCATCCAGGGCGTAGAGGGCGGCCAGCACCTCGTCGTGGGTGCCGGCGGTCAGTTCTTGGAGCAGCTTGGCACAGCTGTTCATCGAGAGGTCACCTCATTCTCTTTTTTGATAGGTCAAGTATATTAAATTTTTACTAAAAATTCAACCACAATTTTTTCCATTAAAAAACTTTGGAACAGTATACAGAAATAAGGGTCTTTTTCTAGTGGTTTTCACAGTCGTCTGACTGGTCCGGTGCTCTCCCGCACAGTTAGAGTGGGCGGCACAACCAGCTTCAGCGGCAGGGTGCGGATGGGCTCCCGCCCTCCGATGGACGCCCTCTCCCCCAGCAGGCGCAGGGCCGCTCGTGCCATCTCCTCTACATGGGTGGACACAGAGGTGAGGGGCGGGTCCACAAGGGCAGAACGGGGCGTATCATTGAAGGACACAACCGACAGGTCGCCTGGAACAGACAGACCTGCCTCCCGCAAAGCCAGGAGGGCGCCCACAGCGCCCTCCTCGTTGGCGCACAAGAAAGCGGTAGGGAGGGCCGCTCCAGAGGATAAAAGCTCCCCCACCGCCCTGGCGGCGGCCTGGGCCTCCATGGGGCAGTCCAGCATCAGGCCCAGATCCAGCAGCCCTCTCTGTTCTGCCTGCCTCTCAAACAGCTGGCGACGGACCTCCAGCGCCCGCTGGCGGCGGTCATCCAATTTATATACCGGTCCGATAAAGCCGATCCTAGTGTGGCCCAGCTCAGTCAGGTGGTCCAGGGCCAGGGATATCCCTAGCTCATAGCCCAGCACTACCGAATCAAACCGGCTCTCAAAGGGAGATGAGTCCAAAAAAACCAGATTGGGGGACAGGGCCGCCAGAGAGTCGATCTGTGCTGGGGTAAACAGGCCGATGGCCACAACACCGTCCAGTTTCTCCTCCGGAGCCAAAAATCCCTCTCCCCTGCTCTCCAACGGAATGCAGGTATATTTCCTATCCAGGCAATTCTGGCGGAGGAAATTACTAAGATAGAGGTAATAAGGGTCGTCCAGCTGCTGGACCGGGGTGAGCATCTCCGCCACTCCAACCCGGAGCAACCCCTTCGGGCTCCTTCCCCGGCGGCTTCGGGTCGCGGTGTAGTTTAGCCGTCCCGCCTCCTCCAGCACCTTTCTCCTGGCCTCAGCTGTAACGGACAAGGAGGGGTCCCCCGACAGGATCCGGGAGATGGTAGCCGGAGAATAGCCCGTCCGGTCGGCAAGTTCTTTCAGGGTCGCCATAGCAGTCCTCCACAAAATTTTACTAAAAATAAAATAGCACATTCGGAAAATTTTATCAAGACTCACAGCCCCTTTTCTTTGCCTTTTTCCTAAAACTCTGCTACACTGGTGTCACATCTAACCTATAAAGGTCACAGTATCAAAAGGGGGCCTATCTATGACCACTGCCAGCCGTCAGCCCTTTGGCACCACCCACCACGGACAGCCGGTGGAGTTGCTCACGCTGGACAACGGCACTCTGTCCTGTCAGATCATTACCTTTGGCGCCGCCTTACGTGCCCTCTGGGTACCGGACCGGACCGGAAGGCCTGTGGACGTGGTCCTGGGGTACGAGACTCTCAAGGAGTATCAGGACCAGGACGGCTATCTGGGGGCGGTCGTGGGCCGCTTTGCCAACCGCATCGCTGGAGGCAGGTTTTCCCTGAATGGCCGGGAATATACCCTGGCAGTCAACAATGGCCCCAACCACCTGCATGGTGGTCTCCAGGGTTTCTCCTATAAGGTATGGACTGTGGAGGAGCTGACCGGAAGCCGTGCGGTTCTGTCCCTGTCCAGCCCGGACGGCGAGGAGGGCTATCCCGGTTCTCTGGAAGTCCGGGTCACCTACCAACTGGACCGCTCTACCCTATCCATCCACTATCAGGCCTGCAGTGACCAAGACACCCCCTGTAATCTGACCAACCACAGCTATTTCAACCTGGATGGCCAGGGCTCTGGCCCGGTATTGAACCAGGAGATCCGACTCTACGCCGGGTCCTATACTCCCGCTGACCAGACCAGTATCCCCTTTGGCTCTATTCAGCCGGTGGAGGGCACCCCGATGGACCTACGCTCCCCTACCCCCATTGGAGCCCACATTGAGGACCCCTTCCAGCAGTTGGAGTGGGGCAGTGGCTATGACCATAACTATGTGGTGGATGGACCTTTCGGGCTGCTCCGCCCCGCTGCCTGGGCCCGTTCGGCGGCCAGCGGCATCGCCCTCCAAGTGGATACCACCCTGCCGGGTCTCCAGTTCTACACCGCTAATTTCCTGGAAGCGGGCCGCCGTGGGAAAGAGGGGGCGGTGTACGCCCCCCGTCACGCCTTTTGTCTGGAGACCCAGTTTTTCCCCGACTCCCCCAACCAGCCCGCCTTTCCCTCCGCCATTTTGCGGGCCGGAGAGCACTATGACCATATCACCCGCTTCTGCTTCTCCACAGAAGATTGATAGGATTAGAAAGCCGCCTACGCTCACTGCATAGGCGGCTTTTTCTTCTTTTTGATTGAAATCTCAGGTTCGGAAACCGTTTTCCAAAATTCGGATCGGGTCTCCCTCTCCTTCCTAGTCAAAATAGTCCAGGAATCTGGCCAGTTCCTCCGTCACTGACTCAAAAAAGGCTTTGCCCTTCTGGGCTGTAGCCAACTGAGGCTGGCCAATATGCCCCTCTCGGTTGTCTTCATCAAAACGATGGAATCTCTGATATGCCTTGCTGCCCAAGAGGTCCTTTTGAAACCAGGGGCGCTCGGCCACAGGTCCACAGGGGACGATTTTCTCCTCCTGGACCAGGTCAGGGCGAAGATACATCATCATAGACGTCTCAAATTCGCCCGCATGGCCCATGCCCCCCAGCTCCGATTCCCGAATGGCGCTGATTCGCTCGCGCGCCACATCCCAATACTGCAGTTCCCGTAGCTGAAACTCCGTCCCGTGCTTCTCACCTATCTCATTGACAGCGGCGGACAGATAGACCTGATTTCCCCCGTGGGAGTTCACTAAGAACATCTGGGAAAAACCATTCGCTATCACGTTCTCACAGATAGAAACCGCATACTCCTTCAGCAGATGCTGAGGCATTGTCACATAGCCGGGGGCAAAGCGGTGGTGCGGGGAGTATCCAAAGCATACTTGGGGCAGGAGCAGGACTGGTCTATGGCACAACTCCGCAGCCCGTTCGGTCACAGCTGCCCCCAGAAAGGCGTCTGTCCCCACGGGCAGATGGAGCGAGTGCTGCTCTGTAGACGCGAAGTTTATCATTACTGCCGCCTGATCCCGATAAGCCCCCAGATCCGGGTAGGAGAGTTCGTTCCATCGAATCAACATAGTATCCCTCCTTTCTCTATCTGGCAAGGCCTTCCCGGCTCACCTTTCCCACAGCGACTCGGGGTAAAGCCCCTCGGCCGTCATCCTGGCGACCGCAGCTACCACAGCCGGCTTATCCGCCTGGTAGGTCACGCCATACCACCTGTCCTCAGAGCGCAGTACCTTCACCCTGGCTTTACCCTCCTCCAGCAGTTGGGTAACTACACTGGGCAAGAAATACTCCCCCTTTTGGGGCTCCTCCGCCAGTGCCCGGTCTAGAAAGGCAGGGAAGCGGGCCTCGGCCTCCCGAAGGAAGCTCTGGCTGAAGCCCCAGAGGTTCATGGACACGATGGCGTCTCCAGGCAGATGGGTCCAGGTCTGTCCTCCATCCTCGGTAAAGCGGGCGTCTGTCCCCTCTTTTTCGATATGGGTGCGCTCCGTAACGCGGATCAGATAGTTGTCCTGGTCCTCCTCACACACCCCACGGGCCACATGGCCGTGCTCCGTGACTGTGTTGCCCAAGCGGTAGCCCACCATGGCGTATTCATAGCGGCCGGGCTGGTCCGGATTGCGCTCCAGATAGTCGTAGATGGCCTGAAAGCCCTCTGGGCCGTAGTAGTCATCGGCGTTAACCACCGCGAAAGGGCCGTCAATCAGGTTGCGTGCCGCCAGAATGGCGTGGGCAGTGCCCCAGGGCTTTATCCGGCCTTCCGGAACAGAGTAGCCCTTTGGTATGTCATCCAGCTGCTGATAGGCGTATTTCACATCGATGACCCTGGACAGCCGGTTGCCGATGGCTGTTTTAAAGGTGTCCTCGATTTCGTGCTTGATCACAAAAATAACTGTCTCAAAGCCTGCCCGCCGGGCATCATAGATGGAGTAGTCGATGATGAGCTGGCCATGGCTTCCAACAGGATCCACCTGCTTCAGGCCGCCGTATCGGCTGCCCATACCGGCGGCCATGACCACCAAAACGGGTCTGTTCATTTTATATGCCTCCTGTGTCTTTCATAGATCGGATCGGGGCCCTATGTAAAGTTGCCCCACCCCTAGACTTTTACAGTCAAAAGAGGATCATCACTTACTTTACACGATAGAATTTTTAAGTCAAGCCTTTTCCTGTAAAAATCAGAGAATATAGGCAGGCACAGAGCGAACTCGGCCAGCACGAATATGGCGGTGTCCGAACAAATAAGCCTCCATCTGACCATCTGTAGTCCTCATCGGCCGCTCTTGGAAGCAGGTGTTGACTGTACGCTTTTGTAGAAATAGCGGGCAACGATCCCAGATGAAATATCGAGCCGCATTGGTAGGCATCTGGAGCGGGTGTTCCAATGAAACAGAACTGTTTGTCGGGGAAAGTTCCCTATAAAACAAAAATCCATTTCCTTTCGGAAACGGATTTTTGAAAGCAGCTCTCCTTGAGATGGTGGAGATAAGCGGGATCGAACCGCTGACCTCTTGAATGCCATTCAAGCGCTCTCCTCGTACAAGCGTGTGGCGCCCCCCTAAAAGGGGGGGTGGGGAGAGTGCTTTTGGTACGCAGGAAACCACCTTAATTCAAGAAAAGCACCATTTTACTTGTGATTTTTCCCGCTACTAATTGATATACCCAAAAATTACAGCAACAAAATCTTCATCTATTTTTTTAGGAGAACCATTCTGCTCCTTCTTTTCGAGGGAACGCAAGTAACGGTACTCTTTTTGCTGCAATGCAGTATAAATTGTTTTGATAGAAGTATATCCTTTTCCAGCATATATATTTATTGTGTCAATTAGGCTATCAACATAATGATGAAGGTTTTGAACAATTACATCGATATACGGGAAATGGCTACCATCATGAACAATCATATTGCGATTTCGATATATCCGCATAATGTGCCAGAACACTCGCTTCCGGTGAGCAACAAGGTATTCTTTTAAACTTAAACGATTTGACAGGACTTCAGAATATTGTTCAATTCTATACTGCAACAAAGGATAAAAATTTAATGTATTAATTAAGGATTCTTTTTCTGCTTGGTATTTGTCCATCACCAAAATAGCCGCAATCTTTTCTTCTTCGTTTTGTCCTTCAATCACCTTGCTGAGTTCACTATGAAGAACCTGTGGAATACAATGCTCCAAATCTGAAAGAAGTTGCGTGATAAGCGAAGAAATATATTGTGCGTTAAGTACAGATGTAATTACATTACATAACTGATTGATTTTAGCAAAACTGTGTTTCGGTTCTGTTGGAATGAGCACCTCAATTATTGTCCATAAATTTAGGAGTTGATTATGAATATCAGACGAATTAATGGCTGACGAATGTAGTTCAATTACATTGACCAGTTTCGCTGGAGAGAATGCAAAGTTTTTAACCATTAATGCCACTTTTTCATTGTTTTTTTCATCTGACAGTACAGTTCCTCTTTTTAATGGTGTTGTGGGGGCGCGGAGTGTGAGAGATTCATCAGATCCTTTCAAAGAAATGATGGTCAGTTCTGTGCTATATGACTGGCTTTTATGATTGTTATATTGGAGCAATGAGACAAAGAAACTTACTAACTGTATAGCATTAGCCTGAGCTTGGTATATATCCATACCAGTAATTTCTACTTCAATTATCCATTTACACGAATTGCGGAATAGTCTGTTTTCATTCTCTTTAATTGTAACATTCTGAAAATTTATAAGATGCTTTTGTAATGCTGCTGATTTTAATGGAAGGGTAACAATATATTCTTTTTCGGCGAAATCAAAATAAGACCAAAATAATTCTAAGGCACTATCTACTTCTAAGTCCGTTCGATCACGATTGTAAAAAATCTCATTCACTACCCAATATATGTATTCTTGGCTATATGAGTAGTTGATTAAATCTGTTAAGAGGAGTCTACTTAAATGGTATAAAATGTCTTGCTGCTCAAGTAAAAAAGGATTTATCTTAGCCGTTTCAGTAATAGTATCTTTAAGCATAACATAATACTGATCGTTTAGCTGCATCTCATTAAGCAAATAATTTATAACTTGGTTTATTCGCTTAAGTGATGCCTCGGAGCACGGATCTTTAAAAATATCCGAACAATCTTGGTGTATTTCACCATCTGCGTTCTTTGAAAAGAAAAGGCATTCAAAATTGTTCCCAAACAGGCGCTGGGCAATAGGATCTTTTTTGAATGCATCCTTCAGTTCAGCCAGCAAAGGGCGCATATTGCCTTTATCAACTATATCTGCATTAATTTTTTTAATTGTCTTTTGTATCTCAATACATAAAAAGCGAAAATTTAAAGCAGGGACTTTTAAAGAATCATGTCCATAATGAAAGAGCATTTCTTCCATTGCCTGAGCAAAAAAGAGCAATCCTTTATTTGAGAGGGATGACACCCATCCTGGAAATTCAAATGCTTTCATTAAGAACACCTCTTTTAAATAAATCCAATATTCTCCTGTTTTTATAACTATATCATAGTTAATATCAAAAGTCGACATGAGATAATTAATGTTCTGCCTAATCGGGACAAAACTGGCAGAACTTTAAATTATAACTTTGGATGAAAGGAGTGGTACTCCCCACAGGCCAGCCATTAGGCTGGCTTTTTTCATGCCATTACGAAGGAGGTTAGCAAATGGCAGATGACAAACTGAACGCAGGCACAAAAGATAATACGCCGCCGGAGGCACCCGCTCCTGTCGGAAAGGTCATTGACCTTTCTAGTATCCAGGTTGCCACCGATCATGACGGTAAGGAGTCCACCATTTCCGATGTGATTGCCAAACCCCCGGAGGCAGTCCCAGATCAAAAGCGCCGGGGTCGCCCGGCGAAAGAACAGGCTGCGGTGTCTACGGAAAAAAAGAAGAAAGCGGCGGAGCCCCGCACGGGCCGCCCGGCCAAGGCTGACAAGGCGGCCCGTGGCGAGTTCTCGTCCCCAGCTCTGGACAAAGTGTCCAGAGGTAAAGAAAAAGAGCTTACCCCCGCCCAGCGCGGTGGGAAAACACGAAAGGAACGCAATCAAAATGTAAAAGATTTTTTGGTGGGCAAGCGTGAAACTCCCTTTGCGGATGGTAAACAGCCGCCTAAATCCACTAAGGATGCCCCTGTCAAAGAGGCGGAGGCCCCGGTCCCGGAGATCCACCTGCCGCCCACTCCCGAAGTTCCGCCCCGCCCGGTGGAGCAGGGAAAAATCGTCTATTTGAAGCTGTCAGCGCTTCACCCATTCCATACCCTGCGGGATCACCCATTTAAGGTACAGGACGATAAGGCGATGGACGATCTGGTGGGGACGATCAAGGAACACGGCATTATGACCCCCGCCACCGTCCGCCCGGAAAAGGACGGCAAGGGCTATGAGATCATTGCGGGCCATCGCCGCTGTCATGGCGGTGAACGGGCTGGCCTGGATGAGATCCCCTGCATTGTCCGTGAGATGACCGATCTTGAGGCTGTCCGTGAAATGAAGAACAGCAACAAGCAGCGGGGCGACCCTCTCCCCAGCGAATTGGCAAAGCTCCTGGATTTGGAGCTGGAAGCCATCAAGCGCCAGGGGGCCCGGCCCAAAAATGACAAGGAAGCGGAGGCCCTGGGTAAGCTCTCGGTAGAGATCGTGGGCAAGGAGCACGATATGAACTATAAAAAGGTGCTCCGCTATGTCCGCCTTAATCATCTTGTCCCGGAGCTTCTGGATAAGGTGGACGCGAAAAGCATGGGCTTTATGCCTGCTGTGGAAATTTCGTATATCAGACCGGAAAACCAGCGGCTCATCGCCGTGTCCATTGACGGAGAGGTGGCTTCCCCCTCTGTGGCCCAGGCAAAAAAGCTCCGGGAGCTTGACAAGGAGGGCCTGCTCAACGGCGATGTGATCGACGGTATTTTAAGTGAAGAAAAAAAGGAGGAGCGCGGCGTGATTATTTCAATGGCGGAACTGTCAAAGTATTTCGGCAAGGAGGTCACTCCTGCCAAAATGAAGGAGCAGATCATGGCCCTTTTGGACGACTGGAAAGAGAAACAGCCCCCGGAGCTGGCAAAGCCTGACAAAAAGAAGGATTTGGAAAAGTAACCAGACCCCTGCTTCTGGACACTTTGTCCAGAGGTGCGCGTCCCGCGCTTGTGATGTGCTCTGCGGTGATATATCCCCCGTCGCCGGGATTTATGCTGCACAGCCGGGAGTGGGCAGTCAAGGGGCGGAACGCCCGCCGCTTGCGGCGGCTTGCCCTTTACGGCCTGCCCCGGCTGTGCTATTTCCGGCAAGCGGCGGGGGTATATCCTCCAGAGCCGCCCCCTGTCCCTGGATAGGGAAAGGGCGGGGGATAGGGTTGACCCCTACCTATTACAATGAAAAGAAACGGAGGTTTTGATTATGAAACGACCCCTTGCGTATGTGACCGCCGCATGGCGCGGCGGCGAATGCGAGGTTATGGAGCAGGCGGCTAAATACTGCCGTATTGTCTACGATGCGGGGTATTCCCCCATCTGCCCTATGCTCTATCTGCCGCTGTTCCTCAATGATGCGGTGCCGGAGGAGCATAAAAGCGGCATTGATATGGGGCGCGACCTGCTTCGGCGCTCCCGCGTGCTGGTAGTCTGCGGGAGCTCTGTCGATGAAGCGGTGAAAAATGACATCGCTGTGGCCCAGCGGCTGGGGATCACCGCCACTACCCTGGATGGCATCCTCACCGTCAAGGGCCAGAGGCGGCGCTGATGCCCTCCCTCTTTGAAGCCTACATCACAAACCTGGGGAAATATAACGAGGGTGAGCTGGTGGGTGAAACCTTAAAGTTTCCTACTACTACCGAGGAGGTGCAGGGCCTTTTGAAGCGCATCGGTGTGGATGGGGTACGGTATGAGGAATTTTTCATCACCAGCTTTGACGGTGATGCGCTGGGGCTCTATAACTATCTGACAGAATATGAAAATCTGGACGAGCTCAACCACCTGGCCTGCCTGCTCTCTGATATGGAACAAAGCGATTTGGAGAAATTCGAGGCGGTCATTGACAGCGGAGAACATACTTCCAGCGTGGCCGACCTCATCAATCTGGCGCAAAACCTGGATTGCTATGAATTTTATCCCGGAGTCGGGGACGATGAAGCCCTGGGCCGTATCTATGCAGAGGACATGGAGGCTATCGAGGTGCCGGCGCACCTGCTGAATTATTTTGACTATGAGGCATACGGGCGGGACATCCGGATCAACGAGGACGGCCACTTTGCCCCTGGCGGCTATGTGCTGAACAACGGCGGCAAATTCATTGAGCACTACCACGGGCTCAATGACATTCCCGATGAGCAAAAGGTTTTTGCATACCCCCGTCTTTCGATCCGGGAGCAGATGGCGGCCTATAAAGAAATCATTGACGGCTCATCCCTGGAGGGCTATCGAAAGATCGCAAAAAAAGAACAGGAACGATAGCGGCACTTCTGGACACATTGTCCAGAGGTGCTTTTTTCGCATGGAAGGAGGGATAAGGGCTGATAGACGAGGACGTTTCCAGACGTACCATAGCAGTATCTATGAAGGCAAGCAAGCTCACGGTGCGGGGGCTTGCCTATGTTCTCCAGTCAGTAGGCCGGAAGATGGCCAAACACCACCGGGACAAGCAGACGCCCCACGGCAGACAGACGGTGGGGCAGCTCATGGGCCACGGGGCCGCCACCAACAGTATCGAGGTGGAGGCCCCGGCCCTCTTTGACCGGGTAGCCCGGAAATGGAATGTGGACTACGCCTTTTATCAAGTCGCGCCGGATAAGCACCTGCTGTTCTTCAAGGCGGGGCAGGCCGACGCGATCACAGCCTGTTTCTCCGAGTATTCCAAACGGCTGCTAAAGCGCACCAAATCCACAAAAGCCCCCATCCGGGAGCAGATTAAGGAGGCCGCCGCAGAAGCGGCCCGCCAGCCCGCCCAAAAGCTGGAACGCGCAAAGGAGGCGGTGCATGAGGACAGGTAGCGTCAAAAAATATGTGATACCAAACATCCCCTATTTGTTTGTGCTGTGGGCCTGCCTAAAGCTGGGGACGGCCTACCGGCTGGCCGCTGGCGCGGATTTCCCTCATAAGCTCATGGGCCTGGGGCAGACGGTAGGCCCGGCCTTTGCCGACCTCGCACCAGGGCTTGATCCCTTTGACTGGCTTGTTGGCATTGTGGGTGCGGTGGGCTTCCGGCTGCTGATCTACTTCAAGAGCAAAAACGCCAAAAAATTCCGGCGGGATGAGGAGTTCGGGAGCGCCCGATGGGGCGGGCCTAAAGATATAGCCCCTTTCGTCGATCCCGTCTTTGAAAACAATGTGATCCTCACCGGGACGGAGCTTCTTACCATGAACACCCGCCCCAAAAATCTGGCCAACGCCCGCAACCTCAACGCCTGTGTGATCGGCTCGTCCGGCTCCGGCAAAACCCGGTTCTGGCTCACCCCGCAGCTTCTCCAGGCCAGCGCAAGGAAAAAGGGCGGGTGCAGCTTTGTGGTGGTCGATCCAAAATCCAGCGTTCTTTCCCAGGTGGGGGCGTTCCTGCAACGGCGGGGCTATCGGCTCAAGGTATTCAATTCCATTGATTTTTCCCAAAGTATGCACTATAACCCCCTGTCGTATATCCGCAACGAGGCCGATATTCTAAAGTTTGTCGATACCCTCATCGCCAACACCAAAGGCAAGGGCAAGGAGGGCGATCCATTTTGGACAAAGGCGGAAACGCTTTTGTACTGCGCCCTCATCGCCTATATCATTTTCGAGGGCCCCGCTGAGGATCGGAACATGAATACCCTGGTGGATATGATCTCCGGCATGGAGGTGAAAGAGGACAACGAAAACTTTATGAACGCGGTGGACTATATGTTTAAGGGCCTGGAAAAGCGTAAACCGGATTGCTTTGCGGTGAAGCAGTACAAAAAGTACAAATTAGCCAGCGGTGTTGTATGCTCTAAAAGACTTCTTAATCAAGCGGTTGGGAAGTCTCTTAGAACACACAACCTAAAGCCGAAGAAAGGAGCGCAAGTTATGAGAAAAAACGAGAAAATCACAGCTCTGTACGAACGACTGAGCCGTGATGACTTTGGCAAAGATGATGACCAACAGCGTGAGAGCAATTCCATTTCCAATCAAAAGGCTATGTTGGAGGAGTTCGCCGCACGGCAGGGCTTTACAAACATTGTCCATTTCACGGACGATGGCATTAGCGGCACCTGCTTTGACCGTCCCGGATTTTTGGCAATGATGAAAGAGGTTGAAGCCGGGAATGTGGAGTATTTGTGCATCAAGGACATGAGCCGCATGGGTCGTGACTATCTGAAAGTTGGTCAGATTATGGAAATCCTGCGTCAGCGTGGCGTTCGCCTTATCGCCATCAATGACGGCGTGGACAGTGCCAGAGGGGACGATGATTTTACCCCTTTCCGCAACATTATGAACGAGTATTACGCCAGAGACACCAGCCGTAAAATCCGTTCCACTTTCCAGTCCAAAGGCAAGTCCGGCAAGCACCTTACAGGCACGGTCATTTACGGCTATCTCTGGAATGAAGCCAGAGACCAATGGTTGGTTGACCCCGAAGCCGCCGAAGTGGTAAAGCGCATCTTTGCCATGACGATTGAGGGCTACGGTCCGTATCAGATCGCCAGCAAGCTGAAAGAAGAAAAAGTCATCATTCCGTCCGCTTACCTTGCCCAGCACGGCGAGGGCGTGAACAAGAATAAGACTTTCAAAGATGTGTACGGCTGGGGTTCTTCCACCATCTGCAACCTTCTTGAAAAGCGTGAATATCTGGGACACACCATCAATTTCAAGACCCGAAAGCACTTCAAGGACAAGAAAAGCCATTATGTCCCGGAGGACGAATGGACGATTTTTGAGAATACGCACGAAGCCATTATTGACCAGCAGACCTTTGACCTTGTGCAGAAAATCCGTGGGAATGTCAGACGCTACCCGGACGGCTGGGGCGAAGCAGCTCCCCTCACAGGCTTGCTTTATTGTGCCGATTGCGGCGGCAAGATGTATGTCCACCGCACCAACAACGGCAAGCGCATTTCTCAATACACCTGCTCACAGTACACCAAAGTTCCTTGCGGAACGCTCTGCAAGACCCAGCACCGTATCAATGAAGATGTGGTACTGTCCCTTGTCTCGGAAATGCTGAAAGCCATTGCCGAGTATGCGAAGCATGACAGAGCCGAGTTTGTCCGTGTGGTGCAGGAAGCGCAGTCCAGCCAGCAGACGGCAGAGGTCAGGAAGCAGCGGACACGCCTTGCCACAGCAAAGCAGAGAGTTTCCGAGCTGGAAGTCCTGCTCTGCAAAATCTATGAGGACAACATTTTAGGCAAGCTGTCCGACAGCAGATACGCCACTCTGGACGCTCAATACGAAAAGGAACAGTCCGAGCTTACCGCTGAAATCTCTGTTCTGGAAAAGGCTGTCAAGAGCTATGAGAAGCACGAAAAGGACGCTGACCGTTTTATCGCTCTGATTGACAAATATGAGAACTTCGACAAGCTGACCATTGCCATGCTCAACGAGTTTATCGAGAAAATCCTTGTGCATGAGCGTGACCGCAAGGGCAGTATACAGACCACACAGGAGGTCGAGATTTACTTCAATTTTGTCGGGCGATTTGTTCCCCCGGCGTTTGGAGAAGTGGAGCTGACCCCGGAGGAATTAGAGGAAATCCGCAAACGTGAGGAACGCAAGGACAGGCTTCATCAGAACTACTTGAAGCGGAAAGCCAGCGGAGCGCAGAAGCGATACGAGGACAAAATCAAGAAGCGGAAAAAGGCGGAAATCGAAGCCAAGAAAGCCGCCATTCGTGCAGAGGACATTGCAAAGGGCGTGTTCGTTCCGGTCAGCAGTTTACCGCAGAGAGGGCCGCAGAAAGGAACGCAGATTGCGTGAACATAGCTTGTAGGTAGAACAAAGATTATTTTATCCCGGAATGGTGGAAAAGTTCAAACTTTTATGATATAATTTGATTTGAAAAGATGTAAGTAACACTTTCCAAAGGCATAGTTTGCGGGAGGTAGCGATATGAATAATAAAGATTTGCTTAAATTTGGAAAATGCCTGCTCATTGGAATCATTGTTGCCATAGGAGGCACGTTCTTTAGCGATTTGTATGGAAACATTTTCAACGGATCGGGGGATTATCGTTTATCCGCTATATTTGGTATCGGTCTGTATCTTTGCATCGTTATTGTTACTTGCACAGGCTTGATACTTAACCGTTTGGATAAAGATAAAACAAACGACAAAGATGATGAACACACGGACGAGTAAGTTTTTATTTCCAGAAGCCGAGAAATCCCTTTAGGAACTAAAGGGCGCACTTCTATACTCTCTGTCGAGAGTAGTGCGTCCTGCAGAGCTTCATTCCCGGTCGGCAGAGAATAAACTGCCAGATCGAGAATGCTTCGTCACTTCGTTCCGTCAAGGTGGCTACACCCCCTTGCGCCGCTAAAGCGGCTATCCCCTGTGGACTTGCCGTCCGCAAACAGCATAAAATGCTGTTCGCCGCCAGCAAGTTTGAAAAACCGAATACCGAAAATCAGACCGTTGACCTGCGCCCTCTGCGCACAAAGTCGGCGGTCTTTTTTTATCCCCATTTTCAAAAAAGGAGGTCAATCCCAATGACAAAATCGAAAACCCTTGAACAGCTCCGAGCCGAAAAGGAACGAGCCGAGACGCAGCTTGCACAGGAACAGCACAAGCTTGAGCGTCTGGAGAACCGAAAGAAGTATCTTGAGAAAGGCGAACGCACCAAGCGCACCCACCGCCTTTGCAATCTGGGCGGCACGGTTGAGAGCCTTGCCCCGGAGATCAAAGATCTCACACGCACCGAAATGACAGAGCTGATGGAACACATCTTTTCCCTGTCCGAAGTCCAGCGAGCTGTCCGTCACATGGCGATTACCCACATCAGCCAAGCAAACAGAGAAAGGGAGTTGAAAGCCGATGGCACTATTTCACCTGAGCGTCACGCAGACTAAGCGAAGCGCAGGACAGTCCGCTATTGCTTCTGCCGCCTACCGTGCCGGGGAGCGATTGTATAGCGAGTATTACGGCGAGTACAGCGACTACACCCGCAAGGGCGGCGTGATCTGCTCCGACATTCTCCTGCCGTCCCATGCACCGCCCGAATACGCAGACCGCCAGACGCTATGGAACGCCGTGGAAAAAGCCGAGCGTGGGAAGAACGCCCAGCTTGCATACAGCTTTGACATTGCCTTGCAGAATGAATTTTTCCTTGAGGAAAACATCGCTCTTGCAAGGCAATTTTTGTTGGAGAACTTTGTGAGCCGGGGCATGGTGGTTGACTTCGCCGTACACCAGCCGGACAAGGAGGACGGCGGCATATCAAACCCGCATTTCCATGTGCTTTGCCCCATCCGTCCCATTGAGCAGAACGGCAAGTGGGGGCTAAAGCAACGCCGGGTGTATGAGCTGGACGAGGACGGCAACCGTATCCGAGACCAGAACGGCGAGTATATTTTCAACGCCGTTCCCACTACCGACTGGGGCAGTCCCGAAACGCTGGAATACTGGCGGCAGACATGGGTGGAGCTATGCAATGGCAAGTTTGCGGAAAAAGGGCTTGACGTTCGCATCGACCACCGAAGCTATGAGCGTCAGGGCGTGGAGCTTCTTCCCAGCGTCCATGAGGGCGCAACCGTCCGGGCAATGGAGAAGAAAGGCATACGCACCGAGAAAGGCGAGTTCAACCGCTGGATCAGAGCGACCAATGCCGTTATTCGGGACATTAAGAAGAAAATCGCTCTCCTGTTTGATTGGATTGCCGAAGCAAAAGCGGAGCTTGCCAAGCCACAGGCACCCGACCTTGTTTCTCTGCTGAACGCCTATTACACCCAGCGCAGAGCCGGGGCATATTCGCAGAAAGGCAAGGTCAGCAACCTAAAAGAGATGAACGAGACTTTCAATTATCTCCGGGCAAACGGCATTTACTCCCTTGAAGATTTGGAAAGCCGTGTCAGCGAACACAGTGCTGCCACAGAGAGCTTGAAGAAAACGCTGGACGAACAGACCGCTCAAATGAAAGCAATTAAGCAGCTCTATGACAGCTCCGCTGCTTTCCAGAGCTTGAAGCCTGTCTATGACGGCTTGCAGAAAATCAAGTTTGAGAAGCCCAGAGCCAAGTACAAGGCTGAACACGCCGACGAACTGAAAATGTTCTACGCCGCCAGACGCAAGCTGACCGGGGAGTTCCCGGACGGCAAGGTGGATATGAAAAAGCTGACCGAAGAGTATGACGAGCTGGAACAGGCGCACAACACCACCTATGGCGAGTTTAAGACCGTCAGAGACGATTTACACCGTCTTTGGAAGGTCAAGTCATGTGTAGATACTGCCGCCCGATTTAACGAGCGTACAGAGGAACAAATGCTCCAAAATCGACCCCAAACACGACACAAAAAGGAGAATATGACACGATGAAAAAATACGACTGGAAGAACGAGTACAACCCCATCCGCAGAACGGCAAAACGCATTTTGAGCGGAGAAGCTTTGACCGATGGCAGACCGCTTTCCGACCTGATCGAGCTGGACGAACACACCCGGAAATGCCTTGCCTTTGAAGCCACCCTCACCGACCGCCAGATTGATATGTTGCAGGAGCTGGGCTATCTGCCTGTTATCATGAGACAGTACGGCGAGGAATGTGCGAACTGCCCCTACACGATGGACGAGCGTGAGCATGGCATTTGCAGACGATGCGCTGTTTTCAAGAAGTAAGGAGGACGCCCATGCAGTACACCCAAGCACAGATCGACCGGGCAAACGCCGTCAGTCTGGAAGATTTTCTCCGCACACAGGGAGAGACGCTTATCAAAAGCGGACGGGAATACCGCTGGAAAGAACATGACAGCCTGACCGTCCGGGGAAACAAGTGGTTTCGCCACAGCCAGAGCAAGGGCGGCTATCCCATTGATTTTGTCATGGAGTTTTACGGCAAGTCCTTTCCCGAAGCTGTCCAGCTCTTAACCGGCGAAAGCGGTGAGGGACAGAGCGAAGCCAGCACAGCACCGCCCACAGCGTTTCACTTGCCCTTGCACAACAGGACAGCCGACAGAGCAATCCAATATCTCACAGAAAGCCGAGGTCTCAACAAAACGCTTGTTGAGGCTTTTCTTCTTTCCGGGGATATTTACGAGGACGCAAAGCGGCACAATGTTGTGTTTGTCGGCAGAGACCGAAGCGGTACGCCGAGATACGCCCATGTGCGAGGAACGGCAGACCCATTCAGACAGGACATTGCCGGGTCTGACAAATCCTATCCGTTCCGACACGAGGGTAATGGCAATCAGCTCTTTGTCTTTGAAGCGCCGATTGACCTGTTATCGTTTATCTGCCTTTATCCGCAGGATTGGCAGACAAGAAATTATCTTGCCCTGGGCGGCGTTTCGGGCAAAGCCCTTGACCGTTTCCTTTCTGAACGCAAGGACACCCGAAAAGTGTTCCTCTGCCTTGACAGCGACACCGCAGGAAGCGAAGCCTGTACCCGACTGGCACAGTCCATTCCCGGCAAGATCGCCGTCATGCGCCTTGTCCCGGCAAGGAAAGACTGGAACGATGTTCTCCGTCAGCAAAAGGACATTCCGAGCCACAAATTCATAGTCGAAACAATCACGCTGCGAGAGCTGCCCACCGCCCAGCCTGTTCCCATGCTCCGCATGGCAGATGTGGAGCTGACGAGCGTGGAATGGCTATGGTTTCCCTATATCCCCTTTGGAAAGCTGACCATCATACAGGGCAACCCCGGCGAGGGCAAGACCTACTTTGCCATGCGTCTTGCGGCGGCTTGCACCAACCGAAAGCCCTTACCCGGTATGGAGACACTTGAGCCTTTCAATATCATCTATCAGACCGCCGAGGACGGTCTGGGCGATACCGTTAAGCCCCGGCTGATGGAAGCTGACGCAGACCTTGAACGAGTGCTTGTTATTGACGATAGAGACACGCCGCTGACCCTTGCTGATGAGCGCATCGCAAGAGCAATCCGAGAGAACAACGCAAGGCTGGTTATCATTGACCCGATGCAGGCGTTTCTGGGCGCAGATGTGGACATGAACCGGGCAAATGAAGTCCGTCCCATCTTCCGTAGTCTGGGAGACATTGCACAGGCTACCGGATGCGCTATCGTGCTGATCGGACACCTGAACAAAGCCGCAGGAACGCAAAGCACCTATCGGGGATTAGGGTCTATCGACATTACGGCGGCAGTCCGCAGTCTGCTTTTTATCGGCAAGCTGAAGGACAGCCCCACAACGAGGGTGCTTATCCATGAGAAAAGCTCCCTTGCGCCGCCCGGACAGTCCCTTGCCTTTTCTCTGGGAGACGAGAAAGGCTTTGAATGGATAGGAGCTTATGACATTACCGCTGACGAGCTTCTTGCCGGGACAGACACCGCCAAGACCGAGAGCAAGACCGCACAAGCGCAAATGCTCATTCTGGAACTGCTGGCAGATGGAAAGCGTATGCCAAGTGCAGAGCTGGAAAAGACGGTCAATGAGCGTGGGATTTCCTCACGCACCATGAGAACGGCAAAGAGCCGTATCGGGGACAGGCTTGTGACCGAGAAAGACGGCACAGCATGGGTCTGCTATCTCCGAGACTGACAACAGGAACACGGCAAGCGTGGCAAAGACGGCAAGGTTTTTATAGATACCTTAATGTTGCCGCCTTGCCTTGTTCCCTCATACCGACATCGCCCGATGATGAACAGTCACCGGGCATTTTTCATTTACAGGAGGATTTTGAATGAACAATACCGCAACCAACACCGCCCCTTGCCCGACTGTCAGAAAGCAGATCGGAAAGACAACCTATATCGTCCGTGTGCATTTCAGCCAGACCGCAAAAGAGACGATGGAGGACAAAATCAAGCGTCTGCTCCGTGAGGAAGTCCGCAAAATGTAACTTCTTTTTGAATTTGATGAAAAAGTCCTTGACTTTTCGTCTCTGGCAAAACGGCGAAGTCGATCCTTATCTCCTGCGGCTCCCGGCTGGCCCCCTTTGACATCCCCCAGCTCCGGGAGATCATGTCCTATGACGAGCTGGGGCTTGACCGCATCGGGGACCGGAAAACAGCGGTGTTCTTCACCATTTCCGACACCACGCCTACCTACAACTTTCTTGTGGCGCTGGCCTTTTCGCAGATGTTCAATCTGCTGTGCGAGAGGGCCGACAATGTTCACGGAGGCCGCCTGCCCCATCATGTGCGGGTGCTGTGGGACGAGGCGGCCAATACAGGACAGGTGCCCAACCTGGAAAAGCTGGTGGCCGTCATCCGCTCCCGTGAAATATCGCTGACGCTCTTTTACCAGCAGATGGCGCAGTGCAAGGCCATTTATGACAAGCACGCGGAAACGATCATGGGAAATATGGACAGCGTGGTTTTCCTGGGAGGCCGGGAAAGCTCCACCATCAAGGAGATCTCGGAAAACTGGCTGGGGAAGTCCACCATCTATATGCAGACAGACGGGCGCTCCAAAGGCCAGTCGGAAAGCTACAACCTCAACACCCAGCGGCTGGGCCGGGAGCTGATGACCCCCGCCGAGCTTGCCACCATGCCGGGGGATCGCTGTATTTTACAGCTCCGGGGCCTGCCCCCATTCTATTCCCCAAAGTATGACTTGAAGCAGCACCCCAACTACAAATACACGGCTGAGGCCGATAAAAAGAAAAACGCCTTTTTCCTCGATCAGCTCATCAACCGCCGCAGGCGACCTGGGCTGAACGAGGCTTGTGAGGTGTACGAGGCAGGCGGAACAGACACAGGGCCCATAGGCGAGGACGAGGACATCCTCAACTATGACGATGTGGACGATCCAGACGCCTATGTATAAAATGAAACAACCGATTCTAATAAAAGCAACCAAACTGGACTTACCTGTAAGACAGGGTAAGTCCAGCTTAGGTTGTTTACTTTTTCAGCATCGACAGAATAGCGAGCATCAGAAAAAGCACCAATACCATAGTAGAATCAGTCATGTTTACCTCCTTAATTTAAATGACTATTTGGGGGAGATCGGAGACGTCTATATCATCTGTGAGCTGGCTCATGATCTCGTAAATGGCAGTATCATCAATTTTGGACGAGTCATTGATAAAAAAGCACTTAAGCGGAGTTGGCTTTTTTTTGCCGAGTGTAATTTCCTTTTCGCCATTGACAATCGCAACTTTTTCTTCACCCTCAAACGTCCAGAGCTTTTTCGCAGCGTCTGCGTTTGTCGTGGTGGAGATGTTGTAAATAAAGGTGTCAACGCGGTTAATTTCAACAGAATCCACAGTAGTCGGTTTTTGCAGATGAACACATAAAACCTCATTGACCGAGTCCGCTACATCTCCTTTTACATAAAGCTTTGTCAAAGACTGAATCTTCCCAAAAACTTTTGTGTGCACATTTATGCCATACAAGTCCAGCTCACTAATTACTTGCTCAATTTGTTGGATGTTCATTTTCACCGCAAATCCTGTCAAGGGTAAAACAAAGGTAGCCTTACTCTTTTTCCCAGTGCTGGTTCTATAGATCAGACCGAGATTTTCTAGCTGGTTGTTCCAATTACTGATGCTTCTTTCAGTGGCTCCCAGTTTTTTGCTAATTGTATCAATACTATGCCAGGATTCACCGGTGTCGTTGTTAGCTACAAGTGCATAGTACAGATATAGTTTTATTGCGCCATCTTTAAGGTGTGGAACAAAGACGGCTAAATTGTTGTCGACCTTTGCAAATCGAAATGCTTTATTCGATTTGCCTGTTGCGCTTGAATAAAACAGGGACAACAGGTCGTTCTCAGCGTTTTTGAAGTGGGTCTCTTTTTTCTTTAAGTTCAACTGAATCATTATATTTCGTCCTTTCGTGTTCTCTTGATGCGGTTAAAATATATCAGAAAAAATTCAACTTGTAAATTCCTATAAGTAAGAACTATATAAGAATTATATTTCATATTTATATGTATTATATTGCCTATAAACTATATAACATGTATAAGACTTAACACAGATTAAAGCAACAAGAGACAATGTACACGAATAGCGGGAATGAAATAGCAAGGAAAACTCACGAC
Organism: Flintibacter sp. P01028; assembly: GCF_041925235.1. Classification (NCBI taxonomy): domain Bacteria; kingdom Bacillati; phylum Bacillota; class Clostridia; order Eubacteriales; genus Flintibacter; species Flintibacter sp. P01028. The sequence continues at coordinate 151,068 of NZ_JBHEVC010000001.1, forward strand.
ATTTAGGAGGAAACAATATGCCACGAGCACCTCCTTACGTCCGATTGAAACCGTACTATCATTAAAATACATAAGTAGCCGCCCTTTCGGGCGGCTTTTTTCATAGCCGGGGCTTCCCCCGGAGAAATGGAGGCTATATGCAGTTTTTCGCTTCTGCTGTTGACACTTTGCAGACCCTGGTTGTGGCCCTCGGCGCTGGCCTTGGCGTGTGGGGCGTTGTCAATCTGCTGGAGGGCTACGGCTCGGATAATCCTGGCTCAAATGCTCATGTACGGTAAGGAAGCAAGCAACCGAAAACAAGAGATAGACCGCCAGCACTACACTATTCCGAACCAAAGACCAAAAGATAAGCATTGTGGGAAAATCTAAACTTTTGGATTTTCCTACAATGCCGACTACGGCGGAATCCTTCCCACTCCTTATATCTTTATTTCCGTATACATTGAATTTGTATTTAGTAAATGCTATAATGTCCCTATTCAAATTATAAATGTGTTGAATTAGTTACATGTACATATTTTTTGTGCCGCATAAATACCCTGTTGAGGTTGTCGTTCTTTGTCCAGATGTGGAAACAATAAAAGGAAGGGAACGATACAGGGAGAAAACAGGCTATTCCGGCTTTACGGTTGAAACCTTATACGATACATTTATGCAGACAACACCACGGATCGGCTTTTGGCTGGACAATTCCAACCAAACACCACAGCAGACAGCAGAAACCATTCTGAACGCCAGAAAGTCGGTATGATTGTTACATATAAGGGGAAGAAAAATTTCTTTTAGGTACTTTCTTTCCTAAAACTAATGTGATATAATAGCATCATTCCAAAAAAGGAGTAAAAAATATGCGGCAAGGTATTCTTAAATAAAACTATAATCAAATAGTGGGAACAAAGGATTATGATAGTCCCTTTTGTGGGGGCTTGGTTTTTTGTACCCAATTTAAGAAATACTTTTGCCTTATCAATTTTGACATATCCGAAAAACAGCAATCACAAACAGGTGTATGCTGTATATGTGTATGTCCGCAAATTATAATCCCCAGTGGTAAAAGTATTTTACTGCTGGGGATTTTTATGCCCTTTTGGGGCTGTAAAAGGAGGACAATCACATGAAAATAATCAATATTGGAATTCTCGCCCATGTAGACGCAGGAAAAACAACATTGACGGAAAGCCTGCTGTACACCAGTGGAGCGATTGCGGAACAAGGAAACGTGGATAAAGGAACTACAAGAACAGACACTATGATTTTGGAACGGCAGCGCGGAATTACCATTCAGACAGCGGTTACTTCTTTTTGCTGGAATGATTATAAAATCAATATCGTGGACACTCCCGGTCATATGGATTTTTTAACCGAAGCATACCGCTCTTTATCTGTCCTTGACGGAGCTGTTTTAGTCATTTCGGCAAAAGACGGCGTACAGGCACAAACCCGTATATTATTCCATGCGCTTCAGAAAATGGACATTCCGACAATTATCTTTATAAATAAGATAGACCAAAATGGGATCGACCTGCGGCGTGTTTACCAAAGCATTAAAGATAAACTTACCAGTGATATGATTGTCATGCAGGAGGTTTCCCTGTCGCCAAAGATAACCATGACCGATATTTCTGATTTGGACAAATGGGATATGATTATTTCCGGAAGCGATGAACTATTAGAACGATATGTTGCAGAGGATTCTTTGGATATACAGGAATTACAATATGAAAAGTGCAAAAGAACCAGATGCTGCTCTTTGTTTCCTGTTTATCATGGGAGTGCAAAAGACAATTTAGGAACAGAAAAACTGATTGAAGCGATTACAGAAACTTTCATTACAGAAACAGACGATATTCAGTCTGAATTATGTGGATATGTTTTTAAGGTTGAGTATACAGAGCGGAAAAAACGGCTTTCTTATTTACGCCTGTATCATGGGACGCTCCATTTACGGGATACCCTGCTGCTGTCAAAAAAGGAAAAAATAAAGATTACAGAAATGTGTATTCCGTCAAATGGTGAAATCGTCCCGGTTGACCATGCCTGTCCGGGAGAAATTGTTATTTTAGCTGATGATACTTTGAAACTGAACGACATTCTGGGAAATGAAAAACTCCTGCCTCACAAAACACGGATTGATAATCCCATGCCATTACTTCGGACAACGGTAGAGCCGCAAAAGCCGGAGCAAAGGGAAGCCCTGTTAAATGCCCTCACAGAGATTGCTGATACAGACCCTCTTTTGCATTTTGACATTGATACTGTTACACATGAGATTATATTATCTTTTTTGGGAAAAGTACAGTTAGAAGTTATTTGTTCGCTATTAGAAGAAAAATATCATGTGGGCGTGGCTATGAAAGAGCCTTCGGTTATTTATCTGGAAAGACCGCAAAAAAAAGCGAGCTACACGATTCATATTGAAGTGCCGCCGAATCCGTTTTGGGCATCTATTGGTTTGACTGTAACACCGCTTCCTGTTGGAAGCGGAACACAATATAAAAGCGAGGTATCTCTCGGCTATTTAAACCAAAGTTTTCAAAATGCCGTCATGGAGGGTGTGCGTTATGGAATGGAGCAGGGCTTATATGGCTGGGGAGTGACAGACTGCCAAATTTGTTTTGATTATGGAGTTTATTACAGCCCGGTCAGCACCCCCGCTGATTTTCGTTTTCTTGCGCCTGTCGTGTTGGAGCAGGCATTGAAAAAAGCAGGAACACAACTGTTGGAACCATACCTTTCCTTTACCCTTTTTGCACCGCAGGAATATCTTTCACGGGCTTATAATGACGCACCAAAGTATTGCGCAATCATTGAATCAACCAGACTTGAAAAAGATGAAGTTATTTTTAAGGGGGAAATCCCTGCCCGTTGTATTGGTGAATATAGAAATGATTTGAATTTTTATACAAATGGAAGAAGTGTCTGCATTACAGAATTAAAAGGGTATCAGGAAACTTCCGGCGAGCCTGTGTTTCAGCCACGCCGCCCGAACAGCCGTTTAGACAAGATCCGGCATATGTTTCAGAAGATAATGTAACATCTTGCGCAATGCAAACGTTCATTGCTGGCTATTGCGAAATATCATTGATAAAATCAGCATCAGAGAGGAGGAACCATTTTGAACCAGAAACAGACGGATATTACAACAGGAAAGCAAATACGTCATCTGCGAACACAATCGGGAATGACACAGGAAGAACTGGCTGGGAAATTGAATGTTACCCGGCAGGCGCTATCGAATTGGGAGAGAGATGTTAATGAACCCGATTTAAATACGTTGAAAAAAATTTGTTTTCTTTTTGGAGTCCACATGGACGATTTTGCGAAGGAGGTAATAACAAAAATGGAAACATGTGAAAAAAAGAGAAACGACAATTTAATAAGTATGATATGGCAATTGGACTTTTTTATGGTGTCGGGATATTTCTTGGCATTGGTATTTTCTTTGTTGGCGGTTTTATGACAATGTCGGGTGCAGGGTGGGGAGCATCACTATTTGGCGGTGGCTGTTTTTCTCTTGTATTTGGCTTGATATGCCATGCAGTTATTACATTGAGAAGAAATGACAAATGATGACATATCCTGCTTTCTAGTCTTTTCGGTCATATCGCGTAAAAAAGCCGCTGCTTTTGGCTTTCCAATAGCGGCGGCAAAGGGAAATATCCTTTGAATACCTTACAGAAGAAAAGTTTTGCAGCATTATAAAAATAAAAGCCTATACCATTTTGGAAAGAAAAGATACATAATAGTCAAGACGGCAACAATCAGAAGTTATGGAGGGTAACAATGGAATATAGTAAGGAAGATTTAATGGAAGCAAAAAGGCAAATTTTGGGAGTGGGAGAGAACATGGGAACAGAGGAAAGCAAAAAGATCTGGGAGAAAAACGCACAATTTTGGGATGATGCAATGGGTGACGAATCCAATGAATTTCACAGAGAGGTAGTACGTCCCAAAGTAACGGAACTTCTCTCTCCTGATCCTTCGGATTACATTTTGGATATTGCGTGCGGCAATGGAAATTATTCTTCGTATCTTGCACAGAGAGGCGCTTCGGTCGTCGCTTTTGATTACAGCAAAAAAATGATAGAATTGGCTAAAAGACGGCGATCACAATATGCAAAACAAATTGAGTTTTGCGTAGCGGATGCGACCAATAGAGAAAGCTTATTAGGATTAAAAAGAAATCGAGCCTTTACGAAAGCAGTTTCTAATATGGCAATTATGGATATTACGGATATTGAACCGCTTTTTATGGCTGTTTATGAACTATTGGAGGAAAACGGGATTTTTGTCTTTGCAACGCAGCACCCTTGTTTTATCACATTGACTGAAAAATATATGACACCGCACAGTTACTATGATATAGCGATCGAAGGGCAGCCGGAGGAGCAGATTTATTATCATCGTTCCATACAAGATATTTTTAACCTTTGTTTCAGAGCTGGATTTGTCATTGATGGATTTTATGAAGAATGTTTCAAAAACAATAAAGAAATTCCTATGGTAATGATAGTAAGGCTTAAAAAGGTAAAACGTGATAGCTTAAAATAAATTCAAGTTTGCCGGATAAATAGCAAACCCGGCCGAGCCAGTCAACGGTCAAGATGAACGGGCTTCGCCCGCCGTTGACAGCCCCGCCCGGTTTTGCAGTTAGGCAGTCAAGGAGCGACAGCCTAAAGTGCTGCCGCCCCTTACTATCATAAAAAGCAACTACTAACCAGCCACAGCCCTTTTGGGAGGAAAGGGGGATTTTCCATGACCTGTACAGAAGAATATCGGGAACATATCGAGTACACTTTCCATGCCTTTTGCAAAGTCGTTATCCGAAATGCAACGATCAACGCAGCGAGGACACGGAGCAGGAAGCACAAAAGAGAAATATCCCTTGAATACCTCACAGACGAAAAGCACTACCCTTTAGGCACGACAGATGAATATTTCCAAGCCCCGGAGCCGGACGAGGAATACATACTTACCCTTTGCGGCGATACGGTCATTTTCAGCAGCGGTTTACTTGCGGAAGCCCTGTCACGGCTGGACGAACGGGAGCGGGAAATGATTTACCTGTCCTTTTTCAAGCGTATTCCACAGCACGAAATTGGCAGACAGTACGGGCGCAGCCGCAGCACAGCGGGCTACCATATCCGAAAAGCCCTACGGCAGCTCCAAGCGGAAATGGAGGGAATGGCATATGAGAAATAATAGGCTTCTCCCCTATGAAACAATCGTCCAAGCCGCCAGCGGGGAGCCGGAAGCGGTGGGAACTGTATTGCAGTATTACCGCCGCCGCATACAATGTGCCGCCCGTGTGAATGGACGGGTAGACCAAGATACAGAGGACTACATCACCCAGACGCTTCTCACAGCTATTTTCAAGTTCCGCTTTGGGAGATAGCCCTACCGCCTACAACTGAATAACCGCCGCTTCGCCGGCAACCAGAAAGCAGTAAATCTATTCAACAGATTTGCTGCTTTTTTTCGTTCCTGTTTGGCATTTTTGAAAATCCCCAGTATGAAAAAACAAAAGGGAAAATAGCCGCCGCAGTTGGCAAAATCCCTTACTTATCCGTAGAGGGTATCAAAGAAAAAAATACTGCCATTGTCCGCCTATTCCGGCTTGCGTGGTGTTGTAGGGAATAGAGGGGAAATTCTAAAAATCTCCGTCCATTTTGCTTTGCGTGGTGTTGTAGGTAGTGAAAGGAAAATTTTCAAGATAAGCCGGAATAGCGGGTAGCAAAGCCCTTTTGAAACGTTTTGTTAGCGGAAAGGACGGGAGCCGGGGAACGCCGGAGTTTTTCAGAGCAAGATTCTACCGAGGTGCCAAAATTCGCTCTCCGCTTATTTTTGCCCCTGCGGGAATCTTGTTGGGGAGTGCCTTCCCCAAACCCTGCTATGCGCCCTGTCGGGCGAGAAAGGAGGTCACAGACCATGCGAAAGAAATACAATACGCCCCACCGCCGTCATGTGGTAAAGACCCGCATGACCGATGAAGAATACGCCGACTTCACCGGGCGGCTGGCGGCTTATGAAATCAGCCAGTCCGAGTTTATCCGGCAAGCCATACGGAAAGCGACCATACGCCCCATTGTCACCGTTTCCCCGGTCAATGACGGGCTGCTTGCCGCCCTCTCCAAGCTCACGGCAGAGTACGGGAAAATCGGCGGCAACTTAAACCAGATTGCCCGGAGCCTGAACGAATACGGAAGCCCCTACCGGGGGCTGGAAAAGGAAGTGCGGGGAGCCGCCGCCGACCTTGCCGCCTTGAAGTTTGAAGTCTTGCAGAAAGTAGGTGAAGCCGTTGGCGATACTCAAACATATCAGCTCTAAAAATGCCAACTACGGGGACGCTGAAAAATACCTCACATTCGAGCATGACGAGTTTACCATGAAGCCCACCCTTGACGCAGACGGGCGGCTCATACCGAGGGTAGACTACCGCATATCCTCTCTGAATTGTGGCGGGGAGGATTTTGCCGTTGCCTGTATGCGCTCCAATCTCCGCTACGGCAAGAACCAGAAACGGGAGGACGTAAAGAGCCACCACTACATCATCAGCTTTGACCCACGGGACGGCCCGGACAACGGCTTGACCGTTGATCGGGCGCAGGAGCTGGGCGAGAAGTTCTGCGCCGAGCATTTCCCCGGACACCAGGCCCTTGTCTGCACCCACCCGGACGGACACAGCCACACCGAAAATATCCATGTGCATATCGTCATTAACAGTCTGCGGATTGCGGAGGTTCCCATGCTGCCCCACATGGACAGGCCAGCGGACAGGAAAGCAGGCTGCAAGCACCGCTGTACGGACGCAGCTATGAACTATCTGAAAGCCGAAGTCATGGAGATGTGCCACAGCGAGGGGCTTTACCAGATAGACCTTTTGAACGGCAGCAAAGAACGCATTACCGAGCGTGAGTATTGGGCGCAGAAGAAAGGACAGGCTGCCCTTGACAGAGCCAACGCCCCTATTGCTGCGGACGGTATCGCGCCCCGGCAGACCAAGTTTGAAACGGATAAGGCGAAGCTGCGCCGGACTATCCGGGAAGCCCTTGCCGCTGCTTCCGGCTTTGATGAGTTTGCCGCCCTGCTTCTCCGGCATGGTGTGACCGTCAAGGAGAGCCGGGGGCGGCTAAGTTACCTCACGCCGGACAGGACGAAGCCAATTACCGCCCGGAAGCTGGGGGACGATTTTGACCGGGCTGCTGTCCTCTCCGTTTTGGAGCAGAACGCCGCCAGAGCCGCCGAAAAACCCGCAGCCATAGCGGAATACCCCGGCAGTATCAAAGACCGCTTACGGACGAAAAAAGAAGCGAAAAACGCCCCGAACAATGACGCTGTACAGCGCATGGTAGACATAGCCGCCAAGCGAGCCGAGGGGAAAGGACGGGGCTATGAGAAGTGGGCGACCATGCACAACCTCAAACAGATGTCGGCTACCCTCATGCTCTACCAGCAGTATGGCTTTTCTTCCCCGGACGAGCTGGACGCTGCCATTTCCGCAGCCAACACCGCCACGCAGGAGAGCCTTGCCGGACTGAAAGGGCTGGAAGCCGCTATCCGGGAGAAAAAGGAATTGCAGCGCAACCTTTTGGGCTATATCGGCACGAAGCCCGCCCGTGACGGTCTGAAAGCGCAGAAATCGGAGAAAGCCCGGAGAGCCTACCGGGAACAGCACGAAAGCGATTTTATCATAGCGGACACAGCCGCCCGTTATTTCCGGGAGCATGGAATAACCAAGCTGCCAGCCAGCAAAGCCCTGCAAAGGGAGATTGAGCAGCTTACCGTCCAGAAGAACGCCGGATATAACGACTACCGGGAGAAACGCCAGCGGGCGCAGGAGCTTCAGACAGTCAGACGCAATATCGACCAGATTTTAAGGGGCGCACCGAGCCAGCAGAAAAAGCGTGAACAGGAGCGTTAAAGACCGCCCCGAAATGATACCGAAACCCTACAAAAATACAGGTATGATATGAACCCTTACCGCAATACTCCCCGACTTCCAAACGGGGCTTACAGGGCAGAAAAAGCCCGAAAATGATACCGAGAACATACAGAAAATGCCCCCTATCCCGCTACACCGATAGGAACGGCAGAAAGGAGCTTACCATTGCCGAGAATGAGCAAGAAGCGGCGGCTGGAATGGTCTTTCTTCCTCAACCACCGCAACCGTATCACTTACAACGACCTATGCCGGGGCTGCACCCGTGACTGCAAACAGAGCTTCCGGGCGGTTATCATACTATGCCCTCGCTATTATTCCAAACGCTGGAAAAAGGAGGACGCAGCCTATGGCAGATAACCGCAAATATTACTACCTCAAGCTGAAAGAGAGCTATTTTGACGATGATGCAATCGTTCTGCTGGAAAGTATGCAGGACGGCGTTATCTATTCCAACATTCTCTTGAAGCTGTACTTGAAATCGCTGAAAAACGGCGGGAAATTGCAGCTTGACGAGAATATCCCCTACACCGCCCAGATGATTGCGACCATTACCCGCCAGCAGGTAGGTACCGTAGAGAGAGCTTTGAAAATCTTTATGAAGCTGGGGCTTGTGGAGCCTTTGCCAAGCGGCGCACTCTACATGAGCAACATTGAGCTTTTAATCGGCCAGTCCTCTACCGAGGGGGAGCGCAAGCGCAGGGCGCGGCTGGCTTTGCAGGAACAAAAAGCCCTGCCGCAGACAGGGGCGGACAAATGTCCACCATATCGAGCGGACATTTGTCCACCAGAGATAGAGATAGAGAAAGAGATAGATATAGAAATAGAAAAAGAGAGAGAGTTAGAAACGGGACACCCCGCCCCCGCCGCCTATGGCAGATACCACAATGTCATTCTTTCCGATACGGAGCTTGACGGGCTGAAAACAGAGCTTCCCGGCAAGTGGGAGTATTACATTGACCGCCTATCCTGCCATATCGCTTCCAGCGGGAGGAAATACAAGAGCCATGCAGCCACGATTTTCAAGTGGGCGCAGGAGGACGCAGCCAAGAAAGCCCCGAAAAAGGGCATACCCGATTATACCTGTAAGGAGGGCGAGAGCTTATGACGAATGGATTTGATGAAATGATTTTGAATATGACCGACACCACGCCGGAGCCGGAGGACTACACCGGCGAGGACGGGCTTTTATACTGCGGGAAGTGCCACAAGCCCAAAGAGGGCTATTTCCCCAAAGAAACCGCCGCATGGCTGGGGCGTGACCGCCACCCGGCAGAATGTGACTGCCAGCGGGCAGAGCGTGAGGAACGGGAAGCCGCAGAGAAACAGCGCAGTCACCTTGAAACTGTCGAGCGGTTGAAGCGGCGGGGCTTTACAGACCCGGCTATGCAGGGCTGGACGTTTGAGAACGACAACGGCAAGTGCCCGCAAATGGAACACGCCCATTTCTATGTGGAGAACTGGGAAACCATGAAAGAGCGCAACATTGGCTATCTGCTATGGGGCGGCGTTGGCACAGGCAAGAGCTATTTTGCGGGCTGTATCGCAAATGCCCTTATGGAGCGTGAAATCCCCGTGTGCATGACAAACTTTGCATTGATATTGGGTGACCTTGCCGCCAGCTTTGAGGGCAGGAATGAATATATCTCCCGACTTTGCAGCTTCCCGCTGCTTATCCTTGACGATTTTGGAATGGAACGGGGAACGGAATACGGCTTAGAGCAGGTCTACAACGTGATTGACAGCCGTTACCGCAGCGGCAGGCCGCTGATCGTCACGACTAATCTCACGCTGGAGGACTTGCAGCACCCGGAGGACACCGCCCACGCCCGCATTTATGACCGTCTGATTGAAATGTGTTCTCCTGTCCGCTTTACCGGGAGCAACTTCCGAAAAGCCACGGCGCAGGAGAAAATGGGACAACTGAAAAAGCTGATGAACAGAAAGGAGAGCCGCCTATGACCAACACCCCAAAGAATGACCGCAGCACCCGCCGCCCGGATTGCGTGACGGAAATCCGCATAGGTAATTCTGTCCTTGTCGTTTCCGGCTATTTCAAGCAGGACACCACCGCCACCGCCGCCGATAAAATGCTGAAAGTGCTGGAAGCGGAAGCTGCTACACAAAAATCGGCAATTTGACGGGACGTAAAGAAGCAGAAAGGACTGTACAGCCAGCCCCGGCGTGTGGTATGATAGTCATACGGAATAGTGGGGCTGGCTGTCGGAAATGGAGGACACTATGTTAAGACAGACCACCCGAAACCTTATTACCGCCCTTTATCCGAGATTATCCCACGAGGACGAGCTGCAAGGTGAGAGCAATTCTATTTCAAACCAGAAGCGTATTCTTGAAACCTATGCGAAGCAGAACGGCTTTTCCAATCTGCAATGGTACACAGATGACGGTTATTCTGGGGCGAACTTCCAAAGACCCGGTTTTCAAGCCATGCTTGCGGACATTGAAGCCGGAAAAGTCGGCACCGTTATCGTCAAGGATATGTCACGGTTAGGGCGAAACTATCTGCAAGTGGGAATGTATACGGAAATGATTTTCCCACAGAAAGGCGTCCGCTTTATCGCTATCAATGACGGAGTGGACAGCGCACAGGGCGACAATGATTTTGCCCCTCTGCGGAACATTTTTAACGAATGGCTGGTGAGAGATACGAGCAAGAAAATCAAAGCAGTAAAACGGTCTAAGGGTATGAGCGGGAAGCCCGTCACGAGCAAACCCGTATACGGCTACTTTATGGACGAGGACGAAAATTTTATCATTGACGGGGAAGCCGCCCCTGTTGTGCGGCAGATTTACAGCTTGTGCCTTGCCGGGAACGGGCCGACCAAGATAGCCCGTATGCTCACAGAGCAGGAGATCCCCACGCCGGGAACGCTGGAATACCGTCGGACGGGAAGCACCCGCCGCTACCACCCCGGCTATGAGTGCAAGTGGGCGACCAATACCGTGGTACATATCCTTGAAAACAGGGAGTACACGGGCTGTCTGGTAAACTTCAAGACGGAGAAGCCGTCCTACAAGACCAAGCACAGCGTAGAGAACCCCATTGAGAAACAGGCGATTTTCGAGAACCACCATGAGCCTATCATTGACACCCAGATGTGGGAGCGTGTGCAGGAGTTACGCAAGCAGCGCAAACGCCCGAACCGCTATGATGAAGTGGGCTTATTCTCCGGCATACTCTTTTGTGCCGACTGCGGCAGCGTCCTTTACCAGCAGCGTTACCAGAACGCCACCCGCAAGCAGGATTGTTATATCTGCGGGAGCTACAAGAAGCGTACCCGTGACTGTACGGCGCACTTTATCCGCACCGACCTGTTGACCGCCGGAGTGACCGACAATCTGCGGAAAGTCACCAGCTATGCAGCGAAGCACGAAGCCCGGTTTATGAAGCTGCTGATCGAGCAGAACGAGGACGGGGGCAAGCGCAGGAACGCCGCAAGGAAAAAGGAGCTGGAAGCCGCCGAGAAGCGTATCAGCGAGTTATCCGCTATCTTCAAGCGGCTGTATGAGGACAGCGTGACCGGGCGCATTTCAGACGAGCGTTTCACGGAGCTGTCGGCAGACTATGAAGCCGAGCAGAAAGAACTGAAAGAGAGAGCCGCCGCTATCCGGGCAGAGCTTTCCAAAGCGCAGGAAGCCACGGTAAACGCAGAAAAGTTTATGAATGTTGTCCGCAAGTACACCAGCTTTGAAGAACTTACCCCTACCCTTTTGCGTGAGTTTGTGGAGAAAATCGTTGTGCATGAGTGCAGCTATGACGAGAACGGCACACGCAGACAGGACATTGATATTTATTACTCTTTCGTTGGCAAGGTAGACCTGCCCGAATGACCGCCCGACCTATCCGGCGCAATGCGCAAACGCCGGATAGGAACGGCAAAATTTTTTACACTTCTACTACTTCTTTATCACACATCAGCAAAAAGCCAGGGCATGAAGCAGCTCATGGCGGGCGGCGGCATCATCCTGCTGGGCACTACGCTGATCCCCCTGCTGTCCGGTTTGTTCTAAGGAGGGCTTATGGATTTTCTCACCGACTGGCTCACGGACTGGCTCAAAGAGCTGCTGATTGGCGGGATCATGGGCAACCTGGAGGGGCTCACCGATTACGTCAACGCCCAGGTCGGGGAGATCGCGGTACAAGTGGGGACTACTCCGGCGGCCTGGAACGCCGGGGTTTTCTCCCTTATACGCCAGCTTTCCGAAACGGTGATCTTACCGATTGCCGGTCTGGTGCTGACCTTTGTTGCCACCTACGAGCTGATACAGATGCTTTTGGAAAAGAACAATATGCACGAGTTTGATGTGGCGAATATCTATAAATGGATGTTCAAAACGGCTTGTTCCATTCTCATCCTGTCCAACACCTTTAATATCGTTATGGCGGTGTTCGACGTGTCGCAGTCCGTGATCGCCCAGGCGGGCGGGCTCATCCAGGGCTCCACGGACATTACGCCGGATATGATGGCGGAGCTGGAAACCACCCTGGAGGGCATGGACTTGGGCCCGCTTCTCGGCCTGTGGCTCCAATCCTCTATTATCGGTGTGACCATGTGGGCGCTGGGCATTGTCATTTTTGTGCTGGTCTATGGCAGGATGTTGGAAATATATTTGCTGACCAGCTTGGCCCCCATCCCTATGGCTACCCTGGCCCACCGGGAGGTAGGGCAAATGGGCCAGAATTATCTGCGCTCCCTGTTCGCCGTGGGCTTTCAAGGGATGCTCATTCTGGTGTGTGTCGCCATCTATGCGGTGCTCGTCCAGGGGATCGCCACCAGCGGAGATCCCATTGGGGCGATCTGGGGTATCGTCGGCTATACGGTCTTGCTTTGCTTTATGCTGTTTAAGACGGGCGGCATCGCCCAACGCATCTTTGGGGCGCATTGAGAGGAGGCGCTTCAATGGAAAAACGACAGCTGATACTTCTGGACAAAATGTCCAGAAGTAGCGGATCAAAAGGAGGGCTTGTGAGCGGGCTCACTTTGGGGAGCCTGTTTGACGGGATCGGGGTTTTCCCCCTGGCGGCGTCGCGGTGCGGCATCCGCCCCCTGTGGGCAAGCGAGATTGAGGCCGCCCCGATCTCCATCACCCGGCGGCACTTCCCGGATATGGCCCACCTGGGGGACATCACCAAACTGGACGGCGGGGCCATCCCGCCCGTCCATGTGCTGACCTTTGGCTCCCCTTGTCAAAATCTTTCACAGATCGGCAGGCGCGAGGGGCTGGACGGTGCCAAGTCCGGCCTGTTTTTTCACGCCATCCGTATCATTCAAGAAATGAGAAAGGCCACCAATGATCTATATCCAGTTATCTCTGTTTGGGAAAACGTCATGGGAGCGTTTTCTTCAAATGACCGGATGGACTTTAGAGCCGTCCTATCCGCTTTCACAGACACCGAAATTTCAATGCCTGCTTCGGGAAGATGGGCAAACGCCGGAATGGTGCGAGGGGGATGCCCCGATCTCGCATGGCGGCTCATGGATGCCCAGCATTGGGCAAGGCCCCGGCTGGCCCGACGCCAGCGCGTCTTTCTTGTGGCAGACTTTGGAGGGCGGCGTGCTCCCGAAATATTGTTTAAGCCCCGCCCAATGCTCCCACTTCCTGCGCCTTGCACAGCGGGCGGGCTGCCCGCCCCCGGCGGAGATCGAGGCCCTGTTCTTGAAACAGGGGGGCGCATACCCGTCACCAGACCCTTTCAAGGCTTCCGTATGCGGGGAGCCGCCAAGGAGGGGGAACAAACAGCGTTCCAAAACAGCTTCGGATTTCCAACTGACCCTTTTCCCACTCTGTTAGCCGGTACGGTGACACCGTTCGCTTTTTGGTACGAGGACGATCCGGCAGGCGGCTGTATTCGTTTCCCCACGGAGTTGGAATGTGAGCGGCTGATGGGACTGCCGGAGGGCTGGACAAAATATGGCGCGGACGTCAAAGAGATCAGCGCCGCCAGCCGCTATAAAGCCCTGGGCAACGCCATCGCCCTGCCCTGCGCGGAGTATATCATGGCGGGGATCGCGGAGGCCCTGCGTTAAAACTACCTGGACTTCTGGACAAAGTGTCCAGAGGTGCCGCCTATAAAAATCGCTTGTAGTAAAATTTGATGTTGAATTTTACAGCAGATTGGGATATACTAAAAGCAAGAAGGAGGCTGATGATATGCCGAACATTAAACCAATCTCCGATCTGCGTAATTACAGCGAGGTGCTGCATGATGTGGCGGTGGGCGCTCCCGTTTTCCTCACAAAGAACGGGCGGGGCCGGTACGCGATCATAGATATGCAGGACTATGAGAAAACCCAGGCGACCCTCCGTCTGATGAACGAACTGGCAAAGGGGCGTAAGGCTGGCGAAGAAAAGGGCTGGCTGACGCTGGAGGCCGTGGAGGAACACCTCGGAATTGCCAATGAATGAGCTTCGCCTGTCACCGGAGGCCCAGGCTGATTTAGAGGAAATCAAAGCCTATATTGCAGAGGAGCTGGAAAACCCCAGCGCAGCCCTTGCTACGGTCAGCCGGATCACCAAAAGTATGCGCCTTTTGCAGACGCACGCCCTTGCGGGAGCGCCGTTATCCTCGGTGGCAGATGTAGAAAGTGATTACCGCTTTCTGGTGAGCGGCAATTACATGGTCTTTTACCGGGCCTATGGGAATACGGTCTATGTGGATCGCGTCCTGTATGGCCGGAGGGATTATATGCGCGTCCTGTTTGGAGATACGGAAACAACAGAATAACGGTTCCCCGTGTGGGGAGCAGCCGCTTGTAGAGATACAGGCGGTTTTTTTATTGCCAAAAACCGGGCGCTTCTGGACAAAGTGTCCAGAGGTGGCCGGGCTGGAAAGGAGTGAGCAAAATTCCCTATGTGAATGTTCCAAACGATCTGTCAAAGGTCAAAACAAAACTTGCCTTTAATCTCACGAAACGCCAGCTTGTGTGCTTCGGCATCGCGGCGGCGGTGGGCGTCCCGTCCTACCTGCTGGCCCGGAGCTCCATCGGCAACACCGGGGCCATGTTCCTAATGATGGCGGTGGCGCTCCCGGCGTTTTTGCTGGCGATGTATGAGAAAGACGGGCTCCCGCTGGAAAAGGTGGTGCGAAACATCATCCGGGCCCGTTTCCTGCGGCCTGGGGTGAGGCCCTACCAAACAGAAAACATTTACGCCCCGTTCACCCAGCGGGGCGCTGCGGGAAAGGAGGATGCGATTGCAGAAAGCAAAAAATCAAAAGCGCGGCCCCGGAAAGGCCGCTGACCGGAAAGCTGCGTTGTCTGCCCAGCAGACGATCCCCTATCTGGTGATGCACCCGGACGGGGTGTGCCAGCTCCCCGGCGGGCTTTACACAAAAACGGTGGAATATGAGGACATCAACTACTCCGTGGCAAGCACCGAGGATCAGACGGCTATCTTTGGCGGCTGGAGCTCATTCCTCAACTACTTTGATACCTCTTTGCCGTTCCAGCTCTCCTTTATCAACCGCCGCTCCCGTTCCCGGAACAAATACCGGGTGAACATCCCCCAGGCCCAGGATGACTTCAACAGCGTCCGGGCTGAATTTACCGGGATGTTAAAAAACCAGATCGCCCGGTCAAACAACGGGATCGAGCGGTCAAAATATATCACCTTTGGGCTCCCCGCCGATGGGATCGGGGAGGCTCGGCCCCGGCTGGAGCGTGTGGAGGCCGATGTGACAGGCAACCTCAAACGGCTGGGGGTGCCATCGGAGCCCCTGGACGGGCGGGCGCGGCTGGCCCTGCTCCACAGCCAGATGCACCCCGGCAGCCGGGAGCCGTTCCGCTTCTCCTGGCAGGACATTCCCAAAACAGGGCTGGGCACCAAAGACTATATCGCCCCGGACAGCTTCGACTTTCGGCAGTCCCGCCTGTTCCGGGTGGGCCAGTATTGGGGCGCTGCGTCCTACTTGCAGATCATGGCTTCGGAGCTCTCCGACAAGCTCCTGGCGGAAATTCTGGAGCTGGACGCGGAGCTGACTGTGACCATGCACATTCAGACGGTGGATCAGCTCAAGGCCATTAAAACGGTAAAAGGCAAGCTGTCCGATATTGGAAAAATGAAGGTGGAGGAACAGCGCAAGGCGGTGCGGGCCGGGTACGATCCCGACATCCTGCCCCCCGACCTCATTACCTTTTCCAAAGACGCGGCGGAGCTGCTGGCCGACCTGCAATCCCGCAACGAGCGGATGTTCCTCTTAACCTTTACGGTGGTGAATATCGCCCCCACCCGCCAGCGGCTGGAAAATGATATTTTCACGGTGGGCGGCATCGCGCAGAAATACAACTGTGCCTTGAAGCGGCTGGACTGGCAGCAGGAGCAGGGCTTCGTGTCCTCCCTGGCCCTGGGCTATAACGAGGTGGAGATCCAGCGGGGCATGACCACCAGCTCCACGGCGATTTTCATTCCCTTTATGACCAGGGAACTGCGGATGGCGGGGCCCTCCCTCTATTACGGGATGAACGCCCTTTCCCACAATGTCATCATGGCTGACCGCAAAAAGCTGAAATCGGCCAACGGCCTGTACCTGGGCTCTACTGGCTCCGGCAAGAGTTTTGCCGCAAAGCGTGAGCTTCTGAATGTGTTCCTCACCATTCCCCAGGACAGAATTTTGATCGTCGATCCAATGGGCGAGTATGCCCCGCTGGTACGGCGGCTGGGCGGGCAGGTCATTGAGATCGCCCCCGGCTCCCCCAGCCATATCAACCCTATGGACATCCAGCTGGATATAGACGAGGACGAGAGTCCGCTTTCCATGAAAGCGGATTTTTTGTTGTCCCTGTGCGAGCTGGTGGTGGGCGGCAAGGACGGCTTACAGCCCATTGAAAAAACGGTGATCGACCGCTGTGTGCGGCTCATCTACCGGGATATGGCCCTGGGGATCGGGGACGGCAAGCCGCCCTTGCTCCAGGACTTGTATGAGGAGCTTCTGAAACAGCCAGAACCGGAGGCCCGGCGGGTGGCAACCGCCCTGGAGCTCTACTGCACCGGTTCCCTCAACCTGTTTAATCACCCGACCAATGTGGACTTGACCGCCCGTGTGGTGTGCATCGTCCTCAAAGGGCTGGGGGAAAACCTGCGGAAGATCGCCATGCACATCACCAACGATTTTGTCACTTCGGCGGTCAATGTGAATTTCCACAACGGCATTTCGACCTGGTGCTACTTTGACGAGTTTCACATTTTGCTCCGGGACGCCCTCACCGCCAGCTACTTTGTAGCCGTGTGGAAGATGCTCCGTAAAAAGGGTTGCGTCCCCAGCGCACTTACGCAGAATGTGAAAGACCTGTTAGCCAGCCGGGAGATCGAGGCCATTTTGGACAACACCGACTTTATGATCCTGCTGGCCCAGGCCCAAAGCGACCGGGCGATCCTGGCAAAGCAGCTGGGTATTTCCGAGCACCAGCTTTCCTACATCACCCACTCCAATTCCGGCGAGGGCCTGCTGTTCTATGGGGATGTGACCATCCCCTTTGTTGACCGTTTCCCAAAGGGGGAGATCTATAATCTGCTCACCACCCGCCCGGAGGATTTGAAGAATGAAGTGGAAACCGAATAGGCCCGGCCCAGAGGGGGAGCCCCGGCCAAAGGCTGACAAGGGCTCCCCCTCCAGGGCCGGGGCGGAGGCCACCTCTGGACAAAATGTCCAGAAGTCAAAATTTCGGCAGAAAAGCAAACAGGAGCAGGCCGCCGCGTCTAAGCTCCGCATGGAAAAGCGCGGGGAACGGCTGGAACAGGCAAAGGATAAGCTGTCTAAACAAAAGCCCCCAAAAAAGCCCGGCCCGGTGCGGCGGGCGGGCCGGGCCGCTGGCGGCACCGTCCACAGCTTTGTGCATGGCAAGCTCTTTGAGGTGGAACAGGAGAATGTGGGTACCGAGGGGACCCACCGCTCCGAGCTGGCGGGTGAAACCGCCCTGCGGCATGGCTCCCGCTTCGTCAAGAGGAAAGTCCGGGAACACCCGGCAAAGGCTGTTCAGTGGGCAGAGTCCAAATATATCAAGGCTACGGCGGATCATCAGTTCCGCGTGGCCGCCCAGGAGCACCCGGAGCTGGAGAAAAATGCCTGGAAACGGTTTTGGCAGAAACGGCAATACCGCAAGCAGGCGGGGCAGACCGCCAGGGCTGGGACGGCAAAGGCGGCCCAAAAGACCGCCGCCGCCACGGAAAAGGCCGGGGCCCAGGCAGTGGGCTTTATCAAGCGGCATCCCGTGGGGGTGCTCCTGGCCCTGGCCTGTGTCCTGCTCCTGTTTATGGTGCAGTCCTGTTCGTCCTCCCTGGTGATGCTGGGCAACTCCGGTGTGGGGGCCGTGGGTGCGACCACTTACCCCTCAAAGGACGAGGATATTTTGGGGGCCGAGGCTACCTACGCGGATATGGAGGCGGAACTGCAAAACTACCTGGACGCCTACGAAAGCACCCACGACTATGACGAATACCATTTTGACCTAGACGGGATCGAACACGATCCCTATGTGCTGATCTCCATTCTGTCGGTGCTTCACGAGGGGGAATGGACGCTTGCCCAGGTACAGGGCACCCTGGAAATGCTCTTTGACCGCCAGTATATTCTGACGGAGCGTGTGGTGCGGGAAACCCGGTACGACAGCGAGGGCGATCCCTACTCCTGGTATATCTGC
Source organism: Flintibacter sp. P01028 (assembly GCF_041925235.1). Classification (NCBI taxonomy): domain Bacteria; kingdom Bacillati; phylum Bacillota; class Clostridia; order Eubacteriales; genus Flintibacter; species Flintibacter sp. P01028. The sequence continues at coordinate 169,665 of NZ_JBHEVC010000001.1, forward strand.
TATGTGACACTGGAAAACAAAAACCTTTCCCTTCTCCCTCTGGAGCTTATGGGTGAGGAGGAGCTGTCCCGGTATGCCCTCTATATGTCCAGCCTGGGCAACCGGCCCGACCTGTTCCCGGAGTCGGCCTATGTGGGGAAATACATCACGAACCCGCCCGCTGACTATGATGTGCCGGAGGAATACCTGGGTGATGAAACCTTTGCGGCCATTTTGGGCGAGGCGGAAAAGTACCTGGGTTATCCCTATGTGTGGGGCGGCAGCTCTCCGGCTACGTCCTTTGACTGCTCCGGCTTCGTGTCCTGGGTGATCAATCACTCCGGCTGGAATGTGGGCCGTCTGGGGGCCCAGGGGCTTTACAACATTTGCACCCCCACCGGCGCGCCCCGCCCCGGCGATCTGGTGTTCTTTGTGGGCACCTATGACACGGCGGGCGTGTCCCATTGTGGCATCTATGTGGGGGACGGGATGATGATCCATTGTGGCGATCCCATCAGCTACGCGAATTTGAATACAAGCTACTGGCAGTCCCATTTCTACGCCTACGGGCGTTTACCATGATTGGAGGTATTCTATGGCGGCAAGCAAAAGCCAAAAAATCCAGGCTGAGATTGAAAAGGTCAAGGCCAAAATCAGCGAACAGCAGGCCCGGCTGAAAGAGCTGGAGCAGAAGCACCGGGAGGCGGAAAACGAGGAGATCGTGGACATCGTGCGGGGCCTGAGCATTTCCCTGGAGGAGCTGCCCCTGGTGCTTCAGCAGCTCCGGGAGGGCACTTCTGGACAAAGTGTCCAGAAGTCGGGGCCCATGCCTGTTACCGAGGGGAAGGAGGAAAATTGAATATGAAACGATGGAAGTCTTTGACGGCGGCGCTCTGCGCCGCTGTTCTTTTATGCGGATTCAGCACCACCGCCTATGCCGGGGGCGGCGAGTATGAGGACTACGGCGATTCCACAATGGAAACCCCGGCCCCGGAGCCGGAGCCCACCATAGAGCCCGGCCAGGGCTTTTCGGAGGAGGGCGGTTTTGTGACCCGCGATCTGCTCTATGACGAGCACACCAACAAGCAGTTTATCACCGTCCAGACCAGCGGCGGGGCCACATTCTATTTCGTCATTGACTACGACAAGCCCGTGGACGAGGAGGGCGAACAGTACGAAACCTATATTCTGAATGTGGTGGACGAGGCCGACCTGCTGGCCGCAGCCGAGGCCGCTGGCGTGGAACAGGCGGTGTGCTCCTGCTCCGAAAAATGTGCGGCGGGTGCCGTCAATACAGATTGCGCCGTCTGCTCTGTCAATATGGGAAAATGCGTGGGCGTTGCCCCGGAGCCTGCGGAAACTGAGGAGCCTGCGGAGGAGCCGGAAACAGGCGGTAGCATGGGGACGCTCCTGCTCATTCTGGCGGTGGCTGGGATCGGCGGCGGGGCCGCGTTCTATTTCAAGGTGCTCCGGCCCAAACAACAGCAGGCCGCCGAGCCGGAGGAGGACTACGGTGAGGAGGGCTATGAAGACGACGGCCCGCCCTGGGACGATGACGAGGAAAACGGCGAGGAGGAGGAAGGATGAATTTTACCAATAGCCCCTACGAAAAAATGATGAAGCAAAAGCCCCGGCCCCTGGCTCCCTCCATCCCCAAAGCGCCCAGGGGCTCCCGGTGCGCCGGGTGCCCCTACTGGCGGGGGATCGGCTGTGTTTCCTGCTACCGGGAGCTTATGCGGGCCCCGGCTGGCGGGAGGTGACGGTTTGGCCCGTGAGCTGACCCGCGAGGAAAAAAAGAAAATCCGCACCCTGGTGGTGAAGTGGTGCGCCAACTATGACAAGGAATATGGCTGCCTGCCGCTGGAGCAAGAGTGCTATATGTTCGGCAAATGCTGGACGGGGGCCTATTGCCGCTATTTCCGGGAGGCTGTCCTGCCCCTTGATCCGGCGCTGGAGGCCGCCCTTTTGACCGAGGGGCCGCCCCCGGTTTTCAAGCCCTGCCCTATCTGCAGCGGTGCCGTCCCCGTGGATGGGCGCATGGCCTACTGCTCCGAGGCTTGCGCCCGGATCGCCCTGCGGCGGCAAAAGCGGGATTATATGCGGAAAAAGCGGAGGTGATGTGTGGAAAATTAGGCCCCGGAAAACCCTCTGATCACAGGGCTTTCCGGGGCCGGTTTGGGGGTAGGCTATATGTTTCTATGGCCCGCCCCTGTTTTGCAGAAATGCTTTCCACATCCCCGCGCTGTCACTTCTGGACACTTTGTCCAGAGGTGGCAGCCTATCTGATTATGACAAGGAGGCGGTATTCTGGAAGAAAATCAAGGCTATGTGATCCGCCGCACGATCCTGTTTGACAACAAATGCGGCTTTGTGCTGGGGGAAAACCCAAAAGCCCCCAATCCCTATGTGACGTGGCAATTCAACGAACAGGACGGACACCGGGACTACTTTTGGGGCCATTACCACAACGAGCCGGATATGGCGGAACGGGATTTCCACAACCGGGCCGAGGACTATCAGCGGCGCTACCATGTGTTCGAGGTGGAGCAGGCCCCGGACAAGGAAACCTACAAATACTATTCCACCCAGCGGCCCATTGACATCGGCACCTACCCCAACAGCTACTTTAATCGCCCTATCCACATGGATTTATATTTCACCCGCCAGGACGTGACGGGCGAGGCGTTCCAGGCGTGGGGTGCCATTACCTATGCCCAACCGCTGACGGAGCGAGAAATGCAGGACTATGAGCTGCGGCCCGCCCGTGAAAATCTGGACATCCGGCGGCAGATGGATGCCCAGGCCCAGGTGGTGGGCAAATGGGAGGATGCCCACCATGTCCCGGAACAAAGGCGGCTGACCTGGTTTTACCCCGACTTTGGCAGCTATGTGGCGAAAGAGTATGTCACCCCGGAACAGCTCACCGCCCGCGCCCGTGGGGTGGAGCGTCAAGCGGCGTCTAAGGCCCACAAACAGACGAAAGAGAAACAGCCGATTGCCGAACAGATCAAGGCCGCCCAGCGGGAGGCCCTGGAGCACCGGGAGCCGGAGGCCCCGAAGAAGAAAGCCCCTGACCGGGGCGAGCGTTAGGAGGTGCGCGTATGGAAAAACAGAGGGAACAGGATCGGGCCGACCTGGAAATGAAAAGGCTGTGCGGCGTGTTTGGCTCTCCCCAGCCCCCAGAGGAGGAAAAGCCGCTGGACAGGGTAAAGGAGCCGCCCTGCCCCTATCGGAGCCGGGAGCGTGAGGAACGATGAGCCAGAAAAAGCGCCGCCGCCCTGTCCACCTTCATGTGATGGTGTCCGAGGAGGAGCTGGAGCTGATCCGGGAGCGCATGGCCGAGGCGGGCGTCCGCAACCTGGGGGCCTATGTGCGGAAAATGGCCCTCAACGGCTATGTGCTCCACGTTGACCTGTCGCCTGTCCGGGAGCTGGTGTCGCTCCAGCGGCGGTGCTCCAACAACTTAAACCAGGTGGCGATCCAGGCAAATACCTACGGCGGCATTTACCCTGAGGAGATCAAGGCGTTGCAGCAGGACTATGAAAAACTCTGGGAGCCCCTAGATAATCTTCTCAAAAAGCTAGCTGATGTGGTATGTTTGTGACATAGAAGGAGCGGCTCATGCCGCTCCTTCGCTCGCCAAATATCTATCGTAATTCATACCTACAACTTAGTTGGATAGCTCTTTGTAGTTGTTTAATTAAGGCTTCCTTATATCCTTTTTTTCGGTCCAATTCTGCATCCTTTGGACACGAATACTGCATAATTCTTTTCCCACGCAAATCAAAAGGAAGATCCTCAATTTTGCCAAACGCTGAGTTAAAGATCATAATTATATTTTCTTCATTAAGCACACCTTGTGCATACCCTAATTCAATAAGCACATTGGGATTTGGAGACATTTTGCAACTATCAGAGCCCACTGTTATCAAAGATATGTCCGCGATGAATAAAAAGCAATCATCTATTTTTTCAAATATTGTGTGAGCAATATCAGGAGATCCAGCTTTGTTTGAAGTGTCTTTATCAATGGCAAGGGGGATATTTGTCTCCTTGTTTATATTCAAGATGGCTTTTTCTAATGCGCTTTCAATAAAGCCTCTATTAGTTGTATTAGGCAAATCGCTTTGCCATGAGTAGAAGATTTTAAAACTGTTTTGAGTAATTGCTTGTTTTAAATAGTGATTAATTGTATTTAGATTGCTTATCAAATCAGGGACAGTAATATTAATTCCTCCACTGGGACCAGATATAAAATCTGGCCCGGTTCCAGCAGCTGTTTGAATGGCTCGGAATATACGACTAATATTCTCAATCTGCTCAATAGGAAATAAGAAAACAAACAAATCATCTAACTTGTTTCCGTCATAAAAAATATGATAAAAGGTGTTCCTAACTTCAAAAATGGGATCAAAGGACTTGCTTTCAGAAAGTCGATTTATAAGCAAATCAATTAGTTGAATCCCTTTTTTTATTTTCCTAAGTTCATTTTTAGTCATTAACTATCACCTTACATAAAAAGATTTTACATTATCATTTTTAAAGGCTACTTGCATTTTACCATTCCACATAATATGTATCAAGCAATATGAACTTATTGCTTTTGGATATTTTGTCCAGAGGTAGGGATAGCCGAGCCATCCTTGTTGGCCCCCTCCTGCGGAGTTATAATATACATATAGGGGCAAATATCAAACTTTTGTAGGAGGTATGAACCATGCGTATCCTTTTGAAAATCATCGCGGCCCCCTTTGTTCTGGCGCTGATCCTCGCTGTGGCGGTGCTCTCGTTCCTCTCCTGCATCGCGGGCGCGTTCTGCTGGCTGACGTGTACGGTTTTCGTTCTGCTGGCGGCCTGCGGTTTTTTCGCAGGGCTGCATACCGGGTGTATCGCCATGCTGGTGCTGGCGTTTTTGGTTTCCCCCTTTGGGCTCCCGGCCATCGGGGGGTGGCTGCTGGAGAGCCTGTATGGGGTGAAATACGCCTTGCAGGATTTTATGTTTAGCTGATGACCTCTGGACAAAGTGTCCAGAAGTGCCGGGCGGCGGGATTTTCCCGCCGCCCGCTTTTCGTCTATCTGGAGGAGGTGAGCCCTACGGCCACAACACGCTTGATCACCCACCACATCAGCAAGGGAGAAACCGTTGCCCAATCGCTGAAAGACCGTTTCGACTACGGCCAAAACCCGGAGAAAACCCAGGGCGGGGAGCTCATTTCCGCCTATGAGTGCGATCACCGTACCGCCGACGTGGAGTTCCTTTTGGCAAAGGCAAAGTACAAGGCCGTCACAGGCCGGGAGCAGCGGCGGGATGCGGATGTGCTCTGCTATCAGATCCGGCAGTCCTTCCGCCCTGGAGAGATCACCCCGGAGGAGGCAAACCGGGTGGGCTATGAAACGGCGATGCGCTGGACAAAGGGCAAGCACGCCTTTTTCGTTGCCACCCATACAGACCGCCAGCACATCCATAATCACATTTACTACAATTCCACCACCCTGGACTATACCGGAAAATTCCGGGACTTTTTCAGATCGGCGGCTCCCCTGCGGCGGCTCTCTGACCGGGTGTGCCTGGAGCATGACCTGTCTGTGATCCAAAACCCGAAGCTCCACAGCAAGGGCCGCTTTCTCCACTACGGCCAATGGATCGGGGAGCGCTCGCCCACGGCTCAGCAGCGGGTTCGGCTTGCCATCGTGGAGGCCCTGGGGAAACGGCCTGCCGACTTTGCGGCGTTCCTGCGGCTCATGGAGGAGTCCGGCTTTGCAGTGAAGCATGGCCGGGGCGGGGTTATCTCATTCCTGGCCCCTGGGCAGGATAAGCCCACCCGCCTGCGCTCGTCCACCCTGGGCCCCGGCTTTGACCCGGAGGACATCCGGGCGGTGATCGCCGGGGAGCGCCCGATCCCGGAGCTGCCCCAGGAGGGAGCGCCCCCGCCTCGGCGCGTCGATCTCATCATCGACATTCAAAACCGTCTGGCCCAGGGCAAAGGCCCAGCCTACGAGCGGTGGGCCAAAGTTTATAACCTCAAACAGATGGCCGCCGCGCTCCTGTATCTCCGGGAACATGGGATTGCCGATTACGAGGCGCTTACGGCCAGCACCGAGGCGGCGGTGGATCGCTTTCACGCCCTGGCCGGGGAGCTGCGGGACACCGAGGCCGCCCTTTCCCACACTTCCCAGCTCATGGGGGCGGTGGTGCAGTACGCAAAGGCGAGGCCCGTGTTTGACGGCTACAAGGCGGCCCGGTATTCTAAAAAGTATCTGGCCCAGCACGAGGCGGAGCTGGCAGACTATCGGGCGGCAAAGGCCGCTATGAGTGAGCTTTTGGACGGGGCAAAGCTCCCAAAGATGGACACGCTGAAAAAGCGGCGGCGGGAGCTGGCGGAAAAGAAAAAAGCCCTCTATACGGAATACCGCAAGGCCCAGGCGGATATGCGGCAGGCCGTGGCGGTCAAGGGCAACATTGACTTCCTGCGCGGCTATCCAGACGGGCGGGAAGATAAGACCCAGGAGCGGTAGCGCCGGGGCCGCAGACAACAAAGACTTCTGATTAAGGGGCCCCCGCAAAGCGGATGCTTTGTGGGGAGAGGAGGAACAGCGGAATGAATGAGAAAGCAGCTTTTGCCGCTTGCGAATGATATGGAGCTTGTGACGACGAGTCCAGAAGTCCGGCGGGTTTGGGGAGCTCCCCAACAAGCATTTTTGTGGGGCCCCGGCCACGCAAAAATAGCAGGTGTGGGCACACCTGCCCTGCTTGCCGAAACGCGCAACTCCGGAAGTAGTACGAAAAAGCGGCGGGCTTTATCCCTCCGCTTCTCGGGCTTTCAGTATTCCTTTTACGGTGTCTGATACGATCACAAGGTCATTTTCATGTACTTCGTCCAACAGTTTATCAAGCTGTCGGCGCTGCGTGCTTTTCTCAGTTGGACGTTGTGGGAAGAAAAATTGATCGACGGAAATGTCAAACAGTGTAACCAGTTCATAAAACACCTGCAAGCTGGGATGCTGTCCGTAGTTCTCAATTGATAACAGGTATCGGGGTGCCAAGTTTACCATTCCAGCGACTTGTTCTCTTGTCCACTGACGATCTTCGCGGGCCTTTTTGATTGCCGCACCAAACGCCTTGAAATCATAGATTTCTTTCTCTTTCGCCATAATATCACCCTATATCATTTTATAATTCCATTCGCAATCCTTAAATGATTTATAAAATCATAAAAGGTTAGATAATATATCCTCTCAATGCCTCAACATCCTTGTCGTAGGGTATTGGTGACGCTATAATGAATTACAAGAATATTCGAGTCTTAGGAAATTCTTAATCTTTTCTGAGGGGAAAGATAATCTTTGCGGAAACAGGGCTTGATATAATGGTTGTTATATGCCACATGAAAGGGACGGTGGGAAAATGCCAGATAAAATTCTGATCGTAGATGACGAGCGGGAAATAGCAGACCTAGTGGAGTTATATCTCCAAAATGAAAACTACTCCGTGTTCAAATTTTATTCGGCCAGAGATGCGCTTGCTTGTATTGAGTCCACGGAACTTGACCTTGCTATTCTGGATGTTATGCTTCCCGACCTAAATGGGTTTACGCTCTGCCAGAAAATCCGGGAGCGGTACACTTACCCCATTATCATGCTGACGGCCAAGGATGCAGAAACCGACCAGATTACCGGGCTTACTCTAGGGGCTGATGACTATGTTACAAAACCATTCCGCCCCCTGGAACTGGTGGCGCGGGTAAAGGCTCAGCTACGGCGGTATAAAAAGTACAATCCGACTCAGGCACAGACAGATGCTCCTTCTGTTTTTCTGTACGCTGGGTTGGAACTGAACTCCAGCACACATGAGTGTATTTTGAATGGAAAAGCCCTCGCCCTCACACCAACTGAATTTTCTATCCTGCGTATTTTGCTGGAAAAGAGGAGCCAAGTGGTCAGTTCAGAAGCACTATTCCATGAGATTTGGAAGGACGAGTATTACAACAAGAGCAACAATACAATCACGGTTCACATCCGGCATCTGCGTGAAAAAATGGGAGATACCATAGATGATCCCAAATACATCAAAACGATATGGGGGGTTGGGTACAAAATTGGAAGCTAAGAATAGAAAAAATGAGTTTGCCCGGCTGAAATCAAAAGTCTTTTTGCGGGGCTTTGGCATTGTTGTACTCTCATTCGTCGTTATCAGCATTATTTACACTCTTTTATGGCGGGGTCACGGTGGAGAGTGGCTGGTTTCTATCTTCCAATCCTTGTTTAAGATGGACTACGAAAACGCGCTGAATTTATATCAGCAGTTGATCCGCAATAACATGGGCATTGTGTGGGGCGGTTCGATCCTGCTTGTGTTCCTGATCCTTTACTATGCGATGCTTACTTGGTTCATCCGATATTTCAACCAGATTAACCAGGGGATCGACGCTTTGCTGAAAAATGAGGCCGGAGAAATTACCCTGCCCGCTGAGATGTCTGCTGTGGAGAAAAAATTAAATTCCGTTCGCCAGACCTTGGACCGGCGGGCCGTCGAGGCCAGGCTGGCTGAGCAGCGGAAAAACGATCTAGTCATGTACCTGGCCCACGACATTCGCACTCCGCTTACCTCCGTGATTGGCTATCTGAGTCTGTTGGATGAAGCACCGGATATGCCAACAGAGCAGCGGGCGAAATATGTCCATATCACGTTGGAAAAGGCCCATCGTCTGGAAAAGTTAGTCAATGAATTTTTTGAGATCACGCGCTATAATCTGCAGCAGATAAATCTGGAAAAGGAGCAGATCGATCTCTACTATATGCTCGTTCAAATGAAGGACGAGTTCTATCCCATCCTCAGCGAGAGGGGAAATACGGCGGTCCTCTGTGCCGATGAAAACCTGGCCGTCTATGGTGATCCCGCTAAGCTGGCAAGGGTATTCAATAATATTTTGAAGAATGCGGCGGCATACAATACGCCTAATACTGAAATCTTAATCCGGGCGGAACAGCGGGAAAACAGTGTGGTTGTCACCATTCAAAATCAAGGGCCGACGATCCCGGCAGACAAACTGTCCGCTATCTTTGAAAAATTCTATCGTATGGATGAGGCCAGAACCTCAGACACAGGCGGGGCCGGGCTGGGCCTTGCGATTGCGAAAGAAATCGTCACCCTGCACGGTGGAACGATCACAGCGGAAAGCCATGAGAATACCACTACATTCACGGTCGCGCTTCCCATTCTTCATTAGGAAAACCTCAATTCTGTGTTAGGATTTTCTTAGGAATCAATCAACTGGATATTAAAACTTGGAAGGCTCCTGTTCGGTATGATAAATACCAACAGGAGCCTTTCGCGTCCGAGTCCCTCAAAGGAGGATTATTCCATGATAAATGATGATACAGACAGTCATACCGATGTGCGGGGCCGCCGAAGGAGCCGAGCAAGACGGCGCCATAGAAAAGGGAACGCTCTTTTTACCTGCTTCTTGGCCGTATTTGTTTTGCTTGCTGGATTTTGGGCTTTATGGAAGGGAACCTCTCTTTTCCTGACCATGGATGCCGAAGAGCCAAGCACAGCCCAGGAAAATCGTCCGCCCACTGGCGGCAAGGAGGTGGAAGCGGATGGGACCAGGTGGAACCTGCTTCTAGTCAACAGGTGGAACCTGCTTCCCGACCAGTATGAAGTAGATCTAGTCGAACTGCCCGGCGGGGAGTCCGTTGACACAAGGATATACTCCGCTCTGCAGGAAATGTTTGATGCCATGCAGACCGATGGGGTCTATCCTGTTGTAGCGTCCGGGTATCGGACGGCAGAAGATCAGCAGCGCATCCTGGATGAATGGATCGCTGAATATCGGGCGCAAGGCTACTCTGACCAGGAGGCCCAGGCGGAAGCGGCGGTATGGGTGGCCCTCCCCGGCACCAGTGAACATCAGTTAGGGCTTGCGGTAGACATCAACGCGGACGGAATCCACTCCGCAGGCTATGAGGTCTATGACTGGCTGGACGAAAACAGCTATCAATACGGCTTTATTCAGCGCTACCCTGATGGAAAGACAGAGATTACCGGCGTTGGAAATGAGCCTTGGCATTACCGCTATGTCGGAGTAGAGGCAGCTAAGGATATGAAAAACACGGGCCTTTGCCTGGAGGAATATCTGGAAGCTATGGAAGAAAGCGAGCGTGAAACATGAATCAGAAAACAAATGTTGCCATCCTGTTTGGCGGCTGTTCCCCGGAGTACAGTGTATCTCTCCAATCGGCCCACGCGGTCATCGCACACATGGACCTTCAAAAATACAGGCCGGTGCTGGTGGGTATTTCCCCTGCCGGAGAATGGCTCCACTTTACCGGGAAGGTAGAGCAGATTGCAACGGACACTTGGCATACTCCCCAGGACTGTGCCCCTGCTTTTGTATCGCCCAGCCGTGGGGAGTGTGCCCTGTTGGTACTGGAGGGCGGCACTGTCAAAAAAATTCATCTGGACGCCGCCTTTCCAGTCCTGCACGGAAAGAACGGTGAAGATGGGACGGTCCAGGGGGTCTTTGAAACGGCAGGCATCCCTCTGGTGGGATGCGGCGTGTTGTCCTCCGCCCTGTGTATGGATAAGGACAGGGCGCATAAACTGTCCCATGCTGTCGGGGCGGCTGTCCCTGCGTCTTTTACGGCGGAGCGGGGCATGGATGCCGGAAAGGTGTTGGAGCAGGCGGAGCAGCTGGGCTACCCTCTTTTCGTCAAGCCCGTCCGGGCCGGGTCGTCCTATGGCATCACCAAGGTCATGGCCCGTAACGAACTACCCGCCGCAGTCAAGCTGGCGTTTGCCTACGATGACCGCATTATTCTGGAAGAGGCGGTCTCCGGCTTTGAGGTTGGCTGTGCAGTGCTGGGAAATAACCGCCTGACGGTGGGCGAACTGGACGAGATTGAACTCTCCGGCGGCTTTTTTGACTATACCGAAAAGTACACCCTCAAAACGTCGGCGATCCATGTTCCGGCCCGGATTTCCCCGGAGAAAGCCTTGGAAATCAAGGAATTGGCAAAGCGAATTTATCGGGCACTGGACTGTCGCGGCTTTGCCCGTGTTGACTTCTTTTTGGACAAGTCCGGACAGGTTCTGTTCAATGAGGTCAATACCATCCCCGGCTTCACAGCGCACAGCCGCTACCCCAGCATGATGAAAGCCGTGGGCCTGTCCTTTGAGCAGGTGATCTCCGCCGTGATCGGATTGGCGGTGGGACAATGAATTATTTGATCTTGGTCAACCGCCAGCACCCCTGTCCGGCAGATTTGCCGCTGGACCTCATTCCCGTCCATCCGGGCTATCCAAATATTCTGCTGGAGCGGGAGGCGGTGCGTGCCCTTGCCCGGCTGATGGAAAAATTGGACGGCTGGCGGTCTATTGTACCAGTCAGCGGCTGGCGGTCTATGGAAGAACAGGAAAAATTGTACCAAAATGCTCTGGCAGAAAGCGGCCCTAAATTTGCGGAGCAGTATGTGGCTCTGCCGGGGCACAGTGAGCACCAGACCGGACTTGCCATCGACCTGGGTCTGCGTCAGCCTGAGATTGATCTGATCCGCCCGGCGTTTCCCTACGAGGGGATTTGCCAGAAGTTTCGGAAACTGGCTCCGCTTTATGGGTTTGTAGAACGGTATCCGGCGAAGAAAGAGGCCGTCACGGGGATTGCCCACGAGCCATGGCACTTTCGATATGTGGGGCGCTCCCATGCCCAGCGCATGACGAACCTGGGGCTGACCTTGGAGGAATATCTCACATGAGCATCCGGGAAGCACTGATCGACTACTCAAGGGGGGATAATCTGCGCCTATACTGGCGGCTGTCCCGCTGGCGAGAACGGACCCGACGGAAACTCATCCAGGATGTCTTGACCTTTTTTCTGAACCGAACGGCCCATCATCACGGCGGATACATCGGAAATGGGGCCGTGTTCAAAGGTAATCCGGTTCTGCCCCACGGACTTCATGGTGTCTTTATCTCCCGGTATGCCCGTATCGGATCGGACTGCTGGATTTACCAGAATGTCACCATAGGCGAGGTGGAGCGGAAAGCCCCGCAGATCGGCGATCACTGTTTGATTGGAGCAGGGGCTGTGATCGTGGGCAATGTCAAGATCGGCGACCATGTCAAAATCGGCGCGGGCGCGGTGGTGTGTTCGGATGTTCCCGACTATGCGACGGTGGTCGCCCAGCCGCCTCGCCTGATCCTTCGGGGGTGAGGAAATGCCGGAATTTTGGAAAGGACGGGCCTGGATCGAACTTGACCGGGAGGCCCTTCGCCATAATGTGTCTTTCCTGCGCTCCCGGCTTCCCGACGGATGTGAACTTATGCCCGCCGTCAAAGCCAACGCCTACGGCCACAGTGCCGTCCTGATCGCCCAGGAATGTGAAAGGCTGGGAATCCGCGCCTTTTGCGTGGCGACGGCACAGGAGGGTGCAGAATTGCGCCGGGCGGGCATCGGCGGCGAGATCCTGGTGCTGGGTTACACGCACCCGCAGGAGTTCCCCCTGCTTCTCCGCTATGGATTGACCCAGACGGCCTTGGACCTGCCCTATGCGGAAACGCTTAATTCCTGGGGGCAGACAATCCGTGTCCATATCAAAATCGACACCGGGATGCACCGGCTGGGAGAATGCTGTGAGCATTTGGAGACGCTGCAAAAAATCTTAGATTGCCGAAATCTCCATGTCACCGGGACATTTACCCATCTCTGCACCGCCGACGGCGTGTCCGCTGAGGACCAGGAATTTCTGATGGTGCAGTGCCGCTCCTTTTACAAAACCGTAAATCAGTTGGAGCGGCTGGGCTATAACTGTGGGAAACTGCACCTTATGTCCAGCTATGCGCTGCTACGTCACCCTGAGATTGGCGGTAACTATGCAAGGGTGGGAATTGCCCTCTATGGTGTGTTGAGCGTAAAAGGGGATGCGGATCGTTTTGGATCGGAGCAGCTGCGTTCCGTCCTGTCGCTGAAGGCGCGAGTCGCCCTTGTCCGGGATCTTGTTCCGGGGGAAGGCGCAGGCTACGGCTTGCAGTTTCGGGCGGACAGGAACACAAAACTGGCCGTCTTGTCTATTGGCTACGCAGACGGACTGCCGCGAAAACTGGGAGGCGGTATCGGAGCAGCCCTGCTCCATGGCCGCAGGGCACCGATTGTGGGCCGTATCTGCATGGATCAGACCTTGGTAGATGTGACGGACATCCCAGCAGTTTCTCCTGGTGATGTAGCGGTTCTCATTGGCCGATCAGGAACCCAGGAACTGACCACCTGCGACCTCGCAGAACAGACTGGTACGATTTCAAACGAAATATTGAGCCGCCTAGGTGAGCGGCTCAAGCGGATGCTCCAATAAAAAGGAATAGGCCGCAGGACGGAAATAAAAAAAACGTCGTTCTGCGGCTCATTCACCACGCAATCTTAAAAAGTCAAAACGGCGGTTTGATGGATTCAAACTGGCCGTTTTATTTTGGCGGCAGAGGCGACGACAGGAGGATGTCCTATGCCGCCAATCTGCAAGCCTGACCCGAAGCGGTCAAAAAAAGCCCGGCCTCCGCCTTAGAGATTTGCGGATACGAAGTTACCTACACACATCACAAATCAGGAAATAATTTCCCTTGCGCTCGTACAGTTTTACCATGCTGTGCGAGCGTTTTTATACATCCGTACCTCTGGATACTTTGTCCAGAGGTGCGGTGCCGCTCCCCAGGGTGCCGCTCCCCGCCAGCCCTCCATTTTGTTTCCGTTCAACCCACCCACCGAAACAAAATGGAGGACAAGCTATGACAACGATCAATCTGAAAGATTTTTATTATTGGTACTTAACGGACGAGCTGGTGGAGGTGCCCGATGAAGTGGCCGAGGCGCTTCTGGCCAGCAAGCGGGCCGAGGCCGCCTATGCGGAGCGGGTGCGCTACAACAAGGCGTACTATTCCCTGGACTGCGACGATGGGATCGAATATTCCGCCTGCCTGCACGAGCCCAGCCCCCAGGAGCTCATGGATCGCAAGGAGATGTTCTTCCGGCTGTGGAACGCCCTCAACTCCCTGCCGGAGATCCAGGGCCGCCGGGTGGACGCTTATCTGATCCTGGGAAAGAGCTGCCGTCAGATCGCCCGCGAGGAGGGCGTAGACAAGAACGCCGTCCGCCGTTCCGTGAGAACGGGTATCGAGAGCATGAAAAAATATTTGCGAGAAAATTTCTAAATCGCCATCCCCATTTGGCCCTCTTTTTCTGGTGGTATGTGAGAGGAGGATTTCTCCCTCTCCGCAAAGGAGGCGCGGGGGCCGCAGGCCGCCGCCCGCCGCCCCCTTTGCGGGGGAGCGCCGCCGCCGAGGATGCTGTCTTATGACGGGGCAAGAAAATGAGCGAGGCGCTCCCCTATATCTTTCTGAAAAAGGGGAACGCTCTATGAACTACGATCCAGAATTGGCAGCCCTGCTCTCCCAGCCGTGGAGCGAGGGGGCCTGCCGGGGGTATGTGATCTCCGCGATGGAGCGGTGCGGCTTCAAGCCCGCCGACATTGAACAGGTTATGCTGGAACTCCATGAGATTTTTGACTACACCACCCCGGAGGAGGCCCAGGCATACTACGAGCAGAGCCCCTATTGACTCCTGGACAAAATGTCCAGAGGTCACACCGTCAAGCGGCCAGCGCCCTATGTGGGGGCTGGCCGCTGTTCATTTCGCTATGGGACAACAGAGAATTGCTCTTACTGATCCTGCCAGAGAAAGGAGGCTATCCATGCCAGCCACGACTGCCGTTTTTTCTATTGATGGGTACGAAATCTCCGCCACCTTTGCGGAGGCCAAAAATACCGAGGCCATTGGACAAGTCAAGCAGATATTGCTCTCGTCCTTTGCGGCATGTGTACCATCCCACCGGCCCGGAGTCATCCTTGTCAAATCCCCCAAAACAAGGGATAATAATGATAGGGGGTAGCCCCTATGCACCTTGACAAGTTCATTATTCCTGCGTATTAAAAGCATCTTTTCACTTGCCCAAACGACAGTTGAAAGGATGGTTTAATACATGGAAAATCAAATTATAACAGGTACTCGCGTTGACTGTTTATATCGGGTTTCCACCGATAAACAGGTAGATTACAACGACAACAACCAAGCCGACATTCCCATGCAGAGGAAAGCCTGCCACGCCTTTTGCGAGAAAATGGGCTGGACAATCGTTCACGAAGAACAGGAGGACGGCGTATCCGGCCACAAGGTAAGAGCCGAAAACCGGGACAAGCTGCAAATCATCAAGGAACGGGCCAAGCAGGGTAAGTTTGATATTCTGTTGGTGTTCATGTTTGACCGTATCGGACGGATCGCAGACGAAACACCCTTTGTAGTAGAGTGGTTCGTCAAGAACGGTGTCCGGGTTTGGAGCACCCAGGAGGGTGAGCAGCGGTTTGACAACCACACCGACAAGCTCACCAATTACATCCGGTTCTGGCAGGCGGACGGCGAAAGCGAAAAAACCTCCATTCGCACCAAGACCGCCCTGGGGCAGCTCGTGGAGGATGGAGGCTTCAAGGGCGGCGTCGCCCCTTATGGCTATGACCTTGTGAAAAGCGGACGGGTGAACAAGCGCAAGCATGAGGTCTACGAGCTGGCCCTCAATGAAACTGAGGCCGCTGTTGTCCGCATTGTCTTTGACAAGTATGTGCACGAGGGCTACGGAGCCCAGCGGATCGCCACCTACTTGAACAACCAGGGCTACCGGGCCCGGAGCGGCAAGATGTGGCACCACGCCACCATCCGGGGGATCATCTGCAACCTGACCTATACCGGCGTACTGCGGAGCGGAAAAAGCCGCTCCCCGGTGCTCCCGCATTTGCAGATCATTCCCCCGGAGCTGTTCGAGGCCGCCCAGCGCATCCGCACCAACCGAGCTAACGAAACCGAGCGCACCGTTCCCCGCAATATCGCGGGCCAGTCGCTCCTATCCGGTAACGTGTATTGCGGCCACTGTGGGGCCCGGCTCAACCTCACCACCAGCGGCAAGGCGTACCCCTGCAAGGATGATCCCCACCGGGTGATCAAGCGGGTGCGGTATATCTGTTACGGCAAAACCCGCAAACAGACCGACTGTGACGGACAGACGGGCTACACGGCCCATATCCTGGACGGGATCATTGATAAGCTGGTACGCCAAATCTTTGAGCGCATGAAAGCAATCCCGAAAAGTGAGATCGTCAACGCCCGCTACCGGGAGAAGATGGAGGAACGGAAAAGCCTGCTCCAAAGCGTCCGGGCTGAATACACCAAAGCCGCCGCCGAGCTGGATATGCTCAAAGCGGAAGTGATCAAAGCCCTACGCGGAGAGAGCGCCTTTCCCAAAGACTTGCTGGGCTCTATGGTGTCCGAGGCCGAGGCCAAGTGTACTGAGCTGCAACGGCAATTCGAGGCGGCGCAAGCTGCCTACGACGAAGGGGAACAGGTGCTTTGCTCCTTAACGGCGCAATATGATGACATCATTTCCTGGGCGGATATGTACGACACCGCCAGCCTGGAGGCAAAGAAGATGATCGTCAACTGCTTGGTCCGCCGGGTGGAGGTCTACCGGGACTATAAGCTCCACATTGATTTCAATATTGATTTTACGCAGTTCAGCCTGGGACTGGATATTGTAGAAATCGCCGCATAGAACAAAACCTCGCTTCCTTTCGGAAGCGAGGAAAAGCACTTTCCCTTGAGATGGTGGAGGTAAGCGGGATCGAACCGCTGACCTCTTGAATGCCATTCAAGCGCTCTCCCAGCTGAGCTATACCCCCAGATGTGGGAAAGTGCGTTTATTAACTTTTGTGTTCTTTACATGGGGGTGCTGGTACACGCTTGTACCGGGCTCCCAGCTGAGCTATACCCCCGTATAGGAGAACTGCTTGTCTACCAATATTGAGTTGTAAGTGGTGGAGATAAGCGGGATCGAACCGCTGACCTCTTGAATGCCATTCAAGCGCTCTCCCAGCTGAGCTATACCCCCAAATAAAAGCCTTACAGGTCAGGTGTCCCTGTTCAGCGCAAGTGATATCTTACCAGAAAGGCGTTGGTTTGTCAACGCAAAATTCAAACTTTTTTCAACTTTTTTGTCTGTCCTAGTCCAGATGTCCTGTCCCACGTCAGATGGAGAGAGTCACATACCCTTCCATATTCCCACACCGCTCTGAATCATGATTCCCCCGGCACAGACGGGAGTTTTCGGGCTGCAATAAAAACCGCCGCAGTAAATACTGCGGCGGTTTAACTGCTTAATAGAACTTCTTGCGATTCTTACGGGCGGCCTCAGACTTCTTGCGGCGCTTGACGCTGGGGCTCTCGTAGTGCTCGCGCTTACGAACCTCGGCCAGCACGCCAGACTTGGCACAGCTACGCTTAAAGCGCTTCAGGGCGCTCTCCAGAGATTCATTCTCTCTCACACGGACTTCCGACATTTATATTTCCCTCCCTCCGGCGCGGCGGGGCGTCCCCTGCTCGCGTAAGGGCCATTTTTATGGCTTTAACAGTAGTATTATATTCGTTCCACGGCCAGATGTCAAGGGCCAATTATGAACGGGCTGTAAACCTTTTGACCATAGCAGGATAGTCAAGCCTGGGGCTTAAAAATCAGACTAACCAATTTGCCCTTGACCACAATACTCTTTACCAAAGTCATACCCTCGGCCAGCTTGACAATCTTAGGTTCAGCCAGGGCGGCCGCCACAATGTCCTCGTCAGAGGCGTCGGCGGACACTACGATGTTGGCCTTCACCTTTCCGCTGACCTGGACGGCCATTTGAACGGTGGCGGTGACGGTCTTGCTTTCGTCATACACGGGCCAGGGCTGGAGACATACCTGCCCCCCGTAGCCCGCCATCTCCCACAGCTCCTCGCACATATGTGGGGCGAAGGGGGACAGCATCAGCAGCAGTGCCTTCATGTCGCCCCGGCTGGCACCGTTGGCGTAAAAGTCGTTGACCAGGGACATGAGAGCCGCGATAGCGGTATTGAACTTCATGGCCTCGATGTCCTCGGACACCTTCTTGATCGCCTTGTGGACCGCCAGCTCGTTGGCCTGGGAATACGCATCTCCCACATGCTCCTGCTCGGTAGCCAGGTTCCACACCCGGTCCAGGAAACGCTTGCACCCCTTCACCGCATTGGCGGACCAAGCGGCGGCCTTCTCGAAGTCGCCGATGAACATGATATAGGTACGCATGGTGTCAGCGCCGTACATATCAATGATGTCGTTGGGATTGACCACGTTGCCCCGGGACTTGGACATTTTCTCGCCCCCCTCGCCCAAAATCATGCCGTGGGAGGTGCGCTTCTGATAGGGCTCCTTGGTGGGCACAACGCCGATGTCATAGAGGAACTTGTGCCAAAAGCGGCTGTACAGCAGGTGGAGAGTGGTGTGCTCCATACCGCCGTTGTACCAGTCCACCGGGGACCAGTAGTCCAGTGCCTCCTTGGAGGCTAATGCCTTATCGTTGTGGGGGTCCATATACCGCAGGAAGTACCAACTAGAACCCGCCCACTGGGGCATGGTATCGGTCTCCCGTTTGGCGGGGCCGCCGCAGCAGGGACAGGTAGTGTTCACCCAGTCGGTCATCTTGCTGATGGGGCTTTCGCCGTCGTCGGTAGGCTCATAGCTCTCCACTTCGGGCAGGAGCAGAGGCAGCTGGTCTTCGGGGATGGGCTGCCAGCCGCACTTGTCACACCAAACCATGGGGATGGGCTCGCCCCAGTACCGCTGGCGGGAGAACACCCAGTCCCGCAGCTTGTAGTTCACCTGGGCATGGCCGATGCCCTTGTCCTCCAGCCACTTGGTGATAACAGGGATGGCGTCCTTCACAGTCAGGCCGTTGAGGAAGTCGGAGTTGACCAAGATGCCGGTCTCATCCTTGGCGGTAAAGGCGGCCTTCTGCACGTCCTCGCCGCCGGACACCACCTCGATGATCTCACAGCCGAACTTCTTGGCAAACTCCCAGTCCCGGTCGTCGTGGGCAGGAACGGCCATGATGGCGCCGGTGCCGTAGGTGGCCAGGACGTAGTCGGAGATGAAAATGGGGATCTCCCTGCCGTTGACCGGGTTTACGCCCCGCACGCCGTCCAGCTTGACGCCAGTCTTCTCCTTGTTCAGCTCGGTGCGCTCCAGGTCGGACTTGGAAGCGGCGGCCTTCTGATAGTCCTGGACCTCCTGGGCGTTGGCCAGCAGGGGCATCCACTTCTTCACCAGCTCGTGCTCCGGCGAGAGGACCATGTAGGTGGCTCCAAACAGGGTATCCGGGCGGGTGGTATACACTACGATGTCGTCCCCGGTGGTAGCCTTAAAGGTAACCTCGGCGCCGGTGGAGCGGCCGATCCAGTTCTTCTGCTGGATCTTCACCCGCTCGATGAAGTCCAAATCGTCCAGGTCGTCGATGAGCCGCTGGGCGTAGGCGGTAATCTTCAGCATCCACTGGCTCTTCTCCTTGCGGATGACAGGCGAACCGCACCGCTCACAGACGCCTTCCACCACCTCCTCGTTAGCCAGCACGCACTTACAGGAGGTGCACCAGTTTACCGGCATAGTGGTTTTATAGGCCAGGCCGTGCTTGTAGAGCTGGAGAAAGATCCACTGGGTCCACTTATAGTAGCTGGGGTCGGTGGTGTCCACCACCCGGTCCCAATCAAAGGAGTAGCCCAACATATGCAGCTGCTTGGTGAAGTTGGCGATATTGTCCTTCGTCACCTTAGCGGGGTGAATGTGGTTCTTAATGGCGTAGTTCTCAGTCGGCAAGCCGAAGGCGTCAAAGCCGATGGGGAACAGCACGTTGTAGCCGTCCATCCGCTTTTTCCGGGCTATTACGTCCATGGCGGTGTAGGGTCGGGCATGTCCCACATGCAGCCCGTTGCCAGAGGGATAGGGGAACTCAACCAGGCCGTAGAACTTAGGCTTGGTGGTATCGCCAGTCTGGCAGGCAAAGGTCTTTTCGTCCTTCCACTTGGTCTGCCACTTTTTCTCGATCTCGGTAAAATCGTACTTCAAAGTTATCACGCTCTCCTGTATTTCTTAGCCGGGTTTTGGCCTAAAGTTAAAACGATTCCGTAATATTATATATGATAGTGCCTCTGTTTGCAAGGGTCGCGGAGAAAAAGAGCATTCATTTTTATAATTATTTTTTGATTGATTCTTTCGCTTATCATGGTATAATTTATTTTAGATAGCTGTTTGCTTTTTTTATCGTTTGTTGCGAAAATTCACTATTTGAAAGGAGATTTAAAAATGAAAAAACTGTTTCGTCCCTTACTCTGCGCCGCGTTTTTGGCGCTAGCAGTAAGCGCCCCCGCTTTTGCCGCTGAACCTGACATTCTCCAGACGTTCCCCGACACCGTTTCCACCCGCCAGGGCGACTTCTATGTTCTGGTCAACGGGGAGTCTCTTACCTTCCCTGACGCGGTACCCAAGTTGAAGAGTGACCGCTCCTTCCTGCCCTTCGCGGCCACCTTTGAGGCGCTGGGCTATACCGGCATCACATGGGACGGCTCTACTGGCACCGTCACCGCCAGCAGGGATGGACAGCGCATCAGCCTGACCATCGGAGAACCCTCCATCACCTTGTACACAGAGGAAGCGCCGGATGGGCAGAATATCCCTATGGATGTAGCCCCCTATGTGGATCCCGCCACGGACCGCACTTATGTTCCTGTCGGGCTGATCGCTGACGCCTTGGGCTACAATGTAGGCTGGGACGGCTCCAACGGTACCGTCATCATTGACGACGTGGACGCCATCCTGGCGGCCAACACAGAAACCTATGAGCTGATGGACAAATACCTAGATTACAGTCGGACCTTTGCCCAGAAGAACCAGAAGGTCGGCGGCGAATACGCCATGGACATCTCTGTTTCCACCTCCGACGGCGAGCAGGATATGGATATCCAGTTCCTTGCCGACGGAGATTATGACATGATTACCGCCGGGTCCACCGCCTTCCAGTTCGATACTCAGATGGTACTGGATTACGCCGCCTCTCTCAATGGGGTAGACGCCACGGAGCTGTTGGACAGCACCGGTGAGCTCCCCTTCCCCCTTACCATTGACTTCGCTATGCGGGGTGATATGGAACAGGGGGCCCTCTATCTCAACTGCGCCGCCCTGAACCAATTTATCCTTGGGGAGGGTGCCTCGGACGATACCTGGTACAAGCTGGATATGAAGTCCTTTTACGACCAGAGCGCCGCTCTCACCGGCTTCACTTATGCTGACCTGCTGGCTCTGTCCAACGCCAGCCTGGACGCCAGCTTTACTGAGCAGTTGGAAAACGTCCTGCGGACCGCTCCTTTGACCAGCTATCTTACCACCTCTGACTACCTGGACCTGTATAACTCCATCTGTGGCGACAGCCATTTTAAGCGGTCCGGTTCCTCCTATGTGAACCAATTTTTAGCGGAAGACGGTGTCACTGGCACCTTCACTCTGTATACCACCGGCTCCAGAGTCAACGGATACGCAATGGAGTTGACTGCCGTTGACCCCTCCTTCGGCGAGATGGAGATCGGCGTCTCCATGCGGAACAGTAAAATGGAGATGTCCATTGACCTGACTCAGTCCTCCTCTCTCCCCACTGGGGAAGATCCTTCTATCTCTACGCTGCCCGGAATTCTCTCTAGCGAGGTTTCTATGCACATGGAAATGGACGGCGCTTATCAGTCCACAAGCGCCAAGCCAAGCACCCAGCCCCCCGCAGATGCCACCGTCCTGGATATGTTCCAGCTGATGTCCCCTGACGACCAGGTGGAAGTTCCTGATGGCACTGCCGCTTAATCACTGCCCACACGCTCAACAAACAGCCCCCGGAAACCATAAGGTTTCCGGGGGCTGTTCCTCTTTGCCTTCTCTCACATAGCCAGTAGATGGATGGTGTCATCCTCCACCAAGGCTTTCATCTGGGAAACGGGGTGCTGATATCCCTCGATCAAGCGGACCGCAATGGCATCCTCCAGCTCCTTCTGGATGATCCGGCGAAGGTTCCGGGCTCCATAGACGGCGGAATAAGACTTCTTAACCAGATAGTCCAGCAGGGACTCCTCCCAGGAGAAAGAGATGCCCTTCTCCGCCATCGCAGTTGCCAGCTCCTTGAGCATCAGGACGGCGATGGACCTGAAGTTCTCCTCCGTGAGCTGATTGAAGTAGACAATCTCGTCGATCCGGTTGATAAACTCAGGGCGCAGGAAGTCCTGGAGGGCCTTCATGGCCCGCTCCCTCCCCTGCTCATTGGCGGTGCGGCCAAAGCCCACGGAGCCCACCTTGGTATTGCTCCCGGCATTAGAGGTCATGACGATCACCGTGTTCTCAAAGTTCACCGTCCGGCCGTGGGCGTCAGTGATACGGCCATCGTCCAAAATCTGAAGCAGGATGTTGAGCACATCTGGGTGTGCCTTCTCGATCTCGTCGAAGAGGACCACAGAGTAGGGCTTGCGGCGGATCTTCTCTGTCAGCTGGCCCGCCTCGTCATAACCTACATAGCCCGGAGGGGATCCAATGATGCGGGACACGGCGTGCTTCTCCATAAACTCGGACATATCCAGCCGGATCAGGGATTCAGGGGTATCGAACAGGTCCGCGGCCAGCTGCTTGACCAGCTCGGTCTTGCCCACGCCGGTGGAACCTACAAAGATAAAGGATACCGGCTTGTGCTTGGGGCTGATGCCCACCCGGCCCCGGCGGATGGCTGCGGCCACCGCCTTCACCGCCTCGTCCTGTCCGATAATGTGGCTCTCCAGCCGCTCCTCCAGCTTGGCCAGGCGCTGGTACTCCTGCTCCTGGATGCGGCTGGCAGGGATGTTGGTCCACAGCTCAATGACGTTGGCCAAGTGCTCTTGGTCTAGGGCGGGATGGGCCTTCTCCTCCAGCCCCCGCTTCTCTTCCTCCAGGCGCAGCTCCATGCTTTTGATGGTTGCCAGCCGCTCATAGGCCTCCTCCGTGGCGGCGGCCATCATAACCTCCCGCTCCTTGGACAGATCGGCCAGTTCTTTCTCCACATCGGCCAGACGGGCCAGGGCCTTATTCTCCAGATTCACGTTGGAACAGGCCTCGTCGATCAGGTCGATGGCCTTGTCAGGGAGATAGCGGTCAGTGATATACCGCTCGCTCATCAGCACAGCCTGGCGGCACATCTCCTTGGAGACCGTGACCTGGTGGAATGCCTCGTAGTAGGGGGCGATACCCTCAATGATCTTCACGCTGTCCTCAATGGAGGGCTCCTCCACAACGACGGGTTGGAAACGCCGCTCCAGGGCGGTATCCTTCTCGATGTGTTTGCGGTACTCATTGAGGGTCGTGGCACCGATGACCTGGAGCTCCCCACGGGACAGGGCGGGCTTCAGAATGTTTGCGGCATTCATGGACCCCTCGGCATCCCCGGCCCCCACGATAGTATGAACCTCGTCGATGACCAGGATGATGTTGCCCAGCTTGCGGATCTCCTCGATGAGACCCTTCATCCGGCTCTCAAACTGGCCCCGGAACTGGGTGCCCGCCACCAGGGCGGTCAGGTCCAGGAGGTAGACCTCCTTATCCGCCAGCTTGTAGGGGACCTCCTTCTTGTATATCCTCTGGGCCAGCCCCTCAGCGATAGCGGTCTTGCCCACGCCTGGCTCACCGATGAGACAGGGATTGTTCTTTTGCCGGCGGTTCAGGATCTGAATGACCCGCTGGAGCTCCCGGTCCCGGCCGATCAGCTTATCCAGCTCGCCCTCCTTGGCCTTTTGGGTTAGGGAGATGCAGTAGCTGTCCAAAAATTTTCGCTTAGGCTGCTTGGGGGCGCCGTTCTTCTCTGGCCGGGGGGACGCGCCGCCCCCCTCACTGGGCTGCTGGGGCGCTGGGGTTGCCCCACCTCCAAAGAGCTGGTTCAGGAAGGGGAAGGTGGCGGTACGTCCGTCGTCCTCCTCGTCCCCCTCCTCCTTGGGCTGGTTCATCAGGCCCTCCATTCCCTCAGCTCCGCCGAAAGCGGACATCATTTCGGAGGTCAGGTTTTCCAGGTCCTCGTCGCTGATGCCCATCCGCTTTATGATGTCGTCAATGGGTTTTATGCCCAGCTCCCTGGCACATTTGAGGCACAGCCCCTCGTTCTTCGAGGTGCCGCCCTCCAGTTTGGTGATAAAGATGACCGCCACGTTCTTGCCGCAGCGGCTGCACATTGTAGGCTGCATGGTGTCAAAACTCCTTTCAGGAGATAAAATCAGATCAGCGCTCCGGGTCTCCGCCCGGCCTTTTGGGTGGTCATAACCACACAGGGCATATCATACAGCAGAAATATGAACTTGTCATGAACTGCCCCCTGAGAAATTCAGGGAAGGAGGGACAAAGGGTCAAAGGTACAAAAAAAGTTCAGCAGATAGGTATTCTGTATCGCCTCAGGGGGGATCAGGCTGTTTCGGAGCAGCCAGCAGGCGATGAAAATCAACGCCCCGCCCTTGAGCAGCCCCAGGGCCGCCCCGCTCCAATGGTTTAAGGCGGACAGGACGGGCAGCCGGAAGGCCAGGTCCAGGGCATGGCTCAACAGGAACCAGGCGATGAGAACAGCTACAAACGCCAGCAGGAAGAGAACCATTCTGGCCAGCTGGACGGCGGCGTATTCCGCCAGTGCCTTAGCCGCGCTGGTGGTCACCTGAGCCACTCCGTTGTCCACGGCCTCCTGGAATGCCTGTGCCAGGCCGCGGTAGAGCGCGGACTCCTGAAGCGCTTCCAGCACCTCTGAGATGGGCAGCTCCTCCAGTGCCGGCGCTTCTCCCCCGGTAGAGGCGAGGGAGTCCTCCACTTGAAGGGACTGCTCCAGCGTCCCCTGGATCTGGCGCTCGATGGCGGGCCGTATGGCGTCTGCCACCGGCCTGGCCAAGTTGTCCGAGATAACTGTGGCTCCGATAAAGGCCACAAAGATAGCCAAAAAGCCGCACAATGTCAGGATAAAACCCCGGCTGTACCCCCGCCACAGGGCAAAAAGGAGAATCAAGGCGATGATCACGTCAAAAATCAGATAATTCATAAAAACCTCCATGGGAAAACGGGGAGAGATCAGCTTGGGATATAGAGCCAGGCCAGCTGGTCGTCGGCCAGCAGGGCAGAGCCGTTGGAGGACAGGGCGGTATATCGTGCCCCCTGGGTGTCTCCCAGTCGGGCGTATTCCACCAGCTCCGGCGTGTAAATGGTCAGTCGGCTGCCGGTGAGCAGGGAACAGTAACCGCCAGCGCTGTCAAAGTCCAATACCTGGCTCCGCAGCTCCATGCTGCTCCTCACTTCTCCCTCCGGATCGATGGTCATGACCTGGTTCGCGCTGCCTGCCCGGTATCGGCCCAGCAGGAGCAGCGCAAAGCCCTCCCCTCCAAAGTCGCAGCCCTTCAGATAAGACCGCCCAAAGGGATAACTGTTGGCAGATTTTCCATCGTCAGACAGTGTCATGACTCTGTCCTCCCCCAGCACCCAGAGAAGGCCGTCCTCATAGTCCAGATCCAGCACTGTCACACTGCCCAGGCTGACCTGGGCCTTGGGCTCCTTCTGGTCCACGGGGAAAAAGAGCACCTGACTAAGGAAGGTCCCGCCCTCCTGGTCCATTGTGACCACCGCCACGGTCTTACAGTCGGGAGACAGGGCAGCGTCCACCACAAAGGTGGAGGACAGGCTGATCTGGATTACTTCGCTTCCAGAGGCGTCGTAGACTGTGACCGCCCCCTTGTACCCGCTCCGCTGGGCGGTGACCGCCAGCCAGCCGCTGTCGTTGGCCCGGGCGGACAGCAGGTCGCCGTCCCCCTCTAGGGACAGGTCAAAGACCTCCTCCGTCCCCCGGAAGAGGAACAGGGACTGCCCCCCGGCGTCATACACTACCCCCGCTTTTGCAGAGGCAGACAGCACCGGGTTGTCCATCGACAGCACTTCCTCGGCGTACTGGCGGCCAGAGAAGGAGTAGTAGTGGGCCCCAGCGGCTGAGGACATTAGAATACCATTTTCCAGATACGCCAGTGACATCTTGTCCCCGCCGGCGTGGGTGAAGGGGACCGCCTCGCCGGTATCGCTGGTTTGAATAGAGCGGTAGGCCAGCCACCGCTTCACCGCGTCCAGGTTGAAGCGGTCCCGGTACACGACCAGAGCCAGGGCGCCCAGCACCAGGGCCGCCGTCACCAACAGGGCCAGCAGCCGAAACAGGATATTCGGTTTTTTCGCCTTCTTGGCCGGCTGTTTTCCTTCCATTCTATTCGTCCTTGCTTCTCTTTAGTAGGGGTGCTCCCCTAGTCACAGCACATCTTCCTCATACCACAGCCTGGTCATATACAGCCCCCCCGGCGGGACCGTGGGGCCAGCCAAGGTGCGGTTGCCCGAATCCAAAATGGCCGGGATGTCCTCTGGAGCCAGCTTGCCCTCGGCAGCATAGACGATGGTGCCTACCATCGCCCGAACCATGTTGTATAGAAAGCCGTTGGCGCACACCTTACACTCTATCAGTTCCCCCTGGCGGGAAACGTCGAAATAGTACACCGTCCGCACAGTGGTCCTGGTTTCGGTGCCCACGGACCGGACCGCCCGGAAGTCGTGAGTGCCCACGAACTGGCTGGCCGCCCTCCTCATCACGGACTCATCCAAGCGCTTTGGATAAAACCAGGCCCGGTCCACATAGAAGGGGTTGCCCAGCCGGGAGTTATACAGGCGGTAGGTATACTCCTTTTTCTGGCAGGAACCGATGGCGTTGAAAGAATCGGGCACCTGGGTGGCCTTGACCACCACAATATCGTTGGGCAGCCGGGTGTTGACCGCCAGAGGGATCCGGTCGCAGGGAATCGTGGAGGTGGTGCGGAAGTTGGCCACATAGACCTCAGCGTGGACGCCCGCGTCGGTACGGCCCGCCCCGGTGCATTTCACTGGATGGCAGACCACAGTGGACAGGGCCTTTTCCAGGGTTTCGGCCACGGACACAGCGTTTTTCTGAACCTGCCAGCCGTGATAGGCCGTACCGTTATACATCAGCTTTAAGGCAATATTGCGTTCCATGTAACACCTCGGTTCGGGTTGGTAAGAAGCGGGGTCGGCCCCTATTGGTTGATCTCCCGCCGCTCCGTCCGGCCCATCAGGTAGTCCAGGCTGACGTTGAAGTAGTCGGCCAGAAACACCAGACCAAGGGCGGTAGGGTGGCACTTTCCATACTCATAATCCTGATAGGTTCGGTATTTGACCCCGCAAATATCAGCAAGCTGGTTTTGAGTCAGATGCTGCTCGTTCCGTAGTTCCTTGATACGTTCTGAAAATGTTGCCATAATACATCCTTTTCTCTTGGCACACGGAATTTTCGTGCTATACTATATAATGCACGGAAAAATCGTGAGATTCAGAGGGGTAATCAATTATGAACATGATACTTTATAAACTCTTTCAAGACAACCCTGGGCTTGCCGGGGAAGTGGCAAAGTTCTGCCGAACCGTCCCTGGTTACCAGGCGGCAGAGGCAGATTTTGCCAGCCAGGCTGACCAAATCAGCCGGCTGGTAGGGCCGGAATGTTATCTCCCCTTTGAGGCGGCTATGAACGCCCAACTGGCCTATGAGGCGCGGGCCTACTACCTGTTCGGTCTGGGCCTGCGGCGGGAGCTGCTCTCCGCCCTGGAGCCGGATGATCAAAGCCCAATATGCGCCAGCACGCCCACTCCCACGGCCATGGCCAGGAAAAAGGCCAGCACCATATAGTCCCTGGCCTGATACTTCAGCTGGCGCAGGCGGGTGCGCCCCTCTCCCCCGTGGTAGCAGCGGCACTCCATCGCCACCGCCAGCTCATCCGCCCGGCGGAAGGCGGAGATAAACAGGGGGACCAGCAGCGGGATCAGGGCTTTGGCCCGCTGGATCAGGTTCCCGCTCTCAAAATCGGCTCCCCTGGCCCGCTGGGCGGACATGATCTTGTCCGTTTCCTCGATCAGAGTTGGGATAAACCGCAGGGCAATAGACATCATCATGGACAGCTCATGGACGGGGACCCGGATCTTCTTCAAGGGATTCATCAGGGACTCCAACCCGTCCGTGAGCAGGATGGGCGAGGTGGTGTAGGTCAACAGAAAGGTGCCAGCAATAAGCATCATGATGCGGACCACCATAAAGAAGGCCTGGAACACCCCCTCCATGGTGATGGTCAGTACCCATATCTTTACCAGCACATGGGTGCCGGGGGTGTAGAATAGGTTGAGGATGGCCGTAAAAATGGCAATGAACAACACTGGCTTCATCCCCCGAAGGATGGAGCGCACTGGGACCTTGGATACGGCGATGGACAAAGCCAGCAGGCAGAACATGATGGCATAGGTGACAAACCACTTAGCCAGAAACAGGGCCACGATATAGATCACCACAGCGATCAGCTTGGTACGGGGGTCCAGCTTGTGGACCAGGGAGTTACCTGGAAAATACTGTCCCAGGGTGATATCCTTCAGCGCCATTCAGCCCACCCCCTTCTCATTGCGGCCCAGCTTGGCCAAAATGGCGGCCTTGGCCTGCTCCACCGTGAACACCGAGGGGTCGATGTCCACCCCCAGGGCCCGAAGCCGGTGGAACACCCTGGTCATCTGGGGGACGCCCAGCCCCATCTGTTCCAGCTCGTCCCCGTGCTGAAACACCTCACGTGGGGTACCCTGGAAGGGGATGGTCCCGTCGTCGATGACCACCAGCCGGTCCACAGTGCGGGCCATGTCCTCCATGGAGTGGGACACCAGGATAATGGTGGCGTTGTGGGCCTGGTGGTAGTCCCGGATATTTTGCAGGATGGATTCCACTCCCTCCGGGTCTAGTCCGGCGGTGGGCTCGTCTAAAATGAGCACCTTGGGCTCCATGGCGATAACTCCGGCGATGGCTACCCGGCGCTTCTGGCCGCCGGACAGTTCAAAGGGAGATTTCTCCAGCTGGTCGTCCCGCAGGCCCACAAAATAGGCGGCGGACCGCACCCGGCGGTCGATCTCCTCCTCGTCCAGCCCCATATTTTTCGGACCGAAGGAGATGTCCTTATAGACTGTTTCCTCAAAGAGCTGGTACTCCGGGTACTGAAAGACCAGCCCTACCTGGAACCGGCTTTTTCGGGTGGTCTGGGGGTCGGTCCAGATGTCAGTGCCCTGGAGGAGTACCTGGCCCGATGTGGGCTTGAGCAGGCCGTTCAGATGCTGGATCAGGGTTGACTTCCCCGAGCCTGTGTGGCCAATAATGCCCAGATACTCTCCGGGATAAGCCTGAAAATCCACCTTCTCCAGTGCGGTGCGCTCAAAGGGTGTGCCGGCGGAGTAGGTGTGGGTCAGTTGTTTCGTTTCAATGATAGGGTCCATGAGAGGTTCCATCCTTGTATCAGTGGTACACGCCCCAGTGATGGAGTCGCGTCCAAAAAACTCTCCCCCAAGGGAAGGCACATGGGAGCGCGGCAGAGCCCGTCCCCAACAATAACATATCAGTTCCCGCTTACGACAGCACGGACCACAGGGCCGCGGCACACTCCTCGTCTGAGAGGGCGTCCAGAGGGACGCTGATTCCCTCCTGCCTCAGCTCCCAGAGAAGCTGGGTGGTCTGGGGGACCGTGAGCCCTACCGCCTTCAGCTCCTCCACATGGGAAAAAACCTCCTTGGGCACTCCGTCGGCCACCACACGGCCCTTAGACATAACCACCAATCGGTCAGCCTGTGCGGCCTCGTCCATGTGGTGGGTGATAAGGACCACCGTAACTCCCCGCTCCTGGTTCAGCGCCTTGATGGTGCGGAGCACATCGGCCCGTCCGGTGGGGTCCAACATGGCGGTGGGCTCGTCCAGCACGACGCACCGCGGTTCCATGGCGATGACTCCGGCGATGGCGATCCGCTGCTTCTGCCCTCCGGACAGCAAATGGGGAGCGTGCTCCCGGAACTCATACATATTTACCGCCTTCAGGGCCTCATCCACCCGCTTGCGGATCTCTTCCGGGGGGACACCCAGATTTTCAGGTGCGAAGGCCACATCCTCCTCCACCACATTGGCGACGATCTGGTTGTCCGGGTTCTGAAACACCATACCCACCGCGCGGCGGATGTCCAGCAGCCTGTCCTCATCCGTAGTGTCAATGCCGTCCACGTACACCTTGCCTCCGCTGGGCAGCAGGATAGCGTTCATATGCTTGGCCAAGGTGGATTTTCCGCTCCCGTTGTGCCCCAGGACGGCTACAAAGGAGCCTTCCTTGATGGCCAGATCTACACCGTCCAGCACCACTGGGGACACCCCCTCGGCCGCCGGGTAGGAGAAACGGAGGTCTTCAGTTTTGATGATGGTGTTGCTCATAAGATAGCCCTTTCTGGATAGAGTTGAGAGCAGAGAGCAAAGAGTGGGGATATAGCCGCATATCCGTGCGGTTTCACTCCGCCTTCCGTCCTATTGTTGTTCCACCACACGGCCGGGACTCGCCCTGATCTCTTCCCTCTCAACACTTCACGCCTCATGCTTGACCCAACGCCCCGTGGCCCCACAGGGGAGGACCAGCCCGCTTTCGGTGACAGGCAGCCCCAGCTCGTCACTGGTAGTGTGGCCGCCGAAGCGTTTGGAGAGGATGGTCTCCAGGATATAGGTCACCACGCTGGGCGCCAGCCCGGTGGTGTAGGAGTTCAAAATAACGAACAGCGGGTCGTCGGACAGCACTCCAGATACCAGCTCCACGAATGGAAACAGGTTTTCCTCCAGCTTCCACACCTCTCCGGTGGGGCCCCGACCATAGCTGGGCGGGTCCATGATGATGGCATCGTACCTCCGTCCCCGGCGTATCTCCCGTTCCACGAACTTGGCACAGTCATCCACAATCCAGCGGATGGGCGCTTCCTCCAAGCCGGAGGCCCTGGCGTTCTCCCGTGCCCACTGGACCATACCCTTGGCTGCGTCTACATGACAGACGCTGGCTCCGGCCGCGGCGCAGGCCACGGTGGCCCCTCCGGTATAGGCAAACAGGTTAAGCACCGAAATAGGCCGGCCGGCCTTTTGAATCTGTTCCCGGGCAAAGTCCCAGTTGACCGCCTGCTCTGGAAACAGGCCGGTGTGCTTGAAGTTCATGGGCTTGATGTTAAAGGTCAGGTCCCCATAGGATACCGTCCACCGCTCCGGCATGGACTTATTCTGCCACTGTCCTCCCCCCGTGGAGGAGCGGGCATATCGGCCGGCATTCACTTTCCAACCCCGGTGGGTCCGGGGCGTGTTCCAGATGGCCTGGGGGTCAGGGCGGACCAACAGCTGGTCCCCCCACCGCTCCAGCTTTTCTCCCCGGCCACAGTCGATCAGCTCATAATCCTTCCAGTTGTCGGACGCCCACATATATGGCACACCTCACCTGTTCGATCCTCCTGATATACAGGGGCAAAACGATTGGAAAACTAAGTTAGTATATCATTCCAGACCGTTCCAGTCAATGAATTATGACTGATTCCCTGTCGAAAGGGCAGAAAAACCTTCCTTTCCCCTGCTGGGGCCAGAGAAAGGATTGTAATTATTCCCGACCTGTGGTAAGATATCTGGGAAAATGACAAAAACCGCGGTTTGTTCCGCGTTTCAGAGAGGTGCTATCCATGGACCATCCCTTTCGAGGTGCTGCCTTCGGCGGCTTTAACCGCCAGGACGTCCTGACCTATTTAGAAAATACCGCCAGGGAAGCCGCTCAACAGCGCGAGGCCCTGGAGCAGCAGTTGGAACAGCAGCGTCAGGCCGCCGAGTCTGCCCTTCGCCAGATTGAGGAACAAAGCCAACAGATCCTCCAGCTCCAGCAGGCCAACCAGCGGCTCCAGGAGGAGAAGGACGCCCTCTCCGGTCAACTGGAGCAGACCAATGTGGCCCTGTCCACCAGCCGTACCGAGCGCAGCCAGTTAAGCGACCGGCTGGCCCAGCTAGAGAACTCACTGGCCCAGGCCCAAACCAGGATCGCCGCCTTGGAACCGGACGCCGAAGCTTACGCCGCCCTGAAGGAGCGGACCGCCGGCGTAGAGCTGGAGGCCCACCGACGGGCCCAGACCGTCCAGGAGCAGGCGGAGGAGCAGGCCCGTCAGCTCCGCCGTCAGATGGAGCGTTGGATGCAGCGAGTGGAGCAGGAATACGATGTTCTTCGTACCCAGGTGGAGTCCACTGTTTCTCATGCTGCCGACCAGCTGGACAAGGCTGGCGCCGCCTTGAAAGAGGTGGGCGTCCTCCTGGAAGCCCAGGATGTGGCCCTGGATTCTCTGGCCCAGGCTTATGCGGACAGCGACCTCACCAAGGTGAAGGCTCCCATGCCCATCCCCGAAAGCTGACTGAAAAAAGCAGGACCGCCGGTGGCGGTCCTGCTTTTTCTGTTTCCATCAATAGTTTTCAGCCTTCAGCTGGAAATAATCCCTGGGATGGGCGCAAACGGGGCATACCTCGGGGGCCTGCTTGCCCACATGGATGTGGCCACAGTTGGAGCACTGCCAAATCATGTCGCCATCGCGGGAGAAGACAATGCCGCCCTCCACGTTGGCCAGCAGCTTCAGGTAGCGTTCCTCGTGCTCCTTCTCGATCTTGGCGACCTCCTCAAACAAGAAAGCGATATGGTCGAAGCCTTCCTCCTTGGCCTCCTTGGCCATGGTGGCGTACATATCGGTCCACTCGTAATTCTCACCCTCGGCGGCAGCCTTTAGGTTCTCCGCGGTAGTTCCAATGCCCTCCAGCAGCTTAAACCAGATCTCGGCGTGCTCCTTCTCGTTGGCGGCGGTCTCTTCAAAGATCTTGGAGATCTGGACATAGCCGTCCTTCTTGGCCTTGGAGGCGAAATAAGTATACTTGTTGCGGGCCTGGGACTCGCCGGCAAACGCGGTCCACAGATTGGCTTCGGTCTTGCTTCCCTTCAGCTCAGGCATGATAATTACCTCACTTTCCTGTATTTGTTAAATGAGAATTATTCTCAATAACTTAGTTTTAATATAGCAAACCGGCGCGAAAATGTCAATGGGAAAAGCAAAAATTTTCCTCAATTTTTTCTCACGCTCCCCTGGAAAAAAGGCGTGGAACCTGTACCATAAAACAGGCAGAAATCGATCAGCCGGGGGCGGCCATTCCTTTGCAGGATGGCCGCCCCCGGCATCTCCCTGTTATACCCGCTTCCAGGACGCGCCTCCGGGCACGTCGGTGACCTCGATGCCCATCGCCTTCAGCTCATCCCGGATGCGGTCGGCTTCGGCAAAATTCTTTGCCTTTTTGGCCTCGCCCCGTGCCAGCACCAGAGCGTCGACGGCCGGCTCCCCTTCGCCGGTGACGGTATAGCCGCCGGCAGACTGGGACTTCTGAGCCGCCTGCTCCTTCCGCACCTTCTCCGCCTTTTCCAGCAACGACAGGGACAAAACCTGGTCAAAGTTGTTCAGGATGGCCAGCTTGGTGGCCCCGTTGGTCTTGGCCTTCAGGGCGTCATACAGGGCGGTGACTCCCATGGATGTGTTCAGGTCATTGCCCACCTGCTGACGGAATTTCATCTGATACTCACCCAAGAGGTCCTCGTCCACCACACCGTCCTTGGGGTCGATGGCCGCGATCTTGGCGATCAGCTTTTGGTAAGCCCCAGCGGCGTTATCCAGATTTTCCCAGGAAAAGACCAGACCCTTGCGGTAATGGGACTGGAGGCAGAAGAACCGATAGGCCAGAGGGTCATAGCCCTTCTCCTCCAGTAAGGACACAGTGAGGAACTCCCCCTTGGACTTGGACATTTTTCCGCTGTTTGTATTTAAATGGTGGACATGGAACCACTGCTTGCACCAGGGGTGACCCAGGTAGCTCTCCGACTGGGCAATCTCGTTGGTGTGGTGGGGGAAGGCATTGTCGATCCCGCCACAGTGCAGGTCCAAATACTCTCCGTTGTGCTTGAGGGAGATACCGGTACATTCGATATGCCATCCGGGATAGCCCACCCCCCAGGGGGAATCCCACTTCAGGGCCTGGTCCTCGAATTTGCTCTTGGTGAACCAGAGGACGAAGTCGTTTTTATTCCGCTTGTTGGAGTCCTCCTCCACGCCCTCCCGGACGCCTACCGCCAGGTCCTCCTCATCGTGGTCGTTGAACACATAATAGCGGTCCAGCTTGGAGGAGTCAAAATAAACGTTTCCTCCAGCCAGGTAGGCGTACCCCTTTTCGATCAGGCCGGACACGATCCGGATATAGTCCTCAATGCAGTTGGTGGCGGGCTCCACCACGTCGGGCCGCTTGATATTCAGCTTTTCACAGTCGTTGAAAAAGGCGTCAGTATAGAACTTGGCAATCTCCATGACTGACTTGTGCTCCCGTTTGGCGCCCTTGAGCATCTTATCCTCGCCGGTGTCAGCGTCAGAGGCCAGATGGCCCACATCGGTGATGTTCATGACCCGATTGACCTCGTACCCATCGTAGCGCAGGAATTTTTCCAGCACATCCTCCATGATATAGGAGCGCAGGTTGCCAATGTGGGCAAAGTGGTATACTGTGGGACCGCAGGTATACATCTCTACATGTCCGGGAGTATGAGTTTGAAATTCCTCTTTGTTATGGGTCGCGGAATTATACAGATACATGGTACCTCTCCTTTTTATCTAGTCTCTTTCTCTTGTCCTCAGAGCGCAGGCGGCCGGTCAGACCGTCTCCCGCTCTCCCTGTTCCCTAATAATCTCGTATCGCTCATCCAGCAGCTTTTCGATAAATTCCAGTCTGGAGGACAGGGCCTCCAGGCGCTCCAGCGTGGGATTTTCCACGCTGGTCTGGTCCACTTCATCCGCGTATCGGGTGGTGCGTCCGGCGATGCGGACGATCTGGGCCGGGATACCCACGGCAGTAGCGTCCTCCGGCACCTCGGACAGGACCACGGCGTTAGCCGCGATCCGGGAGTTGTCGCCCACCTTGATGGGGCCCAGCACCTTGGCCCCGCAGCTGACTAGGACATTATTGCCAATGGTGGGGTGGCGCTTGCCCTGATCCTTACCGGTCCCCCCCAGAGTGACTCCATGGTAGAGCAGGCAGTCGTCCCCCACCTCGGCGGTTTCTCCGATGACGATGCCCATACCATGGTCCATGACCAGACGGCGGCCGATCTTGGCCCCAGGATGGATCTCAATACCGGTCCAGAACCGGCTCCACTGGGAGACTGCCCTGGCCAAAAATTTCAGATTATGACAGTATAACCAATGGGCAAGCCGGTGATACAACAGGGCATGCACCCCTTGATAGAGCAAAAATATCTCCAATTTGGAGTGCGCGGCCGGGTCACGGCGCTGATACGCCTCCAAGGTTTCCATGAGGGATCTGAACATAGGCTCCTCCTTCCTTATTTTGCGGTAATCCTGCCCCTCGCTGGGCAGGACAAAAAGAAAACCTCTTATGCCCATTTTGGCATAAGAGGCGATAACTCGCGGTTCCACTCTCATTTCTCACTTGACCGGCCGCTATCGGGGCCGAACCGGAGGCCATTACGCCCCGCGCTCCCGGACGCACTTCACGTCTGCCGCTGTGGGCCCCCTTTCAGCCGGTGAAGGGCCCTCTCTGTCCGTTGGCCGGGACGCTACTCTTTCCGTTCCTTGCGCTTGTTACAAATCATTATATTAGCATCCTTCCTGGGAGGTGTCAAGTATAGCCCCGCCTTTTTCTCTGTTTTTCCCCCTCCAGCCGCCTGTCAACTTCAAGTTGACAAATTTCCAGCTTATTTTTCTTGTCATATCGTGGGATTTGGGGTATCTTGGATGCAGAATCAGAAAGGTGGGAGGACCATGATGGAACTGTATGAACGGATCGCCCTGGCCCGGAAGCAGGCCGGATTATCCCAGGAGCAGTTGGGAGAAAAGCTAGGCGTCTCCCGGCAGGCGGTAAGCAAATGGGAGAGCGGAAATCCCCAAACAAAAAGATATTAAGGAACAGCCCGTGTTTACCTGCTTGTAGAATGCTGTTGTATAAGAAATGACACTTGAAATATTGTATTTTTTTCTACATCTAATAAATTAGAATTTGCAAAGGAGACCAGTTATGAAAAAAATCACTAATAAATATAATGGAATGATGTATGGGATGTGTATTGGTGTAGGTGTAGGAACGGCATTAGGCGTGGTATTTAATCACACTATATTAGGATTAGCTATAGGGCTTGGAGCAGGTATGTTTATCGGGAGTTTTTATACTAATAAACATGATGACGATGTAGAGTAGTAAGTGTAAATAAAATTGCAGTTTGTAGATACCAAAATATCGTATTCAGACGGAGCGATCCAGACACGGCGGTGGGAAAATCTCTTAGATTTTTCCGCCGTTTTTAGTGGCTGGTTCACTTCGGCAGTTGAGCGAGCTTGCGAGCGAACAGTAAGCCCCCGTTATCTAACAAGGGGGGCACAAAAAACAAGAGATAAAATGGTCCGGGACCGTTTAGCTCAGTTTTATCGGGAGGTGCTGCAAGATGAGACCTATTCCGCTGTCCTACCGGACGCCATCCTGCGAGAGGCGGAGGCGGGCGTTCTTTCCTCCCACTCTGTCGAGAATATGCTCCTGTTCCCGCCGGTCATATTGATTACAAACGCCAGTTATACCACGGTCCAGCGGGCCCTGAAGCTGCTGGACCACTTTGCGGACCTCCGCTCCTATCCCTCCGACGCGGGCAGCGACCTGGAGCAGTTGAGCAAGAGATCCCCTGTGGATGACCTTTCCAGCCGTGAGGAGCCCCGCCGGGAGCCCCTGTCTTTCGGTGCCGCAGTGGGTGCCGTTATCTTAGGCTTAATAGTAACCGTGCTGCTCCTCAGCTTCCTCTGACCTTGGATATTCGGACATTTGACCTGCGGGTGTGCGGCGGGGTCCTGGTATTTTATATCGTCAACCGCTGCCTTCTTATTCCTAACTCAGACGGACACTTAGGATGGTTCCTGTCCTGCTATGCCAACGACCTGTTTGCCGGGGGAGCCATATGCGCCTGGGCTGACTACCTTTTGCGCTGGGGCAGGCTAGCCCCCCTTCGCTCGGTAAAGCACGCGGTCCCCCTGCTTTTGGCCTGCGGGCTGGTGTGGGAGGTTCTCGCCCCACTTTGGAAAGCGGGGGCAGTCTTCGACCCCTGGGACTTCGTCGCCTATCAGGCGGGCGGACTGCTCTACTTAACCGCCAGAGAACGGGCCTGTCGATAGCGGTCCTCCGGGCTTATTCTGAAGAAAGGGTCGTCTAAAGCACCTGTGAAAGTTCAAAAAACCGGCTGACCACGCCCGGTCGAAAAAACGGCTGTGGGAGATGTGAT
The DNA here is from genome assembly GCF_041925235.1 of Flintibacter sp. P01028. Classification (NCBI taxonomy): domain Bacteria; kingdom Bacillati; phylum Bacillota; class Clostridia; order Eubacteriales; genus Flintibacter; species Flintibacter sp. P01028. The sequence goes on from NZ_JBHEVC010000001.1 coordinate 206,843, forward strand.
CAAAAGACCATCTCCCACAGCCGTTTTCTATGCCAATAGGCCGTCAGCTTTTCGGGCGGTAGCAATACCACAGCAGGCCGCCCAGCCCCGCGCCGCCCAGGACGTTCCCAATCGTGACGGGGAGCAGGTTTCCCAGCAGGAATCCCCCCACTGTCAATGCAGACAAGTCCAGCCCCGCCTCCGCCGCCAGTTGGGCATAGGCCGGGACCATCTTGGCCATAAGGCCAGCGGCAATATAGTACATATTGGCAACGCAGTGCTCAAAGCCGCACAGGACAAAGTAACATACCGGAAGAAATGCCCCCATCAGGCGGCTGGCTGTGTCCCTGCCCGACATGGCCATGACCACGCCCAGGCAGACCAGAAGGTTGCAGAAGAAGCCCAGCACCACCCCATTCTGGAAGGGGATGGCACACTTGGCGGCCGCCATTCTCATTGTGAACAGGGCCAGCTGCCCGCCGGAGTAGTCGAACTGACCGAACCAAGCGCAGCCCGCCGCCACCAGCAGGGCTCCGGCAAAATTAGACAGGTAGACGATGCTCCAATTCCGCAACATCCCCCGCCAGGAGCAGCGCCCATCCAGCAGAGAAATGGTGATCAGGCAGTTGCCGGTAAAGAGCTCCGCCCCGGTGGCTATCACCATTCCCAGCCCGAAGGGGAACAGCAGGCCACACACCGTCCGGGCGGTCCAGGTGCCCTGGATGCCATAGGAGGCCGTGTTAGTGGCGGCGCTGCCCATGGCGATCAAGGCCCCAGCCAGGATGCCCAGCAGAATCAGGACAGAGGCTGGCTTTCCGGCCTTCTCCGCCCCAGCGGCGGCGTAGAGCGCCGTCACCTGGGCGGGGGAATTGAAATGGTTATCCATGTGCCCCCCTCAGAACAGGCCGGAGATTACTCCGTTCTCATCCACGTCGATCTTTTCCGCGGAGGGTACCTTGGGCAGGCCGGGCATAGTCATAATATCCCCAGTCTGGACCACCACAAAGCCGGCGCCCGCAGACACCTTCACCTTGGACACCGTAATGGTAAAGCCCTCGGGGCGGCCCAGCCTGGTCTGGTCATCGGTGAGGGAATACTGGGTCTTGGCCATGCACACGGGCAGGCCGCCCATGCCCATCCTCTCCAGCCGCTCCAGCTCCTTGGATGCGGCAGCGGAATAGCTCACGCCCACGCCCCCATATATCTTTTTCACCACAGCCTCGATCTTGCTCTTTAAAGGCTGATCTAACTCATAGGCGTAGGTAAACTTCTTGGGCTGCTCACACAGGCGGAGCACCTCCTGGGCCAGTTGGATACCGCCCTCGCCCCCTCTGCCCCACACTTCGGACAAGGCCACGTTGACCCCCAGTTCTTTACACTTGGAGCGGATCAGGTCCAGTTCTCTGTCGGTGTCGTTGACAAAGCGGTTGATGGCCACCACACAGGGCAAACCGAAGACCTGGGTGATATTCTCCACATGCTTGAGCAGGTTGGGCAGGCCCCGCTCCAACGCCTCCAGGTTTTCCTCTCCCAACTGGGCCTTGGGCACACCGCCGTTGTACTTCAGCGCCTTAACCGTGGCCACGATGACCACCGCGTCCGGGGTCAGTCCGGCGGCCCGGCATTTGATGTCCAGAAACTTCTCCGCACCCAGGTCAGCTCCGAAGCCCGCCTCGGTGACCACATAGTCGGCCAGCTTCAGGGCGGTGTCAGTGGCGGAGACGGAGTTGCAGCCGTGGGCGATGTTGGCAAAGGGGCCGCCGTGGACAAAGGCGGGAGTGTTCTCCAGCGTCTGGACCAGATTGGGCTTGATGGCGTCCTTCAGCAGGGCGGCCATGGCTCCCTGGGCCTTCAGGTCGGCGGCGGTCACCGGCCGGTCGTCATAGGTGTAGCCCACGATGATACGAGCCAGCCGCTCCTTCAAATCCTTCAGGCCGGTAGCCAGACACAGGACCGCCATGATCTCGCTGGCCACCGTGATATCAAAGCCGTCCTCTCGCGGGACGCCCTGCATCCGGCCGCCCAGACCGTCCACGATATTTCGCAACTGCCGGTCGTTCATATCCACACAGCGGCGCCAGGTGATCTTCTTCACGTCGATGCCCAGCTCGTTACCCTGCTGGATATGGTTGTCCAACATGGCGGCCAGAAGGTTATTGGCCGCTCCGATGGCGTGGAAGTCGCCGGTGAAGTGGAGGTTGATATCCTCCATAGGCACCACCTGGGCGTAACCACCACCGGCGGCGCCGCCCTTGACGCCGAACACAGGGCCAAGGGAGGGCTCCCGCAGGGCCAGGATTACGTTCTTGTCCAGCTTTTTCAGCGCGTCAGCCAGCCCAACGGAGGTGGTGGTCTTGCCCTCTCCGGCGGGGGTCGGATTGATAGCGGTGACCAGGATCAGCTTGCCCTTCCGGGCCTTGTCCCGCAGGGGGGTGATGTCGATTTTAGCCTTATAGCGCCCATAGTATTCCAGCAGTTCCTCGCTGACCCCCGCCTTGTGGGCCACCTGGCCAATTGGAAGCATCTCCGCGGCCTGGGCGATCTCGATGTCAGTCTTCATCTTCCATAACTCCTTCCTGTTGCGCCCGCAAAAATAAAAGGGCGCACTAAGCAATAGTGCGCCCAGACGGTCGGCAATATGGCGTTTCACACGCCGGGCCCTGTTCCACGTGGTCACTCCACTTCCGTCAGTCGCAGGGCTTGGATTCAGTTTAGCATAGGCCTCCTCCCTCGTCAAGGGGGGCGGTGTGGTTTCTCTCCGTCCCTTTTGCTGAAAATCAGGCCCGATATTTGTTCAAAGGTTGGCGGGACGGTCAAAGCGGCTGTAATACTCCTTGATCAGGTCGATAAACGTTCTGGCCGCCGGTGACAGGAATCCATTTTTCTTGTAGACCACCGCCATGGGGCAGGTCAGTGGCGGCTCTCCGATGGTAAAGCAGGCCAGCCGGTCCAGATATGGGGTGCGAGAGATGCCGCTCTCCTGTAAAAAGGCGAAGCCCATGTTTTCCGCCACCAGATTGATGGCTGTGGTATTGTTGGTGGTCACCAAAATATTCTGGGGCTCCACGTTATGGACGGAGAAGGTATTGTGGAGCAGCTTGGACAGCCGCCAGTCCGGGGGCAGCATCACGATACGCTCCCGCTCCAGCTGCCGCAGGTCGGGGAAGGGTATGGGGTCGTCGTAGGTACTGGTGAGCCCTCGGACCAGGGGGTGGTCCCGGTGGGCCAAAAGGAAAATATGCTCCCGCATGACCAGTTCATAGGTCAGCTCCGTCAGATCCCCAGGGATGTGCATGATGCAGAAGTCCGTGACACTGCCCGCTGCCAGATCCCCCAGTTCGGGCACCGGCGCCTCATGGAGAACCACCTGCACGTCGGAGTATTGCTTGGTGAACAGGGGCAGCACATCGGGCAGTAGGGTGGAACCACGCCAAGGGGATACGCCGATGTGGAGGACAGGCCGCTTCTCGTTCTGCAGATCCCGCAGGTCGCTGACCAGCTGCCGGTCCAAATAACTCTGGCGCTCCAGATAGGCATGGAACACCTCCCCTGCCGGCGTCAGCTTTAGGGGCGAGTGGGAACGGTCCAGCAACACGGCCCCCAGATTGGACTCCAGCTTGGCCAGATACTGGCTGAGATAGGGTTGGGAGAGATAGAGCCGCTCCGCCGCTTTGGAGATGCTCCGCTCCTTGACGATGGCCATAAAATATTCCGGATTCTTGACGAACATAAACAGCACACCCCATAACTAAAAAGCTATGAGGATTATATCACAGTTCCCCCAGTATGGAAAGGGGTATCTTCCTTTTTCTGATACAGAAAGAAAAACCGGAGCCGTGGAATGATCCACGGCCCCGGTCTGCCCGGCGGTATTGCCTGCCCCGCCCAAGCGTCTGGTGGTCAGAGCGCGCCCTCAGTCAGGAAAAGTGAAAGTAGGGAGGTGTAAGGAGGATGAGAGTTAGCTCTCTCTAACCACGTATAGGTTAGCACATCCTAACTCTCTTGTCAACCCTTTTTTCCGACCTCCTCTATCAAAGGAATTGGTTGCGCTCTCTATGGTAGGTGTAGCCTATGGCAGCCAGCTTATCCTCCACCCCGCTCTGCTCTACATCCAGCTGCGCGCACAGCTCCTCCAGGGTGCAGCCGTCATCCCTAAGCCGGGTATTCAGGAAGCTGAGGAGGATGGCGGGATCATTCGGTACCATCCCCTTCTTCCTCAGCCTGGAGGCCAGGTCATATCCCGGCCAGACAGAACATGGAAATGGAGATGGGGGACAGACTGGCCCGCCTGCTCCCCAATATTGGACACCACACGGTAGCTGTCCAGGCCCAGCTCCTTGGTCACTTTGGAGATGACTGCGAAAATATGGGCCACTACGGCGGCGTTGTCCTCTGTCACCTCGGCCACAGATCCGATATGGGCCTTGGGGATAACCAAAAAGTGGGTGGGCGCCTGGGGATCGATGTCATGGAAGGCAAAGCATACCTCGTCCTCGTAGACTTTGTTGGACGGGATCTGCCCCTCCGCAATCTTACAAAACAGACAGTCAGACATTGGGAAACCTCCTTTGTTTGTTAGTAAGACCATTGTACCCCCTTTTGCCAGAATTGCCAAGGTTTTTATTCCTCCACCGGGAGCAGCCCTCCCAGAGAGAAGGTCTGGCCTAAGATGGTAAGGGATGTCACCTCATCCGGGTCCACAATTTGATTCAGTTGGAACACAAATTCTCCCATCCCGGTATCTGGATTATAGCTCTGGCTCACTGTGCGGCCTACAGATGCGGTTTGGCCGTCCAACAGATTCAGAACGGTAGTACTTTCTATTTCGGAAAACGCCGCTGGCCCCCACATACGGAAATCGTTTTCCTCTCCTTGAATCATAAAGGCAACACTGATGGGCGAAACATACAGCGACTGCAGGACCATATTGTCTTCTCCCACCTGAATGGGAAGCCCGGCCTCATATTGTCGTCCGCTGTCCTGGTCAGGCAGTTTCACACAAAAGTCATGCCGCTCCTGAGAAAAGTCAGCCAAGTTCTCAAAGGTGGTCTTTTCAACCAGGCGCAACGGAGTAATCGTAAATTCCCCACCCAGAAATGTCTGAGCATCTGCCTGAAGATAGGTGGTCGGTCCCCGATACCACAAAATCGAGATGTGATGGTCACCCGGATCATCATCTGGTAAAACAATGGAGCCGGACACCCAGCCGCCCACGCCATTCTCTTCCGACTCAGGCTCAATATCGGAAGTTGCCAGAACAGAATAGTCCTCTCCCCACAAGGCAGTCTCCTCTGGGGCGATCACGTCCAGCAGGACCGCCAAGGTATACCGGTCCACCAGCATTTGTTCCACTTCAACCGTCCATCCATTTTCATAGGTGTGTCTTTGATCGACCTGCACCACACCGTCTTTGATCAGCCTTGTCTCCTGCTCCCCTGCCCCAAACAGCGCCGCAAATTTCTGATCCAACCCCGTAGCCACTGTAAAGGCACAGGCCAGCAGGAGCACGGCGGCGGCCGCCAGTACAGCGGGCATCTTCTTCATTCGACTCACAGGTTTGACCTCCTTCTGCCCTGTCAGGAGGCGGTCCAGCATAACCCGTTCCTGCTCTTGAGTGGGTTTTATCTGGTCAAACACCCGCTTGAGCTTATCCTCGTCCATACTCTTCCACCTCCAACATTTCTTTCAGTTTCCATCTCGCCTGAACCAGCCAGGTACGAATGGTGGATGGGTTCTTCCCCAAGATCTCCGCTGTTTCCAGCGCGGTGTAACCCTGGTAGTAGTGGAGATACAGCACCATCCGGTATTTCTCCGGTAGGGTAAGGATCAGATCCCACAGCTCCCCGTCCGACGGCTGCTCCCAGGTCAGGTTCTGAAGTATCTCTTCTCCCGCCCTCTTTGTCCTCCACCAGTGCTTGAGCTGGTTTTTGCACTCGTTCCGGGCGGTAACGATAAGCCAGGCCTTTTCATGCTCCGGATCACGGAAGAGGCCCTCATGCTCCATCGCTTTTCGAAAGACCGTCTGGGTGGCGTCCTCTGCGTCGGGTACATTTTTCATCAGCATCAGACAGATCTGATAGACCATGGTCACATATCGGCGGTAGAGGGCGGCCATCTTCTCCCCGCTCTGGCTATGTTCCAAACAGGACACCTCCCTTTTTGTCTCTCTGCTTATCACACAATCTGGCTGGGGAAAATGTTGAGATTCTCCCAAAAAATTTTAAGGGACGGCCCAAGGGCCGTCCCTTTTGAAGATGGGGTCCGTTTACCGTTTTTGCTTCAAGTACACAGGGCCTCCCCGTCCCAGCCGCGGTTTTCATCTGTTCCAGTCAGAGCCGGGGCGCCGCCTTTTCCAGCCTACTAAAAAAACAGTCAAAATTAGATTTAAATCAAAGTGAAAGATAAAAGAGCCGTGCGGCAACGGTCCAGTTAACCGTGCCGCACGGTATCTGTTAGCATAAAAAGTCAAAATCAGGAAGGCAGATAGAACTTCGATGCTGGAAGATCTTGTCCCTGCAAAGCCCGTTTCCTTATCCCTGTCCTGTCACTCTGGATACTCCAGTCCCAGCACATCATAGTATTCGTTGGAAAATTTCATAATCGTGGGATCAAAGGCGGCCTGAAGGGCCTTGACCTGCTGATACGGAGCAGCGGGAGCCAGGTCAAAGGCCCTTGCTATCCTCTCCAGGGCTGTCTGTTTCCCAGCAAAAAATGTCTCACACCCAGGCCAGACAGCCCTCTTGTCCTCCTCCAACAGTTCCCGGAACCGTTCTTCCGTCAGCCACCAGATCTGGGAGAGGGGGTTGGCATCCCGGCAGTAGAGGACAAAGGACAAAAATTCCCGAAAATCTGTCGCTACTGGCAGGACATAGGTCCCCGGCTCCCCCATAGCGGGGTCCACGCAAAACACCCGCTCATCCCCGGGCAGAAGGACAAAATGGATACCGTCGCAGCCCAGCCTCCCTACCGGCTCGGCATTCATCGGAGTACAGAAATAAGGCTCCAAGGAAAGTCCAGGCTCCATCAAGCCAATACTTTCAAAGTCAATATCCAGAGCGCAAAAGCGCTTGAGATCCTCGCGGGTCATGGCTCACAGCCCCAGCTTCATGGATACCACGTTATCCACCATAGCGAGGGCGTTGTCCACCATCAGCGGGTCTTTGCCGCCGCCCATTGCGGAGTCAGGCTTGCCGCCGCCGGAGCCGCCGGCGATGGCGGACACCTGCTTGACGATCTCTCCGGCCTTGACTCCCTTCTGGACGGCCTCCTTGCCACAGGCGGCCAAGAAGGTAATCTTCTCCCCATTGATGGCGGCCAGGACGGCCACAACGTTGGGCTCCTTGTCCTTCAAAAAGTCCCCCATTTTGCGCAGACGGTCGGCGTCCGCGTCCGGCACCGTGGCGGTAAGCACCTTCAGGCCCCCTACCTCATGGGCAGCGAAAAGGAATCGCTCGGCCTCGCTGACCGCTTCACGGGCCTTGAACTTCTCCACTGCCTGGTGGAGCTGGCGGATCTCGCCCATGGCAGCCTCCGCCTTCTCCCGCAACTCACCGGGTTTAGCCTTCAGGGCTGCAGCAGCCTGGAAGAGCAGCTCCTGATTGCGGTTCATTACCTCTAAAGAAGCCATACCGGTAGTAGCCTCGATGCGGCGGACGCCGGAGGCCACAGAGAACTCGCTGGAGATGTGGAACACCCCCACCTTGGCGGTGTTATCCAGGTGAGTACCGCCGCAGAACTCCACGGAGTAGCCTTGACCCATGTCCACGACTCGGACCACGTCACCATATTTCTCTCCAAAGAGGGCGATAGCCCCCTTCTGCTTGGCCTGTTCAATGGGCAGCTCTTCGGTCACAATGTCATAGCCGGCCAGCACAGCCTCATTCACCATGGCGCTGACCTTGGCCAACTCCTCTGCCGTCATGGCGGAGAAGTGGGTGAAGTCAAAACGCAGCCGGTCGGCCTCCACTAGAGAGCCTGCCTGGTGGACGTGATCGCCCAGAACAGCGCGCAGGGCCTTATCCAGCAAGTGGGTGGCGGAGTGGGCCCGCATGACGGCCCGACGGCGGTCCAGATCGATCTGGGCCCGAACCGTGTCGCCCACCTTCAGGGTTCCCTCCATCAGCCGGCCATAGTGCATATACTTGCCGCCCTTGTTCTTCTGCACGTCATGGACCTCAAACAACATCCCACGCCCGCTCTCACAGGCGATCACTCCATGGTCGGCCACCTGGCCGCCCATCTCGGCGTAGAAGGGCGTTTTGTCCAGCACCACAATGGCCTCGCCGCCGCCGATGATCTCATCCCGCTGCTGGCCCTCGGCCACAATGGCCACCACCTTGGCATCCAGCACGGTATCACACCCGTAGCCCACAAACTGGGTCTCTGGCACATCCTTACCAAATTCCACGCCGGCCCAGCCCAAATCGCCCAGAGCCTCCCGGGCCTTCCGGGCCCGCTGGCGCTGCTCCTCCATGAGCTGGTGGAAGGCGTCCTGGTCCAAGGTCATGCCCTGCTCCTCCACCATCTCCAGCGTCAGGTCGATAGGGAAGCCGTAGGTATCATATAACTTGAAAGCGTCGGCGCCGGAAAAGGTCTTTTCCCGCTTCTCCTGGTGCCCCTTGAGCATCTCGTTAAAAATCTTCAGGCCGCCGTCGATGGTCTTGGCGAAGTTCTCCTCCTCCACCCGGATGACCTTTGTGATATAGTCCTGCCGCTCCCGCAGTTCGGGGTAATGGCCCTCGTTCTCGTGGATGACGGTGTCGCACACCTTGTAAAGGAAGGGCTCGTTGACGCCCAGCAGCTTGCCGTGGCGGGCAGCCCGGCGGAGCAGGCGGCGCAGGACATAGCCCCGACCCTCGTTGGAGGGAAGCACGCCGTCACAGATCATGAAGGTAGCGGAGCGGATGTGGTCGGTGATGACCCGCAGGGAGACATCCTTGGCAGGGGTCTCGCCATAGTGGGCGCCGGTGATTTCGGATACCTTGTGGGTGATGTTCATGACGGTGTCCACATCGAAGAGGGAGGGCACTTTCTGGCAGACGCAGGCCAGCCGCTCCAGGCCCATGCCGGTATCGATGTTTTTTTGCTTCAGCTCAGTATAGTGACCCTCACCGTCGTTGTCAAACTGGGAAAAGACGATATTCCAAACCTCAATATAGCGGTCACAGTCACAGCCCACAGTGCAGCCGGGCTTGCCACAGCCCCACTCTGGGCCCCGATCGTAGTAGATCTCCGAGCAGGGACCACAGGGGCCGGAGCCATGCTCCCAGAAGTTGTCCGCTTTGCCGAATTTGAAGATGCGGTCGGCGGGAATGCCGATCTCTTCGTTCCAGATACGGAATGCCTCATCATCGGCGGGGGTGGTCTCGTTCCCCTCAAAGACAGAGGGGTACAGCCGATCCGGATCCAGGCCCACCCACTCCGGGCTGGTCAAAAACTCCCAGCCCCAGTGGATGGCGTCCTTTTTGAAGTAGTCCCCAAAGGAGAAATTGCCCAGCATCTCAAAGTAGGTGCCGTGGCGGGCAGTTTTGCCGATGTTCTCAATGTCTCCGGTGCGGATGCACTTCTGGCAGGTGCAGACACGATGGCGAGGGGGCTCCTGCTCCCCAGTGAACCAGGGCTTCATGGGGGCCATGCCGCTGTTAATCAGCAGCAGGGACGCGTCATTCTGAGGGATCAGGGAAAAGCTGGGCAGACGCAGATGGCCCTTGCTCTCAAAAAAGGACAGGAACATCTCGCGCAGCTCGTTCAGTCCGAAAGGCTTTGGATCATGCATAGGAATTACCTCCGTATATCATCTTATTTCTTTTTCACTTCCGCATATATGCCGATCAAGTTCAGATTGGTGTCAAAGGAGAGCTGATAGGCGATGTTTTTCTCCTCATGCTCACAGTAGATCACCGCCACCGCATAGTCCTCTCCATAGTCTTTGTTCTTTCCGCCCACCGCCATCCGCTTTATGGTTTCCACATAGGGTCCGGCTTCCGAAACCTTGTCCATCTCGGACTGGATTGTATCCGCGGTGACGCCCAGCTCCTCGGCTATGTCCGGCCGGAAGGCGTCAACCACTCCTTGATAGTCCCGTGCGACCAGCATCTCCACAATCTCCTGGCCCGCCTGTCCCACCGCTTCCTCCTCCATGCCGCTGGGCAGGGGGCGGGTGCCGCAGCCGGCCAGCAGCAGGACGGCTAGCAGCGCCGCGGCCAGCAGGCCTGTCGTTCTTCTTTTCATCAGCAGTCCTCCAACATCAGTTCACACCTGGCATAGAGAGCTGCCCGGCCGGCCAGGATAACCCGGTCCCCCTCCAAGCGGCAGTAGAGGGTTCCGCCTCGCGGAGACGCCTGGCGGGCGGTAAACTCCCTCCGTCCCGTCCGGGCAGCCCAGTAGGGGATGATGTGGCAGTGGCCAGAGCCGCACACCGGGTCCTCTGGCACCCCCATTTTGGGGGCGAAGGACCGTGACACACAGTCAAACTCCCCGCTCCCCGGAGCGGTAACCTGCATCAGAGCCCCCTTCAGCTCCTTCAGCTTCTCCTGGTCTGGCTCAAGGCGGATGACGGTCTCCGGGTCCTCAAAGACACACAACAGGTCACGGGCCCTCCAGACCTCGCTGGGTCTGGCCCCCAACGCCTCGGTGATCTGGTCGGTCACCTCCAAGCGCTTGAGCTGATAGGCCGGGAAATCCATCTCCAGCAGCTCGCCCCGCTTTCTTACCGTCAGCCGCCCGCTGAGGGTGTCAAAGAGGACGACATCCAGACCCGGAGAGATAAATTCCGTGATCACGAAGGCCGCAGCCAGAGTGGCGTGGCCGCACAGGTCAATTTCCCCGCTGGGGGTAAACCAGCGCAGCCGGTATCCCTCCCCTTCCGGGACGGCAAAGGCAGTTTCAGAGAGATTGTTTTCCCGGGTAATCCGCATCATCCGGTCCTCTTCCGGCCAGCGGTCCAGCACACATACTGCTGCCGGATTGCCCTCAAAAACCCGATCCGCAAAGGCATCTACAATATATTGCCGCATTTTATACCCCTTTCGAAATAAAAAACGCCCCTGACAGCAGTCAGGGGCGGAAAGCATCCTTCCACGGTACCACCCTGATTATCCGGCGCGGCACGTCAGCCGGACATCTCAGTCATCCGCTCACGGGGATGGGCCGTCCCGCTCCTCACGGGCTGCTCAGAAGTGGCTCGTACAGCTTTCAGCCGAGGGCTTTCACTGTCCCCTCTCGCTAAAGACACCCCGCTGTACTTGGCTTCATCAACACATTTCCGGGACTATTCTACCATGTTTTTTCCCATTGTCAAGGTGTTTGGCCTACTTTTTCATCTGTCCTTCCCCTTTTTCTACCTCCTTTCCTCCCGCGTTCTCTGAACAGGCTTCCTCCATCTGGCATAGCATGGGGTGCCCCCTGCTTACGTTTGGGGCTGTCCAGACAAAATAACTCAGAAAGGAGAAAGGCCAGGCTCTCCCTGACCTGCCTTATCCATATGGAACGAATTAACGACAACACCCCGGTGATCCCTTTGCCCAATCCGGGTGAGGGTGGACCAGTCTATGATGGTAATTCTGGAAATACCCCGGTCATTCCTCTGCCCAATCCGGGAGAAGGCGGACCGGTCTATGATGGCAGCACCGGGAATATCCCGGTCATTCCCCTCCCAAATCCGGGAGAAGGCGGGCCAGTCAACGGCGGCTCCTCCGTCCGCCCCCCTATCTGGCTCCCATTATCCAGAGTCCGTTTTCTCAATGCCGCCTTCGGCTACACCCCTATCCGCATCCAGATCAACCGCGTCCGGGTGGTCACCCGGTTGGGTTACGCCTCGGTATCCTCCTATGTCCAAGCCCCTGGTGGCTATCAGACTATCACTGTATCCGGTCTCGACGGCTACACCTATCTCCGCAAGACCATGCCGCTTCCCCCAGGCAGTCTGTCCACCATCGCTGTCATCAATACCCCTAGTGGGCTGGACCTGCTCCAGATCTCTGACCAATGCTGCCTTCAGGGCAACTGCGCTTCCAATTTCCGGGTAAGCAATCTGGCTCTGAACAGCCCCCCGATTGATGTGCTGTTGAAGGACGGCCGGGTGGTCTATGCTGATGTCCGTTTCAAGGAGACCACCATTTTCAAGCGCGTCCGGCCAGGGACTTATCAGTTCCTTTTTGCCGAGACTGACCGTTCCCCCATGCCCTCCTGGATGGACATTGAGACTCTAGACAGTGCCTTCCTGGGTACTCCCGACCTGCCCGACACCATTGTTTCCCTGAACCTGGAGGTGGAGAAAAATACCAACTATACCGTGTTCCTGTTGAGCAGCGGCACTGGGGAGCGGGATATCCAGACTATGGTAGTCACCGACCGCTAGTACCGTCCCGCAGTTGATTTTACTCCCCCTCCGTGTTAAAATGGCCGCACTATCATAAGGAGGCCAGCTATATGATCAACAGGGACCGTCTTTTGGATACCTTTTTGGACTATGTACGCATCGACAGCGAGAGCACTCATGAGGGCGCTATTGCCGCCCGCGTGGCAGAGGACCTTCAGGCCATCGGCTGTCAAGTGGATCTGGATGATACCCAGGCCCAGACCGGAAGCGACACCGGCAATCTGTACTGCACCCTGCCTGGGACCGCTCCCGATCAGCCCATCCTTCTGTCCGCCCACCTGGACACAGTAATTCCTGGCACGGGAGTGGAGCCGGTGCTGGAGAACGGGGTGATCCGCTCCAAAGGAGACACAGTGCTGGGCAGCGACGACAAGGCGGGCGTGGCCGCTATCGTAGAGGCCCTGCGCTCCCTGGTAGAACAGCGGCTCCCCCACCCTCCAGTCCAGGCGGTCTTTACCGTGTGTGAGGAGATCGGCCTGCGTGGCTCTCGCCATCTGGATGATAGCCGCATCCTGGCCAAACAAGCGGTGGTACTGGATAGCGATGGGGACGCCGGACGTATCATTACCAGTGCCCCCGGCCAGTACCAGATCACCGCGCGGATCACCGGCCGCCGCGCCCATGCGGGCGTCGCCCCGGAGGAAGGGATCAGTGCCATTCAGGTGGCGGCGGAGGCCATCTCCCAAATGCGTCTGCTGCGGGTGGACCAGGAGACCACGGCTAACATCGGCTCTATTTCTTCCCAGTATGCCACCAACATCGTCCCAGAGGTGCTGGACCTGGCGGCGGAGGCCCGCAGCCGTGACGCGGAAAAGTTGGAACGGCAGGCGGAGCACATGGCTCAGTGTCTCCGTCATGCCTGTGAAAAATACGGGGCGGCGTTGGATCTTCAGATGAGCAAGGCCTACTCCCCCTTCTCCATCCCCAGCGAGGACTCCTTCCTCCGGGCAGTGATGGCCGCCTGTGAGCGGGTGGGGTTAACTCCCTCCCTGTCCGCCACCGGAGGCGGCAGCGATGCCAACAATATGAACGCCCACGGTATCAAAGCTCTGGTACTGGGGGTAGGGATGTCTAAGGTCCACACTACTCAGGAGGAAATCAGCGTCCAAAACCTGGTAGATACCGCTTCCCTGGTACTCTCCCTCATCACAGATGAAGCGCCTTAAAAACTGTCGATTTTTGGCGGTTCCATCCCAATGTTCACAAAAAATTCACAGCAAAGTCACGGTTTTGCCTTAATTGTATTGTATGATGAGGCCGTGATCAGATAAGAGATCAAGTTACTCCCATTTCTCCCTCTCCTTACACAACACACAGCAAGAAGCCCCGGCCTAAAGGCCGGGGCTTCTTGTATGTACGGCACATTTCTACCAGGTCTGGTGGCCCAGGGCAGCGCCTCTTTCCCAGTTGAGCGGCGGCATTTCTCAACCATCCTCCTATTGTGCTCCATGTTCCAAATGTGGTTTCCCAAGAAGATGAAATTCTCTTGCATTTCCTGAAATGGTAAAATATTATATACCTATTGGTGCTTTTACTTCCTTTCATTTGGGAAATATAATTTTACCGAATGGAGGAATCAGTATGGATGATGCCACCTTAGCTGTAGTGATCGGAGATAATATCCGAAGATACCGGGAGAGAGCTAACCTGACACAGGGTCAGTTGGCAGAACAGGCCGGGGTCGGGACTGCGTTTATCTCCCGGGTCGAACGCGGCGAAAAGATGATGAAATTAAAAACTCTGTACGCCATCGCGGACGCGCTCCAGGTTGGGTTTGACGCCCTGGTGTACCAGGAGCACCACAACGTTTCTTCTCAAAACATCATAAAGATGCTTTCTAATAAATCCCCCGAATTTATCAGTGGAGTAGAGCAGCTGGTGCGGGTATGTATCGATCAGTTTGACAAAGAGGATCTATAAACAGGGATGGGAGTGCACGCGCATGGGCCACAGAGACGCATCAAGTCAAGAAGCGTTTTTCAACTGCCTATACGAGGAACGGTTTAGCAAGATGAAGCGATACGCCCTGATCCTCCTGTCAAATCCAGAACTGGCGGAAGAAGTTGTGCAGGATGCCTTCTTGGAGCTGTATCTGCACATCGATGAGGTGATGGCCCATGAAAAGCCGGAGTTCTGGCTGCAAAAGGCAGTAAAATATAAATCGCTCCATAAATTGAGGGAGAGGGCCAGGGATCTGAAGCAATATGTGTCCCTGGATTCGGACGCGATTCCGCCCATTTCCGCTCCAGACGAGTTTGAAAAGATAGAGGAAGATCCAGACAGTCTGGAGAAACTCAATCGAAAAATCTCGGAGGCGCTGCCGGCAGAAGATTTACATATATTCAAGCGGGTAGCGTTAGACGGCGTTCCATATAAGAAAATATCTGAGGAAAGCGGCTTAACCATTGGCGTCTGTCAAAAACGGGTTCAACGGACCAGGCAGAAATTAAAGAAACGCCTGCTGGAGCAGCGGGACTAAAAATTTTTGAAAATTTTTTGGAAATTCCTGTCCGTTTTTCCATTTTCCTGGAATTATATTTTGGAAGGGGGTTCAGAGCATGGCAAATAAGAAGTATGCCAAACTGGACCAGTTGACCACCGCAGAGCTTGAATCCATTTTGCGGGCAGACCTCTCTGACGTTGAGAGCGATCCCGAGCTGATAGACCATGTGCTGGAGGTGATTTTAGAGAGAGAACAAGAAGAAAGTGACAGCAGCTCCTCCGACCGGGCGAGAGCCAGGGCGGATTTTGAGAAGCTATATAAAGGTTTGAACGAGCCTCTTTACCCTATCCCAGAGCGGACAACTGGTCCCGGCCACGAGCTCCCCTTCCACATCAAGAGCCGTCGTCGGAAGGTCCGTCGTACTTTACTCGCTGCCGCCGTGGTGGCTGTGCTGGTCGCGCTGACCTGCATCCCTGTATTGGGAGATGCCAACCTGTTCCAACTGGTCGCCCATTGGACCACCGAGCAGTTTTCGTTCCGGGTCATGGAGGACGGATCATCCTCCGTGGCATCCGCGGACCCAGATCCAGTACCGGAGGAATTTTCCGTGTTCCAGGACCTGGTCGGAGAAAAGGGTTTAACACCTGTCATCCCTGTGATTCCGGATGGGTTTGTGGCGACAGAATCACGACTTTTTACTTCCTCTATCTCTAAATTATCGCAACTTTCTGTCCTATATGAAAATAAATCAAATTTTATTGTATTTGAGATAATGGAAATAGGGGGACAACCAAAGTCAAGTTATGAGAAAACTGCTGAGTTAGTAAAAACTTTGACATATGATGAGGTTCAATATTATTTTTTAGTTAATAATAGAAACAATTCTGTCGCTTGGAATCTGGATGGCTTAGAGTATAGTGTTTCCACTGATTTGCCGATCTCCGCTCTTGAAGAAATCATAACTTCAATCTAAGAGGAGTGGTAACATTGAAGCGCAAGTATTTTCGCAACATAGTAGCGATGGTCTGCTGTCTAGCAATGCTGGGTTGCACAGCTTTTGCTACAGAGGTTTCTGAAAACAGGGCCAGTGATCAGATTATTTCATACTATATTGAGGTAACCACCGACCCAGGGAAGATAAATGTGGAGTTCTCTGTCACTGGGGTAGGCCGAGTAGACAAACTGGGATGCGAGAGCATCTATGTCTACGCCAAACAAGACTCCAGATGGAGGCTCGTGGAGGCCTGGGTGGAGGACGACGAAGGGATGAGCAGAAGCAATACCTTTGTCCATTCCAATGTGATTTTCTGCAACGGCACCGCCGGTGTCGAGTATAAGGTCGTCGCCACCATCTTTTCTGAAAACAGCCTCGGCCGGGACACAAGATCGGAAACCACTTACGTGACAGGGGAATAAAGGCCATCTCATAAAAGACCAGGGCGGTTCTATCCGTCCTGGTCTTTTCTTGTGCAGCCACAGGGTCGGGGTCCCTTTCTCCCGCCCATCTAGCCCCGGCCTCCCTTGATTTTTCCCCTTGCAATACTTTTGAAAGGAAGATGAGTATGAAGATTTATTATTTGGTCCCTGAGGACGAGCTGCCGCAGGATCAATTCGACAGAAAAGCTCTGGATATAGAGGCGCTCTTGAGACGGTTAGGTGTTACCAGAAAGTTGACCGGCTTTCAGTATGTGTGCTACATGGTGAACCAAGTCGTAGAGGACCCCAGCCGGCTCAGTTTGATCACAAAGCGTCTGTATCCAGAAACCGCCCGCCACTTCCATACCACCCGTGATAGCATCGAGTTGGCCACACGCAACGTAATTCGGGCCGTATGGGGTCAGGCGGATCACCGTCTATTGGATCACATTGCGGGAATCCATCTGGAAAAGCGGCCCAGCAACTGTGAATTTATTGATATTTTATCCAGCTTTTTAAGCCGCCCCCAAGAAGATAAAGAGATTTCATCTGAGGGCAAGTAAGGATTAAAAAGCGGTATAGGATCACACGGGTACGACTGCATCGCCCACAGGTGTTTTCAGGCTCTACGGTTCTTATAAAAATAGCCACCCCAATACTGATAGTTCCCATAGGTACATTTTCTGAACCGGGTGAATTGTCGGGCACAGAGGCGGACGGCGGAAGCCGTCCGCCTCTGTGTTTTCATGCCAGCAACCGCATGATTTCTTCTTTCTCTGTGATCTGTTTCGCCATGTGCGGTGCGTGGTCGCCCTCCCGCATAGGCGTGTCCAGCGCACCGATGTCCCGGTAAACGATCCGAATGCTCTGACCGGCGGAACGGGAGTGTTTCTTCGACCGCTCCCCGATCTCAATGCGCTGGATGAACAGCCGCAGCAGCTGGGGCGTCAGTTCATCGATGGCGGTGTGCTGCTTGGCCTTCTCGATGAAGGCGTCCACATTGGCGACCGAGGCTTTCAGCCGTTCCAACTGTCCCTCCTTTGCGGGGATGGCCGACTCCAATTCTTTCTGCTCCGCATTATAGTCGGTGGAGAGCATCCGGAACTGCTCGTTGGTCACACGCCCCAGCACGTTGTCCTCATAGAGCCGCTTGAACAGGGCGCTCAGTTCTCCGTTCCTGCGGCACATGGCATCCAATTCCTTCTGCAAACGGTTGATCTCCCGCCGCAGCTCCAAGGTGTTTTTCTGGTTGATGTACTCCGCGAACTGCCGCTCCTTCATCCGGGCGAAGTGGGTCACCCTGCGCAGATCGTCCAGCACGATCTGTTTCAGGTCGGCCTCCCGGATCTGGTGGGGGGTGCAGGCGTCCTTCCCCCGCTTGCCGTAGGTGGAGCACCGGAAGTAGTACTGATCCTCCCGTGTCTTCTCCGTCCGGCAGAGCACCAGGTACTGTCCGCAGTCGGAGCAGTAGACCAGGCCGGAGAATAGATTCGGCTCCTCCATGTGCTTGGGCGGGCGGCGCTTGTGTGCCCGCACATCCCGCACGATGTCCCACAGCTCTTGAGATATCAGCGGAGCGTGGGTGTTCTTCACCAGGATCTGTTCGCTCTCCGGCCTGCGGATCTGCTTTTTGTTTTTGTAGGAGAGCGTCGTGTGTTTCATGCTGAGCGTGTGTCCGAGATAGACGATATTCTCCAGGATATTTGCCACCGTTTTGCCGCACCAGCTATATGGGCGGGTCGTGTCCAGGTGGTTGCAGGCCGTCCCCGTGGCCTGGTAGTACTGGTTGGTCGGATTCAGGATCTGCTCCCTGGTCAGGATTCTGGCGATCTGGTTGGGCCCCTTCCCAGCGGCGCACAGCTCGAAGATTCGACATACCACCGGGGCAGTCGCCTCATCCGGCACAATTTCCTTGGAGTCCTTATCCTTCTTCTTGTATCCGTAGGGTGGTTTGGAGCCAGAACGCTCCCCGCGCTCCGCCTGCATCTTCTTGATGGCCCGCACCTTTTTGCTGGTGTCCTTGGCGTGGAGCTCGTTGGCCCAGTTGCGGATGGGGTTGAAGTCGTTGCTGCTCTCCACCAGGGAATCCACTCCGTCGTTGACCGCGATGAACCGGACGCCCTTCTCCGGGAAGTAGAGTTCCGTCAGTTGTCCCACCTGCAGGTACTCCCGTCCCAGCCGGCTGAGATCTTTGACGATCAGGGCCTCCACCTCACCGTCCTCGATCATCTCCACGATTTTCTTCCAAGCGGGCCGGTCGAAGTTGGTTCCGGAGTATCCGTCGTCAGACAAGAACAGCGTGTTGTCAAATCCATTTTCAGTTGCATATCGCTCGAGAAAGAGCTTTTGAGACGAGATTTGTCAAGGTGTATTTCTCCAACAAATTTATATCTATAAAATCGATGAAACAGCTCATAAATTCTCCAAAAATAAAATAATCCATAAGCCTTCATCCTAATAGGAAAAATGAAATCTGATGGATTTTTTATAGCTATTTTATTTAGCTTATCTTCGAAATCTCTGAGCGGATGTGATAAAGAATCAAAAAGTCTTTACCGGTTCGTTTCAATACGCTGAATATGTTCCCAGCTTTTTCTGTGCCAATAGTTCATAGCTGTCGCTATTATTTTTATTACAATATTGAGCGGATGAAAAAATACTATCTCAAATATAGAAATCAGAAACAAAATCCATCGCTGTTTGCCGTTAATCGGTTCCACTTTATACCGATTAACAGCACTTACAAGAATTGCCTGTATCCATATAACAATCAACGTATATAGGATAGTTGCCTGTATGGTGAATTGAAGATTCAAAATATCCAGTAAATTGGCTGCGATTAAGGTAGCCACCCCAATGATCTCCAAAAACGGTGCAAGAAGTTCATACAAAATGAAAAATGTACCGGATGTGATTCCAGCCCATCCATAATTTTTATTTCCAAGCATATATTTATGAAATTTCATACTTTGCAGCAGCCCGATATGCCAACGCCGCCTTTGATGATAGTAGTCTTTATATGTAAACGGCAGCTGCGTCATGCACTTTGCTTCCGGAGCATATGCGATGTGATATTCTTTTCCCTGTGAAGCACAAAACGCATGGAGACGCATGGTCAGTTCCATGTCCTCTCCAATTGTATTTACTTGGTAGCCACCAACCCGTTTCACTAAATCAGTATCAAACATGGCAAACGCACCGGAGACAATAATATTCGCATTGATATGATCGAACATTATTCTTTGCATATAAAATGTCCGATAATATTCTAATATTTGGAAAACAACCAGTGCTTTCTTCAAAAAAGTAAGTTTTGGATAATTTTTCAAATTTTCACTGCCAACAGCACCTGCACAAACAATGGTTTTGGGATTCATCAAAAAGCAACTCATCATTATGCGGATGGAGCCTCGTTGAACTTTTGTATCAGCGTCCAGCATAACGCAGTATGGGCTATGACAAATATTTAGTCCGCAGTTAAGCGCATCTGATTTTCCACCGTTTTCCTTATGTATAAAAATAAGCGTTTTTTCATCAAATACTTTTCGATATTGACGAAGAATCGGTTTTGCCTTCAATTCAAATTCAGACAAAACAGGTTCTTTTATCAGTCCGAATCTCTTTACTACAAGAGATTCCATGTTATCATTTGAGCCATCATCTACTACAATAATTTCCAGATTCGGATAATCTTCCTCAAATAAAGCTTCGATTGTTTCTGTTATACAAGCCGCCTCGTTGTATGCGGGAATAATAACGCTAACCGGAATCCGTTTGGCAAATGCGGTGGGAAATAGTTCTCGATTAAGCGTTTTATTTTTCTTATATTTTTCAAGGCGATAAATCGAGATACAGAGACTGATTCCCATTTGGAAAAGATAGATTACTGTATATACAAAAAACAAGACAAATAAAACACGTATCATATAAATCAGCATCATCTTTTTATCCCACCTTACACACAGCCTTTACAGGAACTTCTTCGGAAACTTTATTTTCGCTTAGGCCAATTGCTTTTACCCATGCCTGTTCCAGCTTAGATTGCTGACTGCACTTATAGATGAATTGGTTAATTGTATCCGAATGAATTCCCATTTGACATAGGTATTTCAAAATCAAACATCGTGTCTGCACATCCTCTTTTACCAGAGAGTCAATTTTATATTCCATAAGAGACTGCATATATTTTGACATTTTTTGTTGTTTATGCAATGTATATTGCGAACTGAGTTTTATGTAACATTCACAGATATAAGCGAACAGGAAATCGTCCTGTGCTAACCTCATAATGAGGGATGCTTCTGCAGGTTCTTTTTTGGAACGAAAAAGGAAAAAATCACAAATTATTTTTTTCTTTTTCTCTGCCTTTTTTTCTCTGTTCCTATCCAAAAGCAATTTAACACATAAACAAAGTAAACTATATCCACATAGAGTATACAATATAACCATATAAAAATTATGAATCACCATATCAGTCACCTCCAAACGCTTTTTGAAGCAGATAGTATGATTCCTTTAACCGTTCATGAAACTGCGGGGTTTTCCAGCCTTTTAATTTATATGTACCGAAATCAGTCACGCTTTCCTGATTGTCATAGTAGACAGCCGCATAAATCTCCTCGATTTTCAAACCCTTGATATTAAAATCGTTTTTGTGATAATCATCAATTACCATACATTTAGAAGGGTCATAAAAATTCAGAAGCGCCCACGGGATTCTAACCTCTACGATATCACCGTTGATGCAGTAATCTGCGTTGGAATCATAATTCTCACTGTTCGGATTAGCGTTCCCATGCTTTAACATCCCAACCTTTTCAAGAGGCTTTTCATTCAAAAGGAAGTTATTTACACTGCCACTTGCTCTGGAAGCAACATGAAATGTATCGGTATTATTTTTCAACGGCAGCATTAATTCCTCAGCTTTTTTATAAATTTCGTCAACTGCCGCACTTTTGTTTTTGACTGCAATCGAATAAACAGCCAAATCCGAATCGTCATGAACCAATAGCTTACTGCCTTTTTCTGCATTGATTTGAATCAAAAAATCCACCGGGATGGCAAAGTCTAAGTTTTCTGTATAGGTTGTTCCTGCGTTTGGCAGAACATCCAGTGCAAGATTAATAGAATTGCCACTTTTAATATCAGATAACCCCTGCACCATAAAATAAATATATTTTTCATCCGATTTCATACTGAGTTTCGTATCATTATTTTCTAATACAACATCTTCTTTCGACCATTCTGAAATTTTTCCATCCGGATAGTTTTCAACCTTGCCATCTCCCGGCTCAAATGCAAGCAATCCGTAAAACTGCTCTATACTCTGTGCATTACTCCAGCTTGCTCTGCCATCCGGATCGGACAAATTTTTTTCATTCCATGAACGCTTAAACCATTCGTCCTGCCATGTGAATACCATCCCTCCAGCGCAACCCGCTTTCTGAATATCCTCATACATCTTCAGCAAGGCAATACCTTGTTCGGTTTCGTTATTTCCACCCTGCGATAAATTTCTCCACACATCTTTATATGCTGGGCTTCTGGAAGCAGGAACTCCGTATTCGGTGATAATAACCGGACAGGAATGATGATCAACAAGCTCCATCAGATATTTCCGATAGGGATTTCGATTACCTTCGTCATCAATATACTCCGTATATTTTCCATACTGAAGGCTGGCAGGAAAGTAGGGATAGACATTATAAGAAGCGAACATCCCACTCTCCACCTTATCGGAAAGTTGTAGATTTTCAAGGTCAATAAAGGCTTCTGTATTTTCTGTAACTGATGCAACCGATAGTTTGGGGGATACCTCATTTACCAGTGGATCTGTTTCCGGCCAGTTGGCAAAGGAGAGAAGTTTCTGGGTTCCGTAAGTTTCATCTTCATATTTTAAAAGATAATCTCCCCACTGAGAGAAGAAAATCTCGAAGGCATTTGCCTCCTGCCTACTGGATATATAGGTTCCTTGATAAGGCGCAATCCCTTCATTAAAACGACATACATAATCTACAAACATTTCGTCCCATTCCACGCCTAAAACATATCCTAATACATAGTCGGAAACATCATTACTATAGTAATACATTTTTCCTGTGTCTGTATCAAACGTTATATTTTCCCCATGTAATGCATCAACTGTCTTTTTGGTTTCTTGAAAGACTTTGTTTTTCTGCTTCGGATTCAGCAAATTTTCTTCCGAAAACATCAAATCCTCACTAAAATCTACACCTTGAACGAGATAAATTTTATTTTCATGAGTTTCATTATATTGGGCAAAGGCTTTATAAAACCATGGCGATTGTATTTTATAAACCCGGATCGTATTGGCATTCATTTCCCCGATCAGGTTGAACCATCGAGCATAGGTTTCCTCACTGATACCGAATTCATTTGGAAACACTCCCGGATAACCGGTTCCGATATTGACGCCTTTTATCTCAAAATCCGTCCAGCTTCCATCTTGCAGAATTTCTATTTTTTTCTGATTGGTTCTGAATATATTATTTTTTTCACATTTATTTCCATCAAAACAATGAAATATCAAGCATATACAAATAATACACAAAACAGCTGTCATGACGCTGATTGTAAATCCTTTTTTCATGTTCTTCATCTTCGCTTACCTTACAATCGCTATATATTCTTTAAAATGCTCATCCATCCATTTGCCTCTTTCTATAACGAATGTTTGCATCTTTTCTATATCACCATAATAGAGAGAATAATCTCCATCATACCATTTATCACAATTTCTAATCACTGCGCTGCCTAAGTACATACTGCTCTCGTCTATATATTTAAGCAGATATTCTTCCGATAAAACCGTCTTGCGAAGCTCCTTATAGCGTTCACAGCATCGTTTCACAAATTCAGGATTATGAGTAAGATAAAAATAGTAAAATGTAGCACCTGTTTCTATCAGATCAGGAGTAAAATTCATTCCCGTATAGTTATTAAACGCAGCATCGAAGTCCCACACCGGTCCTATAGAAAATTTACCGCCTAAATTTTTATAGAGATAGGTGGAGCGTGTTCCGGCATCATAATTCTGAAAAAATTCATTGATAATATAATAATCTACAAAGCTGTCCAAATCGGTGCGTTGATTCACCTTTTCCCAATTATCGGAATACTCCGCATCGTAAAGTGTTTTTTCAAATTGGAGTATCTCTTTTTGTATATATTGCAATGAGGAATCCGTAATCTTTTCCACATCAGGATATTCCAAATTGGCAGAATACACATCAACATCATCCGGTTTCAGATGATCGATCCTTGCATCATCAATCCGTCTATTCATCTGCACAACAAAAGAGGTTTCCGTATATTTCGGATTGTAGGGTGTCAAGTCCAATCGTTCTTTCGAAACCTTTGGTTTTTCTATCATGGTATACAGCCCCTGATATTCCAACTCACCGTCTGCATTTGTCAGAAACACCTCGCAAAGTCGGCATTGAGGTGCATAATCCATAATTTCAGAAGAAATATTATACATCATGTAGTTGCGAATTTGGGAATAGTCTATATAGCTTCCGTTTAGTACCCAAGTGGTTTCTGCCGGCATACCGAAAAAAGCTGTTTCCTGCGGAATGCCGGCATCATCTACCGTTCGGATTGCATATTGTTTTTTGGGAAAATAACGTGAAGAATTTCCACGAACGTTAATCGCCATTCTGCCGGTTTGGGTTGGGGCATCGTCTGAACGGTTTAAGTGATTGTTATTGTCAATCACAGCAAATTCACAGTATAATTCCTGATCGGTAGGCCTATCTGCACCCGGAATCACATTGCCGCCCGCTTTTAAAACAATCAGCGGCAGATGGGAAGTCAGAACACCGTTCTCATCAAAACCGGTGATTTCTTTATTTTCCGCTGGATAACTTTGATGCTGATGAACAACAGAGGTATCTACTTTAGGATAAAGGGGCAGGAGCGCAACTATCACA
Organism: Flintibacter sp. P01028; assembly: GCF_041925235.1. Taxonomy (NCBI): domain Bacteria; kingdom Bacillati; phylum Bacillota; class Clostridia; order Eubacteriales; genus Flintibacter; species Flintibacter sp. P01028. The sequence goes on from NZ_JBHEVC010000001.1 coordinate 231,012, forward strand.
CATAAAGTAAGCACCACACCAAGCATAAGCCATTTTCTTCTCATAACAGAATCGCTCCCTTATACACTTGCTTTATCTTCCTGTAAAACAAAGTTTGCACACTCAATTTTTTTGCAAGCATACAATTCTTTGAGAAAATCATCTGTTTTGGTCTTTTCAAATTGTTTCAATTCATAGATAAATTCTGCATATTCACTGGTTGTATTTTGAACTGAGATTCGGCTGTTTTTGAAATAGCGGTAGGTAACCGATTTCACATATTCCATTGCATCAACTTCACAGCGAATAATTAAAATATATCTTCTTTCCTCTTTGACAGCTTTTGCAAGAATAAAGAATAAAAAGAGAACCACCGTGCTGGCAATCGCAATCACATACTGTGCAACTCCGCAGCAGATGCCAACCATAATACTCCAAAAGATGAACATGGCATCACGTGGGTCTTTGATAGCTGTACGAAAACGAATGATTGACAACGCACCAACCATACCCAAAGATAAAGCAATATTATTCGTGATAACTGCCATAATCGCTGTAGTGATGATCGCCATAGCAACCAGTGAAAGGTTAAAGTTACTGTTATAGGAAACCTTGCTTGATGTAAAATAGTATGCAATATAGATAGTAGCCCCAATCAAAAGTGCCATAAAAAGCTTAATGGCAACATCAAAAAAAGACACAGTACTTCCCGCCAAAAGATTTTCAATAATAAATTCCTTCATTTCTACTCTCTCCCTATATCATGTATTTATAAAACATTCTTCCGTTAGAATATTTACTGAAAGATGTGGTGGATTTTTTTACTCCGGCTAACGCCTCTTTTATATATCCAAAAAGGAAGTTATTATATTTTACTTCCATAATCGTCTGATCTGACGAAAGAATTGGATAAGTCAGCAGTTTCTCTTGAAACAAATCAAAATTGCTCTCAGTGGCTCGTATATCGGTGTCAAATGTAATCCTCGTATGATTACCGGCAGCACAGTAGGACACTCTTTTGTATTGTATAATCACTTTCGGTGCCATCCCCTGAGAAAGTTTTATGTAAAAATACATGGCCAGCGGATCATTACTTTGCAAAAGGACGTTGTAATTTCCGACACATAAATTTTCCAATGTGTTTCGATCGATCAACATACTGTCTTTTGTTTGTAATTCTCCATTCTTCCTTTTGCTTTCCAACTTTATGATACGGTCATTCGTTCCGTAAATCCTTGCCCGAATTTTTTCATGCTCTTGCAAGCCTTCTTCTTTTTCAGCGCAAGCTCGATCAGAAAAGGTATCAAAATAAAGCGATCGGATCTCATAGCCGTCCGCCGAAACACAGTAGGGGTCTTTCGGCATAACTGCGCCAATGCTCTTTTGTGCAAGAACACGTTCCTGACTGTTTAATATAAATTTTTGCTCGGTTCTTTTTACCTGCATAGTATCATTCTTTCCTTATCTCGAATAGATTTCCTGCGGCTCAAACTCCAGAATTTTCACCTCAAACATCGCCGGGAACTCAGTATAAGCGTCCGGACTTCCCGGCCAATCTCCTCCTACCGCAAGATTAAAAATAAAATACATCGGTTCATCTGGAACATTCTCCCGAATCGTATAGACTACTTCATCTTCCAGATACCAGATCATTTCTTCCGGCGTCCATTCAAATGTAATACGGTATGTTTCCGGTATTTTATCAACTGGAAAGGTATGTCTAAAAAAATCTCTTGATTTTTCACTTTCCTCCATGTAATGTAGCACTCCATAAAATATGTTGGGTTCATTCCCAATCAGTTCATAAATATCTACTTCCGGATAATCGGAATTGGTATCGGATGGCAACATCCAAATTGCAGGAAACAATCCTACGCCTTTCATAGTATTGATACAAAAAGAAAATCTTCCGTAACGAAAAGCAGATACGGATTCTGCTTTTCCGGAGAGATATACCTCTCCCATTTTATCAGCAGTCATGCGAATATGCGTCTCGTCAATTTGTACCTGTGAAGAAATATACTGCTGAATCTCATTATTGGGTGATTTTAAAGCATCAACGGCAACAAACATCGCATCGTCTTCCGAGGTTTCCACAGCATCTGTAGAAACCTCAGAAAATTCTGTGTTGGACGGCTGTTCCATTTCAACTGTTTCTGCATTTTCATCCATCACAATGACATCTTCATCCTCTAAATGGGATAAACTGGTTCCAATTAAGCAACCGGCAATCACGATAAATAAAACTCCGAATATTAAAACTATTTTGTTCATCCTTATCCTCCTTTTGAAGAGCAAGAAATATTGATATGGCGGTGCATAATAGTCTGTAACAATAATCAAAAGGTGTACCTTTTGACAAACCTCTCCCCAAAATACATAGTGAAACAGAGAGGTTATAATTTGTATTGAAGATCGAACAATTTTCAATAATTTCAGCGAAATTCTTGATTTATTCATACTTTTCGAGTATAATGTATAAGGGTTTTTATACGAATTTGCGGCTATCAGAAGGTACACCTTCTGATAGCCGCAAGTCGTTAAATCACACTTTTTTCTTGGCTTGCAGTAGTCTGTATTCCCGCAATCTACGGTAAAAAGTAGCTTCGCTCATATTGCATTGCTTCAAAACCTCTGCCAGCGACAGCTTCTTTTGCTCCCATGCTTTCACGATTTTTCCAAAATCGTCGGGTACAGCCTTTTCGGGTCTGCCGAATTTGATGCCTTTTGCCTTCGCTGCAGCGATCCCTTCGGCTTGCCGCTTCTTGATATTCTCACGCTCACTTTGTGCCACAAAGGACAGAATTTGCAGTACAAGGTCTGCAATAAAAGTTCCCATCAGGTCTTTACCGTTGCGGGTGTCCAGCAGCGGCATATCCAGCACGCAAATGTCGATACCGATTTCTTTGGTCAGTACACGCCATTGCTTCTGGATTTCTTCATAGTTTCGCCCCAAGCGGTCAATGCTGAGAATATAAAGCAGATCCCCGGCTTTCAGTTTCCGTACCAGCTTTTTGTAATTTGGACGGTCAAAGTCCTTGCCAGACTGCTTATCCATAAAAATATTCTTTTCGGGTACATCTACTTCCCGCAGAGCGACCATCTGGCGATCCTCGTTCTGGTCTGTGCTGGATACCCGTACATATCCGTAAATATTCATAGTGTTTATCCCTCCATTCAATCAAAATACAAGTAAAAAGAACAGGAACGGCACATTACCGTTCCTGTTCGTGGCGTTTGGGTTTCTTATGCTGCTGTGTCTGCTGTGCTTTCTGTTTCTGCCGCAAAAACTCTCGAACAGACCGTGTCTCCGCTTCCTCATGGAGCAGATTTGCCACATCACGCTTGCTGTCGTGCATCATCATCGGATCGTATTTCTCACCGTAGGCAGATTTTACTCGATCAACGGCAGATCGTTCCTTTTCATCACGAACGGCAAGCCGTGCGTCCATCAGCTCGGCGGCATCCATACCGGCGGCTTGCTCTTTCAGCTCGGCGTACTGCTTCAAGGCTTCATCAAGCTCGGCAGAATATTTCGCCTCCTGCTCAGACAGCTTCTGTAGCGCACCCTCCAATGTGGCGATTTCTTTCTTCACCGCAGAAATGCCCGCATCGTCGGCACAGTCCAAAGAGCGAAGCACCATTTCCTTTTCGGTTTTCAGTTCCTCCAATTCCTCGGTCAGCTCGGTAATGCGGCGGGTAAGGTCATGCAGCTTGGGTATCTGATAGAACGGCGTTTCCTTTTTCTCCGCAAGCAGAGCTTTCCGTTCCTTGGATTTCTCCTTGATCTGCTGCACCAATCCCGCATAGCGTTCAAGCTCCGGCTTGACTGCCTTGACACGCTTGCCCATGTTGTGTTTGCCTACACCTATATGACGGAGCTGATAACTGAAAATCAGCATACTGCTGCGTATCTTTTCCATTGCCTCCGCTATGGCAGGAACGGTATTCTTCACCGCCTGCATCAGCTTCTTAACCGTTGCTTTCAGCTCTCGCAGCAGAGCATTGTCTGCCTTGATCTGACGGTTGATTTCACAGCGTTCAGAGATGATGCCCTTTTTCTCCAATGCACGGGCAACTACACCCTCGTGAATGGTGGGCTGCTCGGTCAAGCCCCGATCTGCATGGCTGCGGTGGTCGATGCGCTCATCGTGTCCGTATCGCTCCAAATAGCGGTTGGTCACATCTGCCCACGCCTTGCGCCATTCCATAAGCTGTTCCTCACTGTTCCAACGCTCGGCAATGGGATTCTGCCTGCCGAACTTGGTGCTTTTCGGGTGCTTGTTGGCTCGTTCGTATCCGTGCTTCTCTGCTTCAGATGGCGGCATATACACTTTCTTGCGCCCGACCTTGTAAGGATATTGTTTCTCCCATCCGTCAGCCTGTACCGCCTTGAACTCAGCGGCGGTAAAGCCCCGTTCCTCACCGTTTCTGATACAGAGATATTCTTTCTCGGTCTTGTACTGCCAGTTTCCTTGTTCATCCAACGGGCGAACCGTCAGCATAATATGAGCGTGAGGATTATGACCGGGCGGGTACGGATCGTGGATCGCCACATCAGCGCACATTCCTTCGGCAACAAAACTGTTCTGGATGAAATCGGTTAGAAGATCCTGCCATTGTGCCGGTGTCAGTTCAATGGGCAGAGCAGGAACGAACTCACGGGCAAGGCGACTGTCCTTGGTCTTTTCGTTTTCCTCCACGGCGTTCCAAAGTACACCTCGGTCTTTCCATTCGGGTGGCGCAAACTCCGGCAGAAACACATCCTGCCACACAAGCCCTTTCTTTCGTGTAAAGTCGTGCCGTACCCCGTCATAGTCGTTAAGAATATTGGTACAGCTCAGATAAGCGGAAGCGGCAACCGCAGAGCGTCCCGTACCTCTGCTGACCACTTTCGCTTCCAAGTGGTAGATCGCCATTCGTTCTCACCGTCCTTTTGCAAAGTTTCTGTTTCTCTTTTCAAAGAGAAAATGACTATCACTAATGCTGATAGTCATTACCGCTGACAAAGCTGCCAGTGGCAGGTTTGTGCGGGCAGTTGGTGGAATACCGTCGGTTGAAGCGACGGTATTAAGGGATGCAATCACTGTGCACCGACTGCGTGGACTATGACAGCAGCACCGCCGTGATGTGGCATTGTCCATAAGGCTCCCGCAGGAGCCGCATCCGCCTCGCAGAGCGCACGGTTGCCGCAGGCAATACCACCGCCCCTTCGGGGTGGTGAGTAAGTGCGCCCTTCGGGATAAAAGAGAAGCGCCCCGGTTGCCCGGAGCGCATAAAAATCATCGTATTGCCTTGAATACCTCGCACAAAAATTCCTCCAACTGTTCCAAAGTCATCTGCGTTGTCTGCGGCAAAGCCTTCTCCAAAATTGCACCCTCCTGGATCAATCGCCGTGTCCGTGCCTTGCGTTCTTTCTCACGATTTCGCATCTCGGCTTCCTCCAGTCGGTGCTTCGCCTGTAACAATTTCTTTTCGTTTTCGGTCATATAAAAATTCTTTCTGCCAATCATGGCGGGGACGCAAAAAGGCGGCCTGTGAGATTTTTTTCTCACAAGCCGCCTTTAGCGTCATTCATTATGCTGTTTTCTTTTCCGGTGCTTCGGTGGGATGGATTTCCTGCAATACCGACTCGGCCTTTGCCGCTCTTTTTGCTGTGTTGCGTTCTTTCTGCATCCTGCGGTTAGCCGCCGTTCTGCAAGCATCCGAACAATATTTCGTGTCCGATCTTGTTGTGGTAAAGGTGCTGCCGCAGTTCTCGCAAACACATTCCCGGTTTCTGCTTTCTGCCGCTTCCTGCCGATAAAACTTTGCTCGACAGTTCGGGCCGCAGAACAAAGTGTTTGAACGCTTGGATTCAAATTCTTCGCCGCAGCATTTACAGGTCAGCTTGAACGGTTTGCCAACTGCGTGTTCGCCAGACTTGATTTTCTGATAGCGTTCACGGCTCTTGATACGGTGTCTGCGAAGTTGCTCCTGCCGCTTGGCTTCCTCCGGGGTCAGCTCCGGATCGGGCAGATCAAAGCGCCCGATGAATTTCAGATAAATCTCCACTTCCTGCACCCGATCCCCGTCAATCTTTTCCGGGGAGTGAACGATGATTTTATCAATAAATTCATTTATCATCGGAGTGGTCAACTCCGAAAAGTCGGTGTACTTCTTCGCCAGAGAAAGGAACTGCGCCGCACGGTCAGTATCTTCCTCAAAGCAGGACAAACGCTGCTCCGCTTCGGTCGCAGAAGCGATAAGAGCTTTTTGATCCGTTTCATATTCTGCAAGCAGGCTGTCAAAGCGTTCATCGGAGATTCGCCCGACGGCAAATGATTCGTAGAGCTTTTTGATAATGTTATCAAGCTCGGCAATGCGCTTACGGTCTTTGTTCAACTTGCGCTTGGTTTCCTTTGCCGCCTCCGCCTGTCTGATTTGAGAAGCGGAACGCACCTTTTCCATAAATTCACCCGGATTGGCGATGGCAAAGGTGCTGGCTGTGCGGACGGTTTCTAAAATTAACTCTCTGAGTGCCTTTGTTCTGATATAGTGGCCGCTGCAAGCATGGGTGCGTTTTTGATGTGCCAGCGTATAAGAGGAACAATCGTAAAAGTCGGCGGGGTAGGGATTATTCTCCGTGCCGCCTCTGGAACGATGGTTAGTCATCTTCGCTCCGCAATCGGCGCAGAACAGAAGTCCGGTCAGCGGATTTGCTTCGCCCAGAGTATCATGCCGTCTCGGTGTTTTTCGCAGCTTCTGTGCAAGCTCCCATGTTTCCTTGTCCACGATGGCTTCATGAGTATTCTCAAAGATCAGCCATTCCTCTTTGGGGTTCATCACGGGATTTTTGTCCTTGTAGGACTGCTTGTGAGAACGGAAGTTGACCGTATGCCCCATATATTCGGGCTTGGAAAGAATCTGTCCGACGATATAACCGCTCCAGTTATACGGGTTTGGAAATTCCTCTTTGCTTTTCCAAACGCCTTTCTTCTGCTTGCCAAGGTAAACGGCGGGTGTTTCCACCTTATCGTCATAGAGGATACGGGCAATGTCATACGGGCCTTTGCCCTCGATGGTCAGACGGAATATTCTGCGGACAACCTCTGCCGCTTCCTCGTCAATATACCAACTGTATTTATCACCCGGCATTTTCTTGTATCCGTAGATGGCACAGTTGGTAGTAGGCTTGCCCGATTCGCCTTTTACTCGGATAGCGGTGCGCTGCTTGCGGCTCAGATCACGAAGATACCACTCGTTCATGATATTGAGGAACGGCGCAAACTCGTTGCTGTTCTGGTCATCGCTGTCCACGCTGTTGGCAATCGCAATAAAGTGAACGCCGTGCTCACGGAAGAACACCTCCGTGTAAAAGCCGGTCTGCAAATAATCTCTGCCGATTCGGCTCATGTCCTTTACGATCACATGGGCAACCTTACCGGCTTCAATATCTGCCTCCAACTGCTTCCATGCGGGACGATTGAAATTGCCGCCGCTCCAACCGTCATCGGTGTAGTGCTTGATATTCGTGTAACCTCTCTGCTCAGCATAGCTTTCGAGGTATTTTTTCTGATTGACAATGCTGTTGCTATCGCCAATCTGGTCATCGTCACGGGAAAGTCTCTCGTACAATGCCGTAATTTTATTGGGATCCTGTCCCACAGTCTGTTTCACGCTCATCATGATGCGCTCCTTTCAGACTGTCGGCTCATTTGTGGTACATCCATTATATCACATTTTCCGTCATTATCCAGCGCTTCATTGCGAACAATGCGCAAAATTTTATCTTCCATCGTTTCGTGTCCGGTATCATTGAATACCACTTTCACCTTGTAGGTGGTGCCGCCAATACGGCGGGTCATATAAGAAAAGTTTCGGTTTTCGTTTTTTACCATAGGCAGTTTACCTCCATGTTGAAAAATTCATAAAATTCTCGTATAATAATTTTAGTTCCGGTGCTGTGTAACCATTTTTGCGGTTAAAAGTGCGCAAGCAGTATAAACACCTTACCGACACAGAAATGCCCTCCAAAAAGCCTTGCGGCACAAGGCTTTTCGAGGGCAAAACGGTTACATCTGTTGTTTTTTCTCCCGATGCTTACGCACCCGTGCTGCGGTCTGCTGGCGGCGTGCTTCTTCGGCACAGCGTTCCGAGCAGTACACCCGTTTCCCATCAACGGGGAACGGTTTGCCGCATTGCTTGCAGTTGGTGGTTGGTGTGCGGGTGAATACAGCTTCCAGCTCCGCATCTTCCGGCAGGACAGACTTTCGGAAATAGCTGCACAGTGCGCTGTTGGTATAGCAGATACCAAACATGGGGCATTCGCAGTCCAGCGGCAGGCAGCCGTATTCCTTGTCGTGGTTGGCGCAGAGAGAAGTGATCAGCTTTTTGATCCGCTGCTTCTCCCGGCCTGTCAGTTCACGATGGTTGTTTGACATGGGCAGTTCCTCCTTTCTTTGGTGTCGGGAGTAATCTATTTGCAGATAAAATATATTACTCCCTCACTAATAGGAGAAATACGGGGTATTTAGCGGAACTGTTTTCAAGGAGAATTGCAGAAAATTTCAAAAATATTTGTGAAGGGAGGTGTCTGCGGTGTTTGAGGATGATTACAGGGATGAAGATGAAGAATATGAGGACGATTATTTTGAGCACATAGATGATGACGAAGAAGATGATGAAAACGCCCTTTGGGATGACGAGGATGCCGCTGATACTGAGATAGCTGATCCTCCCGACAAACCAAAACGGAAGCGAAAGAAGAAAGATATCGAGGACAGCAGCGACGAAAACTACCCGGAGGAAGCGGAAGCTGAATCAGCGGAACAGGCGCAGCGGCAGATCGCTCTGGAGCAGAATATCATAGACAGGCTGGAAGCCGATGCTGAAGAACATCCCTTTGAGGACGATGCCGGAGATGAGGAACCGGAACGAAAGAAGCTCAAACGGGAGCTGCGGGCAGAAGCCCTTGCCCGTCTGGAGGATGCCGCCAGAACACAACGGGATTTTGAAAAGGTGATCGCTTGGTGGGACAAGCTGGACGCCAACCGGGAGCGCAGAGAACGCTACCACGAACTCAGCCGCAGCGGTGACGATGTTCCCTTTGATTACGGCGCATCTGCCAATGAACTCTTTTTCCCAGATACGCTGAATGATGTTCTGGAAAAGCAGATACGCAAGGGAGATTTCATTGACGCAATTTTCTATTGTCCTTACGATATACACGAGCTTGTGACGGAGGAATATCTGTCTGAAATCCTGTTGGAGCTGAAAGAGGATCACAAAGAGCTGTTGTTCCTGTGGGCTGTCCGGTTGTTCAGCTCCACAAGGATTGCCGCTATACAGCAGCAGAGTGACCGCAATATCCGAAAGGTGCGCAACACAATGATGAAAAAGATACGAAAAGAGCTGCTTTCCGCCCTTACAGATAAGGCAGAAAAGCAGCAGCCGATGACTTTAATGGAGAAGGCTTTTTTATCAGACAACGGAAAAGCGGTTGATACAGAAGCACAGAAATAGTATAATGCTAATATGAAATAGAATTATTCGGGTTACAATACATAGCGGAGGGTTTTGTATATGAAACACCTTTTTGAACGCACCAGTTCCAACTGGGTGCGATATAGCGAATATGAATGGAAAGAGGCGGCAGACGGCACATTGTATCTCACGCCCACAAAGACAGCACAGCCGAGCATCTATGACCCGCTGGCGGAGTATCAACGGATCGTCCTGGATGCCATCAATATAGGGCGCATGGGCATGAGTGAGAAGCCTGATGCGGAAATCCAAAAGGCGATCCAGCAGTTTGCCGTCAAGTACGGCCTGTTCGGTTTGATGACCGCACTGCCGACCACGCCCAGTTTCATGGACTATGAGGCGGTGTACCTGCCGAAAAACCATTTCATCAAAGAGGAAACCATGTCCACGGAGGATTATCTGGATTTGTTCTTTCCCTTTGACAAACTGGATGTTATCAAGCGTGGCGTGGAATCCATGTGGAATATCCAGAATGACCGCATTATGATGGCGCTGGCCATGACCATGACAGATAAGCCAATGGCAGTCAATATGAGCTTTCAGCGTGAGTATGCCGAGCGCTACGACTGGTTAAAGCAGCAATTTATTGATTGGGCTTTTACCTATGTCAACAGTTTCCTTTATTATGAGGACTACGATAAGCTGAACGAGGATACCCGGCAGATCATGCAGGAGAGCATGGCGGCATTTGGCGGCATTGCGCCCACCTACCATATTCTTCTGCTGGACAAGCCGACAATCGTATGGGATTTCCACTCGCTGCTGCTTGGCGTACAGATGATGTTCAGCTTTATGCTGACCGACAGCGAGAATCCGATCCGCCTGTGCCGACATTGCACCAAAGCATTTGTCGCAAGCAGACCGAGCGCCGTATTTTGCAGCCCTCAGTGTAAAAACAAGCACAATGTTTACAAGAGTAGGGCAAAGAACAAGAACGAGGAGTAGGAAGGGAATGGATATGAACGAAGAATACGGACTGACTCCCTACGAAACGAGGGAAATCCTGTTTTATAAAACTGACAACGGCGATGTTCGGATTGAAATCCTTTTGTATCAGGAAAACCTGTGGCTGACACAGGCAAAAATGGCTGAACTATTTGAAGTCCAGAAAGCTGCCATTTCAAAGCATCTGAAAAACATCTTTGAATCCGGCGAATTGATGGAGGAATCAGTTGTTTCCAAAATGGAAACAACTGCGGCAGACGGCAAGCGGTATAATACCAACTACTATAATCTGGATGCCATTATCGCCGTCGGATACCGTGTAAACTCCAGAAAAGCCACCATGTTCCGCATTTGGGCAAACCGGGTATTAAAAGAGTTCATCATCAAGGGTTATGTGATGGATGACGCACGGCTGCGTGAGCCGGAAAACTTCTTCGGCAAAGACTATTTCGAGGAACAGCTGGAGCGCATCCGTGATATTCGCTCCAGTGAACGCCGCTTCTATCAGAAGATTACGGACATCTACTCTCAGTGCAGCGCAGACTATGATGTGAATAGCCCCATTACAAAAGAGTTTTTCGCAACGGTGCAGAACAAGCTCCACTACGCCGTTACCCACCATACGGCGGCTGAGATTGTCTATGGCAGAGCCGACAGCACAAAACCCAATATGGGCTTGACCACTTGGAAAAACGCTCCGCAGGGCCGCATTCGCAAGTCAGATGTTTCGATTGCCAAAAACTACTTAAACGAAGCGGAAATGACCAATCTGAATGAGATCGTGACGATGTATCTGGACTATGCCGAAAGACAGGCACGGCGGGGAAACATCATGTATATGCAGGATTGGGTGAGCCGTCTGGATGCGTTCCTCCAGTTCAACGAGGAAGATATTTTGCATGACAAAGGCAGAGTGACCGCTGCGATTGCAAAGGCGTTTGCAGAAAGCGAATTTGAAAAATTCCGTGTTTTACAGGACAGAACATATCAGAGTGACTTTGACCGACTTATGGCAAGCATCGAAGATAACGACGAATAAGTAAGTTAATGAGATAATTGTTGTGGCGGCAGCGGATTTATCCGTTGCCGCCTTGATTACCACCAAACGCCAGCAAAGGCGGAGGTCAAGGGCGGCGGCACTCCGTTCATCGGAGTGCCGCAAAGCGGCACGGAGACCCTTGACGTTCGGCCTTGTTGGTGTTACCTACATGACGTAAAAAGCCCACGCCTCCGATTTTTCTTGTCGGCAGCGTGGGCTTTGATTATGTTGTTACTGGTCATATACCAATTCGTGTAGGACGATTTCCTCCGCACGGCTGTGGATGCTGTTTTTACGGCGCACCCATTCCATTTGGTCAGCCGCTTTGAGTGCTTCGGTCACGCCCTCCTGCTTCGCCATAGCGGGAACGATGATTTCCATACGCTCGTTGCAGGCTTGGTCGATTTCGGACAGGTGCTTGAACAATGTACCCTCCACCACATAGTTGGTGTAAAGGATTTTACGGTGTTCTTTCAGATAGCTGCGGCGCAAACGTCCGTATTTGCCGATCTGATAATCGCTGTCATCCGGCAAAATAAGGTTAGGGATGAAATAATCGCCCACCTGACGATATATACCGCCCATTTCCTCAAATAGAGATTTCATAAGCAACAGCTCCTTTCTGCGTTGAATTTGTAGCGGTTATAAGGCTTTTCTGCTCCTTTCTTACAACTGCTTTTCAATTCACCACAAATGAGCCGCAGTCATATGTATTAGATGGTAGAAACCACCCTCTACATATTAGCTCTTGGTTATGGACGGAGTTGGATTCACCCTGCCGCTCGTCCTCCTGACTGAGTCTTCCGTATAAGATATTGTATTTTTGGCTTGCCATATTCTGTAACCTCCTTTTCCAGGGGCAAGCCGGTATGGGGTACGGACAGTATACCCGTGCGACACGTTCCTAACTGAAAAGGTTAGGCACTAAGTCGAAGGGCTTTATAGCCTGAAATCTTAGGAGAACTGACAATCCGATGGGTGGAATGAAGGGGTAACGCCTGGAAACGCCCACACTGATACTCCGATTGGCTTTGAAGGGTGCAACCGCTTCATGGTCAAAAGCTCGGTGAAGTCGGCAGAGAGTGGCCGTAAGCGGAGCAATCCGCACGAAACCTGCCCAGAGGTGGGCGGCGTCACCTATATGCCGGGTGTCAGATACTCATGGTGAGAATGTGCGACCGACCGCACTGACTACTTCCGAATGTACGAGTCTAAACGTTGTGAGTGTGTCGAAAGGCATACGGCCATTGATATGGCGTGTCCGTGGATTAGTAAGATTGGTTGTTATGAAACTCCACGTGCTGTTACAGGCGGCAAGGTTCTTTTGGAACTGGGCGCAGGCTTAGAGGAAGCACCTAAAAGTATCTCATGATAGGATTGTCGGAACGTGGAAAGCTGGGAACGTATGAAACAAGCCGTTGCAGGCCGTTGGACGGGAAAGCCGGATAAAACCGGTATAACCGTACTTAATCCCAGTGAGAGTAGGGGCATGGTACCGATGAAGCAGAAATAATAAGTCTGTGGAGGGACGGCCCCAGGTCGGGAATGAATTAAAAATACTGAAAACACAACAAACACAGCTTCGAGTATGACAAAGAAAATCCAAACCGAAAGGAGCGGGTGCCTGTGTTGACTTCGGAGCAGCAAACACACAAACCGAAACAAAGTAAAATCCGCTATACGGAGTATTACGACCTGCAAAGCACCTTTGACCGTCTGTATGCCGACAGTCTGAAAGGCAAGACCTTTCATAACCTTATTGGCCTAATGGCAAGTGAGGGAAACATCAAGCTGGCATATCGGACAATCAAGGGAAACAAAGGGAGCGGTACTCCCGGCGTGGACAAGAGGACGATTAAACATCTGGCTTCTATGGAGGAGGAGAAGTTCGTCCGGCTTATCCAAAAACAATTCAGTTGGTACAACCCCCGCCCGGTAAGGCGGGTAGAAATCCCAAAACCCAACGGGAAAACAAGACCGTTGGGTATTCCCACAATCGTTGACCGTATCGTACAGCAATGTATTCTGCAAGTGCTGGAGCCGATATGTGAGGCAAAGTTCCATGAGCGTTCCAACGGCTTTCGCCCAAATCGCTCCACGGAGCACGCTATCGCACAGTGTTGTCGGCTCATGCAGATACAGCATTTACACTATGCGGTTGACCTGGATATTCACGGCTTCTTTGACAACGTGAACCATGGGAAACTGATACGGCAGATGTGGGAACTGGGCATCCGGGATAAAAAGCTGTTGTGCATTATCAAGCAAATGTTGAAAGCGCCTATCGTTCTTCCTGATGGCAAGAGAGTTTACCCGACAAAGGGAACGCCGCAGGGCGGCATACTTTCACCGCTTTTGTCAAATATCGTGCTGAACGAACTGGACTGGTGGGTATCTTCCCAGTGGGAAAATATGCCTACCCATTATGAATACAAGACCCGGCAGAACGCACGCGGTACGGACATTAAAAGTCATACCTACCGGGCTCTGCGCCGGAGCAATCTCAAGGAAATGTATCTCGTAAGATATGCCGATGACTTCAAAATCTTCTGCCGCAGTTACAAGGACGCAGTAAAAACGTTCGAGGCAACAAAGAAGTGGCTGAAAGACCGTTTGGGGCTGGACATTAGCCCGGAAAAGTCAAAGGTAATCAACATGGAACAGCGGTACTCGGAATTTCTGGGATTTAAGATGAAGCTATACCGCAAAGGGAAAAAGTATGTAGTCTGCTCACACATGAGCGACAAGGCGGTTGCGCACGCAAAGGAGAAAATCTCGGCTGCGATTAAAGCGATACAGACCCCGGCTGACAGCCAAAGTCAGTATATCGCGATACAGCAGTATAACTCGGTGGTTGCCGGACTTCATAATTACTACCGTCTGGCAACCCGTGTCAGCGAAGACTTTCCTGATCTGGCGCAGGGGCTGAAAAAGCAAATGTCAAACAGACTGCGTGGCTTGACCCGAAACGGAAAACTGGAACGTGGCTTCATAAAGGAGCGATATGGGAAAAGCAAACAGCTAAGGTTTTTGAACGGATACCCGCTCATTCCGATTGGGTACGTTCAGACACGGGACGCCCAGCACAAGAAGAAAACTGTCAACCGGTACACACCGGAAGGACGGGCAGAAATCCATAAAAATCTCGGTGTAAACACCGACACGATGATATGGCTTATGCGAACTCCTGTGCTGGATAAAAGCATTGAATTTGCAGACAACAGAATTTCGTTGTTTGCGGCTCAATACGGGCGGTGTGCCATCACTGGTGCAGAACTTATGCCCTATGACATACGCTGTCACCACAAAGTGCCGCTGGAGAACGGCGGAACCGACAAATACAGCAACCTTGTCCTCGTGACCGAAGCGGTTCACCTGCTTATCCATGCCACCTTAGAAGAAACGATACAGAAGTACCTAAAACAACTCCAACTGAACAAAAAAACAACTGGAAAAACTCAATAAGCTGCGGAAACTGGCGGGAACGCCAGCTATCGTATAATCATTCTTTAATGCTGTAACGAAGTGTGTAAGTTGTGTTTAAAACCGTTGAAATTCATTTCCGATGGAGCGCCGTGTGCGGTGAAAGCCGCATGCACGGTGCGGAGCGGGGGAAAATCTGGCGATAACTTCAAAGGATTACCTATCGCTATCACCGGCTCCCCTAAGTCCACTAAAACATCAGGCACTGTGACTCTGGTCGGAAAGCTCCGCGTCGATCAGGGAGAGCAGTTTGTTCGTGGGCGTCGCTATGGCCTCAGAGGGAAACACAGAGGTCACAAGGAACACTTTCCCCCGGATGAGCATCTTCCGCTGACTCTCCAGGCGATCCTCCCGCTGCTGATAATTGGTGTCCCGGAATGTGGTCAGGACCTCGCCACCACGCTGCTCCCTCAGTACGGCCATCCCAGGGTGATAACTACCCAGAACGCCGGTGTCCCGATATGCCTCGTAATCTTTTTTCATATTCGCCTTTCTTCCCATATCAGGGAATGGTTGGCCTCAGCCCATGGTCTGCTGCCAAGTCTGTTCTTCCTCATGATCGTCCTCCTTATGACCGAGGACAATCTTCTTTTCCTGCTCTCTGTGCAAGGTCTTGCGGTCGGAGCGTTGACGCATGGTGGTGCTGTCCATCACGGGATCAGCACTTTGACCGCGCTCCAGACTGCGGCCAAGCCGGACCAGATGGTCCGCAAGACCACCATGCCCACCATAGTCCCCAGCAGAAGCAGGATCAGCCAGACCAGCACGGACAGCGCTGTATCTAAACCGGGCGGAGAGATAGAGAGTTCTTTCTTCCTCCCAGCCTGTTGTACTGCCGCCCGCAGCTGGGCCACCTCCCGCGCCTGTTCCTCCATCTGCTCCTGAGTGGGTAGCTGCCCCACCTGTCGGCTCAACGCCCGAAGCGGGGCCTCCTGTGCGCCGACGCTGGCTTCCAGGCGCTCCAGCCGTGCCAGCAGTTCGCTCCACTCCTGCTGGGTCGGATGTTCCGGTGGCATGGGTTCCGTTTGGCTTGGAGTGCCCTGCGGCGGTAGGTTCCGCTGCTTCAATTCCTCCAGAGACAATCTCTGCCCGGATTCTGAACTCATCTTCCATGACCTCCTTGGTGTACTTTATATCGTGGAGCCGGTCGTCGCGGCACTTCATGCCGCCCGGTGTGGTGTAGGTGATGTTCTTCCTGCCATCCGTCCAGCGCACCTGATACCCCTCACTCTCCATCAGGGCGAGGAACTCCTCTTTGGTGGAAGCGTACCTCATGCACTGGTCGATGGTGTTCATCAGCCGGAACTTCCAGCTTTCACCTTTGGCGGCGGAGCGGTATTCCCGGCTGCTCATCCGCTTCTGCTTGACCTGCTTTTTCGGCGGAGGTAGGATCTCCAGACCGTGGGCAGCGCAGATCTCATCGTTGACGGTCCGGTGGGCTTGCAGGTCGGCGGCGCTCTGGTGGAGTTTTTTGCCGTCCCGGAAGCTGACGCTGTTGACGATCACGTGACTGTGCAGATGGTCTGTGTCAATGTGGGTGGCTATCAGTACCTCGAAGTTGGGGAACTCCCGCTGGGCCAGCTCCAGAGCAATGGCGTGGGCCTCCTGGGGCGTCAGCTCATCCGTCTCTGTGAAGGACTGGACAAAGTGGTAGTACTGCCGCCCATCTGTTTTCCGGTACCGCTCCTTGGTGAGCTGCATCTCGGAGAGGACAGACTGGGCGGTGCAGTTCCATCCGGACACCAGCCGCTGTCCTTCCCACAGTGTTTTTTCCTTCTGGCTGACATAGCGAGTGACACCGCCGAGCACACCTCGGCCTCCGCCCCGGTTCTTGATTGCGGTGAATGTAGCTATCTCAGGTCACCTCCCGCAGGAGCTGACGGATCTGCTCGCTGATCTGCTGGTAACTCTCCGCCAGCTTGTCACCGTACACCACGGTGACCTTTCCCATGTTGGCCAGAGTGGTGAGCTGGTTCAGGTTTCGCCCCTGAGCCTTCAGCTCGGAGCGTATCGGGTCCAGTCCGTCCACCCGCACGATTTCTTTTCCCAGTCCGCTGTAGCACAGGTAATCGGTGACGGTCAGCCCCAGTTCCTGCGCCTTAGCCCGGATGCGCTCTTTGGTACGGGGCGTCACCCGCAGGGTGATGATCTCCGTTTTCTTTTCTCTCTGCATGAATACTCCTTCCTCACAGCTCCCCCTGGAAACCGGGGTTCGGGGCAGCGCCCCGGAACGGTGGCCGGCGTATAGCCGGACGCGATGCTTGCCCTCCCTAAAGGGAGGAATCCCCCCGGCGGGGGCGTGATCCTCTCGCAACTATGAATCGCAGAGAAGGAAGGGTGCAAGGGTGCAAAGTCCTTAGACGGTTACATCCTTACAGCCTTGCTCCGGGAGCCGCCAGTACCACTGGATTCCCCGCTTCTCAGAGATCACACCCAGATTCTTTTTGGCGATCATCAGTGTGCGTTCTGACACGCCCAAGTCTCTGGCCCGGTACAGCACGGCTTCTGCCGGGACAGGCTCCGTGAGCATCCGCTCCAATTCGTCTTCCATCTGTGTGGTCTTGGTCTGGAGTTTTCCGCCACCGCTGAGCACATCGTCTACCGTGAGATCACAGGCACCCTTCCATAAAAATTCCCGCTCTTCGTCCAACTGGAATACCACCGATCTCCCCTCAGGAGCCAGACTGTTTTTGTCCTGGGCTACGATCCGGACCGTTGGGTCCTCCTTTAGACGGCCCACTACCAGCACGCTCCGGGCCGCGGCCCGGAAGTCGATGGAGCCCAGTCCACGGTAGCCGGACTTCAATCCCTGAGCCTTATTCATGTGCCCAATGAGGATGACCGCGCAGCCCGTGCGCTCTGACATAGCCGCCACCCGTTTCAGGACGGGGCGCACCTCGTTGGCATGGTGCATGTCCACATCGTTTCCCAGGTATGCCTGGATCGGGTCCAGTACCACCAGCTGTGCGCCTGTCTGGTGGACTGCCTGTTCCAGACGTTCGTCACAGAGAGTCAGCTCCCGCTGGCTCTCGTCGATGACCAGCACCCGGGAGCAGTCTGCGCCGGCAGCATCCAGCCGGGGCTTGATGGTATCGGCCAGTCCATCCTCTGCCGTCTGGTAGATCACATTCAGCGGCTTCAGCTCCTGACTGCTCTCCGGCAGGGACGCCCCCGTTGTCAGGGCAGCGATGACCGCCAGCACAAAGGTGGTCTTGCCTTCGCCCGGGTCACCCTGAATGATGGTCAGTTTCCCTCTGGGCAGATAGGGATACCAGAGCCATGCCACCTCCTCCGTCTGAATCTCGTTCATAGAGATCAGCTTCAAATTTGGTTTCAACTGTTCCACACCCTTTCTGATCCGGCTGTCCTCTTGTTTTGAGGGCAGTTCCTTTTTCTTCGTCTTCATGGTAAGATAAAAAAGCAGAGAGATACATGGGAAAGGGTCTTTCAGATTTTTGCAGAAAGTTCCTGCAACGGTGAGGTTAGACTATGGACAGAAACAGAAAACCCGGCATCTATCTTCTGACAGATACCGGGAAGAAGATCGACCTGATCGGAGTGATGCCGGACGGGAAGCAGCAGAGCCTGTGCGGACTGTCGCCCATCATGGAACTGGTAGACTTCGTGAATTTTGATTTTTCTGCTTACCGTGCCCGTGTGGAACGGCTGTGGAAGGAGCACGCTGTGTTTGAAGAACGCAGAGAGGTCCCCTACGCCGACTACGAGGACTTCGCGCGGCAGGCGCTCCCTCTGGCGGAACAGCTTGCGGAGACCTCACCCGCAGCATATTGGGATGTCCTGTATCATCTGGACCCCGCCACGAAGATGCTGTATGACGGCAAACCCATCTTCCCATCTCGAAAGGCTTTTGCCGTCCTCAACGCACTGCGCCGGCCTTATTTTCTCCAGAATCGGATGCGGAATCTTTTTGAGATCGGCTTTGCAGACTTCGAGCGGGGGACGCAGCAGGATCGTTTTCGTGCGTTGAAGGACACTTGGCCGGGCCTGATCGACCGGGCGTTTCTCATTCGTTTTCTACCCCAAGCGGACGGGTCCCCCATTGGGCAGGGCAGGGAGTATGCCCTGAGCGATCTGTACGAGCTTCTTCTGGCAGAGCTGTCCCTCTACTTCCAGCAGGATGAGCAGAGGATCGCCCGGTGCGAAAACTGCTGGCGGTATTTTGTGCCCAAGACAAAAGCGGTATCGCTGTACTGCTACGGCGAAGTGGACGGTGTGCCCTGTAAAGAAGCAGGACCGAACCATATGCGGCAGTTCCGCAAGGATACCGATGCAGCATATGCAGACCATGCGCGGCTGCGCCGCAGGTTGGAGGAACGGGCCAACCGTCTGGAGCTGGCAGGGCCGGGCGTTTCCGGCGGCCTGCTCCAATTTGACAGAGGGCAGTATGATGTCTGGATGGATGAAGCGCGCAAGGCAAAAAAAGACTACCAGACAGGCAGGATCTCCGCACCGGAATTTCTGCGGCAGATCGATCCGGGCGGTGAGTTAAAGTTCCATGACGCGGCTCGGGTCAGCCTGCCGGAGCCGGGCCGGACACCCTGGCGGGAACAGATCAAGCGAAACATTGACTTTGTTCCAGGCCAGCGGTTCACGGACATGCTGCACCTGGATCTGTCGGCGGAAGATCCGAAGTGGATCATGATCACCGCTGAGGAGCAGATCCGGCGAGCCAGAGGGGGGCATACCAGCCTGCGGGATTGGTGCGATCAGGACTCCTCTGCCGACTATCAGGCCAATGCAGAGGTGATAGACAATATATTTACACCGAAAGGGATGGGGGCTGATGAGCAGGCTGTGGCTAATTTTCTCCGCGAGGCGATTCAACTGACCATGAGCGGTGAGCTGGAAGAGCTTACAAAGGAAGAGAGCCTGCACCATTCCGGAGAAGAGGAAGATCATCCCAAGGAGCAATGATCTTCCCTTGATTTTCAGCGTCCCGTAAAAAGGAGGGCGGAACGGCTGTGCCGTTCCGCCCTCCTCTCATTTGGGAGTCACTGCGAGGAGATGCCCGCTTGTTTTCTTACAGGCGTTCATAGTGAATTGGCTCATATGGCCTTTCAATCAGTTCACGAGGCCCGTCCATTTCTCCCCGCCGGAGGAGCTTCTATACTCGTGGGTATTGGTGGCCTCCATGATCTGCTCATAAGCCCAGTAGCTTGCAGGCACATCAGCGAACTTGCGCAGCTCATCGGCGTGAGCGGCAACAAAGTCTGTATCCGCCGCCCGGCCCAGCATCCGGTTCACAATGGTAGTGACCTCAGCGCGGGTGATGGTGTTGTTGGGGCGGAAGGTGCCGTCTGCATAACCGCCGATCCAGCCGTACTTGATCGCGCCCACCACCTGATCGTAGAACCAGTCGTCCGCCTTGACGTCGGTGAAGATGTTGCTCCCGCTGGTATCCAGCTTGCCAAAGCGCATGGCGATGACTGTAAACTCTGCACGGGTGATCTGGCGCTCAGGTGCGAATTGGTTGTTGCCGATGCCGTTTACGATGCCCAGAGAGGCCAGCGTATTGACAGCGGTGGCATACCAAGCATCAGCCGGGACATCGCTGAACTGCACTGTAACAGGCACATCCTTCTCCAGCAGCAGCCGGTAGAACATCTGGGCGACCTGGGCGCGGGTCATATTGTCGTCCGGTCCGAAGTTCCCGTCCGTGTAGCCGGACAGGTAGGCCATGTGGTCATGGGTGTTCAGCCAGCGGGAAACGCCGGTGTCATCCGGGGTGACCGCCGTCTTGACCCACTGGGCGTAGAGATGGGAGCTGGTGCCGCTGACCCGGTAGGTGTCTCCGGAGTCGTAGTCCCTGCCGCTGCCGTCCTTCTCGGTATTCCAGCAGAGGAATTCATAGCCGTCCCGGTCGGGGAGCAGTTTCATGTCCCCGTAGTCCCGCACCTTCATGGCGCTGGTGCTCTGGGTCTGGTAGAAGCGCTTGTCGCTTCCGAAATTGGAGTGGTAATACAGGGTGTAGTTATCGTCATCATCATGGTCGCCGCCGCTACCGCCAGTATAGCTCCACTGGGCATACAGCACCAGACTGGAATCCAGTGCAGCGATTTGCTGACCAGAGGCATATGCCGTACCTGAGCCGTCAGCAGCCGTATTCCAGCCTGTGAAGTAATGATCGGAACGGGTGAACCAACTGTTGGGCTGCACGGTGACTTGCGTCCCGGTCGTATACTGAAGTACCTGAGAAGTGCCGCTGCCTCCGTTGGCCTGATAGGTGATGGTGCTGATCCCAGCATATTTGGTATTGGTATAGTGGATGTCCGCCCACTCTGTGGAATCGGAATCATTGTTGTTATGGGCGCAGATAAGTTGACCGGTCACCTCAGAAGTAGCTATTGGAGTCTGGGGATTTGGATCTTCATGCGTTTGATGGGTAATAGCAGTGGTATACCCGTGGTTTTCTGTCTGCGTGACCGTGTATTCGATCCCGTGGTCCTGATCCAGATTTCCGGAAAACACCAGCGACTCATTGCCCTTCAAGGTGAAGGAGATCACGCCATTTTCATCAGGGGTGACCACACCGCTGATGCCGCCAGTCACAGTGCCGGTCCCGCGGTAGACGACTGGAGCGGTAAAGACCGATGCTGATCCGCCCGCGATCGGCAGACGTTCCAGCTTCAGAGTGTAGGTAAATGTATCATTGAGATTTGCGCCGGTCCCTGTTACCTCGTTCGTCACAGTGATGTCACCGGTGGAGTGTCCCGTCTCTCCCTTTTCGGCCACCAGAGCAATGTAGGCGTCGAAGGGTTCGAAATTTAGGCTGATGACCGTGACCGGGATCTTGCAAACAGGACCGATCGTGCCGGTGACTTTCTCCACCTGGACCTTCAGATTCGTTCCGCCGAGAATAGCGGCAGTAATGCAGTTTTCATAGGCAGATTGACCGCCTGTAAAATCGATGGAACTGCTGACCGCATACGACACGGCCCCGCCCAGACTCTGCCCATCGGGCAGGTCCAGCGTCAAATTTCTCAGGTTGAAAAGATAGGTCTTGGCAAGATCGTTGGTGATGGTCAGCGTTCCGGACGCGGAAGCATCCGCAGGCATCGCAGCCTTTGTAATGTTCACGGTTTTTGTGCTGGAAGCGGGGATCAGCGTATAGTGCGGGGCGCGTTCTCCGGTCAGGGTATAGGTGACCGTCGCGGTGCGCGTTCCTACATTGGCACTGTCCAGAATGGCAGAGCCGCCCAGAAAAACCTTGCCCTCATCACTGGCAACCAGCGCATCGGATGCGTAATTTTGCCCAAAGACCGTCACTGACTTTTTCCCATTGTAGGCCCATGTATAGCTGCCACCTTCTGCGGCCTTCTCATTCAGGATCAAGCCAGTTTCATCAACGGCGATGATCTTGGGGGCTACGTTCAGGACGAAAGTGCCGGTCACGCTGGGATATACAGTAGTACCGTCACCTCCTGTGTGTGACGCGATTGTTGCGGTGATAGTCGCCTGCCCCTTACCGGTAATAGTCACCTCAGCGGTTCCGTTTGTATTCGAGGTGACGGTGGCGACCGCCTCATTGCTGCTGCTCCATGTCACATCACTTTCAATGGGGACCTCTGTTATTCCGTCTTTCTCCGTCATCTCGGCGGTCAGGTAGAACGGGGCATCTCCGTAGGTTTTGCCTTCCTCTCCGCCTCCCACAATGGTCACCATTGGAGGCTCGGTATCGGAGATGTGGAGCACCATGCTGCCGCTCTGGTTATTTTCAAAGTTTTGGCTCTGATGTGTGTATGTCCAATAGACCGTAGTATCAGGCCCTGTGGGGATGTTCACATCGGTCAACGGTTCCGTGCAATCCTCGTCAACATACCATGTAACGGTTCCATAGTTTCCAATTTCACGCTGTATATATTCCGGTCCTATGCTGCTGCTCAGAGACGGCGCGAAAGGAAGCCCATCGGGAAGGCTGTCCCGCCAGACCGTCCAGCTTTGGGGCATGGTCACGGTCAGGTCAGCAGGTTTGATTTCGTAGGATAATTCCACCTCTCCGGAGAGCAGGTTTCCACTATGGGCTGCTTCCAACTGGAAAGAATACGTTCCTGCGTTTTTGATCGGATCAACAGGCTTGGCCAGCGTGTAGTCAACGTTCTCTGTAAAGTCCTGCTCATAGCCCCAGAGTTCCAACCGGACCGTCACATCGGGCGACTGCACTTTGCCGGTATAGGTTTGGGGGGATGCAGGCGTAATGGTCACCAGTTCTTCAGTCAGGGGTAACTGCACCGCCGCAGGAGCGGCCACGTCCAGCGTTCCGCTGCCGCGAGTCTGATCGACATCGCCCTTCAGGATTAGATAGGAGGTATCACTTGAACTGTTGGTACCGCTCAGTTCGATCTCGCCGTTGTTGGTCAGGGTGGAACCGGCATCCATCGTCAGGCTCACCGGCTGCTTGGTCCGGTCGTTGGCCTTGATGGACAGTGTTGTAGCGCTGGCGACCGTCAGGTCATAGTCCAGAATCGGGTCGCCCCAGACCTCAATGGTGGCATTGTTGTCATTCAAAATGACGGTGCCATCGCTTTCTACCGCGGCAGTCGTTTCATCGCTATTGTAACTGCAGAAAATGGCGTCCCAATCAGCAAAGCCCTGATTGGCGCCGATCCCGTTAGGTGCCACGATGACAGCGTTGCCGTTCACGCCGGTGGAGAAGAATCCGTGATTGGAGGGATCTCCGATCCCCCTGCCGCCGGCGCCGATGCTGACGGTGCCACTGTCGCCGCCCACGGCATAGACCACGCCGCCGTTGATGGTGATCGTGCCGTTAAAGTTGGCATTCTCGCCGGAGCCCAGTCCCGCACCGGTAGAAGCTCCGATTTCGCCACCGAACGCCTGGACAAAACCGCCGTTGATGGTGATGTTGCCGGTCTGGGTGCCGCTACCGATCATATATCCGCCGCCGATACCGGCGCCTCCGCCCACGCCGTGGACGATGACGGTACCGCCGTTGATGATGATATCACCAAACGCGTTTTCGTTATATCCGCCGCCGATGCCGGCGGCGCCGTTGCTGGCTGTCGCGTCACCATAGACCTCCAGACTTCCGGAGCCTTCAATGGTCAAGGTGGAGCCGGCTTCCACCCAGATGACAGGCTTGTTTGTATCACCCTGAAGGACATTTTCGCCCGCCAAGATCAGGGTGACGTCTGCTCCGTTGCAGATATCAATGGCGGAGACAGCCCCATCAAAGATACTCTCACCTTTCGGATCATCGATCGTCAAATTATTCAGAATCGCCGTGGTCGTCACGCCGTCAAACACGATTTTTTCGCTCCGCTCTCCGGAGTATTCAACGTCTCCTGCGGCAACTGCGCCGACCTGCAGCAACCCCGTGAGCAGACAGAGTGTCATCAAAATTGCTAAGATCCGTTTTTTCACTTCTCATTCCTCCTATTGTGTTTTTCTTTCGGGCCGAGAATTGGCTGACCGGCCCTGTTTTGCTTCCACCTCCGCCAGTACCTGCCAGTAGCGTTCCTGCCGCTCCGGGCGGACTCTGCCGGCACAGACGGGACAGCCGCATTTCTGCGGCCCCGCTCTGGAATAAACGATGGCTTTCCAGATATGCCCGCTGGGACACTCCCACCACGCCGTTCTGTGGCTCCCAGCCGTCACCTGATCCGGAGTGAGGGTCCCGTTGAGGGTGGGGTGCCACTGGGCGGCTACCTCCGGGGCCAACGTCGCTAGATCGTTGAAGCCGGGGAGGGCGGTTTTCCCGGAACAATAGGGGCACCCGCTGCCGTGCTGGGTGCGGGCAGACACCGTCGCCTGCCACACATGGCCCAGTTCATCCCGCCACCACACCCTCCGGTTGCTGTACGGGGATACGGCGGAGGGCAGCAGCGTTCCGTTCTTCTCTGGGTGCCACTGGGCGGCGATGGCAGGAAACTGGCTCTCCAAATCGTTTTCCCCGGCTACCACCAGCTTTCCCGCACAGACGGGGCAGCCCGCCCCGCCACAGGCCCGAGAGTAGACCTTGGCCTGCCATGCGTGTCCCTTGGGGCACAGCCACCAGACCTTGCGGGAGTTTCCGGCTACCACATCCTGAGGCATCAGGACACCATTTTTCGTGGGATGCCACTGCTTTGCCAGCTCCGGGTGGGTGGTGGCAAGGTCGTTGACCCCCCACATCAGGACCCGGCCGGCGCAGACGGGACAACCGCAGCCGCCCAGCGTGCGGGATTTGACGATGGCCTGCCATTCATGGCCCTGTTCGCAGACCCACCACGCCTTGAAGTGGCCCCCCACGGTGACGCGCTCCGGCGTCATGGGCAGGTTTTTAGTGGGATGCCATTGAGCCAACAGATCCGGTCGTTGGGATGCCAGATCATTTTCCCCCGGCCATGCCTGCTTCCCGGCGCAGTAGGGACACCCGCTGCCCTTGGTGCGGGTATAGACCGCCGCCTGCCATGCGTGCCCCTTGGGGCACAGCCACCAGATCTTCTGCCTGCTGCCGTAGGATACCTGCCTTGGCGTCAGCGACCCGTTTTTGACTGGGTGCCATTGGGTCAGCAGGGCCAGCGCGTTCCGCTCCGCGCAGTAGTCGTAGAGCGAGGTACGCAAAGTTCATCACCCTCCTTCATCACAGAATTCGCATTCCATTTTCTGTTTGCTTATCCACAGTAGGCAAATAGATTCCACGCGGATAAAAAACGGCTTCCCCCTCGCCCCAAGGACAGGTGGAAAGCCGCAGTAAAGCAGGCCACAAAAGCATTTCTTTTTGTGGCTTATATTTTCGTGCCAAAATATGGCCGGTTTGCTTGTGCTTTTGGAAATGCTATGGTAAAATGGACACATAATATGTAGTTTTATGGTTTGGACATCCGTATTATCATGTCAGAATGCGAATTCTGTGATCATGAAACCAGCCCCAGCCGGTCCAGCTGCCGCTGATGCTCCGCCCCGGAGGTCAGCAGGTAGATCCGGGTAGTCTCGATGCTGGAATGTCCCAGCACGTCCGCCAGCTTTACGATATCCCGGCTGGCCCGGTAAAAGGCCGTGGCGAACAGATGGCGGAAGTTGTGTGGGAAGACCTTGCTGGCCGTGACCCCTGCAGCCCTGCACAGCCCCTTCATCTCTGCCCAAATTTGGCGGCGGCTGAGCGATGTTCCGTTTCTGGTGAGAAAGATCTCGCCGGAAGCGGTCTTGTTTTTCTTGGCGTATTTTAGCAGCTTGCGGCAGAGCTTGTTGGGCAGGAGGATCACCCGGATCTTGCCCTTCAGGGCGATCTCCGCCCGGCCATCTTTTGCAGCCTCCACCGTGATATACCGCACCTCAGACACCCGGATTCCGGTGGCGCAGATGGTCTCCATCAGCAGGGCCAGCCGCGCCTTGCCCTGTGCTCTTGCCGCGGCGGTGAGGGCGTCGTAGTCGCTGCGGGTCAGGTCCCGGCTGTCGTCCCGGAACATCCGCCGCTGGAGCTTGAGAAATTTCACCCGGCAGTCCCCGAGGCCCAGAAAGTCCAGCAGCCCGTTCAGGGCGGAGAGCATGGCGTTGACGCTGGCGGGGGCGTAGCCCTGCTCTGTCAGATGGGCTTTCCACTCCGCCGCCCGCTCTTTGGTGATCTCCCGCCCATCCAGCCAGTGGGTAAAGTTTCGAAGATCCCGGAGATATTTTTCTATGGTCGCCGTGCTTTTTTCCTCCAAGCGGAGGTGGTTTGCATACGTCGAAATGTGTTCCGATATTGATTTTTGTTTGTTCATGAGATCCCTCCTCAATCGTCCTATATGGCTATTTTACAGGTACAGCAAAGCCCACAGCGGCAAATTCCGCTGTGGGCTTTCGGTTCCTTTTGCCGTATTGGTAGGATACCCACTGGCAGAGGGAAATCATGCACTTTTTTATGATTTGATTTTTACACGATTTTTGCAGCATCATTACTCCCCCCTCTGCTCGTTGTGACCGGCAAACAAACCATACCGGGAGACGGTCGGAAAGTCGAGAGGGAAATTTGATCCAATATGTAGAAAATTAGAATCTGCAATTTCAGAATATAAAAAACCGTTGGGGAGAGTTGCATCTGCAACTCTCCCCAACGGTTCCGTATCGGTTTGTATGGAATCCCCAGTCCCAAAGATGTCCTTATTATGTTTTGTCTTGACACAGCGACTGGTCTTTGATGATGATAAAGAACGCAGAGGAGTAGCGTTGGTATCAAATTAAGCAATATTTCCAAACCATGTACCGTAGTCCGTGGACAGAAAATTTGCCTTTCTGCGAGAACTGAGAGTTTCCCTACTCAAAAAACTAAGGCCTGTGGTGCTCCACAAGCCTTAATTTCCCCCATACATGGTGTTAAGCCCCATAGGTCCACATTGTGTACCTATGGGGCTTAACCCTAAGGTGTGGCTATTTTTATAAGGTATCGCAACGGCCACTTCGGGTTTCCATCTCCATGCTCAGTACCAAATTCAAGCCCGGCAAAGTGGTCTCATTCATTAAAACACCCAAGAGTAATGCGGCCAACGGCTTCTTTTTTACAGTTTTAGACCGATTTTAACTTATAGTAGAACCAAAGGCCCCGCCCAAAGGAGTGCGGGGCCTTTACTTTCAGCAAATCCCAGTACCTGGGTTTTTTCCTGAAATAGCGGGCCGATCTGGCAGGAATCTCTGCCGGGTGACCTGTTTCAGAGAATATTGCTGCTATGCCGCGGTAGGTTTTCTGTTCCGGTTGGCAACCACAAATTTCTGGAACAAAATGATGACGAACAAACCACCTATTCCGATCAGATCAGTAATTGCGCCACTATCTATGAGCATCATAGCCGCACCAAAGGAAATGACCCTCAACACCGGATTCAGCCGACCAAAGAGATAACCTTCTACCGCCGCACCGATCAGCACCACGCCGATACAGGAGGTTATGACCACACGAGTACCACTGATAAAATCTACGTCCATCAGCAGGAGCTGCTGACTATAAACGAACATATAAGGGACAATGAATCCGGCCAGGGCTAGTTTTACCGATTGCCAGCCTGTCTTCATAGGATTGCCGCCCGACAATCCAGCCGCGGCAAAGGCCGCCAGAGCAACGGGGGGAGTCAGGTTGGCGAACATGGCGAAGTAGAAACAGAACATGTGGGCCGCGATAGCGGGGATCCCCAGCTCCACCAGAGCAGGAGCCGCGATGGTGGCCGTAATCAAGTAGGAGGGGATGGAAGGCAGGCCCATACCCAGGATCATACAGGTAACCATGGTAAACAGCAGGGTCAGGAACAGGTTTTGGTGACCAATGCTAATAATGGTGTTGGCCACGTTCAGGGCAAAACCGGTCAGGCCGCAGATACCCACGATGATACCCACGCAGGCGCAGGCGATAGCCACAGAAACAGTGGATTTAGCGCCCGCTACAAAGGCCTCACAGATATCCTTGACGCTCATACGGCTGATGGGCCGAAGTTGAGCCACTACAATGGTGACCACGATAGTCCAGAAGGCGCTGAAAATCACCGTCTTGCCGCTCCAGATCAACATGTAAAGCAGGAAGGCGATGGGGATGAGCAGGTGGCCGCGCTCCTTCATTACCTGTCCCACCCGAGGCAGTTGGTCCTTGGGCAGGCCCAGTAGGTTATCCTTGGTGGCCCGCATCTGTACCTGGATGATGATACCCAGATAATAGATCAGGGCCGGGATCACAGCCGCCTTGATGATCTCTCCATACTGGACGCCCAAGGTCTCTGCCATAACAAAGGCAGCGGCTCCCATGATAGGGGGCAGAAGCTGGCCGCCCACAGAGGCGGTGGCCTCCACAGAGCCGGCAAACTCTTTGCTATAGCCGGTCTTTTTCATCAGAGGGATAGTAAAGGTGCCGGTAGTCACCACATTGGCCACAGCAGAGCCGTTGATGGAGCCCAGGAAACCAGAGGCCAACACGGCCACCTTGGCGGGGCCGCCCTTTGTGTGACCAGCCAAAGCGTTGGCGATGTCATTAAAGAACTGGCCCATGCCGCACTTGTTCATGACTTCGCCAAAGATGATGAACAGCACAATATAGGTGGCGGACACCTGGATGGAGGTGCCATAAATTCCATAGATATCGGTAGTCAGGTAAGTGACGATCCGGTGCCAGGTGTAACCGCGGTGCATGAATACGCCGGGGAAAGAGCGGCCGAAGATGGCATAGATTAGGAAAATCCCGCTCAAGATCGTCAGTGCCGGACCACTGATCCGGCGGGAACACTCCATGACCAGGAAAATCATGATGGTGCCCATCACTACGTCGATCATCTCTCCCTGGAAACCAGTGGAGATAAAAGTGGGATAGCGCAGAAACACATAGATGGGCATGGCCGCAGAGAAGATCAGGAACACCCAATCATACCAGACGATCTTTCTGCGGGTCGATTTTTTAAATGCGGGATACAGAGCAAAGCCCAGCACCAGGATAAGCCCCACATGGATGGCGTGGTGCTTAATGCTGACCATCTGGAGCGCCCGGATTCCAGAGGCATAGGCCAGGTGGTAGATAGTGAAGGCCAGGCAGATAAAATAAATCAGCTTTACCAGCCAGCCTGCGTCAAATTTGCGGGTACGAGACTCCTTCTCGTACTTCTCCATAATCTCTGCGCCCTTGGCCTCATCAATGGGCGACGCTTCGATCACAGGATTCTTTTCCATGTCAGCCAATGGAGAGGTACCCCCTTTTCATAATCATATCACCCCGGATTCGGCTGGCGTCCGGCAGTGTCCGAAAGTCAAAAATCTCCTCGCCATTGAGCTGCAGCCCCTTCATATAAGAAGCCGATGTGATCCACCTAAACTGCTCAAAACGGCTGTTGATCTCCTCCATCCAGACTAACCCATCCTCGATGTGGGTGGGCACGTCCATTTCTGCCGGAATTCCCGCGCCGTATCCCGCCACTGCGATGGCATCCAGGTTGAATGCGCCGTCGTCGGTCACGGTGTAATATTCGTACCAGGGAATGTGCTCAAAAGAATGTTCAATCTCCAGCCGGAGCTGGTCGCCGGGGCCAGCCGGGACTTCCAGTACGACCCGTTCGTTCTCCCTGTCATAGAGCTGGAAAACCATATGTGGGCTAAGAAATGCCCACCACAGAGCCGCGCACACCACCGCAGCTAAAACTGCCAGCGGCAGAAAAAAGTGAGCCTTGTGTCTCATTCGAATGCGTCCTCAAAAAAGGCCGGAGGACAGACTATGGTATTTGTCCTCCGGCACGAGGGTTTACATCAACAGTTACAGGTAGCCGTTGTCCTTCCAGAACTCCTCGGCGCCAGGGTGCAGGGGGAGCTGGATGTCGTCGACACCGAAGGTGATGTCAATGTTCTCGTTGGCGGTGTTGTGGGAATTTTTAATGGTATCAATGTTAGCAAAAATACCCTCCAGCATGTCGTACACCATCTCATTGCTCAGATCATCCCGGACCAACATGATGTTGTACACAAAGATGCCCTCGATATCCTCAGTGTTGTTATAGGTATTGGCGGGGATGACAGACTTGGCATAGTAGGGATACTCCTCCACCAACTTGTCGCGGCCCTCGCCGTCCAGAGGGACCACCACCATGTCATACTGAACACCCAGGTCCATAACCGTGGCGTTGGGCAAACCGGAGGTGACGAACACGGCGTCACACTGGCCGTTCTTCATGTTCTCGATAGCCTCGCCGTAGGCCAGGTAGTCTGGGGTAATGTCATCGTAAGTAATGCCATAGGCGTTAAGGATCATACGAGCGTTGATCTCCACGCCGGAGTTGGCGGCACCTACTCCCACGCGCTTGCCCACCAGGTCCTGGATGGAGGTGATGCCGGTGTCGGCGGTGGTAACCAGCTGAACATAGTTAGGCCACAAGCGCATCAGGGCACGCAGGTTCTCGGCTGGTTCGATGCCGTCATAGGCCTCGGTGCCGGTGTAGGCTTGCATGACAGCGTCCTGCATGGCGATGGCGATCTCTAGATCACCGTTGAGCATATTCTGGATGTTCTGTCCAGTGGCGTTGGTGGACTCGGCGCTGGTCTTATAGCCCCAGTCCGCCAAGGCGGTGGCAAAGGCACCGCCAATGGGGAAATAGATACCGGAGGTTGGGCCGGTGCCCACAGTGATAAACTCACCGGCGCGCTCATCCGCGGTCAGCCCCTTCTCACTGCCGCCCCCAGCGGAGCCATCCGGAATAGAGGCAGAGCTTCCGCCGCCGTTAGACCCTCCCCCGTTGGAGGTATTCTCCGTTCCGTTGGAGCAGGCGACTAGGGACAGTGCCATGGAAAGCGCAAGAGCCAAAGCCAGGATCTTCTTCATCTTTCAATTCTCTCCTTTTCTTCAAAGTAGTTCTTTTATTTCAGCGGCCATCCGTGGAAATAAAAGCGGAGCTCACAATACGCACAATTTTTCCGCTTTCTATGGCGCATTTTATGTGCAAAAAACATCTTCGTCAACGAATTTTCGGCCTAAGGTCATTTTACCTGTGAGAACGGTTGGAAACCGTGTGAGAACGGTTCCTCCACTTTCTTGAAAATCCAGCCCGTTCATGTTAAACTTATGATTGTTAAGAATCTGTTAATTGCCACAGCTATATCCGGTCCGGCCACGGCTCCTCGCCCATTTGACTTGCCAGGAACGAGGTGAACTGTATGAAGAACAGCTTGCTGATCTATCTCCTGCTTAACATCAGTCTGCTCTACATCGTCGCCGCCATTCTGACGGAGGTCCGCCCTCTGCGCATCATACTGAAGCGCAGGGTCCGTTCCGTCCCCAATCAGCTATGCCTGGGACTGATCTTCGGCCTGCTGTCCATCAGCGGGACCTATACAGGAATGAATTTCCAGGGGGCGGTAGTCAACACGCGGGTGGTGAGCACTGTGGCTGCTGGTCTTGTGGGCGGCCCCCTCTCCGGACTGTGCGCGGGCGCTCTCAGCGGCCTGCACCGCTATCTTTTTGATCCGAGCGGCTTCACCTCTCTGGCCTGTGGGGTGGGTACCTTTGGCTTTGGTATCATCGGCGCTCTGTGCTACCGCCGATTCAGCCGGTGTTCCAGGCGGAACCTCGCCCTTGTCGCCATTACTCTTGTATCCGAACTGGTACAATGTGTCTTGATTCTGATTTTGGCTAAACCCTTTGAGGCCGCTATCGCCCTGGAGAAGGTAATCCTTCTGCCCAAGATGGTGGTGAATTCTCTGGGGCTTGTCATCTTCATGACTTTGCTCAACCGACTCAACCGCAGTTTGACCATTGAACTGGTAGAGCAGCAGTACCTCGCCCTGTACATCGCTCAGAAATGCCTCCCCTATCTCCGAGAGGGCCTTGGGGATAGGCACGCCCTCCAACAGGCGACGGATACCGTCCGAGCCACCTTGCCTGATTTTCAGGTGATCATCACAGACCGGGAGCAGGTACTGGCCTCCAGTGGTATTGCCCTTCAGGGTCACCCCCTGCCCGAACCTGCCCGCCAGGCCCTAGAGCGGAGAGAACTGGTGGTAATGCAGGATTTTCCCGGCGAGGTAGACGTACCAGTTCACCAGGAAGACAACGCCGCCATTGCCGCCCCTCTTATGTGGGATGACGAGGCAGTGGGTGTTTTGATCCTGGTGGTCCCTATGGGACCCAATCTAATTCTGGATGCAGACATCCGCACGGCGGACGGTTTGGCCCAGCTTTTTTCTTCCCAACTGGAGCTGGGAGAATTCCACCACCAGATCGAGCTGCGGCGGCAGGCAGAGTTCCGGGCCCTTCAGTCCCAGATCAATCCTCACTTCCTATATAACGCACTAAACACTATCTCCGCCCTGTGCCTCACCGACTCCGAACGGGCACGAGAGACCATTCTGATTTTGGCCAGCTATTTGCGCCAAACTCTATCTATCAACGAGCCCTTTGTTACCTTAGTCCAGGAGATGTCCAATGTGGATAACTATCTGGCCCTTGTAGATGCCCGCTTTGAGGGAGCTATCCATGTGACCCGCGAGCTACCTGACGACCTGACCCGGCTCCACCTCCCTCCGCTGATTCTCCAGCCGATTGTTGAGAATGCAGTACGCCACGGAAGCACCTCTGTAGATGAGCGACACGTCTGTATCTGCATTCGCCAGGATCAGGAGCGGGCCTATATCCAAGTCTCTGACCGGGGCCACGGATTTCCGCCCCAGGTTCTAGAGATGCTTCAGGACCCGGAAGATCCAAGCTACTCCGGCCTGTTCAATGTACGGAAGCGGCTTCGCAGCATCTACGGAGAACAGTGCAAATTTACCATCGACAGCTCCCAAGCCGGCTCTACTGTGTTTTTCTCTATTCCCCTGACTCCGCCTTCCCAGTCCTATTCTGATGTGAAAAGGAGTGAGGTCCAGTGCGTATCGCAGTAATCGATGACGAGAAATATTCCCGCCTTGAGTTGATCCACCAGATTCGTCAACATCTGCCACAAGCCGAAATATTTGAGGCATCCAGTGGTGCCCAGGGAATCCAGTTGCTGGAGAAGGATACCTTTGATATTCTTTTTATAGACATCCATCTGGGTGACCTGGAGGGAACTACGGTGGCCTCCCTCGCTCGCCGTCTCATGCCATTGGCGAAGATCATCTTCGCCACTGCGTACTCTGAGTACGCGGTCACTGCCTTTGAACTTCGGGTAGACGACTATATTCTCAAACCCTTTGATCCCCAGCGAATCCGTCAGGCGCTGGACCAGTGTGTGGCAGAGCTTCAGTCTTCTCCCCACAAGACCCCTGGGCCGCTCCGTCTTGCCGTCAGCTGTAACCGTCATACCATTCTGCTTGATGTCAATGACGTGACCTATATTGAGACTGACGGGGCCGGCCGTGGTTGTGTCCTCCATACTCTGTCCGGCGAATCTTACAGCGACAACTCTCCTATGTCTGAGTATGAAAGCCGCCTGGATGGGCAGGGTTTTTACCGCATCCACAAGACTTGCCTAGTCCACCTGAAATATATCCAGGATATTTTTCCCTGGAATAACAGCAGCTTTGCCCTCCGGGTCCGCGGCTCCTCCGATTCCCTCCCTATCGGCCGGGATCGGGTAAAGGAACTGCGCCGGCGACTTCATATTTAAATTTTTGTACTCCAGATATCTTCTCTTACCCTGACAGCTTGATCGAGTATTCGACTGATACTAGTTGTGAATTTTTAATATTTTAGTCAGATCTGCGCCAAAGTAAGGAGCAAATCAAGTCTTTGTTTGGGACTACTTGGTTTATTGAGCCAGAAATTACAGTTCGTGGTCATTTTCAGTAGGAATATTATAGAGTCGTTTGAGGCCATAAGTATCCTTGTCCGCCTTATATTTTCTCCTTAGAGTGGGTCCTTCTGGTGGATTCACCATGAATCTACCCTCGTCTACGGTCAAGACGCAAGAGCACCTTGGCGGGGCCCTTGCTTTTTATTCATCATTGGAGTTTGTATAGGTTAGAACTGAAGCTCCCATTCTCCCGCTTGACCGTGGACTGAGAGAGCCAACTCAGCGGCTATAATCCGGATCCCCGGCCAGCACTGTCTCTCGTTGTCCCATAGCGGCGGTTACCTTCTGTAATGGACCCGCCGTGCCGCAGGCAGTCGGCTCTCATGGCTCTCAAATCCTTCAGCGGCCCATCCCCTCGCAAGCTGTCACAAACCGCTACAGGATATCTTTGAATTCCGGCATGTTGAACCGGTCGTCATTGTGAGGCCACCAGGTATATCAGAACTCCTTCCCGCCGTGGCCGTAGTCAAGTCTTATATGGCCGACTGTACTGAGGGCTTTGTCCTTTTCAGGCTCCAGCTCGGAATAGAACAGTCCCGCCTCATCCGGTAAGGCAGGGCGTAAATTCTTGATTATCTTGGGGGTATGCCAAATCATGTTCCTCGCAGAACTGTTCCCAGAACTGTTCCAAGGTTATTTTCTCTCCAAGCAGGCGGAATACGCCGTTGATTCGGCGTAAGACCGTTTTCTCCCGTTTCAGTGGGTGTAGGGAGAGTATCGTGCCGTCATGATGCATGGGGGCTGCTCCGATGTTAATTCTCATAGGATCTTCTTCTTTCTGAGCTGCG
The DNA here is from genome assembly GCF_041925235.1 of Flintibacter sp. P01028. Lineage (NCBI taxonomy): Bacteria > Bacillati > Bacillota > Clostridia > Eubacteriales > Flintibacter > Flintibacter sp. P01028. The sequence goes on from NZ_JBHEVC010000001.1 coordinate 265,994, forward strand.
CCTCATATATTGTGCCGTTTTCACCATGCTGGTGGGCAAACCACTCAGTAACCTCACGGTTCATCGTCCATGACAATTCCCTGGCATTTTGGGCGTTGAGTGGGATCACAGTGTGTTAGGCCGTCATCACATCGTCCAGACGCCGGAACAGATCGTACTCCCCCTCATTCATCAGCCTGTGTGGGTCAATAGAACGAAACATATCCAACAGATTTCTTTTGCTGAGATTCGGGTCATTGTTTGGGGACTCCGTACCGATCCACGCATACGAGAGAAACAGGGTGATATCCTGCTCACACAGATGCATAGCCGCCAATTTCAAGTAACCGAACCGGTACGGCGGTGAACATCAGAAGAAGACCTACAGCAGTTTCTGTCGCGTTGATCTGCTGTCTCATATTTTCTGCCAGAAATGGAGTACGCTGGGATCATCCAGCAGATTTCCAGCCGACAGGCTGCCGTCCTCATCGTGGATACCTACCAAGGCATGTCCATAAAAGCATGTTTGACAACCAGCGGTGACATTTTTGTGGGTCGGATGTCAAACCAAAACAGTGTGTGGGCCAGCGACTTCAAGGCGGCAAGGCGTGCCTGAGCGCCGTGTTGGATTTGTTACGGAAGGAATATTGTTGCGTTTTCCCTGAGCCGTCGTAATAATACTCCTCTGTTTCTGAATACTTTCGAGCAGGCTCTTCAGAAATATCCGCACACAAAGCCGCTGCTTCACAACGGCCTGGGTGTCCAATACACCAGCCGCCCCTTCCAAAAAGTTATGAAACGGGCTAGCATATACCAGAGTATGTTCCGCGTTTGACGCTGTCTTGATAACACCCCGATGGAGGGGTTCTGGGGTATCCTGAAAACGGGATTGTAACGCCTCTATCATTTTGAGGACTATGATACCTTTCGGGAGGCAATCTGTGCATACATTAACTTCTATAACAACCATTGACATCAGAAAAAGCTTGGCTGTATGACGTCGGCGGAATTTATCGAAACTTCCACTAAATAAAAAACAGAGGATCCTACTGGCTATAGAATCCTCTGCTTAATTTTTTATCTTTTGCTTTGTCTGCTTGACAAGGAGCAGTTCATCGCCTTTTTGATTTGAAAAAGGGCGTTTATTTCTGCCTTTGGTTCCAAAAAGTGCAAGTCTATTCGATTTCAGAAATCCTCGTCTGGCATCTTTTTTACCTTCAGAAATTTTACAAATAAAAAGCCGCAACACCCTGGAACAGTAAGCTTACAGCCCACTATATCCAAATTGTTGCGGCTTTTTGGAGCAGGTGAAGGGAATCGAACCCTCGTGTTCAGCTTGGGAAGCTGACATTCTGCCATTGAACTACACCTGCAACTTGATAGCTTATATATGATAGCATAATCGTCTGTACTTTGCAAGGGAAAATTCTCATATTTTGAGGAACAATTCTTCCCCAAAATAATTGGATTATTTTGGAGTATTCCAATCTCTTTTCTTGACTTTCTCTTCTGGGCATACTATAATAAAATTATAAGCAAATAATGAGAGGAGTTATTATTATGAAATTTTATCGCTGTGAGCACTGCGGCAATATCATCACCTTTGTTCATTCCGCCGGCGTACCTGTCATGTGCTGTGGCCAGAAGATGACCGAGCTGGTTCCAGGCACCACTGACGGCGCCGCCGAGAAGCACGTCCCTGTTGTGGAAGTTCAGGGCAGCACTGTTCAGGTCAAGGTAGGCTCTGTGGAGCATCCCATGCTGCCCGAGCATTTTATTCAGTTCATCGCCATCGAGACCAAACACGGCAGCCAAATCAAATATCTCCAACCTGGTGAGAAGCCGCAGGCCTCCTTTGTGCTGGCTGACGGCGATCAGCTGGTGGCCGCTTATGAGTACTGCAACCTCCATGGCCTTTGGAAAGCCTGAACCCATAGTTTCCATGAATCGCAATAGGCGGCGTGACTGTTTGTCGCGCCGCCTTTTTGTCTGCTGATTTTACGACAGCGCGGCCGCCCTGTAAAAAGGGCGGCCGCGCTATTGTCTTATTCCATAAGGATCATTCCGCCAGTTCCGTACAGAAGTTCATAAAGATCTGTGCTACCTCGGCACGGGTGGCCCCGGCGGTAGGCGCCAGGATACCGTTCCCCTTGCCGGACAGCAGACCGGCGTTTACCGCCCAGTCCATGGCCTTCACGGCATAGCTGGAGATGGAGGAGGCGTCCAGATAGCCCTCTGTCCCCTTGCCGCTCTGGCTGGTCTTGTACCCCTCGTTCTGGGCATAGCGGTACAGGATGGCCGCCAGCTGCTCCCGTGTAATGGGATCGTTGGGGCCGAAGGTATCGCCGTAGCCGGACACGATGCCTTCACCGGCCGCCCAGGAAATGGCGTCGGCGTACCAGGCGCCCTCCGCCACGTCAGCGAAGTCAGCGCTGCCGGCTGCGGGCTTGCCCTCCAGGCTGTACAGCATCTGGGCCACCATGGCGCGGGTCAGGGTGCTGCCGGGGGCGAACTCCCGGCTGGACACACCGGACATCAGACCGTTGTCCAGGGCGTAATCCACCGCCTCATGGTACCAGGCGTCCTCATCCACATCCCGGAAGCCGGCGGAGGGGCAGGTATCCTGGTGGTCGATCTCTACGAAGGAGGCCTCAATGGTCACCTTGGACCGGGGCATCTTGAAGGTATACTTGCCATCGCCCTTGTCGGTAAGCTTGATCTCGTCCCCATTCTTGTCGGTGACGGTCAGCTCGTCCAGCTCATAGCCCTCGTCGGGCTTGACGGTGATGGTCACCGTCCGGCCGCTGGAGGCGCTCTTGGGGGACACGGTCACACTGCCGTTGTCAATGTTCTTGTCCACGCTGATGGAGTAGCTGCTGGAGCCGCCGCCTCCACCGCCGCCAGCGCTATTGATCGTATAGACGAACTCCGCCACATCGCTGTCAAGAGAGTCTTTATACAGGCCCTTGGTATAGGCTTTTACAGTAGTGCTGGAGCTAATCGTCAAGGCTCCGGTATATTCCTGACTCGTGTCAGATGCGGTGGGATCAGAGCCGTCCAGAGTATAATAAATCTTGGAAAATTCAGGCAGAGTTGTGGTAGACAACTCTACGGTCTGAGTACCAATATAGGTGCCCGCCGCCGGAGAAGCAACGGGAGCCGCGGCCTTTTGCAGCATCATAACCAGTTGTTTTTGTCCGTCTTCTGCATCCTGTTCTACAATCTGATATTTCGCCCGGTTATCAACAAAGTTGTTGACAGACGCTCTTCCGCTCTCATAGGGAGCGGTAAATTCTTTACTGAGTTCGGGCGAGGAGTTGATATAGATGCCGATTTTTGCATCCTGCGACAGTCCCCCTTCTCCAATGGTCAGCAGGACATTGGAGACTGTATTGAGCCAGAGGTCGGAATCGATCTCTTTCCCTCCATCGGTTCCTTTGTTGCCGAGGATGGTGGCCGTACCGGATACCTGGACACTTCCCATATCAGCGTAGACGCCACCCCGAAGGGTCCCGGAAGTATTTCCAGTAATCACGCCGCCATTCATGATAAATTTTGCGTTGCCGATCAAGTGGACACCGCCAGCGCTCTTCTTGCTACCGTTATTTCCAGTGATCGTGCCGCCCTCCATAACAAAGGTAGCGCCGCCTTGTATCGTCACACCGCCGCCGCGGGCATTGCTGCCAACACCTCCAGTGAGCTTACCGGCATTGCTGCCGCTGCTGTCTTTCAGGGTAAAGGTATTTGCCGTGACCAGCAGGATATGGCTTCCTTCGGGGGCCGTGATGGTCCGGCCGTTCAAATCCAAGGTCATGGTTTTTCCGACAGAGAGCGAATCACCGAGGGTCACACTCCGCAGTAATTTCACAGTACCTTCCTCACCAACAGCATCGATGGCGGCCTTCACAGAAGTGTACTTCTCCCCGCCCTCTACCTGGGCAACAAATTTCTCTTCCTCAGCAATGGGGACAATTTCAACTTCCTGTACCTCGCCAACCTTAGGAGGGGCAACAGTAACGGGAATCTCTGTTACAATGGTATCACTAGAGTTGTCCGCCTTTTGGGATACATGGAAGGTATAATCCCCTTCGGACAGGGAATAAATGACATATTTTTCCCCCTTCTTGACCGCTGTATCAAAATCGTTGAACGCAGTAATGGGGCTGCCGTCCGCCTTGGTCACGGTGACCTTGTCATTCTCGGTCAGGCCGTCCAGCACGATCAAGTTGCGGTTGACCACCTTTACGTCAGTATCTTCGATGGTCACAGCGCTTGCGGTATTCCAGTCACAGTGGGTCTTGTAGATGACCACATTGCCCTTATATGTATTGCCGCTGATCGTGGCCTTCAGGGCCGACTTCCCCTCGGGGTTCAGCTTGGAATTTTCGCCGTCCAGCCAGTACTGATACTGGGCATAGTCCCACAGCTGGATATAGGCGGCGTCCCAGTCGCCGGAATCAAAGGTATTGCCGGTGATCTGAATATCAGTCTCCTCTGTGGCGGGTTTGCCCCAGTAGCCGTCGAAGGGCACACGGACATTGGTGAAGGTGTTTCCTTCAAAGGTGATGGCTCCCGCCGCGCTGTTGTCGCCACAGGTGTAATAGCCCCGCTCCCAGTTGGTGAAGTCACAGTTTTGAACTGTGATGCTGGGCTGATGGATGTATAAGGCAATCGTATCCTTCAAATCGTCCTTTTTATTTTCAAAAGAACAGTTGTCCAAGGTAAGTCCATCGCAGGCTCCGCCGCTGATGACCGCGGTCCCGTCCTCGGACACAAAGTCGAGGCCCTTCAGGGTAACATCCGCCGCCGTCACAGCCACCTTGCTGTCTTTGTCGGTCTTGACTGTGGCGGTCACGCCATCGGCAGTCTGGACGGTAACGCCGCTCACCGCAATGGAGAAGGGCTCATATGTACCAGAGCGGGTGATGGTGACCGTTTTGTTGTCGCTTTCGGCGGTGACAGCCTCCAGCGCCTCTGCGAGGGACACATATTTGTTGTCGCCCACATACGCCACGCTGTTGTCAACAGTAACTTCCTTATCATTGACAGTCGCCTGGATATCAACTGTACCGGCATTATTGGTCGTAACATCATTGTAAAAATCGCCATGAGGGGTAATCGAATCTGTGACATCCCTGCCGCCTGAAAGGGCCTGATTCACAGTCGCTGTACAATCGCTAATCGTAGTCTTTCCCGCAGCGCTATTCATAGCCGTACCGACCAGCGCACCAAATTCATCGCCAACCTCGCTGTCCGGGTTTGTTATGGTCAGGTTTCCTTCGTAGGTGCAGTTCGTCATCGTGTTGCCGTAGTGGAGGATGCCCAGGAGCCCGCCCACGTCAGAGGTGGAGCCGATGACGTCGATCTTCACATCACAACCGCTGATCGTAATGTTACCCTCACCCATGAAGCCGACGAGGCCGCCTACATAGGTGCGGTATTCCTCGGATTCCGCTTTTACATAGCTGCCATCGCCGCCAATCACATCCACATTGGTGATATTCGCATAGGCATTCTTCCCGAACGCGCCGCCCACATAGGAATAGCCGTCTATCTGAATCAGGCCGGTCACGTTGATATTAGTGTATTTTGAGGTATGGGGCGTTCCGGCCACAGCGCCAACATCCAGGTAACCCTCTACCTGTGCGTTGTTCAGCGTAAAGTCTTTGATTTCGCCGCCTGTTGTAAATCCGAACAGGCCGACATCACTGCTATTTCCTGTGATTTTCAAATTGGAGATAGTGTTCCCCTGGCCGTCAAAGGTCCCCTGAAATGGCTTCCCATTCCTCCCGATGGGCGTCCATTCCTTCCCCTCCAGGTCGATATTCTCCCCCAACTTGATAGTCTTTTTTTGGAAGGAAGTCCCCCCATTGACCAGTTGGGCCAGACCCGCCAGGTCGGCGGCAGAGGAGATAGTATACTCGTCCCGATCTCCTGTATACCACTCCGTGCTGGCGCTCTCCGCCCATGTGTCCCCCTCTTCCGCAAACACAGAGAAGGGAAGCATCGACACTATCATCACTAGAGCCATAATCGAGGATAAAATTTTTCGCTTCACATCCGATTCTCCTTTACCTAAAAATACAGTCGGAGGCGGGTCCGCTCCCCCGGGGCAAGGGAAATGTTTGTCCCCTTTGGGGGGACAAACAGAAAGCGGGTCCCGCTTTCGTCCTGTTTTGAGATTATTATATAATAGAAGCAGGAAAACCGCAACTATTATCAATATCTTTTCTGCCTCGTCCAACAAATTTTTACACATAAACAGGAGGGACCGGCCCGCAGCGGGCCGGTCCCTGTGTTTACTCCGCTTCAGGTTGGCCGCCTGCCCCGGACCATATCTGGTCCAGGCGGTACAGCATCTGTACGGTTTCCTCCCGGGTGGTGAAGGACTGGTATCGCTGGTTGCCCTCTCCGTCTCCGGCCACGATGCCGGATTCCTCCGCCCATTTCCGGGCTTGGGCCGACCAGTCGCTAGGAGACCATCTGGCCCGTTTAGCCAGATAGGCGTCCATCATACGGTCAAATTGCTCCTGCGTCATAGGCTCCTCCTCATGCTCGCCGTCAGTCAGCATGGCCTCGGCCACGTCCTGGCGGAACTGGTCCATAGTTACCCCGTGTTTGGGCCACCACTGGAGCACGTCGCCGTGCTGGCTGGCAATGCCCAGGTCGTAGCCCTCGGCGTGGCAGATGACCACGCCGGGCTCCAGGGGGTCCAGAGAATACTGGCGACACAGCAGGGCAGTGAGCTGGACCGCGTTGTGATAGATGTCATCAAAATAGGCCTGATTGGCCGCTACATCATACCCCACCATCTCGCCGCCACGGTAGGTGTGTCCGGCAGGCTCACAGCACTCAAAAGAAATATGAGTGTTGTTCGCGCTCCTGCCGGAGGTGCCTGTACCCGCATGCCAGCCCCGGATGATCCAGGGCAGTGTCTGAATGGCTCTGTCCCGTGCCACGAACGCGTGGACGCACTTTTCTACGCCCGGCTTGTTCCACCGGCGGATGAACACCTCCGGGTCCGGCTGGGCTACCCCGGTGGAGTGGACCATAATTCCTTTGGGCACAATGGTCCGCCCTGCCTGATAGCAGTCATTCTCTGTCAAAAACTGTTGGGTCAGATCAAGTTCCATATGCCCTCCTTCGCTTCTGCGTCCCCAACCGGGGACGCTCCATCCTATGCTCCGGGCCGTTTCCGGGTGCCCCCGCATAGAAACATCGTTGACACAGAGCGAAATATCTTTTACAATAAGGCTTGTGTATAAAAGGAGGTCATTTTGTGGAACAGAGGGAGAAAAAGTTGAACAGCAACCCCAGCGCGTTGCTGCCCATCCTGATATTTCTGGTACTTTATCTGGGTATGGGACTGATTTTTGAATACGGCATCGGCATCAACATGGCATTCTATGATATCCCCATCGTAGTCACCTTCATGGTTGCCCTGTTGGTGGCGTGCTTACAGAACAAAAAGCTCTCTTTTGACGAGAAGCTGGTTCTGATGGGCCGGGGCGTAGGCGACAAAAATATTATCACTATGATCCTCATCTTCCTGGTCGCCGGTGTGTTTGTGGGCGTGACCGGGCGGAACAGCGCCGAGGCCGTGGCCTATTTTCTGCTGTCCATCGCCCCTGCCTGGGCCTCTGTGGCGGTTCTGTTCGTCGCCGCCTGCTTTGTGTCCACTGCTATGGGCACCTCTACCGGCACCATCACCCTGATCACCCCCATTGCCGTGGCCGTATCCCAGGTGTCCGGGTTCTCCCTGCCCCTGTGTGTAGGCACAGTCATGGGAGGCGCCATGTTCGGGGATAACCTGTCCTTCATCTCCGACACCACCATCGCCGCCTGTTCCACCCAAGGCTGTGAGATGCGTGACAAGTTCCGTGCCAATGTGAAGATTGCCCTTCCCGCCGCCATCGCCACCCTGGCGGTCATTCTGGCGGTATCCTTCAACTCCGGCGTGGGACAGATTGAGATTCCGGAAATCAATCTGCTGCTCCTAATCCCCTATGTGCTGGTTCTGGTTGGCGGCCTTCTGGGCGTCAACGTATTTGTGGTACTTATTATAGGCATCATATCCGGCCTGGCCATCACCGTAGGCACCGGTCTGGCCGCTGGCACCATCGCTACCGGCGCGGATGTGCTGGAGCTGCTGAAAGCCATGCGGGATGGCGCTTCTGGTATGTTCGAAACGATCCTGGTCACCGTTTTAGTGTCCGCTATGTGTGCCCTCATCCGGGAGAATGGCGGCTTTGAGGCCCTGCTGGCCTTTATCCGCCGGGTATTCAAGGGCCGTGTGGGCGGCCGGCTGGGCGTAGGCCTGCTGGTAGGTGCCATGGATATCTCTACCGCCAACAACACTGTAGCGATTGTTATGGCTGGCCCCATTGCCAAGGAGATCAGTGAGGAATATGGCATCAGCCCCAAGGAGTCGGCCTCTCTTTTGGACACCTTCTCCTGCATCTTCCAGGGCATCATTCCCTATGGCGCCCAGATGCTGATTGCGGTGTCCGCCTCCGGCATCTCCGCTTTTGAGATCATTCCCAACCTGTTCTACCCCTATCTGCTGGCTGTAGCTTCAATCGTCTACATCCTGGTGGGGGCCGGCAAGAATGCAAAGGGTTGATCTTCTCCCACTGCATCATACTGAAAAAAAGCTGCCGTAGCTCTGGCTGCGGCTGCTTTTTTGCCTATTGAAAAAATATTTGAAATTTTTTTGACCTTTTAGAAGGAATTTAAGGAGAAATTTCGTATTTATATATAAGGGGTTTCATGTCCCCGTACACCCATCAGCTCCATCGACCAGAAAGAGAGAGAAAAAGGAGGGCCGTGGGATGACCTTGCGTGAACAGACACAGCGCCGGGAGGACAGCCTCCTCTCCCCTTTTGCCTGCCGCTCCGCCCAGTCCCGTGGACGGGCACGGCAGGAGAAGGAGTGCGATATCCGCACCCCCTTCCAACGAGACATCGACCGGATCGTCTATTCCAAGGCATTCCGCCGTCTGAAGCATAAGACCCAGGTCTTTCTTCAGCCGGAGGGAGACCACTACCGGACCCGGATGACCCACACCCTGGAGGTATCCCGTATCGCCCGGACCATTGCCCGTGCCCTGGATCTCAACGAAGATCTGACCGAGGCCATTGCCCTAGGGCATGATCTGGGCCACACCCCCTTTGGCCATGCTGGGGAGCGAATGCTGGCCCAGCTGATGCCGGAGGGCTTTGCCCACTACCAGCAGTCCGTGCGTGTGGTGGACCGGCTGGAAAAAAATGGCCAGGGACTAAACCTGACCTGGGAGGTCCGCAACGGCATCCTCTGCCACACCAAGGGCACCCCGGCCGCTACGCTGGAGGGCCAGGTGGTCCGTCTGGCCGACCACATCGCCTATATCAATCACGACATCGAGGACGCCCTCCGCGGTGGCGTCATCTTTCCCATGGACATCCCCCTGGAGGTATCCAACGTTCTGGGCTTCACCCACGGCGACCGGATCAACACCCTAGTTCATGACGCTATCACCGCCAGCCAGGGACAGGATCATATTGTCCAGTCCCATCCGGTGGAGGAGGCCATGCTGGCTCTGAAAGATTTTATGTTCGCCAGCGTATACACCAATCCCCTGGCCAAGGGGGAGGAAGGAAAGGCCCAGAATATGCTTCAGGCCCTGTTCCAGTATTACCAGGGAAATCCAGATGAACTGCCCTCCGACTTCCAGGCCATCCGCCTGGAGGATGGGGTAGACCGGGCCGTATGCGACTATATCGCCGGAATGACCGATCCTTTCGCGGTAGAGAAGTATAAGGAGCTCTTCATTCCAAAAGGCTGGACTGTTCTCTAGGACTTGCTCTCTGTCTGGGCCTCCAGAGGGATAATTCTGATAAAAAGGGGTTAAAAATAGAGGGATTCCCCTATTTTTCGAGAGAGGAGGAGCGCATTGGCCATTCCAGAACCATTCTTGGACGAGCTTCTGGACCGCACCGATATTGTAGATCTGGTGTCCGAGTCCGTCCGGCTGACACAAAAGGGCCGGAACTACTGGGGCCTGTGCCCCTTCCACAGTGAAAAGACTCCCTCCTTCTCCGTATCCGCTGACAAGCGCATCTTCAAGTGCTTTGGATGCGGCAAGGGAGGCGGCGCCATCAATTTTGTGATGGAGCTGGACAACCTCTCCTTTCGAGAGGCGGTGGAGGTGTTGGCCAAGCGGGTCGGAATGGAGGTGCCAGACAGCGGCCCCTCCGCCGGGATGCGGGAGCGGCGGGAAAAACTGCTGGAACTCAACAAGCAGGCCGCCCGGACCTTCCACAAGTGGCTGTACGCTCCCGAGGGGGCGGAGGGACTGGCCTATCTGCAAAAGCGTGGGCTGTCCCGCTCCACCCTGACCAACTTCGGGCTGGGCTTCGCTCCCAACAGCTGGGACGCCCTGATCCAGGCCCTGGCCGATCAGGGCTATGACAAGCGGGATTTGCTGGATGCCGGTCTGGCCGTCAACAACAAGGACGGCCGCATCTATGACCGATTCCGCAATCGGGTCATGTTCCCCATCATTGACGTCCGTGGAAACGTCATTGGCTTTGGCGGCCGGGTAATGGACGATTCCACCCCTAAATACCTCAACTCCCCGGACACACCGGTATACAACAAAAGCCGGAACGTCTTTGCCCTGAATATTGCCAAGACCTCCAAGGCCGGGCGGGTCATTCTCACCGAAGGGTATATGGACACTATCTCCCTTCACCAGGCAGGCTTTGACTGTGCCGTGGCCTCTCTGGGCACCTCTCTCACCAGTGAGCACGCCCAACTGCTGGCCCGGTATTTTCAGGAGGCCATCATCTCCTATGACGGCGATGGGGCCGGAGTGGCGGCCGCCCAGCGGGCTATCCCCCTGCTGGAAAAGGCCGGCCTGAAAGTAAAGGTACTGCGGATGCAGGGCGCCAAGGACCCGGACGAGTTTATCAAGCGTTTTGGCAGGGAGGCCTTCGCCAAGCTGCTGGAGCGCAGCGAGAACCAGGTGGACTACCGCCTGGCTCAGATCCAAAAAAAATATGATTTGACCGACGATGGGCAGAAGGTGGCTTTTCTTCAGGAGGCGGCCCAGCTTATTGCCTCTTTGTCCAGCGCCGTAGAGCGGGAGATCTACGGCGGCCACGCCGCACAGACCGCCGGAATCACCCCGGAAGCCATGGCTCAGGAAATCAAGCGTGCCTTCTCAGCTCGGCTCCGCAAGGAGAAAAAGCGCCAGGAGCGTATAGACCTGTCTCCGGCCAGCCAGCTCCAGCCCCAGGCCAGATCGCTCCGATATGACAATATCCGCTCCGCCCGCGCGGAGGAGGGCCTTGTCCGCCTGCTGCTGCTGGACCCATCCCTGGCAGGACAGATGGGCGGGATCACGGGGGAGGGATTTTCCTCCCCCCTGCTGGGCAAGGTCTTTGACCTGCTCCTCCGCCGAGCTAATGAGGGGCTGTCCACCCAGCTCTCCGCCCTCTCCGGCCATCTGACTGGGGAGGAGATGGACCATTTGGCCTATGTGGTCAGTCAGCCAGAGTCCTTGGCCCACTCTCAACAGTCCATCCGGGACTACATATCCGTCATCCAGCGGGAGGCCCTCCGGCGCGGCGCCGGACAGGAGGACTCCCTGCTGCTGGCGGCACAGAGAAAGTATCAGGAAAAGAAAGCATATATGGAGGAGAAACCATGAACACCAACAAGAATGTGAGCCCCAAGACCGCTGAAGCGGTGGAGAATCAGGAAGCTGCCGTTTCCCAGCCCGACATCCAGTCCCGCATGGAGGCGGGCAAGGTCGAGGTCATGAAGGTCGTGGGCGGCATACCCGGCGCGGAAAAGCTGGGCGAGCTAATCGAGCGGGGCAAGAAAAAAGGCAATCTTTCCTCCTCCGAGCTGATGGATGTGCTGGAGGATATGGACTTGGGCGCCGAGCAGATGGACAAGATCTACGACACGCTGGAAAACCTGGGTATTGACACTGTGGGCGAGGACTACATCCCCGACCTGCCCGATGACGTCGAGCCAACCATTGAGGCCATCGAGGATCTGCCCGAGGAGGAGATCGTAGACCCCAACTCCATGGCCGACTCCCTTGGCACCGACGATCCAGTGCGGATGTATCTGAAGGAGATCGGCAAGGTGAATCTGCTCACCTCCGACGAGGAGATCGAGCTGGCCCAGATCATGGAGGCGGGAAACGCGGCCTCTGAGCAGCTGGCTGAGTTAGAGAAAGCTGGTGAGGATATCCCCGACGAGGTCCGGGTGGAGTTGACTCAGGCCATCAAGAAGGGGGAGCGGGCCAAGCAGCGGCTGGCTGAGGCCAACCTGCGTCTTGTGGTCTCTATCGCCAAGCGGTATGTGGGCCGTGGGATGCAATTCCTGGACCTGATTCAGGAGGGTAATCTGGGTCTTATCAAAGCTGTGGAGAAGTTTGACTTCACTAAGGGCTTCAAGTTCTCCACTTACGCCACCTGGTGGATCCGCCAGGCCATCACTCGTGCCATCGCCGACCAGGCCCGGACCATCCGCATCCCGGTTCATATGGTGGAAACTATCAACAAGGTCATCCGGGTGTCCCGCCAGCTCCTCCAGGAACTGGGCCACGACCCCACCCCTGAGGAGATCGCGGCTGAGATGAATATGCCTGTGGAGCGGGTGCGTGAGATCTTGAAAATCGCTCAGGAACCTGTCAGCCTGGAAACCCCCATCGGCGAGGAGGAGGACAGTCATCTGGGCGACTTCATCCCCGATGAGGACGCCTCCGAGCCCGCCGAGGCCGCCTCCTTCACCCTACTGAAGGAACAGCTGGTAGAGGTGCTGTCCACCCTCACCCCCCGGGAGGAAAAAGTGCTCAAACTGCGCTTCGGCATTGAAGATGGACGGACCCGCACGTTGGAGGAAGTCGGCAAGGAATTCAACGTCACCCGGGAGCGCATCCGCCAGATTGAGGCCAAGGCCCTCCGAAAGCTGCGCCATCCCAGCAGGAGCAAGAAGCTGAAGGACTTTTTAAACTGACCGGTTTTCAGCGGTCCTTAAAACACCATCGGCGGGGCGCGTGAGTGGAGGCGCCCCGCCATTTCCTTTTTACTTTTTGACTGATTATTTTCAACTCTGTTAATTTCGCTGTGCACTGAATGAAACAGAAAAATATGATAAAGTGAACAAAAAGTTAAACTGGAATTTGACGGGAGTTTATGATGTCAAAATTAAGTGACTTAATCAATGCAGAAGATGGGTTTCTTGTAAGGTTAAGATGTGAAAACACCTTTGATGAAGAGAAATATTTAGATATTAAAAATGAAATTTTAATTGAAACACCAAAATGGAAAACACAAGGGTTTGTTTTGAATTGTGATGTTGAAGCGTTAATTAGTCTGATTGACCAATTAGCAGGAGGGAGTCGCTTCTTTAACGAAGAAACAGAGATCAGGGTTGAGGACGCTTGTATGGAAATAGAAGAAATCATAAGCTGTTTAGAAAGCTAACTTCTAATTTATTGGGCTGTCCGCATGAAGGCGCACCTCCCTCCGCTATTTTGGCGAAGGGAGGTTGTTTTATCCTAAATCGGTCTAAAGGGTAAAACGGCGTCCCGATATCTGTGTTTGACAAAACCTCCATTTCATTGTAAGATTGGAAAAAGCGCTTTCGCCGCTCCGCTCCAAAGCTGGGATGAAGTGCACCGTCCCGCAGCCCCTCCCAGGTCCTCCTGGTGCTGGCAGCCGCGTTGAGCCAAGGCTCATTTCGATGATTGTGGTTCCATGAGGGCGCCCACAGGCGTCCTCATGGCTTTTTTTCACTAAAATCTTTCATAGAGGGGGAATGGAAATGATAGAAGAAAAAAATGAGGACCGGCAGTCCTTTGACCAGGATGCTGTCATGGTATACATAGATCCCCAGCTGATGCAGGGGCTAGCGGACGTAGCCGCCCAAAAGGCGGCCAACTTTCAGGAGCTGCTGTCCGCCGCCCAGGAGGGCGATTTGGAATCCGCCTATCAGGTGGCCCTCAGCTACGCCAATGGCCGTGGCACCTCCAAGGATTCGGAGCTTGCCTTTCAGTGGTTCCAACGTGCCGCAGACGGTGACCACATCGCCGCCCAATACCAGTTGGGGGTGTGCTTCTTGCGGGGCATCGGAACGGAAGCGGATATCCCCAGGGGACTGGAGCTGATTACTTCTACCGCAGATCAGGACTACCTCCCTTCCGTCTGTGAACTTGGTCTGTGCTACGAGATGGGTACCGGGGTGGAGGAGAGCAAGGAGCGCGCCGCCGAGCTCTACCGTCAGGCCGCCCAGCAGGGGGACGCCAGGGCACAGTGCAACCTGGGCTTCTTCTACTACCGGGGCATCGGCGTGGAGGAAAGCGACAGCGAGGCGGTCTACTGGTTCTCCCAGGCCGCTGAACAGGAGTATCCAAGGGCCCAGTTCCTGCTGGGCGAATGCTATGACCTGGGCTTTGGTGTGGAGGCGGACATGGCCCATGCTGTGGAGCTGTATACCAAAGCCCACGATGGAGGGTATCCCCCCGCCACCTGCTCTCTTGGCCTGTGCTATGAGCTGGGCAAAGGCGTAGAGGAGGACAAGGAGCGCGCCGCGCGCCTCTATCTTCAGTCCGCCGAGGAGGAGGACCCCAGGGCACAATGCAATCTGGGCTTCTTCTACTACTGGGGCATCGGGGTAGAGAAGGACTTGGCACAGGCAGTCCTCTGGTTCTCCCGCTCCGCGGAGCAACAGTATCCCCGGGCCCAGTACCTGTTGGGACACTGTTACGAATTTGGCTATAGCGTTGAGAAGTCCTTGGAAAAGGCGGCGGCCCTCTATCAGGCCGCCCACCATCGTTCTTACAGTGACGGCACCTGTGCCCTTGGCCTATGTTACGAGCTGGGCACCGGCGTGGAACAGGACAAGGCCAAGGCGGTGGAGCTGTACCGCCAGGCCGCCCAGCAGGGCAACGCCCGCGCCCAGTGCAACCTGGGCTTCTGCTACTACCAGGGCATCGGCGTAGAGACGGACGACAAAACAGCGGTGGAGTGGTTCCAAAAGGCCGCCGACCAGGAGTATCCGCGGGCAATGATGCTGCTGGGTGAGTGCTATGAGAATGGCTATGGAATAGATAGGGATGCCGCGAAAGCGGTGGCGCTGTATACCAAGGCCCATGAGGCCGGACACCCTCCCGCCACCTGTTCCCTGGGACTGTGCTACGAGATAGGGACAGGCGTAGAGGTGGACAAGACCAAGGCCGTCCAGCTCTATCGCCAGGCCGCCGAGGAGGAGGACGCCCGCGCCCAGTGCAACCTGGGCTTCTGCTACTATCGGGGCATCGGGGTAGAGGCGGACGACAAGCAGGCGGCGGAGTGGTTCCAAAAGGCCGCCGACCAGAACTACCACCGGGCCATCTACCTGCTTGGTGAGTGCTATGAGTACGGCTATGGTCTGGAGAAGGACGTGAAGCGGGCCATAGAGCTATACACCAAGGCCCACGAGGCCGGCTATCCCCCCGCCGCCTGCTCCCTGGGCCTGTGCTATGAGATAGGGACAGGCGTGGAGATAGACAAGGTCAAGGCGGTAGAGCTCTACCGTCAGGCCGCCCAGCAGGGGGACGCCAGGGCACAGTGCAACCTGGGCTTCTGCTATTACCAGGGCATCGGCGTGGAGGCGGACGATAAGCAGGCCGCTGTATGGTTCCAGAAGGCCGCCGACCAGGACTACCTCCGGGCCGTCTACCTGCTGGGAGAGTGTTATGAGTACGGCTATGGCCTGGACAGGCACGAGCAACAGGCCGTAGCGCTGTACACCAGGGCACAGCAGGCGGGCTATCCCTCCGCCGCCTGTTCCCTGGGCCTGTGCTACGAGCTGGGCACCGGCGTGGAGATGGATAAGGCCAAGGCTGTTCAGCTCTACCGCCAGGCCGCTGAACAGGGGGACGCCAGAGCACAGTGCAACCTGGGCTTCTGCTATTATCAAGGCATTGGCATAGAGATGGACGACAGCCAGGCTGTTGTATGGTTCCAGAAGGCTGCCGAGCAAAATTACCTTCGGGCGGTCATGCTGTTAGGAGAGTGCCGGGAAAACGGCTATGGTACCGAACGGGACATGGCCCAGGCTGTGGAGCTGTATACCAAGGCTCATGAGGGAGGCTATCCTCCAGCCACCTGCTCTCTGGGCCTGTGCTATGAGATGGGCCGGGGCGTGGAGCAGGACAAGGCCAAAGCCGCCCAGCTCTACCGCCAGGCCGCTGACTGCGGAGATGCCAGGGCACAGTGTAATCTGGGTTTCTTCTACTACCATGGCATCTCCGTGTCGGTCGATGACAGCCAGGCCGCCCAGTGGTTCCAAAAGGCCGCGGACCAGGACTACCCAAGAGCCCAAATGCTGCTAGGCGAGTGCTATGAAAATGGCTACGGGGTAGAGCGGGATATTACCAAGGCGGTGGAGCTGTATACCAGCGCCCATGAGCGAGGAAACGCAGCCGCCACCTGTTCTCTTGGCCTGTGTTACGAATTAGGCCGAGGCGTAGAGGAGGACAAGGGAAGGGCCGCCCAGCTCTACCGCCAGGCCGCCAACCACGGCAACGCGCGGGCCCAGTGCAACCTGGGCTTCTTCTACTACCACGGCATCTCTGTCAAGCAGGATTATGCCAAGGCCGTGGAGCTGTTTCAACAGGCCGCAGACCAGGACAACGCTAGGGCCCAGTATCTGTTGGGCCAGTGCTACGAGCATGGTCAGGGCGTGGCCAAGGACTTGTCCCGGGCCATGGAGCTGTATCACCAGGCCGCGGACGGTGGAAGTAAGGACGCCAAGGAGCGGCTGGAAAAAGGCCACTCTGCCAAGGGGACCTCTGGACAGGAGGCTCCTAAACAGGAGAAGGGCCTATTGAAAAAGGCCCTCAAGCTGTTCAAAAAATGAGCTTCCATTTTTTCATCGGAATTGGAAACAATAGAAAAACGAGGCAGCTCTCGCTGCCTCGTTTCTCATTCTTTTTTTAAGGCCTGGATGGCGGCGTGGGCCGCCATCTGCTCTGCCTCTTTCTTGCTCCGGCCGGTGCCGGCGCCCAGAGGGGCGCCGTTCAGATCCACCTCCACGAAGAACCGCTTGTCATGGTCAGGGCCCTCCTGGCCGGTCAGCCGATACTGGAGGACCTGTCCACTCTCCCGCTGGACCAGCTCCTGGAGGGCGGTCTTGTAGTCTCTGGGCTTGGTCAGCCCGGCCACCTCCCGGCTTAGGATATACTTTTGGATAATCTTACGGGCCGATCCGATGCCTCCGTCCAAATAGACGGCGGCCAGCACCGCCTCCACAGCGTCGGCCTGGATAGACGGCCGGCGGCGGCCTCCGCCGCTCTCCTCCCCCCGGCCCAGGCGGAGATACTCCCCCAGGCCCAGCTCCTGTGCTACCTCTACCAGGCTCTCCTCGCATACCAGGGCGGCCCGTGTCCGGGTCAGCTCCCCTTCCGGCAGGTCCGGGTGGTTGCGGTACAGGTGGTCAGCCACCACCATCCCCAGGATGGAATCCCCCAAAAACTCCAGCCGCTCGTTGCTCTGGAGCTTTCCCCGGCTCTCATTGGCGCAGGAGCTGTGGGTCAGGGCGTTGTCCAGCAGTCCCCGGTCCTGAAAGGTATAGCCCAGCTTTTCCTCCAAACTTTTCATTCCAAACTCCTTCAAGGGGGCCAGTCCTTCTGGCCCGTTACAAGGCAAAACTCCGCCTTCGGCGGAGTTTCGCGTTTTCTCGATCAGTCGACCTTGTTCTGCAGGAACCGAACCAGATCTCCAACCGTGGTGATGGAGGCAGCTTCCTCCTCCCCCAGCTCGTCGATGCCGAATTCTTCCTCCATGGCCATGGACAGATCCACGATATCTACCGAATCGGCGTTCAAATCGTCGGCAAAAGAGGTCTCCATCGTGATAGTGTCCGCATCCACATTGAATTGCTCCGCAATGAGCGCGCACAGTTTTTCAAAGATCATATCTCGGTACTCCTTTTGTTCGTGCCCCAGGCACTTTTTCTGTCCTTACTATATGCAGAAACTTCCTTACTGTCAATAGGGTTTTCCCATTTTGTGCGTCTTTGTGTAAAATCATTCTTCTCCGTGGACCGCCGGCGCCTCCAGACGCATCACATCCACGTTGGCGGAAATGTTGTCTACGATGCCGGAGGATACGCACTGCCGGGCCTGGCGGACGGCGTTTTTAATGGCGTAGGCGTCGGAGGAGCCGTGGGCCTTGATAACGGGCCGGGAGATGCCCAGCAGGGCGGTGCCCCCTACCTCGTCGGAGCTCATAATCTTCTTAAACTCCTTCAGCCCTCCGGAGACCAACAGGGCAGCCAGCTTGGTGGCCAGGTTCTTCTTAAACATCCGCTTCATCTCCCTGGCCAGGAACAGGCCGGTGCCCTCCATGGTCTTGAGGAAGATGTTGCCCGAATAGCCGTCGGACACGATGACATCCACCGCGCCCTCCACTGCCTCCCGAGCCTCCACATTGCCTACGAAGTTGATGCGGCCGGCCTTGGACGCCTCCTCCAGCATGGGATAGACCGTGGTTTGAAGGGAGGTGCCCTTTGAGGGCTCCGCCCCGATGTTCAGCAGACCCACTTTGGGCTCTGGACGGCCTAGCACATGCTCGGCGTAATAGGAGCCCATGTAGGCGAACTGGAGCAGGTACTCCGGGGGACACTCGGCGTTGGCCCCACAGTCGATAAGGACAGCTCCCCCGTTTCCGGTGGGTACCACGGGAGCTAGGGCCGCCCGGCGGATACCCTTGATGCGCTTGACCACCAAAGTGGCTCCAGCCAGCAGGGCGCCGGTGGAGCCGGCGGACACGAAGGCGTCTCCTTCTCCGTTTTTCAGCAGGTTCAGCCCCTGGGTCAGAGAGGAGTCCTTCTTCTCCCGGAAGGCGGTGGCCGGGTTGTCGCACATCTCCACCACCTCGCTGGCGTGGGCGATCTCCACCCCGGCGGGCAGGTCCTTGATCCCGCTTTCCTCCATCACCTTCAGAATCTCCTCCCCGCGGCCCACCAGGATAATATCCACGCCGTATTCCTGGTTGGCCTGGATGGCGCCCAGCACAGGGGCCTTGGGGGCGTTGTCGCCGCCCATGGCGTCTACGATGATCTTCATACAGTACCTTCTTTCTTTTCCGGGTCCAGTGGTCTGGCCTCGTCGGTAAGGCCCGGCAGATAGTCCGCGGACACATTGTAATGCCTGCAAATGGCGGCCAGTTTGTCAAAGGAGGTCGCCTTACGGCCATTTTCTATATCGCTGATGGAAGCCTGTGTCGCTCCGATTGCCTCTGCCAGATCCTTTTGCTGTTCTCCACGGCCTTTTCTCAGCTTCTTCACTCTTATGCAAAAAATGTCCTTATGAAGCATGGGCTCCCCACTTGGCAAAATATATCTTTTAGCATTATTATATTTCTATCAGCATTTTAATGGCGGCGTCATTATGAATCAATACTTGGAGAATCTCTATAATTGGGAAACTGACCAGGCCCATCTGAATTTTGGCCGCGATGGGGAGTATCAGTCCTCCCTCGCCCAAGCGGAAACACTTTGGCCGTCCGCCGGGTATGACGCAGCCTTCGATGGGCGGCGAGACGAGCCCCTTCGGTGCGCTGATCGCTTGCAGGACAAGCGGTCACGGCTCTAAATTCAATTTCCCCAGTGCCTCCAGAGCCCGTTTGGAAATTTCAGCGTTTTTGTTCCGTTTCCCCTTTACCCGGTAGCCCAACTGGGGGATCAGTCCGAAGTTGATATTCATTGGTTGAAAGTTTACCACACTTGGGTCGCTGATGTAAAGAGCCAGAGCGCCTATGGCCGTCTCACGGGGGAAGTTGACAGGCTCCTTGCCCTCCAGCCGGCGGGCCAGCTCGATGGCTGCCAGGGCTCCGGAGGCGGTGGATTCTACATAGCCTTCCACCCCGGTGATCTGTCCGGCAAACATCAGCCGCTCCTGACCCCGGACCCGGTAGTACCGGTCCAACAACCGGGGCGAGTCCAAAAAGGTGTTCCGATGCATCACGCCATAGCGGACATACTCGGCGTTTTTCAGGGCGGGGATCATGGAGAACACCCGCTTCTGCTCCCCCCACTTCAAATGGGTCTGGAAGCCCACGATGTTATAAATGGTCCCCTGGGCATTGTCCTTGCGCAGCTGGACCACGGCAAAGGGCTCCTTCCCCGTTTTAGGGTCTTTCAGCCCCACAGGCTTCAGCGGACCGTAGCACAGGGTATCCCTCCCCCGCCGGGCCATGACCTCCACGGGCATACAGCCCTCGAACACGCCCGCATCCTCAAACCCGTGGACCTCCGCCTCCTGGGCGTGGATCAGCTCCCGCCAGAAGACGTCGTACTCCTCTTCCGTCAGGGGGCAGTTGATATAGTCCGGGGTCCCCCGGTCATACCGGGAGGCAAACCAGGCGCTGTCCATATCCACGCTCTCGAAGGTGACCAGGGGGGCGGCGGCATCAAAGAAATTCAGGTATCTGCTGCCGGGAAACAGCCGGGAAATGGCCTCCGATAAGGCCTCTGATGTCAATGGGCCGGAGGCGAGGATGACGTTCCCCGCCTCCGGGATCTCTGTGACCTCCCCTTCCACCACTGTGATGTTGGGATGGCTCTTGATCCTCTCGGTGATGGCCTGGGCAAAGGCGTGACGGTCCACCGCCAAGGCACCCCCCGCCTCCACCCGATGCTCGTCGGCGCAGGACATGATGAGCGAGGAGCACCGGCGCAGCTCCTCCTTCAGCAGACCCACCGCGTTTTCCATCTGGTCGGAACGCAGAGAGTTGGAACACACCAGCTCCCCAAAATACTCCGTATGGTGGGCGGGGGTCATTTTTTGGGGCTTCATTTCCCGCAGCTCCACGGGGATGCCCCGCCGGGCCAGCTGCCAGGCCGCCTCGCTCCCCGCCAGCCCGGCGCCGATCACAATAACAGATTCCATGGGTACCTCCTGGGTGCTTGTCTATCCTTTCGATAGCGGTGTGCTGCCCCCCTCCGTCATGGCTATGCCGGCTGAGGGGGGCACTTCTACGCCTATCCTTCGGCTTTTTCAGCCCCAGATTTCTTGGCCGTAGACTTCTTCGCTGTCGTTGTTTTCTTCGCGGCTGTCTTTTTGGCAGTGGCCGTTTTTGTGGCGGCGGTCTTCTTAGCCGCTGTCTTTTTGGCCGCCGGCTTCTTCTCCGCCTTCTCCTCCCCGGTGTCGGCGGAGTCGGCCGGCTTGGGCTTCCAGCCTCCCCGTTTCTCCTCCGGGGTAAAGTTGGAGCACACCTCGTTGATGCAATAGGGCTTTTTGGCGCCCTTGCCTGGCTTTTTGAACATGGTCCAGCCACAGACTGGGCAGTTGTCCTTCACCGGCACATCCCAGGTCATGAAGTCACACTTGCGGGCCTCGTCCTTGCTGTTCACCCACTCACAGCAGTAGTAGGTGTACTGCTTGCCTGTCTTTTTGCTCTTTCCCGTCCGCTTGAGCAGGCGGCCGCCGCATTTGGGGCACTTGCCGGGCATCTCCACCACCAGAGGCATGGTAAAGTCACACTCCGGCCAGCCGGGACAGGCCAGGAATCGACCGAAGCGGCCGGATTTGACCACCAGGTTCCGGCCGCACTGGGGACAAATCTCCTCCGACACCTCGTCAGGCACCTTAATCCGCTCCCCGTCCAGCTCCTGCTCGGCCTTATGGAGCTCGGCGGAGAAATCGCCGTAAAAGTCATTCAGAAGGGCCTTCCAGTTCACATCGCCCTCCTCCACCTTGTCCAGCCGCTCCTCCATCTGGGCGGTGAAGGCATAGTCCACAATGTCGTTGAACTTGTCTTTCATCAGCCCGGTGACCACCTCCCCCAGAGGGGTGGGACGAAGGGCCTTGCCCTCCTTGACCACATACTCCCGATTCAGGATGGTGGTGATGGTGGGAGCGTAGGTGGAGGGCCGGCCGATGCCCTTCTCCTCCAAGGCCCGGATCAGGGACGCCTCAGAGTAGCGGGCGGGGGGCTGGGTAAAGTGCTGGTCCTCCTTCAGCCCCCGGCAGTCCAGGGGCTCCCCCTCCTTCAGGTCAGGCAGGGGGGAGGTCTTCTCCTCCTCGTCCTCGTCCTTCCCCTCCTCATAGACGGCGGTGAAGCCGGAGAACTTCAGGCTGGAGTGGCTGGCCCGGAAAATATATCCGCTGTTCTCCACGTCGATAGACAGGCTGTCATAGACGGCGTTTGCCATCTGGCAGGAGAGGAACCGGCTCCAAATCAGCTTGTACAGCTTGTACTGCTCGCTCGTCAGGTCCTTCTTGATCTCGTCCGGGACCAGGGTGACATCAGAGGGGCGGATGGCCTCGTGGGCGTCCTGGGCGTTGCCCTTGGCCTTGAATCGCCGGGTCTGGGCGGGGTAATATTCCCCGCCGTACCGATGCAGAATAAAGTCCTTGGCGGCTGCCAGAGCTTCCTCCGACAGGCGGAGGGAGTCGGTACGCATATAGGTGATGAGGCCCACGGCCCCCTGTCCGGACAGTTCCACGCCCTCATACAGCTGCTGGGCGATGGACATAGTACGGGCCGGGGACATATTCAGCTTGCGGGACGCCTCCTGCTGGAGGGTGGAGGTGGTGAAGGGCGGGGCGGGCTGGCGTGACTTCTCCTGGCGCTTTACCTTGGCCACGGAGAAACTGCCCTGCCGGACAGTGGCCAGCACCTGTTCGGCCTCCTCCCGGCTGTGGAGCTCCATTTTCTTGTCCCGGCCGTGGAATTGGGCCTTAAAGCTGCCCAAATTGGGGGCGACGCGGGCCAAATCGGCCTCGATGGACCAGTACTCCTGGGGGACGAAGGCCCGGATCTCCTCCTCCCGCTCCACCACCAGCCGGGTGGCCACGGACTGGACCCGCCCGGCGGACAGGCCCCGGCGGATCTTCTTCCACAGCAGGGGGGACAGCTCATAGCCCACGATCCGGTCCAGGATGCGGCGGGCCTGCTGGGCGTCCACCAGGTCCTGGTCAATGGCCCGTGGGGCGGCGATAGACTGGTTGACCACATTCCGGGTGATCTCGTTGAAGGTAACCCGGTAGGTCTTGTCATCCGGGATGCCCAGCAGCTCCTTCAGATGCCAGGAGATAGCCTCCCCCTCCCGGTCCGGGTCGGTGGCCAGGTAGACACGGCCGCTCTTCTTGGCGGCTTTTTTCAGGTCACTGATAACATCCTCTTTGCCCTTGATGGGCTGGTAGTCGGGAACAAAGCCCTTCTCGATATCCACGCCCAGCTTGCTCTTGGGCAGGTCCCGGACGTGGCCCATAGACGCCTTTACCTCATAGCCCGGCCCCAGGTATTTGCCGATGGTCTTGGCCTTGGACGGGGACTCGACGATCACTAGATCCGTTTTATTTGGCACGATTGGAATACCTCCAAATTAGATGATGGAAAAATCAAGGGAACATTCCGCTCCCGAAGGTCACATGGAATCAGGGTGGGGGCTACTCCTCCAGCCGCACCAGGGAGGCATACCGCCTGCCTGGCCGCTCCTCCAGCGCCCCCTGTATCTGGAGCATGGTCAGGGCGGACAGCACCCGCTTGGCCGGGATCTGGGTCAGCTCCACCAGTTGGTCCGGCGACAGGGTCCTGTCCTCCAGGGCGTTGAGGAGGGACAGCTCATCGTCGGTGAACCGCTCCCGCTGCCCGCTCCGGGGGATAAACTCCCGGCTGGGTACTTCCTCCAGGGCGGGCTCAGTGCGGCGCTTTTCCTCCCTATCCTGGGCCAGACTGTCCAGCCGGGCCTGCGCGGCCTCTGGCGTCAGCGGGGCGGAGGCCGCCAGCCTCCTGGGGAAGCGGGCCCAATACTCGGATAGAATGTCGCCGCCACAGGTGACCAGCTTGGCCCCCTGCTGGATCAGGTAGTTGGTCCCCTCGCTGAGTGGGGCATCTAGGGGGCCGGGGACAGCAAAGATGTCCCTGTCCTGCTCCATGGCGTGGTTCATCGTGAGCATGGTGCCGCTCTTTTTCCTGCACTCCACCGCCAGCACACCCAGGGAGAGGCCGCTGATAATCCGGTTGCGCTGTGAGAAGTGGCTTCCCTTGTGGGGTGTGCCAGGAGGATGCTCAGAGATCAGGGCCCCGGCAGCCGCCACATCCTCATACAGATAGCGGTGTTCCCGCGGAAAGGGCACATCCACTCCGCCGGCCAGCACGGAAACCACCGGTCCCCCGCCCTTCAGGGCACCCTTGACAGCATGGCAGTCTATGCCTTCAGCTATACCGGATACCACCAGAGCGCCGCCCGCCGCCAGCTCCATCCCGAACCGCTCGGCATACAGCGTCCCATAGGCGGTAGCCTCCCGGGCGCCCACCACACCGATGGCCGCCTCCTCATCAAAGTGGAAGGACCGCCCACGAATGTAGAGGATCACGGGCGGGTCAGCGATCTGCCGCAGGCGGCCGGGGTAGTCGGCGTCCTGCAATGTCATAATACGTACGCCCAGCCGCTCACAGTCCGCCAAAATTTCCTCCGCCCGGTCCGTGCCTTTGTCCAACAGGCTCCTTTTAGCAGCAGCGGGGAGAGGAAGAAAGTCATATTCCTCCGGGTCTGCGTAATAGGCCCGCTCTGGAGTGATGAAGTGCTCCAACACCCCCAGCACTCCCGCTGGGCCCAGATCATGGCGGGTGGTAAGCCAGATCCAGTATCTCAAGGCCGACATTCTCTCATCTCCTTCACTCCGGAACTTTCCCTTTACAAATCTCCTCTCCGGCGCTATTGTATAGGCAGGGGAGGGAGTTTTTTCATGAAACGTCCACATTACGCCTGGATGGTCTGTCTGGGCAGCGCCCTGGTCCTGTTTTCCACCATCGGACTGGGTGTCAATGTCTTCACCATCTACCAGCCCGAGATCATCCTGGCCAATGGTTTTTCCAATGCGCAGGGCTCCTGGATCACCACCACGCGCAGTCTGTTCATCCTGGCCGCTCTGCTGACAGTCAATCAGCTGTGTCAGCGGCTCGGACTGCGTCTGGTCATGACCCTGGGGGTGGTGCTGCTATCCCTGTCCTACTTCTGTTTTGGTCTGGCCACCAGCTTTTTTACTTACTGTCTGGCCGCCGCCCTGACCGGGCTTGGCTACTGCTATGGGGGCATGGTCCCCCTCTCTCTGGTCATCGGCGCCTGGTTCCGAGACCGGCGTGGGCTGGCCCTGGGGCTGGCTTCCGCGGGCAGCGGGGTATCCACCATCTTTGCCCCTGTCATCATCACCTGGATCATCCAGCATCAGGGCCTGCGGGCCGCCTTTCTGTGGGAGGGGGCCTTTATCCTTATCACCGCTCTACTGGCCTGGAAGCTGATCCGAAACACCCCGGCAGAACTGGGGTTGGAGCCCTATCATCTGGGGGGAGAGGACGATCCTCCGCCCCCGCCCAGACAGGCCCCCCGAGGGATGCGCCGGTCTTATCTGCTCCTGATCCTTTTCGCCGCCTTTTTAGTAGGCGGCCCTGGGGGCCCCGGTTTTTCCCATCTGACCGTGCTCTACACCAGCGAGGGCTACGATCAGGCCCTCATCGCCGCTCTAATGTCCTATGCCGGACTGGCCATCTGTATCGGCAAGATTCTCTGTGGCCAGGTCTATGACCGGATGGGCAGCCGGTGGGGTAACTACTATTCCTTCGGCTCACTTCTGGGAGCCTTTGTTCTTTGCTGTCTGGCCCCTCTGGGCGGCCTCGCCCTCCCCTTTCTGTCCATCACACTATTGGGAATGGGGCTACCTGTTTCCGCTGTGTCCCCCTCGGTGTGGGCCGCTGATCTGTCCTCGGACAGCACTTACGGCAAGTACGTGCGTTCCATCACCGTGTCCTATACAGCGGGGGTCCTTCTTTTTGGCCCCCTGCCCGGCATCCTTGCAGACCGGTTTGGCAGCTATGTGCCGGCCTATGCGCTCTTTGCTGTGACCCTGGCGGCCGCGGCCCTGATCATCCAAGTCATTTACCACTGTCTGGGAATCGGCGGCCGGCCGCCGCGTTGAGAAGATCACCGCCCCATCTCCCACAGGACGATAGAGGCCGCCACCGCCGCGTTGAGGGACTCGCACCGCTGGCGCATGGGTATCTTCAGTGTCTTTTCACATCGCTCCAGCAAAGGACGGGACACTCCCCGCCCCTCACTTCCAATCACCACGGCGGACCGGCTCAGGTCCGCCGTTTTGATGTCCACCGTATCCTTTCCCAAGGCGGTGGCGTACAGGGGCAGCTCCGCCTTTTTCAGCAGCCCGGCCAGCCCATCCGGGGTCACCTCAAAGACCGGCAGACGGAAGCAAGCCCCCATGGAGGCCCGAACGACTTTGGGCCCATAGGGGTCCGCGCATCCGTTGACCAGCAGCAGGCCGTCCGCTCCCAGGGCGTCCGCGGTCCTCCAGATGGTGCCTACGTTACCAGGGTCCTGAACGCCGTCCAGAACCAGATACCGCCTCCCCTTCAGCTGCTCTGGCGGGTCCGCCGGAGGCAGGGCGGCCAAAAACAGCGCGCCCTGGGGCGCCGCCATTGGAGAGATGCTCTCCATCACATCTCCAGGCACCTGCACCGCCCGGACCTCCTTGGGCAGATCAGGGGGCTCTACCCCGTCGGCGAACACTGCCGCAGTCAGGGGCGCGCTCCACCGCAGTGCCTCCTCCAGCAGTTTGATCCCGTCTCCCAGATATTCTCCCTCCGCCTGCCGTTCCCGCCGCCCGCCAGAGGCTAGGCGGCGAATCTTCATCAGCAGGGGGTTTTTCCGGCTCGTAATCCGCTCCATCATCTTCTCTCCAACCGGTCGATATCCGCATTGCTCCCCAGGATCACCATACAGTCATCCTGCGCCTGGAACACATAGTCCCGGCCCGGTGAGATGGTCATGCGCTCTCCCCGGCGCACCGCGATTACGGTAACCCTCCACTTGGCCCGGATATCCAGCTCCAGAATGGACTTTCCCACCCAGTCCTCCGGTACCAGCCGCTCCACAATGGAGAACTCGTCAGACAGCTCGATAAAGTTTAAAATATCACCGTTGGCCAGGCTCCGCGCCAGCCGGATGGCCATCTCTTGTTCCGGGAAGATCACCAGATCGGCCCCGATTTTCTCCAGCACCTTGCGGTGGACCATGCTGTTCGCCTTGCCCACCACGCGGGCGACCCCCAGCTCCTTCAGGTTCAGCACAATGAGGGCGCTGACCCCTACATCCGCGCTGGCGGCTGCCACGGCGCAGTCAAAATTCCGAGCCCCCAGGCTTCGCAGCACCTCCGGGTCCCTGGCATCCCCCACGACACAGTGGGTCACCTGGTCTGCCACCGCCTGAACTCGTTCCGGCTGAATATCCACCGCCAGCACCTCGTGGCCCTGAGCGCATAGCTCCACTGCCAGTGAGGCACCGAAGCGGCCTAATCCAATAATCAGAAAACTTTTCATGCGGCCCTCCTCCCCGCTTACCCGATCATCACGTCAGTAGCAGGGTACGAAATCTTATGTTCTGCCTGTTTCCTGGTCAGGAAGGCGATGGAGAAGGACAGGATTCCTACCCGGCCCAGGAACATCAGGGCGACCATCAGCAGGGCGCTTCCCACCGTCAGCGACGGGGTGATTCCCATAGTCACCCCCACCGTCCCCATGCCGGAGGCCACTTCAAAGGCCGCCTGGACAAAGGGCACCCGGTCCATCAGAGAAAGCGCCATGGAACCGGTCAGGAACAGCAGCAACACCGTCAGCGCCAGGGTCATGGCATCCATCACCCGCCGCTGTGGAATGGTCCTGTGGCGGAACACCACCTCCTCCCGCCCTCGGAGGCCGTCCCGCAGGGCCAGCAGCAGCACCCCCATTGTGACCGTCTTGAGTCCTCCGGCCGTGGAGCCCGATGAGCCGCCTATCAGCATCAGGATGATGGACAGCACCGCGGAGCTGTCCCGCAGGCCGGCTTGGTCAAAGGTGGCATACCCCGCCGTTCTCAGGGTCACCGACTGAAAGAGGGCGTTCAGCGGCCGCTCCCAGACGGGCATCGCCCCCAGTGTAGCTGGGTTGTCCCACTCGGCACAGCAGAAGAACAGGGTCCCAAGCCCAATCAGCGCCACAGTGATCCCCAGCACCATTTTGGAATACAGCCGCAGCTTACGCCAGCACCTAGCATCCAGCAGGTCCTCCCATACAAAAAAGCCCAGGCCCCCCACAATGATAAGGGCCATGATGGTCACCATCACCAGCAGGTCCCCCCGGAAGGCCGCCAGGCTGCTGTAAGGTCCGCTGTACCCGCCGAACAGATCAAAGCCGCCGTTACAAAAGGCAGAAACACTGTGGAATACAGAGAACCACAGCCCCCTACCCAGTCCGAAAATGGGGACAAATCTTGTGGCCAGCAGCGCCGCCCCCAGCCCCTCGGCCAGAAAGGTTCCCATCAGGGCGTGACGCACTACCCGGACCACTCCGGCTACCCCACTCATATTGAGGGAGGAAGCCATCATCATCCGCTGGGACAGTCCGATCCTCCGGTGCAGCGCGAAGGGCACCAGGGACATGAGGGTGACAAAGCCCAGGCCGCCCAGCTGCACCAGCACCAGCATCACCCCTTGACCGAAGGGCGTCCAATGCAGCGCTGTATCCACCAGCACCAGCCCCGTAACACAGGTGGCGGAGGTGGCGGTAAACAGGCACACCAGCCAGGGAGTGGCCTGCCCGTCCCAGGCGGCGATGGGCAGCCGGAGCAGCAGCGTCCCCAACAAAATGATACCCCCAAAGCCCAAGACAATGTATCGGGTGGGGTTTAGCTTTTTTTGTGCCAGGATATACACTCACAACGGCTCCTTTTTCCCAGTTGACGCCTCTCTATGGCGCGCCTTATGGCCGCCGGGAGGTGCAGAAAGGCATACCAATGGGAAAATCCCATTGGTATGCCGGCCGCAGTTTCATTCTAAAGGCTTCATAGTGGGGAACAGGATGACCTCACGAATAGAATCGGAGCCCGTCAGCAGCATGACACAGCGGTCGATGCCGATGCCCAGCCCACCCGTGGGGGGCATGCCGTACTCCAGGGCGGTGAGGAAATCCTCGTCCATCATGCCGGCCTCGTCGTCCCCCTTGTCCCGCAGTTCCACCTGCTTCTGGAATCGCTGGCGCTGGTCGATGGGGTCGTTGAGTTCGGAGAAGGCGTTGCCCATCTCACTGTGGCAGATGAACAGCTCAAATCGCTCGGTAAGTCGGGAATCGACAAGAGAACGTTTAGCCAGAGGGGACACATCTACCGGGTGCATGGTAATGAAAGTGGGCTGGATGAGCTTCTCCTCCACCCGCTGGTCAAAGACCTCATACAGGGCGTTACCCCAGGTCTTGTCCGCCGTTTCAGGCAACTCCACCCCGATAGCCTTGGCGGCGGCTACGGCCTCCTCGTCGGAGGTAATGGCCATAAAGTCGATGCCGCAATACTTCTTGACGGCCTCGTGCATCGGCATACGGGGCCAGCCGGGGGTCAGGTCGATTTTTTCTCCCTGCCACTCCACCTGGTAAGTACCCAGGATCTTCTGGGCAGCGGAGGTAAGCAGATCCTCGAACAGGTCCATCATGTCGTTGAAGTCGGCATAAGCCTGGTACAGCTCGATGGTAGTAAACTCAGGGTTGTGCTTGGGGTCCATCCCCTCGTTGCGGAAGATGCGCCCGATCTCGTATACCCGGTCCATGCCGCCTACGATGAGCCGCTTCAAGGGCAGCTCGGTGGCGATGCGCATATACATATCGATGTCCAGGGTATTATGGTGGGTAATGAAGGGCCGGGCTGTGGCGCCGCCGGAGATGGTGTTGAGCACCGGGGTCTCCACCTCCATATAGCCACGGCCGTCCATAAAGTCCCGGACATGCTTGATGAACTGGGAGCGAATGATGAAGTTGCGCTTCACCTCCGGATTGACGATCAGATCCACATAGCGTTGGCGGTAGCGCAGCTCGGTGTTGGTCAGGCCGTGGAATTTCTCCGGCAGGGGCAGCAGGGACTTAGAGAGCAGCGTCACAGTCACAACACGGACGGACATCTCTCCCCGCTGGGTGCGAAAAACTACGCCGTGGACTCCTACGATATCGCCGATATCATACTTCTTAAAGCGGTTATACTCCGCCTCATCCATCTCGTCCTTCCTGGCGTAGAGCTGGATGCGGCCGGACTTGTCCTGCAGGTCGCAGAAGGACACCTTGCCCATCCCCCGCTTGGACATGAGGCGGCCGGCGATGGCCACCTGCCGCCCCTCCAGGGCGTCGAAGTTGCCCTTGATGTTGGCGGAGTCGTTATCCACTACGAATCGGGTGATCTGGAAGGGATCGTTCCCCCCCTCCTGGAGCTCCTTCAGCTTGTCCCGGCGGATCTTCAGCAGCTGGGAGAGGTTCTCCTCCTGGGGGGCGCTCTGGTTGTTCTTGTTATTCTGATCGGCCATATCGCCAACTCCTATCCTCTGTATCTTGGAAAAATTACCGCTCCACCTTCAGGATCTTATACTCTACCGGACCGGCGGGGGCGTCCACAGTAATCTCATCCCCGGCGTTCTTGCCTAGCAGGGCCTTGCCAAAGGGGGAGTCCTCGGAGATAGTGCCCTTCATGGGATCAGCCTCCTGGGAGCCCACGATCTTATAGGTCTCCTCCTCCCCAAACTCCTTATCCAGCACGGTGACGGAGGAGCCCATGCGGATGTAATCGCCGCCGTCCTCCTCCTCCTCGATGACCACATAGTTTGACAGGATCTCGTCCAGTTCAGCCATGCGGGAGTACAGCTTTCCCTGCTCGTTCTTGGCCTCGTCATACTCGCTGTTCTCAGACAGGTCGCCAAAGGAGCGGGCCTCCTTAATGAGCTCCGCCACCTCTTTTTCCCGGACGGTCTTCAGGTAGCTCATCTCATCCTGTAGCTCCTTGAGCCGCTCCGGGCTCAAACGATACTCTTTTGCCATGATACCTCGCACACCTTTCCAATGGCGGCTCCGAGCTTATCAGGCCGCCATACATTATAATAAAGAAATGGGCACACTGATGCAGTATGTGTCATTATAAGTGCTCCATTCTCCGCTGTCAAGTGATTTTTAGCTCTTCTTTGTTCAGTCGTCCGAACTCATACAGGGCGGCGAGCAGGTCCAAATCCTCCCGATCTCCCTCCCCCAGATGTGGAGCTGACAGGGACAGGCCCGCCAGATCCGGTGCATGTCCGTAGAGCTCCAGCGTAGGCTCCTCTCCCCTGGCCCCGTCTGGATGAAAGCAAAGAGCCGCCTGCCCCCCTTCTCTCCGTGGCAGGATAGGCACACCGAACTCCCCGCGCAGCCATCGGGCCAGCTCCTCCCCTCCTTTGGGCGCGTCGATGACCAGGTTCCGGACTTGAGAACAGAGCGTTACGGCGACACGGGTCATCTCCCAGTCTGCCCGCGCCCCGCATAAAACCACGGTGGACCGATCCGGCGCCGCTCCCCTCCGCTCCAGCAGCGCCAGTGCCAGCGCCGGTGACTGGGCCCGCAGGAAAGGCCCTGGGTCCACTGGAGCTAGCCCATATTCCGACAACAGAGGCCAACAGGGGAACCCTCTGGGGACCAGCACCCGGCGGGCTCCGCCCCGAAACAGTGCCCTTCCCGCTTTCTTGACACGCCGCTCCCACCAAAAGCTGTCCATATCAGCGCGCACCCGCAGCACCGGCAGACCGTAGAGCTTTTCCCGCTCTCCCTGTCTGGGTCCGCCTGAGCCGAATACCAGTTGTCCGATCATATCCTCACCTCTTATGTGGGAGGATATGCGGAATAGTCCTGGGATATGGTTGGCAGATGTATCTTTATTCGATTCGTTCCCGGTTCCGCGGCGCTCCCTTTCCCAGAATGGAAAAACCGCCCAGCATCAGCCCATAACCATCTAAGAAAGAGCCGGACAGTTATCCCTGTCCGGCTCTTTTTCTCACATATTCTTCAGCTGTTCCTCCAGCTTGGCTACCAGCTCGTTGAGCTTGACAGCCCTCTCCTTCTCCGCCTCCACCACATGGGCAGGAGCCTTGTTGACAAATCCGGGGTTGGCCAGCTTGGCATTCAGCTTCTGAAGCTCATCAAAGTTCTTCTTCCGCTCCTTCTCCATGCGGGCCTTCTCTTTCTCCATATCCACCAGCTCGGCCAGAGGCATGGACAGCTGGGCGGCATGGGTGACTACGGTGACCTGTCCCGCTCCCTCAGAGGTCTGGCCCGCGGGAACAATGGTCACCTCACCCGCGTAGGCCAGCTTTTTCAGGAAGGGCACGCCCAGCTCAAATACCTTCGCCTCATCGGTCGCTACGGTAAGGTGGGCCTTTTTGGAGGGGGGCACGTTCATCTCGCTGCGGCGAGTACGGACAGCCCGGATGGCATCCATAATGAGCTCCATGGCCTTCTCCTCGTCGGGGAAGTCCAGCTCATCCCTGTGCTCGGGCCAGGACTGGAGCATCAGGAAGGAACCCTCCTCCACCTCGTCTCCGTGGGGCAGCGCCTGCCAGATCTCCTCGGTGATAAAAGGCATGAAGGGGTGAAGCAGCTTCAGCATCTGGGTGAGCACATAGCACAGCACCTGCTGGGCCCGGACCTTGCTGTCCTGGTCCTCGCCCTGAAGGCGGGTTTTGGTCAGCTCGATATACCAGTCACAGTAGTCGTCCCAGATGAAGTCGTAGATCTTCTGGGCGGCCACGCCCAGCTCATACCGGTCCATGTTGTCGGTGATATCTGGAATGACCCGGTTGAGCTTGGACAGGATCCACTTGTCCTCCAGCTCCAGCTTGTCGGGCAGCTGGCACTTGTCAATGGTCAGGTTCATCTTCAGGAAGCGGCTGGCGTTCCAGATCTTGTTGGCGAAGTTCCGCATAGCCTCGCACCGCTCAGTGTAGAAGCGCATATCGTTGCCTGGGCTGTTGCCGGTGACCAGATTGAAGCGCAGGGCGTCAGCGCCGTACTTCTCGGCGATCTCCAGAGGATCGATGCCGTTACCCAGAGATTTGGACATCTTTCGGCCCTTGTCGTCCCGGACCAGGCCGTGGATAAACACAGTGTGGAAGGGGGGCTTTTGGGTCTGCTCACAGGCGGAGAAGATCATCCGGGCCACCCAGAAGAAGATAATGTCATAGCCGGTGACCAGTACGTCGGTGGGATAGAAGTAGTCCAGATCGGGGGTCTTCTCCGGCCATCCCAGGGTAGAGAAGGGCCATAGAGCGGAGGAGAACCAGGTATCCAACACATCAGGGTCCCGGTGGATCTTCTTAGAGTGGCACTTCTCGCACTCGGTGGGGTCCTCCCGGCTGACGGTCATGTGGCCGCAGTCGTCGCAGTACCACACAGGGATCTGATGTCCCCACCACAGCTGGCGGGAGATACACCAGTCATGCACATTCTCCATCCAGTTGGTGTAGGTCTTGGCAAATCGCTCAGGGACAAACTTGACCTCACCCTCGTTGACTACCCGCAGGGCCTCCTTGGCCAAGGGGGCCATCTTGACGAACCACTGGGCGGAGATGATAGGCTCCACGTCGTTGTGGCAACGGTAGCAGGTGCCCACGTTGTGGGAGTAAGGCTCCACTTTTTCCAACAGGCCCATGGCCTCCAGGTCGGCGATGACCGCCTTCCGGGCCTCGTACCGGTCCATCCCCTGGTACTTGCCGCCGTTGGCGTTGACCACACCGTTGTCATCCAGCACCCGGATGGTGTCCAGATTGTGGCGCAGGCCCACCTCGAAGTCGTTGGGGTCGTGGGCGGGGGTCATCTTCACGCAGCCAGTGCCGAAGTCCATCTCCACATAGTCATCGGCTACAATGGGGATCTCCCGGTCCATCAGGGGCAGGATGCAGGTCTTGCCCACCAAATGCTTGTACCGCTCGTCATTGGGGTTGACGGCCACGCCGGTGTCGCCCATCATGGTTTCCGGCCGAGTGGTGGCAACCACCAAATAGCCGGACCCGTCAGAGAGGGGATAACGCATATGCCATAGGTGGCCGGGCTTGTCCTGGTACTCCACCTCCGCGTCACTGAGGGCGGTGGTACAGTGGGGGCACCAGTTGATGATGCGGCTCCCCTTGTAGATCAGGCCCTTATCATACAGTTCACAGAAGGTCTCCCTGACAGCCTTAGAGCAGCCCTCGTCCATAGTGAACCGGGCCCGGTCCCAGTCGCAGGAGGAGCCCATCTTCTTCTGCTGGGCTACGATGCGGCCGCCGTACTTCTCCTTCCAGTCCCACACCCGTTCCAGGAACTTATCCCGGCCCAGGTCATAGCGGGTCAGGCCCTCGTTCTCCCGCAGGTCCTCCTCCACCTTGATCTGGGTGGCGATGCCGGCGTGGTCCGTGCCAGGGACCCACAAGGCGGCATAGCCCTGCATCCGCTTGAAGCGGATGAGGATGTCCTGAAGGGTGCAGTCCATGGCGTGCCCCATATGGAGCTGTCCTGTCACGTTGGGGGGCGGCATGACGATGGTAAACGGCTTCTTTTTCGGGTCCCGGCGGCCCTTAAAGCACCCCGCCTTTTCCCAGTTCTCATAGATGCGGCCTTCGGCCTCCTGGGGCTCGTAGACCTTGGGCAGTTCAATACTCATAGCGTTTCTCCTACTTTCTAAAATCAGACATTCTGAATGGTCTTTTTTGTTTTGCTCTGGATCAGGGAACGGAATCGCTCCAGCTCGCCGCTGGCGAAGGTCCTCTTGTCCAGAATATAGCCCCGGCGGCTGTCCTCCAGGAGGATGAAGTAGCGGTCCCCCTCCAGGATGGAGGCGATGTCGTCATAAGACATCCGCTGCTCGCCGCCGCCCACGCCGGCGACGGTCCACCCCTCCTGGTCAAAGGTGTTGGTGAATACCTTCACTCCCTTCATAATGAGCTTCACCATGAGGAGGGCCCTCAGCTGATTCAAAAACAGGGTCCACAGCAGAATTACAGCGCCCAGCAGGGCCAGCAGGACCTGGAGGATGCCGGTAAACTGGAAGCGTGCGGCAAACAGGAGGAGCAGGGCCAGAGCTGCGAACAGGACCCGGAGAGCGATGCTCTGACCCCTGTGGGTGGCCCGGGTCACCATGCGGTTCATGGCCACATAAGCTCCCCAGTCATAGACAGTCTCATTGGTGATCTTCATATGCGTAGCTCTGCTCCTTTCGGAATATAAAAACGCCCCAAGCCGTTGGCTCAGGGCGATCAAAAACCGCGGTACCACCTGAGTTCGGGCACAGCGCCCGCGCTCGATCCCATAACGGCGGGGACCGCCGCCCCTTACTACCGTTCTGGGGCGGAGCTTGGAAGCCACTTCACCGGGGTTCCCGGAGCGCTTTCACCAGCCGCGCCCTCTCTGCACCGTTCTACCCGGATACTTCTCTTCCGCATCGCTTTTGTTGGGCCCTATTATATGGGATTTCTCCCCATCTGTCAAGGGGCCTGCTCTCTCATCCCTATTCCCCTTTGGACAAATGGGACCTGACTCCGTCGATTTCACTATGAATTGAATAAAACAGGAAAATATGATAAAGTAACCAAAAAGATAAACCTCTATTTGGACGCGAATCTATTTCTGAAATTAAGCATTCCATGAGCAATATGCAGATATGTATGGCAAGTTTGTAAGAGTATATTTCAAAGATGGTTCTGTACGCAATGGATTTTATGAAAATAGCTCCATTCCTATCAGTTGCGAGGCAATCAAAATCGCAGATATTCAAAGGATGGAATTGTTTTGCCAATAACTTTGAATCTGAGGAGATACAGAATGATGAAAGTAATAAAGGAAAAATTTGTTGTCATTGGAAAAGAGGGCTCAACATTAGACGGCGAAGGATTTATTCAAAAATTGTGGAATGATGCAAATAGTAATTTTAGTGAGGTAGCGCATCTGGCAAAGAGAGACGCAAATGGGAGTATTGTGGGAATATGGGGTGCTATGTCTGATATTTCTCACTCATTTAAGCCGTGGGAAGATGGCTTTCGTAAAGGCTTGTATCTGGCAGGGGTAGAATGTGTTGATAGCGCAGAAGCACCTGATGGATGGGTAAAATGGACAATACCAAGTTATGAGTATATAGTTGCTGAAAACCATAGGGGGGTGTTTGAAAAAATCATTGGACAAATGAATAAGGAGGGCATTTCTCTGGTCGGAGCAGTTCACGATTATACTGACCCAGCAACAGGAAAAGGCTATTTATATTTTCCAATCAGAGAAGTATAATAAACATTACTTTATCGATCTGTTCGCGTAAAAAAGCGCCTCCCTTCGTCACTTTGACGAAGGGAGGCGCTTTATCCTGCTCTCTTCGGATTCGCAGTGGTCCCCCGTTGGTAGAGATGCCAGTGGCTGACACAAGCCTCCCTCCCAGCCACACATCGCTAGGTTCATAGAATTTAATCGGTCGGGACCTTCTACCTCATTCCTCTCCTTTTCTCCGCTCCTGGAGATTCTTTTTGTAGAGGATATTCAACCCCTTCAGCAGCAGATCCTTCTCTAGTGTCATCTCTCTGCGGCACAGGGGGGCGATAAACTGCGCCATGCCTCCGGTGGCCACCACGGTGGTAGAATAGCCCAGTTCCTCCTCTACCCGGTCCAGCATCCCGTCCAGCATGGCGGCGGTGCCGTACATAATGCCGCTGCGCATACAGTCTACTGTGTTCTTGCCGATGACCTTCTTGGGCCGGTCCAGCCGGATTCCAGGAAGCTGGGCCGTGCGGGAGGTCAGCGCCTCCAAAGATACCCGAACGCCGGGGATGATACATCCTCCCACATAGGTATTGCCCCGGTCCACTACCTCAATGGTGGTAGCGGTGCCCAGGTCCAGCAGGGTCAGGGGAGGTTCGTACTCCGCCAGGGCAGCCACGGCGATCACAATGCGGTCGCTGCCCACTTGGGCGGGGGCATCCATCTGGATATTCAGCCCGGTCTTGATCCCCGGCCCCACCACCATGGGCTGTTTGCGGATCAGCTTGACCACACCGGTTCGTACGGAGTTGAACACTGGAGGCACCACGGAGGAGATGATGCAGTCGTCGATGTCCGACGGCTTCACATCAAAGAGGGATAGGATATTTTTGATCTCCACCCCATACTGGTCCGAGGTTTTGATGTGGTCGGTAGCGATCCGAGCCTCGAAGGCGATGCGGTCGTCCTGAATACCTCCGATGACGATATTGCTATTGCCGATATCTATGGCAAGGAGCATAGTTTGTCCACCTCGTATCTGGGATGGCTCCCACAGGACCATAAAGTCCCCTGTACCTCCCATTTTATCGTTGGTATTATACAGGATAGGGGCCCCAGGCGCAAGGAAAATTTCCATTTTTCCACGGCGCCGCTAAAAAGCCGCCTTCCCGATACCGGGAGGCGGCTTTTTATTGTCAGTTCAACCGTTTGGTGGTACCCCCGGACCGGACATAGAGGGGGATATCCTTAAAGTAGTTGACCGGGTCCTTTCGGGTGCCGTTGACCCGGATCTCAAAGTGTAGGTGGTTGCCGGTGGAGGAACCGGTGGTACCGACATAGCCCACCACATCTCCCTGCTTCACCGTCTGCCCCTCGCTGACGCCCCGCTTATTCATATGAGCGTAGAGGGTGCTAGTCCCATCGCTGTGGGAGACCACCACATAGTTGCCGTAGGAGCTGTTATAGGTGGAGGTGGTGACCACACCACTCTTGGAGGCCAGAATCTTGGTATTTTTGGGCGCTGGGATGTCGATGCCCGTGTGATTGTGCCTCTTGCCGGTGATGGGGTGGATGCGTCCGGCGAAGAGGGACGACAGCGTTGTGTACCCAGGCAGGGGCCACAGGAAGCCGGACTCGCTCTGCACACCAGATATCTGGGCGGCCATCTCCTTCTCTTTTCTTCTGATCTCCGCATCCAGAGCATTGGCGGCCTTTTGCAGCTCTGCCTCCATGGCCTCCAGTTGATCCTCCTGGGAGCTGATCTCGCCAATGAGCTTATCTACTTCTGCCTCCTGGGCCTCCCGCTCCTTCTTGGCGGCCTCCTGCTCCTTGCGGGCTTCCTCCTGGGCGGCTTTGGCCTGCTCCAGTTCAGCCTTGTCCACCTCTATCTGCTCCCGGATGGCAATCAGGTCGTCCATGACCTTGTTATCATACTCCATGATCTCTTCCACCATCATGAAGTTGTCCAGCAAATCGCTGAAGTCAGCGGAGGAAAACAGGACGGACCAGTAGGACACCTCGCCCTCCTCCTCCATATAGCGAACACGGCGGCAGAACAGATCGTACTGCTCCGCCTCGTCCGCCTCCGCCTGGGCCAGCTCCACCTCCTTCTCCTGGATGAGCTGGCCGTATTTCTCGATTTGAGCAGTCATGTTGTCTATTTCTTCCTGAATCACGTTGATCTGCCGCTCGATCAGGTCCTTCTGCTGCTGGGCGGCGTTCTTGTCCGCCCGAACGTCCTTCAGCTGGGCCTGTAAATCTTTCTTCTGGTTTGCCAGGGCGCTGGCATCTTCTTTCAGGTCGTCGATCTCATCCTGGGTAACGGCCGACGCCTCAGGCACCGAATAGGGCCCTGTAAGGGGCAGCAGAATAGCCAACGCTAGCGCCAGTGTCACCACCCGGCGAAATACAGTCTTTCTCTTATTCACAGTATTTCCTCCCAGGTCTATCCGCTCAGTGAATCAATATCTGAGCCAAGATTGGCAACAGCATCATCAGGGCCAAAAAACCGGCCAGTACCCCCATCATGATACGTTGCTTTTTCTGATGCTTCATAAGTTTCTCTCCTATCTCAGACCTGCAAAAATTTCCGGATGGCCAGCAGAGAACCGCATACGCCGATCAGGGCTCCGGTGCCGCAGAAAATGGCCAGAATGTATCGAATCATAGAGGTATAGCTGACCATTGTCACCAGAGACAACCCGTTGCCCTGGATAATCAATTTTGCCACCAGCTGGTAAATGCCCCACTGGGCAAAGAAGGCCAGCAGAGCCCCTGTCAGGCCTAAGATCAGGCCCTCCACTACGAAGGGCCACTGGATGAAGGCATCGGTGGCGCCACACATCTTCATGATGGCGATCTCCTCCCGGCGGTAGAAGGTGGCTAACTTGATGGTATTGGCGATGATAAACAGGGACACCACCAGCAGAATCCCGATCAGCACAACAGCTACACCGGTGGCGATATTCCGGGCCAGCACAAAGCCGTTGGCAATATCGATTGCCGCTCGAACGTTGGCCACGCCCGTGACCTGCTCTACCGCGGCTTCAGTCTGTTCCATCTGCTCCAGGTTCTCCACATGGATGCGGAAGCGGTCCCGCAGCACCTCGTCAGGCAGGTCGTCCAGCAGGGGGTTGTTCTCCCGTCCCTCTTTGTAATCCTCCAGAGCCTCTTCCCGACTGACGAAGGTGACTTTTGTCACATTGGGCAGTGTCTCGATCTCCGGCTGGATGGACCGAGCCTGCTCCTCCGTATAGTTCTCGTCAATATAGGCCAGCATCTCATTCTCCGCCTCCAGGTCACCCAGCATATGGTCCAGGTTCACCGCCAGCAGAGAGAAGGAGCCCATAATCAGCAGACAGGCCACGATCATACACACAGCGGCAAAGGACATGAAGCCGTGGGTGAAAATGGAGTGGAACCCCTCGCTAAAATAATATCCCGCGTCAAACTTTCTCGCCATTGTAGTACCCACCCGTTTCGTCGCTGATGATACGTCCGTTCTCGATGGCCACGACCCGCTTGGCAAAGCGGTTGACCAACGCTTTCTCATGGGTAACCACCAAAACGGTAGTACCCAGCTCATTGATGCGCTCCAGCAGCACCATGATCTCCAGGGATCGCTGGGGGTCCAGGTTACCCGTGGGCTCGTCGGCAATAATCATGCTGGGGTTATTGACCAGCGCCCGGGCGATGGCCACCCGCTGCTGCTCGCCGCCGGAGAGCTGTCCAGGATAGCGGTCAGCCTTCTGCTCCAGCCCCACCAGCTGGAGCACATAGGGGATACGCCGCCGTAGCTCCCGATTGGAGGCACCGATGGCCCGCATGGCAAAGGCTAGGTTCTCGTGGACTGTCTTTTTTTCAATCAGGCGGAAG
The DNA here is from genome assembly GCF_041925235.1 of Flintibacter sp. P01028. Lineage (NCBI taxonomy): Bacteria > Bacillati > Bacillota > Clostridia > Eubacteriales > Flintibacter > Flintibacter sp. P01028. The sequence continues at coordinate 305,939 of NZ_JBHEVC010000001.1, forward strand.
TCCTGAAAGATGATGCCCAGCGTCCGGCGCATATAGGGCACTTGGCGTGGACTGATGTTATTCAAATTGTAGCCATTGACCATTAGCCGCCCCTCAGTGGCCGCAATCTCCGCCGTGATCAGCTTGATTACCGTGGACTTACCCGACCCAGAGGGCCCTACTAGAAAGACAAACTCCCCGTCGTCAATCCGCAGATTCACGCCCTTCAGCGCCTTAGTTCCATTGTCATATTCTTTATGTACATCGATCAGACGTATCATGTTATCTCCGCTCCTCCTCTTTCCAGAGGATATTTTACCAGACCTTTGACAGCCTATTTTGTTGGGACGCGCTTCATAGTTTACACTTGTAACCTTTTCCTGTCAAGAGTCGACAGAAAAAAGCAACGCCATCTCCATCCCTGACTGTTGTAATCAAAGTAAAGTGTACCACAAATCCTGTGTTATGTAAATGACAAAATCAGTAAAGTTCTTCTTTCTTTCTCTCCCGTCCGACTGGTTATCCCCGCATTTTTTGAGGGTCTTTTCCCAACTCTTCGTCCGCCCCATGTGGGGCAAGAATTGGATAAAAAGCCGGGACCGACAAAAGTCGGTCCCGGCTTTTTATCTCAGCTCTCTTAGGACTCAATGCCCCGGGAAATAAGATATTTTTTGACCATCAGGGCCACCTTGAAGGTGATAGCGTCGTCGAATTCCCGCAGGTCCAGTCCGGTAAGCTTCTTAATCTTTTCCAGCCGATACACCAGGGTATTTCGGTGGACAAAGAGCTTCCGGGCCGTTTCAGACACGTTCAGGTTGTTCTCGAAGAACTTGTTGATAGTCAACAGAGTCTCCTGATCCAGGGCGTCAATGGGGTTCTTCTTAAAGACCTCCTGGAGGAACATCTGGCACAGGATGGTGGGCAGCTGATAGATTAGACGGCCGATGCCCAGGTTTTCATAGTTAATAATGGTCTTCTCATTCTCAAAGACCTTACCCACGTCAATAGCCACCCCGGCCTCCTTATAGGCGCGGGCCAGATCTCGGATGTGATTGACCACGGTTCCGATGCCGATGACCACTTTGATACCCAGTTCCTGGGTAACGGCAGTGGCGATCTGTTTGGCGATTTTCTGCAGCTCTCTGGCGTCGGCCCCCTCAGGCAGCTGCTTAATCAGGGCCACATCCGTCTCGTTGATAGAGATGACAAAGTCGGTCTGCTTATCGGGGAACAGGCCCTGGATCACGTCGATGGTGGTAACATCGGCAGGCCCCAACTGGCGAACCAGGAAAGCGGCCCTGGGCGCCTCAGATACAAAGTGGAGCTCCTTGGCCTGGGTATAGATGTCCCCCAGCAGAATGTTGTCTGAGATGATATTTTTGACAAAGGTAGCCTTGTCATGCTTCTCCTCGTAGTAAGTCTTTGCGCCGTTAAAGGCCACCACCGCCATTGCGCACAGGGAGGCGGCCAGTTCGTCCTCTCCCTTGACAAAGGCAGCGTAATCGAACTGGGCTCCCCAGCCCGCGAGAGGCTTAAAGGTCTTCCCCTCAAAATAGGCGATGCTGCTGTCAGCCCCATTCACGGCGACCACAGCGCCAGACCAATGCTCTCCGATGCAGGTCAATTCGCTGCAAGCGACCACCATCCCATCAGCGTCGATGACACCCACTGTGCGATTGACACTGTCCTTCATCTGGAGCACGACGCTCTGGAACATCCTGCTTGACACATCGATCCCTCCTAAAATCTCTTTGAACACTGCTTCTATTATAACGGCTGCCCCCCCTGTTTGGCAAGAGGTTTTCTCTATTTTTTTGTGAAAAACGACCAAAAGGCTCAACTGCCGCTCCGAATCCTTTGCAATGCCTCCACTTCCGCCTCCGTCAGAAGGCGCCATTCTCCCTCTTTCAGCTCTTCTCCCAGGGAGAGTGGGCCCATAGACAGGCGTCGCAGAAAGGCCACTGGTTTACCTCGCGCGGCCAGCATCCGCTTCACCTGGTGGTACTTCCCCTCCCGCAAGGTAAGCCGACATTCGTTCCCCCGCCCCAGGGGCTCCAGCAGGGCGGGCAGGCACTGTGATCCATCCCCCAAAACCATACCAGAGGCCAGGGCCTTGCGGTCCTCCTCATTCAGCTGCCCTTCCACCCGGGCGTAGTATACCTTGTCCACATGCTTTTTGGGGGAGAGCAACTCATGGGCCAGCGGGCCGTCGTCCGTGAGCAGCAGCAGGCCCACTGTGTCCTTATCCAGTCTGCCCACGGGAAAGAGCCCCCGGCGGCGCAGATGCTCCGGGAGCAGGTCCAGCACCGTCCTCTGCCGCCGGTCCTCTGTGGCGGACAGCAGACCAGCCGGCTTGTTCATCAGCACATAGACGAAGGGGGCGCAGTCCACCACCTGCCCATCCACTGATATCTCGTCCTGGGCGGGGTCGAACTTGTCCTCCGGCCGGGCGGCCGGCATCCCCCCCGCCTGTACCCGGCCCTGGCGGACCAGGTCCTTCACCTCCCGCCGGGACCAGCGGCCTGTGGAGGCCAGTATCTTATCCAGCCGTTCCAGCGGCATATCCTTCCCCTCCCCTATGGCTGTACCGGGCCTCGCCGCCTCTCAGAGCCGGTTAGAGCCGTCCTGTGAATCTCTGGAGGCCCCTATCCTAAGCTGGGGCCCCTTATTGTCTCCTTTCGGGTATAACCTCGTCCCTTGGCGCATATGGTGAAGGGAGAACGAGCCGACGAAAGGAGAAATGCGCTGTGTTGATCGTGACCGCGAAGGTCCCCAAGCGGAAGCTGGCCTTTGGGGTGGCCCTGGCAGCTATGGCCTGCTGCTGCGCCCTGGTGCTGAATCTGGGCACCTCCGCCGTCCGGGAGGTGGCCTCGCCCTCTGTCCCAGACCCCAAAGGGGTCAAGACGAACGAGGACCGGGTGGCCTATCTGGCCGACTTTGGCTGGCAGGTATCCCCAGAACCTATCGCTACCCAGGAGATGCTCATTCCCAAGGAGATGGACGAGAGCTATAATGAGTACCTCGCCCTCCAGTCCGGCCAGGGCTTTGACCTGGAAAAGTACGCTGGAAAGCGGGCCAAGCGTTATACCTATGAGATCACCAACTACCCGACGGGAGAAGCCGGCGTACAGGTAAACCTGCTGATCTATAAAAACACCGTCATCGCTGGCGAGGTCCTCTCGCCCCAGCTGGACGGCTTTCTCCACGGGCTGGCTATGCCTTGAAGGCCCCGCGGACTGGGGGTGCGGCTGGCCTAAGCGGCGTTCATCGCTCCAGGATATGGACGTTCAGATGGTCATAGGTCATCTCGATCCCGTGGCGGGTAAAGGACTCCCGCAGGCCCTCCTGAATGGCGTAGTACACGTCCCAGTAATCCCCGGCAGCGGTCCATACCCGGACCACATACTGGATACTGCTGGACTGGTAGGCAGATAGCCAGATGGCCGGGGCGGGATCAGGCTGTATCTGGGGAATGGCGTCCAGCACCTCTTGGATAGCCTCTTTGACCGTCTGTGTAGGCGCGTCGTAGGAGGCGTTGACGGTCAGTTCTACCCGCCGCCGGCCCAGGGCGGAGTAATTGACGATCTTGGCGGCGGACAGCTGACTGTTTGGCACAAAGATCTCCTTATTGTCCACGGTGACAAAGGTGGTATAGGACAGATCCACAGCCGCGATGGTCCCGCCGACTCCGTCCGCCTCCACATAGTCCCCCACCTGAAATGGCTTGGTCACCAGCAGCATGATCCCTCCCGCCAGGTTGGACAGAGTGTTTTGCAGGGCCAGGGAGACAGCCAGTCCGGCCACACTCAGCAGGGCGATGATGGAGGTCACGTCGATGCCAAGGGACCCCGCTGCCATCAGCACCAGCAAGAACCACAGCCCAACACGGACCATGGAGCGGATATACACGTGGAGGGAGGCCAGGGACTTGGACCGCTCCAGCAGGCGGTCCACCAGCTTCATCAGGACACGGATGACCGCCATACCCACCAGGACCAACACTACCACCCGGAGCGCCGCATCCCAGGACAAGGTCTTTAGGTTCAAGGTGCCGGCGACGTTTGACAGGACTTCTTGCACATTCTCCATACTCAGCGCCTCTCTTCGTCACAGAATCCCCGAGGGGTGTCTCTCCCGTTCTGGGAGTTTCAGTATAACACAATTTTCCCCAAAAAGCGAGCTGTAAGGGCAGCGGGCCCCGGCTCTTGACACAGGGCCTCCCATCTGGTATCATAGCACACTGATATCTAACTTTGCTCTTGCCGCCGGGGAAGAGTGTAAGCGTCAGACCTTCTATCGTTAGGCCGTTGAAGATAGAAGGGGCTGGCGCTTTTTTCGTGCCCCCCGCCGGGCCGGTCTTAGGAGGTACCTGATGAAAACCACCGAACTTTTTTCTGATTTTCTCCGCTACGCCGCCCTGAACGTAGCCGGGATGGTCGGGCTGTCCTGCTATATCCTGGCCGACACCTTCTTCGTCTCCAGGGGGCTGGGCACCCAGGGCCTGGCCGCCCTGAATCTGGCCCTGCCCATCGTCAGTCTGGTGATGGGCACCGGCATGATGCTGGGAATGGGCGGCGCCATCCAATACGCCGTCCACCGGGGGCGGGACGGTGGAGAGCAGGCGGGCGCCATCTTCACCAACACCTTATTTCTGGCCCTGGCGGCCGCTCTGGTCTATGTGGCCTCCGGACTGTTCCTCTCCCGTCCCCTGACCCTTCTCCTGGGCGCGGATCAGCAGGTCTTTGCCATGACCCATACCTACCTAAAGGTCATTCTCCTGTTCTCCCCTGCCTTTATCCTGAACCACACCCTCCTCGCCTTCGTCCGGAACGACGGGGCGCCTCAGCTGGCCTCCCTAGCCATGCTGGTGGGCAGCCTGTCCAATGTCCTGTTGGACTATCTGTTCATCTTCCCCCTGGATATGGGAATCTTCGGCGCTGTGCTGGCCACGGGGATCGCCCCTGTCATCAGTATGGCCATCCTGCTGCTCCACCGGCTCCGCCGTCGAAACGGCTTCCACCTGGTTCGGACCCGGCTCCATTGGAAAACCGCCCGAGCCACCTGCTCTCTGGGCTTCCCCTCCCTGGTCAACGAGCTGTCCTCCGGCATCGTCATGCTGGTGTTCAATACCCTTATGCTGTCCCTGCTGGGCAACGTGGGGGTGGCGGCCTACGGCATCGTGGCCAACCTGGCCCTGGTGGTCATTGCCGTCTTTACCGGGGTGGCGCAGGGGGCCCAGCCCCTCATCAGCCGGTCCCACGGCCAGGGCAGGCCGGACCTGGCCCGGCGTGTCCTGGGATACGGCCTGACCGTCTGCCTGGCGATGGCCGGGGTCATCTATATCCTGCTGGCCCTGTTCGCCCCGGAGGTGGCTGCCCTCTTTAACAGCGAGGGGGACCCCGTGCTGGCCGCCACCGCGGTGGAGGGACTGCGGCTCTATTTCTTGTCCGCCCCTCTGGCCGGCGTCAACATCATGGCCGCCACCTACTTCGCCGCCACCCAGCAGGCCCTGCCCGCCCAGCTTCTCTCTCTGCTCCGGGGCCTGTTCCTGGTGGTGCCGGCCGCCCTGCTCCTGTCCGCCCTCTGGGGCGTATGTGGACTGTGGCTGGCGCTGCCCGCCGCCGAGTTGGCCACCGCTCTGGCGTGTGCGGTCCTCTTCCTCCGCCTAAAAAAGAGTTAGAAAATCCCCGGCCAGCCCAGTCTGGCCGGGGACACTCATTCTCATCAATAGTTCATCTGCTTGCGGCGGGACAGGTTCATGGTGCCATCCTGCATCTGGTCCAGGCTGTCCAGGCTCTTGCCAGTGCCGTGGGCCACACAGGAGATGGCGTCGTCGGCCACATGGGTCTCGATGCCGGTATGGGATTCCACCAGCTTGTCAAAGCCCCACAGCAGGGAGCCGCCGCCGGTCATGACGATGCCGTTGGTGGAGATATCGGCCACCAGCTCCGGGGGCGTGCGCTCCAGCACACCGTGGATGGCCTCCAGGATGCGGCTGGACACCTCCTCAAAGGCGTCGATCATCTCGCTGGAGGACACGGAGAATACACGGGGCAGACCAGTCATCAGGCAGCGCCCCTTGATCTCCATGGTGACCTCCTCCGGGCGGGGAAAGACACAGCCGATGGTCATTTTCAGTTCCTCGGCGGTGCGGTCTCCGATAAGGACATTGTGCTTCTTGCGGATATACTTGACAACCGCCTCATCGAATTTGTCACCGGCGATTTTGATGGAGGCGGACTCCACCACGCCGCCCAGGGAGATGACGGCGATGTCGGCGGTGCCGCCGCCGATGTCCACCACCATGTGGCCGTCAGGCTTGGTGATGTCGATACCCGCGCCGATGGCGGCGGCCACAGGCTCCTCAATGAGGTAGGCTCTGCGGGCACCAGCCTGGATGCCCGCGTCCACAACGGCGCGCTCCTCCACCTCGGTGATGCCGGAGGGCACGCAGATGAGCAGGCGGGGCTTAAACAGGGAGAAGGTGGTCACCTTCTTAATAAACTCCTTGAGCATCCGCTCGGTCATGTCATAGTCGGAGATGACGCCCTCCCGCAGGGGACGCATGGCCACGATATTGCCGGGGGTGCGGCCCAGCATGGCCTGGGCCTCGGTACCCACCTTCAGCAGTTTGCCGGTGTTCTTATCCATGGCCACCACAGAGGGCTCCCGCAGGACGACCCCCTTGCCCTTGATGTATACCAAAACAGAAGCGGTACCCAGATCGATACCGATATCTTTGCTAAATAGCCCCATAGTTTCGTCCACCTTATCTTGATTCATCACTGGCCCGGACCGCCAGCCAGGGCCAAGTTATTTTGTCAATTATAGTATAGCCAAATCGGCAAAACCTATTTGCCGCCGTCTATCATTATAACGGCTGATCGCCGGCTTTTCAACCATTATTTCTATTATTTTCTAATTTATCCCCACCCTCTCCCGCCTGGGCTAAAGTCAGGCACAGGACCTGCTTGGCACCCCCTTGGCACAGCAGACGGGCACACTCGCTCAGGGTGGCGCCGGAGGTAACCACGTCGTCCACCAGCAGCACCCGCCCGCCCTCTATTCTCCTGCCCGGCAGCAGAGAATAGGCCCCCAGGGCGTTAGCCCTACGGGCCGCTCCATCGGGCAGACTGGACTGAGGGACTGTATGTCGGCTCTTTTCCAGCAGAGGGAGCACAGGGAGCGCCAAGCATTCCCCCACGGTCCGGGCCAGCAGTTCCCCCTGGTCAAAGCCCCGCTTGCGCCGCCGCTTTTTGGACAGGGGCGCCCAGGTCACCAGCTCCGCCTCCACTCCCTGGTCCCTGGCACACTGGGCCATCAGCAGGCCAAAGGGCCGGCCATAGGCCGGAGCCGGGGCAAACTTATATCGTTGGACCGCCTCCCGCACTTGGGCCTGGTAGGCCAGCGGAGACCAGCAGCCCTGGGTGAAGTCCACCCGCCGCTCCCCCGCCCTTCCAGTCAGCCACGGCAGGCTGGCCTGGCAGTTGGGACACAGGGGAGCCCGTGGGTCATGCAGCAGCCGCTGGCAAAAGGGGCATTTGGGCGGAAAGAGCAGGTCCAGCAGTGCCTCGCCCACCCTCACTTCAGCTCGTCCTCAGGGATAGGGCCATGCTCTTTTTCAAAGTCACGAACACATTTTTGGATCAGATACAAAATCTGACCACTCATAGAACGGCCCTCTGCTCCGGCTACATATCTGAACTTGTCATGTAGCTTTTCATCCATTCGGATGCTTAAATGGGTTTTATCAGCCATATGCTTTGCCTGCTTTCTGATTTAATAATCAAAGCATATCTTTTGAACTTATTGTAAATTTATTTTTAGTGCATTATTAGTGCTTAAAATTATTTAACTATATGATATTTGATAAGGCTGTAGAGGCGGCGCCATGTGATCGCCTGCCGTATCTCCGATGGGCCTTGGAAAAATTTTGACAGCCTGTCATACTTCCGGCGGGTGCCTTTCCAGAGACGGAAAGGCGCCAAAGGTCTCTAGGGGCTGCCCCCCCCATCTGTGCGTCCCCCGTATAACAGGGTCCGGGGGTGAGGCACTTACGGACTTTGTCCGCCGGAGCGCAGGAATACGCCCCCGGTCCCTTTCCGTTTTCTTCCGGCCTTTTCTCTTTACACCACGGCAGAAAATTTGTATAATAGACACTGATTTGAACGCAAAAGGAGAGTTCACCATGCTGAAGGGAAAAACCGTCCTGCTTGGGGTCACCGGCGGCATTGCCGCCTACAAGGCCGCCTATTTGGCCTCCGCCCTGGTCAAGCTCCACGCCAATGTGGAGGTGGTGATGACCCAGCACGCCACCCAATTTATCGCGCCCCTGACCTTTGAACAGCTGACAGGCAACCGCTGTATGGTGGATACCTTTGACCGCAATTTCGCCCACCAGGTGGAGCATATTGCCCTGGCCGACCGGACGGACCTGGTCCTCATCGCCCCCGCCACCGCCAATGTGTGCGCCAAGCTGGCCCACGGGCTGGCCGACGATATGCTGACTACCACGGTGCTGGCCTGCACCTGCCCCAAGCTGATCGCTCCGGCCATGAACACCCATATGTTGGAAAACCCAGTGACTCAGGACAATCTGGACCTTCTGCGTCACTATGGCTGGGAAGTCATTTCCCCCGCCTCCGGCCGGCTGGCCTGCGGGGCGGTGGGGTCTGGCAAGCTGCCTGAGCCTGATCTGCTGATCCAGCATATCCTGCGGGCCATCGCTCTGCCCCATGACCTGACGGGAAAAAAAGTGCTGGTCACCGCCGGCCCCACCCAGGAGGCTCTGGACCCTGTCCGCTATCTGACCAACCACTCCAGCGGCAAGATGGGCTACGCCATTGCCAAAACGGCTATGCTCCGGGGGGCGCAGGTCACCCTTGTGTCCGGTCCGACCTCCATCTCCCCCCCCCCCTTTGTGGAGGTCGTGGAGGTAGTATCCGCCCAAGATATGTTCCAGGCTGTGACCAGCCGCCAGGAGCAGGCGGACTTCATCTTTAAGGCCGCCGCCGTGGCCGACTACACCCCCGCGGATTACAGCGACGACAAGGTGAAAAAGAGAGAGGGCGATCTGTCTATTCCGCTGAAACGCACCCAGGATATTTTAAAGCACCTGGGAGAGCACCGCCGCCCGGACCAAATCATTTGCGGCTTCTCCATGGAGACCCGCGATATGCTGGAAAACAGTCGGGTCAAGCTGGAAAAGAAAAACGTGGATATGATCTGCGCCAATAATTTGAAGGTGGATGGAGCCGGCTTTGGGGTGGATACCAACGTCATCACCCTGATCACACGGGACCGGGTAGAGGAGCTTCCCCTCCTGTCTAAAGAGGCGGCGGCAGGCCGCATCCTTGACCGGGCCATCGCTTTGGCGGGACAGGCGTGAAATATACCCTGGGACCGGACAGGTACCCCTTGATATAAGGGAACATTTATCGAGGAGTCTGAGCCCCTGGCAGATACCGCAAATGCGGTATCTGCCAGGGGCTTTTTCATTTGGATTCTGTGTGTGCTATGTTTCGTTCTGAGTTGCGCTTATACATACGAGAGATCGTTGTATTGAATTTAAGCCTTCTGCCGAGTGTTCATACTCTGTTTGATTTTCTTCTCGCAACCTATGATCTTCCCAATCATCTGTCCACAACAGGTGTGGATGTAATCTTTGTATATTCAGTATGCCGCTTCGTTCGAGATAATCTTATAGTGAAATAACCGAGATCAAAAGGCGAAAGTGAGGAAATGCGTGCCGCAAAAACGGCACGCTTTTTCCATTGCTCTTAAAACGAAATGATTTTTCTCCCTATCATTTGATGGTTTGTTCTACCGGCCGCCTACACCTGCCGGCGATCATAATGCGCAGGAACAGGGAGAGATTTCGGGTACAAATTCAGTAGTGAAAGTCTATAGCAGAGAGGCGATCTGGACAATAAGGAGACATATGGAGTTGATTGCTGCCTCTTTGCTTCATACAGAGCAGCCGGGCAATAGAGCGCCACGGCCGGTCCTCTTCCATTAATAGCGTTTTTTGGCCGGACCGCAAGACTCCCGTTGAATCAGCGTAAACGGAACGTCCACTTTTATTGATGATGTATGTCCGCCCTCAATGCGGTCAATCAACAGTTTTACTCCAAGATGTCCCATCTCCTCCAGAGGGACATGGATGGTCGTAAGCATAGGATCCAGATAGCAGACAGTTTCCATGTCGTTGATACCGATAATAGAGACATCCTGGGGAACCTTCAGCCGATGCTCCCGCAGACTTTTCATAGCGCCCACAGCATTCATATCGTTGGCACACAAAATGGCTGTAAACTCCACCCCGCTGTCCAGCAGCCGGTTGGTAGCCTCATACCCATCGGTTGGGTTAAACAAGCAGCGTGCCACATAGGGGGTCAGGTCACCTAGTTCCAGATCGGCCATGGCGTCCAGATAGCTTTGAAATCGCTGCTCGTTGTCCGTTTCCCCCATATAACAGATCTTTTTATGGCCTAGCGAACGCAGGTACTCCACACAGGTGCGGACTGCCTGGTAACCACTGCAGATCACCTGATCGAAGATCCCATCAGGCGCAGAGTTCTGCCCAATATTGACGATATTTTTATACCACTTTTTTAACAGGCTGAGAGAACGAGGCTCGATGCGGCCCAGGACTACGGCCGAGTCAGAGTTAGTGTCGGTAAACGGGGCTTTTCCATCCTGAATATCGGCCACAGAGTAATGATAGCGAAGATTATACCCCGCATCAAAGGCGGTAATCTCCGCTGCCCGCATTAGCACCGTAAAAAAGGGATCCAAATAGGGGCCAATAGTACGGGCATAGACACAGTCCAGATTTTGATTCTGGGGCTTCTGATCCAGCTCTGGACGCTTTAGCTGTCTGGCATGTTGATTGGGGACATAACCCAATTCCCGTACAGCTGCCCAAATCCGCTCCTGTGTCTGCGGGCTGGCCGCCGAAACATTTTTGCTGTTGACAATGCGAGAGGCCGTAGAGGGCGATACTCCCGCCCGCCGCGCAATTTCTCTAATGCTCATCCAAATGCTCCTTTACTAATCGGCTTCAACACTGTCGCCGCACTATGTGTTTTATTTTACTACAAACTTTCCAGGATGGCAACCAACGCCAACGCATCGTTATGCAAACGTTTGCGTTTTTTCTCATTGACAAAACGAAAAAAACAGTGATATTATCCACTCATCCGTTAATATTACAGAAAATATATTGTTAAAACTTTATCAACCAAGCATTTTGACGAATATTGCGCCAGTTTTTTGGAGGTGTTGCACTACGCAACTTTCGTAACACCACATCAACAGGCAGCTTAGGCTGCCCCATAAACTACCTACGAGGCCATATAAATTAGGCCTCAGATCAGAAAAGGAGGGCATTATGGAAAAGAAAATTTTGTTCCTTGGTCTGGACGCTGCTATGCCGGACTTGGTCAAAAAGTTTGTCGCAGAGGGCGCTATGCCCAACACCGCCAAGCTAATGAAGCAGGGGATATTTTCCCGATTGGAAACAGTATTCCCGCCTCTGACTGCCGCAGCCTGGACTGCCATCGTCAGCGGTGCCGGATCCGGCACCAACGGAGTGCCCAGCTTGATGGTGAAACACCTGGGCGAGGACCTAGATCACTGGCACACTTCCTTCGACCGCAACGAGGTACTGTGCGAAACCATGTGGGATGTGGGCAAGCGTTTGGGTAAAAAGGTGGCCCTCATAAACTGGCCGGTCACTTTCCCCATGGGCGCTATCTCGGAGGAAGACGGCTGCCAGCTGGCCGGCTCTTTGAATCCACCATTCCGCTACTTTTTCATGCCCCTGTGGGACGTGGCTTCCAGCGCCTGCTTCTCCAACCAGAAGCTGCGCTGCAACCAGATCCCCGGCCGGGCGGTCCAGCTAGAAGCCCGACCCGCTGAAGGTTGGACTAATCTGCCCGAAAGCAAGCGCCCGCCACTAGAATTCGACATTGTGGTCCCCCCCACCTATGTGGAAGGTTACCCCATGCATGTGTTGATGTACGCCTCCACCGACACGGGCTATGATCGTATGCTGATCTCTGAGTCCAAGGACGCCGCTCAGGCCATCACCGACATCACCCACGGGGAACTAGGTCCCTGGATTACCAAAAACTTCAAGGCTCGGGACTATGAACGGGACGGCCGCTTCCGTTTCCAGATCCTCCAACTCACCCCAGACGGGAAGAACTTCAAACTGTACCAGAGCGCCATCAACATGGCCGAGCCTTATTCCGTTCCCTCCTCCCTGAGCAAGGAGGTAGAGGCCGTGGCCGGTACCTATATGGAGGTTGACGATCCCTGGGCCTTCATGGACGGCTGGATGGCTCCAGAACTCTACCTGGACCAGCTGCAGATGCACGCCAACTGGTGGGGCAACGCCACAAAGTATGTGCTTGAGCATCAGCAGTGGGACATGGCCTTCTCCTGGGTAGGCACTATCGACCACATCGAGCATGTCCTTTACGCTGGCATTGAGCCCAAGGCACGGGTATATGACCCGGACAAGGCTGATTTCTGCTGGCACATGATCCGGGAGACTTACCGACAGGTGGACGAGAACATCGGAAGGATCCTAGATGCTGTGGACTTGGACAATACATATGTGATCCTGATCTCCGACCACGGCATGACCCATTTGGACTGGAACCCTTATGTAAAAGAGCACCTGGCCCGTGCCGGTCTGTTGGAGTATGTGTTGGATCTGACCACTGACGATCCCAGCAACCTTACTATCAACTGGGAGCACACCAAGTGCCATCCCCTGGAGCCCTGTCACGCCCACATCTTCATTAACCTGAAGGGGCGAGACCCTCACGGCATCGTGGAGCCTGAGGACTATGAAAAAGTCCAGGAGGAAATCATCCGTTGCCTGATGAATATGCGGGATCCGGAAACCGGAGATCAGGTGGTCGCTCTGGCCATTAAGAAGAAGGAGGCTGGCACTCTGGGCATCTATGAGGGGCCCGGCTATGACCGCGTGGGCGACGTGCTATACGCCTGGAAGCCCGGTTATATGTCCCACCCCTTCATTTACCGCAGCAAGATTCAGTATCGGGATGGTACCGAAAGGGTCATCGCTAACCCCGAACTTTACGAAGCCGCTGGCTTGTGCCGCAACTTCACTGGTGTTCACCTAGCTCTCCCCTCGCTCCACGATATGCATGCGGTCATGATTATGACTGGTCCAGGTGTGCCCCAGTACGAACGAAAGTTCCCCGCAAAGATCATTGACGTAGCGCCTACGCTGAGTAAGCTATTGAACATCGACGTACCCAAAGATGCCGAAGGAGGAGTTTTGTATGATATCCTGGACCGGTGCCAATAAACCCATCAAAAAGGTCGGTCTAATCGGTTGTGGCCGCATGGGCCGCTGTATGCTGGAAGGAATGCTGGCCAAAGGCTACAGCGTTGTAGTCTACGATAAATTTCCCACAGCCGCCCAGTCCGCTTCCGCTCTGGGTGCCCAGGCGGTTCCCACTCCTAAAGAGGTGGCTGAACAGGCTTCAGTCATCCTCATGTCCCTGCCCAGCCCAGTCCAGTTGGAGGATGTTCTTTTCGGCGAGGGCGGTATGATGGCATCCCTTACCTCTGACCATGTGGTCATCGACACCAGCACTGTAGATCCCCAGACTACCCGGGGGCTGGCCGCCCGGGTAGGTGAGTGCGGCGCAGCCTATCTGGACTGTCCCATCCTGGGTCGTCCCTCGGCGGCAGGCAAGTGGATGCTGCCTACTGGTGGCTCTGGTGAAGCGTTAGAGAAGGTGAAGCCTGTGTTGCTGTGCTTTGCAGCCAACGCTGTACTGGTGGGGGACTCCGGGGCCGGCAACGCTTTAAAGCTGCTGAACCAGATGATGTTTTCCTGCATCAACGCCATCTCCTCCGAGGTCATGGCCATCTGTGACCATGTAGGGATCAAAAAGGAGGTCTTCTACGATACTGTAGCCTCATCCACCGCGGCCACTGTCAGCGGTCTGTTTCGTGAAGTGGGCAAGTGCATCGTCAATGAAGCCTACGACTCCCCTGCCTTTACGGTGGACCTACTGATTAAGGACACCAAGCTAGCCCTCCAGATGGCCAAGGATGCCGACGCCCCCTCTCTGATCGCCGGCACTGCTCAAATGTACAATGAGATCGCCCATGGTCAGGGCTTGGGTACTCAGGATACCAGTGCCCTATATAAGGTATTTAGTCGTCACTACGACAAAATCTCTTGACCAGGCTTTGACCCAAACTTTATGTTTAGAAAGGATGTTCCCTGCATGAAACTGGATTTTGAATACGGCCAAGGCCTTATGAGCGCCGAATTGCCTGACAGCACCGATATCTTTATCCCCGGTGAAACCGTGCCCGATCCCCCTTGTCTGCCCCAAGACTGGGACAGCCTGTATGCTGCCACCCTGGAGTCTATCCAGCACCCCATCGGCATGAAGCCTCTGCGGGAGTTGGCTGGCCCCGGCAAGACAGTGGTCTTCGTCATTCCTGACATTGTGAAGGGAGGCACCCAGCCTACCTCCCATCGTCGTGTGGCCATCCGGGCCTGTCTGGATGAGCTGTACGCTGCTGGAGTAGCAAAAGAGGACATTCTTCTGCTGTTTTCTAACGGCCTTCATCCCCGAGCCACAGTGGCCGAGATGAAGAAGATTCTGGGTGATGATCTGTTCAATGAGTTCTATTACACCAACCAGATCACCAGTCACGACAGTGAGGATCCCGACCACATGGTGGATCTAGGTACCACCCAGCGGGGTGATCCGGTGCTGATGAACAAGTATGTCTTTGACTGCGATATCCCCATTCTTATCGGACACACCCAAGGCAATCCCTACGGCGGATACTCTGGCGGCTATAAGCACTGTACTACCGGCATCACCCACTGGCGCTCTATTGCTAGTCATCACGTCCCCAAGGTCATGCACCGGGATGACTTCACCCCCGTGTCCGGCCACAATCTGATGCGTACCAAGTTCGATGAGATCGGTATGCATATGGAAGAGAAGATGGGCCACTCCTTCTTCTGCTGTGACGCGGTACTAGACACCTACTCCCGTCAGATCGCTATCTTCTCCGGCTATGCTAAGGAGATGCAACCTGTGTCCTGGGATGTCGCCGACAAACGGACTTATGTGCCCTGGGCAGAAAAGAAGTATGATGTAGTGGTGTTCGGCATGCCCCAAGACTTCCACTATGGCAATGGCATGGGTACCAACCCTATCCAGATGATGCAGGCCTTGTCAGCTCAGGTCATCCGCCACAAGAGAGTCATGAGTGATCACTGTGTATTCATCGTTTCTAGCATCTGTAACGGCTATTTTCACGACGAACGTTGGCCCTATCTGAGGGAGTTATACGAGATGTTCCAGCATGATTACATGAACGTTCTCCCCGACATGGACCGTTATGGCGAGTACTTCGCTACCAATGAGGAGTATATTCGCAAGTACCGCTTCTGCAACGCCTTCCACCCCTTCCACGGCTTCTCCATGATGAGCTGCGGTCACATTGCCGAGATGAACACTTCCGCCATCTATATTGTGGGTGCCCAAGAACCGGGTATTGCCCGCTCTATGGGGCTGAAGACCCGGTCCACCTTCGAGGAAGCCCTGGAGGATGCCAAAAAGAAATTTGTCGGCCCCAACCCCAATATCTTGGCTCTGCCTAAGACCTATAAGATCGGCGCTGTTCATCTATGCATGAAGAACGAGGGCTATGATGGCACCTGTGGCCATCCCTGCGCTGACTAAAAAGCCCTTCCCTTTGGAATCACACAGGGTTTGGCTGGATAGTGACCGTCCGGTAGTCCGCCCGGTCGATATATGTTTAGAAAGGATGGAAGTAAAGATGAAAAAAGCAACCACAAAAAGACTCCTTGCAACGCTCCTCTCTTTTGCCATGATGTTCGCTCTGGTCGCCTGTTCTGGCAACGAAAATGGCAGTAGCGGAGGCAACAACTCCGCCAACAGCGGTGGCACTTCCTCCGGTGGCGGCCACGAAGTGGAGCTGATAGACGGCGCCACCGCCCCTGAGGATTTGACCTTTGGTCTAACCCCCTTTGAAGACCGCCAGACTCTGCGCATCGGCTTCTTTACCGGCTCTCCCCTCTCCTATGCCTTCCTCTTTGCCGATAATCTGGGCGTCTTCGACGCGCTAAACATCGATGTGGAGTATAGCTGCTTCACCGGTGGCCCCGCCATGATGGAGGCCAACTCCGAATGGGATATGGCATCCTGCGGTTTGGGCGGTGTATGCACTGCCTTGGCTGGTTATGACTTTACCCTCGTAGATGTTACTGACTACGAGGAGAACATGGCCATTTTCGTACGGCCCGACTCTGAGTTGGCTAATGACCCTACTAACCCCGATTTATGGAAGGGAGCTACCGTGGTCTACCCTGCTGGCACCACCGGTCAGGCGGTCCTGGCTCAGTATCTCGAGACCATGGGCCTGACCCTCTCCGACGTGGAAAGTGTCAACATGGACAATGCCAACGGTCTGACCGGCTTTAACGGCGGCACTGGTGACGCCCTGGTGTGTTGGAACGCTATCGCCCTGTCCGCTGAGGACAGAGGGTATGTTCGTGTCACTGACTCTGGCCAGCTGAACCTGCCCTTCCCTTGCTGTACCTTCGCCCAGACCGAGATTATGGAGAGTAATCCCGACCTAGTGGCTGCTGCAGTCGCTGTTTTCCATCTGACCTATGAGTGGGTTACCGAGTCCGAGGGCAATGCCGCTCAGGCCGCCGCCTGGTATCTGGAGCACTGCGACGAAGAAGGCTTCCTGTGTGACGAGAGCATCGCTGAACGCACCATTAACTGGTGGCGCTGTCCCACGGTAGATGAGTATATCGCACTCTTTACTGAAACTGAACCCGACGAAGCTGGCCTGTATACTTCTCGTGACCTACTGCAAATTGAGAACGACATCCTCTCCGGATTTGACTTCTTCACCAGCGTAGGCAGCTACACCGAGGCCCAACGCACCCAGTTCCTGGACGATCAGCGGGTGGACAATTCCATCGCTCTGGCTGTCAAAGAAATGCTGGGTCGATAAATGCCTTCGATAGTCTTCCTCCCGCCCCATGGGAGGCGGGAGGAAGATTCGCTTTGCGGACGTGAAAACTGAATTTGGCTTCTGTCTACAGATCAGTCCAAACGTTCTCAGAGTGCATCTCCGCCTCTGCATATCTGATATTTGAGACACAAAGCTCGGAAAGTAGGGATGTCTTTTGAGCGAACCCATTCATGAGATGACTGCGGCTGAGCGTGTCGCGCTGGTTGAGCGTGAAAAACACCGGATAACCTACCGCAACATCACCCTGTCTTTCGCCGGTATCCTTCTCTTCCTGCTCATTTGGGAAGGGTTAGCCCTGTCCGGCATTGTAGACTCCAGAATTCTGTGTGACGTTTTGGAAGTCCTTCGTCTTTTCGTCACCAAACTGTCTGATCCCAATCCAGACGGCGCGGTGCTGACGGTCCATATCTGGTCCAGTTTACAGGTGGCCCTTCTGGGCTTCCTGCTGGCTGTAGTCATCGGTGTGCCTCTAGGCTGGCTGATGGGCTGGTATCGGGGAGCCGACAGCTTTCTTCGCCCCATCTTTGAGATTATTCGCCCTATTCCCCCAGTGTCCTGGATTCCGCTGACCATTGTGTGGCTGGGCATCGGCCTGCCGGCCAAGTCCTTCATCGTATTCTTTGCCGCCTTTGTCCCCTGTCTAATCAACGCCTATACCGGCATCCGGCAGACCAAGGAGGTCCTGAAAAACGTAGGCAAGACCTTTGGCGCTTCTTACTTCACTGTCTTCGTAAAAGTGGGGATTCCTTCCTCTTTGGTCATGACTTTCGCCGGCATCAAGGTTGCTATCGGCAACGCCTGGGCCACTCTGGTGGCCGCTGAGATGCTGGCCGCTTCCAGCGGACTGGGCTACATGATCCTGATGGGCCGTTCCTATGCCCGCGTAGATCTGATCATCCTGGGGATTGTTGTCATCGGCGTGCTGGGCGTCATCATCTCCGCTATCATCAACAGGCTGGAGCGTATCTTCCTAGGATGGAGGTATGTGTAGTATGGAAAAGAAAACCGCGCATATGAGCGCAGCAGAGATTCGGGAACAACGGCTTAAGGTTCTTTACCGTATCCTCCCTATTGTCTCTCTTCTCCTGTTGGTGGCCCTTTGGCTGTTAGCCTCCTCCGGCGCCAATTCCAACTTCCCAACTCCCCAGGCAGTGTGGGATCGTACAGTTCGCCTGTTCACCAATCCGGTAAAGAAACTGACTTTGGTCGGTCACGCTTTGGTCAGTCTACGGCGCATCGGTCTGGCTCTCGTCTTCGATTGGACTGCTGGTATCGCCTTTGGCGTACTGCTGGGATGGTGCCCCAGGGCCCGTGCCTTCTTTGGCCCTCTATTCAACGCCTTCCGTGCCGTCCCTCCGCTAGCCTGGATTCCTCTGATCACACTGTGGTTTGGTGCTGGTGAGTTCCCCAAGGTCCTCATCGTTATCTTTGGTTCTCTGGCCTCTATTGTGGTCAACACTCAGGCCGGTCTTAGTTCTGTGGATAAAATGTATCTGGACGTAGGTACCGTTTTTAATGCCACACCCAGACAGCGCCTGTTCAAGATCGCTATTCCATCTTCTCTGGACGCCATCTTTGCCGGCGTGCGTACCTCTACCAGTGCCGCCTGGATGGTGGTTTTGGCTGCCGAGATGCTGGGTGCTGACGCAGGCGTGGGCTTCCTGATCTCCCGCGGCATGGACTCTATCGATATGCCCCTGGTCCTGACCGGCATGATCGCCATTGGTATCGTGGGCGCTATGCTGGCCATTATCACGCAAATTGCAGAAAGGTTGATTTGCCCATGGACGAGAAAAAGAAAGTAATTCTGAAACTGGACAACATCTGTCAGAGCTACGTCGTGGGCGAGTCAGTCAAGGATGCAGTGGAAAATGTTTCCCTCGAGGTCTACGACAATGAATTTCTGGTCATCCTAGGCCCAGGCCACTGCGGTAAAACCGTACTGATGAACATGATCGCCGGATTGGAGAAACCTATCGGTGGCAAAATCTATCTGGACGGCGAGGAAGTTCACGGCAGCGATAAGCGTATCGGCATGGTGTTTCAGTCTTTGAATTTGATGCCCTGGCGCACTGTCATGGGCAATGTGGAATTTGGTCTAGAGGTAGCTGGCGTATCCAAGGAGGAGCGCCGGGCCACCGCCCAGAAGTACATCGATCTTGTTGGGTTGAAAGGCTTTGAAAAGTCCTATCCCCATGAGCTCTCCGGCGGTATGAAGCAGCGTGTAGGAATTGCCCGTGCCTATACCAACAATCCTCAGATTCTCCTGATGGATGAACCCTTTGGCCAGCTGGATGCCCAAACCCGGTATGCCATGGAGGAAGAGATCCTGCGTATCTGGGAGCAAGAAAGGCGCACCATCCTCTTTGTCACCAACAACATTGAGGAGGCTGTCTATCTGGCAGACCGAATTGTGCTGTTGAGCAACTGCCCCGCCCGGGTAAAGCAGGTTTATGATCTGGCTTCACTGGGGCGTCCCCGGAACACTACGTCTCCGGATTTTCTGCGCATCCGGTCCGAGATTTCCGATAATACGGATCTGGCGCTTTGATATGGGAGGTACTCTATGAGCGAGCAAGAATATAAAGTACGGGTGGAGCACCTGACCAAATACTTCGGGGACCTACATGTGCTGGACGATGTGTCCTTCAATATCAAAAAGGGAGAATTCCTGTGTGTGGTAGGCCCCACAGGCTGTGGTAAGACCACCTTCCTCAATCTGCTCACCCGCATCTATATGCCCACAAAGGGAGAACTCTATATCGACGGTGAGCCCGCCGATCCCAAAAAACACAGTTTGGCAGTGGTGTTCCAGGAGCCTTCCTCCATGCCTTGGCTCACGGTAGAACAGAACCTGCGTTTCGGCTTGGAAATCAAGAAGCTGCCCAAAAATGAGATTGATCGTCGAGTAGAAAATATCATCAAGCTGTTAGGCCTAGAAGAGTTTCGTAACCGCTACCCTCACCAGTTGTCCGTTTCTACCGCCCAACGCATCATTATCGGACGCGCTTTTGCCCTCCAGCCTGACCTGTTGCTGATGGATGAGCCATATGGACAGATGGACATCAAACTGCGCTTCTATCTGGAGGATGAGGTTATCCGCTTGTGGAAGGAAATCGGTACCACCGTGGTTTTCATTACCCACAACATCGAGGAGGCCGTGTATCTAGCTGAACGCATCCTAATCCTGACCAACAAGCCGGCCCACATTAAGGAGGAAGTGCAGGTAGACCTGCCACGTCCGCGGGATGTTACCGCTCCTGACTTCATTGCAATTCGAAATCATGTGACCGAACAGATCAAATGGTGGTAAGATAAAGCGGGGAAGCCCTTGGGCCGCCCCGCTTTTCTTAAATGCCAAACTCGACGAAAAGGAGGGTAACATGAATCAGCCCCAGATTATGCTTCTTGTAGCAGTCATCAACTTTGCCGCCGCTTTTTTTCAAGGAGCTGCCGGCTTTGGCTACGCTCTAATGGCCATGGCCCTGATGCCCCTCTTTCTACCCATGTCTGTATGTTCCGCCATTTCCGCGGTGACTGTGGTTGTCATTGGTCTCCAGATGACCCTAGCCCTCTGTCGGGAACTGCAGTGGCGGCTGATTGTGTTGCCCGTGTTCTCCTGTCTGACCACCATCAATCTGGGCCTGTATCTACTGGACCAATTTGATGAACTTCTTCTGCGCATCATCCTAGCCTGTCTGCTTCTGTTGGTAACCGCTATTTTTTTCATCATGCGCCGCCGTCAACTGGTGCTGCCCAACCGCTGGTATACAGCTGTTGGTGCCGGGCTGATTACCGGAATTTCCACCGGCATGTTCAATATTGTGGGGCCTTTCTTTTTGGTCTATTATATGAATGTGTGCGAAACCCCCTTGAATATGAAAGCCAGCCTAGAGTTCAGCTTCCTTCTCTCCGGGCTCTATTCGAGCGCCATGCATCTGTTTGTCTATCACAACATCACGTTGGAGGCGGCACCTATGTTAGCCACCTCCGCAGCGGCAGCGCTGCTAGCCGGCGTACTTGGGTTGAAAGTGTTCCGGAAGATCGACAAGAACAAGATCTCACTGGTGGCCTATATCCTGTTGCCCCTCATGGCCGTCAATCTAATCATCACCGGACTGAGTGTCTGATCCCTTTTGTAAAGAGGAACCCAAGCGTACTTGGCTCTTGGGGTGGTCTTTCTGGGTGCGTGGCTGTGGTCCCTCCCTACTTATGTGCGGTCCAAGGGTCAGTGAACAGAACCGCTTTTCCTGTCTACTATGACCATGGCGGAGCACCGCACTTCTACGGCCATATAAGTTGAGCAGATTTTTTGCTTTTGTTAGCCATCCCTCTTCACAAAATCTGACTGTATCTACAAATCTGCCTATATATTTTTAGACTTTGCCGCAGAGCTTCTTTTCAATAGTCTCTGAGAAAGCAGACAATCCAGCTTTCGGTATCCCCTCTTTTGCTTTTTTCATCCAACTTTTTGGGAGAGACCGAGCCAGTCAGAGAAACAGCATGAACTCCGGTTGCTTTCCTATACTGAACAGTCAATGTTCCTGTGGGAGAGCCCCTGCACCAGGTTTCTATTCCTCTTCGCCGTACCACATACAGGCCGTCAGGTCCACTCCGCCATCCAGCCGGAAGGGCACCCCCTCCATCTCCAGCAGCAGGCGCTGACTCTCCTTTCCCAAAGGGGAGAAAGCGTCGCTCAGTCCCCCAAGGCGGTTGACCACCCGGTGGCAGGGCAAGTCCGCCGGCGCCCTATTCAGCGCACAGCCCACGATACGAGACAGCCTGGGATTGCCAAGCAACCTGGCAATCTGTCCATAAGTCGTTACTCGGCCATAGGGTATCCGGGCCGTGATCTCATAGACCCGCTGAAATACGTTGTCCAAACGGCTCCCTCCCGTACTGTGTCTTTTTCCCGATTATAGCACCCGGCCCCGTCGGTGTCTACCGTTGTCTCTTTTTCCGATAAAATGGGGCCTCCTACTTGACATCGGGGACAAACCGTCATTTAATAGAGGCCAGGGAGCATAATCCATAAGGAAAGGGAGGAATATCTATGACTACGATTACTCTGGGCGGTACCGGCATCCAAATCGAGAAAAATGGCTTCGGCTGCCTGCCCATTCAGCGTATCTCCCAGAAGGAGGCCGCCTATTTGCTGCGGAAGGCTGTGGACGGCGGCATGAATTATTTTGACACTGCCCGCTCTTACAGCGACAGTGAGGAAAAGATCGGCTACGCCTTTCAGGGGATTCGGGACAAGGTCATCCTCGCCACCAAGAGCCACGCCAAGACTGGCCAGGAGCTAAAGGAGCACCTGGAAACCAGCCTGCGGAACCTGCGCACCGACTACATTGACATTTACCAGTTCCATAACCCCGCCTTCTGCCCCAAGCCCGGCGGCGAGGATGGCTTGTATGATGCCGCCCTGGAGGCCAAGGCCCAGGGCAAGATTGGCCATATCTCCATCACCAATCACCGGCTGGCCGTGGCCCATGAGGCCATTGACTCCGGGCTGTACGCCACGCTCCAGTTCCCATACAGCTACCTGGCCGGGCCCCAGGAACAGGAGCTGGTGGACAAGTGCCAAAAGGTCGGGATGGGCTTTATCGCCATGAAAGGAATGGCCGGTGGCCTGATCCGAAGCGGGCCGGCGGCCGCCGCCTGGATGGCTCTGCAGCCCACTGTGGTTCCTATCTGGGGTGTTCAGCATGAGTGGGAGCTGGATCAGTTCCTGTCCGCTGTCCGGGAAACACCAGCCATGACCGAGGAGTACCAGCAGATCATCGACCACGACCGCAAGGAGCTGGCCGGCGACTTCTGCCGAGGCTGCGGCTACTGTATGCCCTGCCCTGCTGGTATCGAAATCAACCAGTGTGCCCGGATGTCTCTGATGCTCCGCCGGGCTCCGGAGGCCAGCTGGCTGTCTGACCAGTGGCAGGCGGAGATGAAGAAGATAGAGAACTGCCTACACTGTAATCAATGTAAATCAAAGTGTCCCTACGGTCTGGATACACCCAGGCTGCTGGCGGAAAACTATCAGGATTATAAGACCTACCTGGCTCGGTAACAACAAGGGGGGCCACGGAGCAAGTTTTCATATCAAAAGTTGTCTCTCAGTTGGACCTAAAATGAATCACAGCAGCTTGTATAGGCGGCTTGGGACTTAGCGGTACACCCATAAGAACATAATTATTCGGTTACAGGACAGCATAGTGGATTGCTATGCTGTCCTGCTTTTTCTCCGCCTCTAATGGTCCGCTTGCCATCTTCTTGTTTCACTTCCCTGATAAAGTTCTAGACAATCTGTATCTTTTGTCCGCAATGTCCACTTAACACGGTACATAAACAATGGATTATGAAGCACTGAAATCCCAGTCGTTGGCAAACTGTACTGCAGTTACCCCATGCCTTGTTTTGTACACAAAATTGTGTGTTTTAAAGCTATGGGCAAATATACCTGAAAGCATTTTCACAATTTATCTTTCCTCGGGAACTTATGACAGAGAAAAATCCGCTCACCCGGTATGATGATCTCAAGGAAAAGGAACTGCCCACCTTGGGAACACCAAAGGTGATGATCCGGGTTCCAGGCAGGGGAAAAAGCGGTTTAGAACACAACCTTGATCGCCATAGTTGCAGAAGGTCAGATTCAGGGTCTCTGTATACCTTACAGTTAACCGCGCCCTGTTTGAGACGGTGTAGAAATAGCTGGAATTGGGCTGACTGTGGTTAGAATCTGTAACCCCATTACCCACATATTCCCCTACTAGTACCTATTCGCCTGAGAGGTGCCTTGGGATATCTTCGGAGCAGCTCATGTTGATTAATTATATTGAAGTTCTCATCGTTGACATTCTCCCACAACAGCCAAACGCAGCGCACATTCTCTACCATTTGCACGGACTGTTCCGGCATCCATTTAGGATGACAGATCATTTTAAAGAGGACTCTTATCAGGCTGAGATACGATTATTTTTGGCGATCCTATACAGCGTATGTGAAGGGCATGTGCCGCATGGCAGATAGAAAAGTAGGGAGGCGCAAAAATATGAGACTTATTCATTAGAGAGAAGCAGCCCTTTTTTTATCGGTTAAAAAATAGGCCGCAAAGATAAAATAGTAAAAGTTAGCAAATTAAAGTATTTCTTAAATACTCACAAACAGTCTTAAAGAAAGTGAAAATTTTTTGTTTATTCATTATATATTTTTTGAGATAACTCTATAATCTTATTCGTATTTTACTTTAACGTGGCAGAGATAGTAAAATGAGCCTGGATTAACATTCTAATTAGTTTATTAGGAAGTTATTTTGCTGGGCCTAGCAATCTTGACGCAACTCTGGTGCCCATGAGATTGTGTTGGGTTGCGTGTTATGAGCCCCTGCCCTGTTATTGGAAGGGAGAATGCTGAAGTTATGGCTGAATTTGTGATCAAGCCTGTAGGCGACTGTGCCCTGTGCGCTGAGTTTAAAAATGAGATCAGTGTAGCCGTCAACCAGCAGGTCCATGCACTGGATAGAGCACTGTCCACCGCCCATATTCCGGGTGTGGTGGAAACAGTGCCTGCATACCGGACGCTGATCGTCTATTACCGGCCTGAAGTGGTGCGATATGAGGAATTGAAGGCCTGTATCTTAGCCTTGACTGACTTCTCAGAAAGCAAGGCCAGCGTTGGTGGCCAAGTCATCGAACTGCCGGTGCTTTATGGAGGAGAAGTGGATCTGGATCCAAACGCCCCACACTATGATGGCTGGGACGGACGGGAAACGGCCCCAGACCGAGAGGATGTGCTGGCTCATGAGAAGATCACCTGGGACGAGTTTGTTCACCGCCACTCAGCTAATTTGTGCTACATCTATTTCCAGGCCTTTGCCATCGGTCACTCCTATGTGGGCAATCCGGTCAAGACCTTCACCGTTCCTCGTCGGACCACTCCGCGGACCAAGATACCTCAGGGCTCTATTGCCATCTGGGCGGACCAGACGGTGCTCAATGGCTTCGATCTTCCCTGTGGCTGGCAGGTGGTAGGCCGTACACCCGTAATACTCTATGATGATAAAAAAGATCCGGCCTCATTTTGCCTGTCCGGGCAGTGGCTCAAGTTCGTACCTATTGACCAGGTGGAATACGCCAGGATCCGGAAACTTTCCCTGGCCGGTGAATATCAACCGGTTACCTACGAAAGAAAGGTAGGTGAGTAACATGGGACTCAAAGTGATCTCTCCTGGTCCTCTGACCAGCGTTCAGGATGAAGGCCGCTTTGGCCACCAGCGCATTGGAATGTCCCCCGCGGGAGCTATGGATCTCCACTCAATGCGCCTGGCTAACCTGCTGGTAGGCAATGACCTGGGTGAGGGCGTTCTTGAAATGACTTTTTTGGGCCCTAAGCTCCAGTTTACCCAGGACAATGTGTTCGCGTTAACTGGCGCTGATATGGGCGCTACATTGGATGGAGTTCCTGTCCCACTAGGGCAGGCCTGGCCAGCTAAGGCAGGCAGCGTACTCCAGATAGGGCCAGCCCGCGCAGGCTGCCGAGGTTATCTGGCTGTGGCTGGGGGATTGGATGTCCCGGTTCTCTATGGAAGTAAATCCACCTTGCTCCGATCTGGACTTGGCGGATTTCAGGGCAGAAAGCTGGCTGCCGGAGATACCATTCCCTTTGCCTCTCCTAGGGCCCAGATTCCAAATCTGGCGGTCCGCCGTCTGCCACCTCAACCCCCTATTTCCAAAGAAATTACTGTCCGGGTCATATTAGGTCCCCAGGACGACCGCTTTACTAAGGAAGGACTGGATACCTTTTTAAACAGCACCTTTACCGTGGATGAGAAATCTGACCGTATGGGATACCGACTCAACGGACCCAAGGTAGAGCACAGCACGGATGCCAACATCATCAGCGACGGCATTCCCTTGGGCGCAGTCCAGATACCCGGCAGCGGACAGCCCATCATCATGATGAGTGAGCACCAGGGCTCCGGCGGCTATACCAAGATCGCCAATATCATCTCGGTGGATATCCCCCTGGTCGCTCAGTGCGCTCCCGGTGATAAAATTCGGTTCCAAGCGATCAAGTTGGATCTGGCGCAGGAACTTTATCTGGCTCAGAGGGCCCAGTATGAGCGGTTACGTCAGGTCTATGACCAGGACTTTAAGTCCATCTACCGGGTAAGCGTCAATGGCAACACTTATTGTGTAGGCATTTCCCCAGCAAAATGAAAAGGCCGCTTGGATCCACAGATTCCAGCTGAAAAGTTTTAGGATTCTTATAGAAATAGGTATAAGTAAGACCTCGGCTTTTAGAATGTGCTACAGAATCATTTGAGATATCACAAATCCCATTGACTATCTTTGGATACAGGTCTATACTGTAGGCGGCAAAGGCAAAGACGTCTTTCGGGATATATCCTGACAAGATGTCTTTGCCTTTTTGTATTTTCATCTGAAAACAGAAGCAAGGAGGAACCATATGTACCAAGTAGATCTGAACAGCGACCTGGGTGAAAGCTTCGGCAACTATACCCTGGAAGCAAATGACGAGATCATGCGCCATGTGTCTTCAGCCAATGTGGCCTGCGGCCTCCATGCCGGTGATCCAGTGGTTATGGCTCACACGGTGGCTCTGGCCAAAGAGTACGGCGTGGGCGTGGGTGCACACCCCAGTTACCCTGATCTGCAGGGTTTCGGACGGCGGCGGATGATTATGAAAAAGGAAGAGTTACGGGACTTTATTACTTACCAGATCGGTGCCCTTTACGCCTTTACTAAGGCTGCCGGTGTCCCTCTGCTCCACATTAGTGCCCACGGCGCCCTGGGAAACGTAGCCCAGGCCGATATGGATACCGCCCGCGCGGTATGTGAGGCCACCGCCAGCTTCGACGATTCTATCCGTATTCTGTACTACGGCAACTCCTGCCTGAAGGATGTAGCGGACCACATGGGGCTTCCAACTGTATCCTTGGCCTTTGCGGACCGGGGTTATATGGAGGATGGCTCACTAGTCCCCCGGGGACAGCCCGGCGATATGATCAAAGATGCGGACCAAGCCGTGGCCCGGGTGATCCGGATGGTCAAGGAGGGGAAGGTCACCACCTCTGCTGGGAAGGATATCGGCATCAAGGCAGAGAGCATTCTGGTCCATGGTGACGGAGCCCACGCAGTGGAATTTGTGTTAGCCTTGAAAGCCGCTTTCCATCGTGAAGGCATCCAGATCAAAAACTTTGCCCAATGATGACTGCGGAGCAGAGATATGGCAGAAAGGACGGATATCATGCAAGACTACAGTTCTCTCTCTCCCGCTGAGTTGCGGGCGAAATTCCGCACTGGGGAGTTAGTGCTCCCCACCGCCGGGCTGTGCCCTGGTTACATCCAGGGCAACTTGGTTATCCTGCACCGCCGCTATGGCGAAGATTTCCTCCAATTTATGAAGCAGAATCCTAAGCCCTGCCCCATCTTAGAGGTCTTTGACCAAGGCTCTCCCATCTCTCACAAGATGGCGGAGGGGGCTGATATCACTACGGATATCCCTCTCTACCGCATCTACCGTAACGGTGTATTCGAGGAGGAAGTCAAGGATGTCAGCGGCTATTGGAATGAGGACATGGTAGGCTTCCTCATTGGCTGCAGCCTCACCTTTGAATCCAGGCTGGTGGAAGCCGGTATCCCGCTAAAGCACTACGAAGAGAATAAGCGGGTTCCTATGTTTGATACCAATATCGCCTGCAAGCCTAGTAAGCTGTTCCACGGCAATTATGTGGTGTCCATGCGCCCGGTCAAGAAGGAACTGGTGGACTTGGCTGTCAAAATCACAGAACCCATGGACTACGCCCACGGCGCTCCCGTCCAGATTGGCGATCCTGATGCCATCGGTATCAAGGATGTGCTCCACCCTGATTATGGTGATCCGCTGGATATCGGTCCTGACGAGGTTCCAGTCTTTTGGGCCTGCGGTGTCACACCCCAGAACGTAGCCACTCAGGCTAAACCTGACCTTCTGATCTCTCATTCCCCAGGCTATATGCTCATCAGCGACATAGACAGCAGCAAGTTGTAAGGAGAACATCAGCCCCCCAAAATCTAAAAGGAAATGGAGTACAACGTATGAACGAAGCGAAAAAGCCCAGCGCGATGGACTATTTGAAAGCCGTTGGCCCCGCCATCGTCATCTCAGCCGTTGTGGTCGGACCCGGCAGTGTCACCACCGCTTCTTCCATGGGCGCCAGCTATGGCTACAAGCTCCTGTGGGTCATTATCCTGGCCGCCCTAGCCTCTTTCTTTTACCAGTTGCCCGCTATCCGCGTGGCTCTGGCCAAGGAAGTCACCATCATGGAAGCGGTGCGTATGCGCTTCGGTAAAATATGGGCAATGGTCCTGTACTACTGCATCATGTTCGGCTGCCTGATTTTCCAGGCGGGCAACTTCACCGGCGCCGCTATGGCTATGAACTACTTTGTCCCTCAAATCTCTCTGATCGCATGGGCGGCTATTATGATTGGGCTGGCGTTTGTGCTGGCCTGGACCTCCCGCTACGGCATTCTGGAAAGCTTTACCAAGGTACTGGTCATTCTGATGGTCGTCGCCTTCGTCGCCACCGCTATTGGTTCTCAGCCCAATATGTCTGACCTGGTGTCCGAGGGTTTCTCCTTCCAGATTCCTAATGGTGACTACATGCTAGTCCTGGCTATGCTGGCCACCACCATGGTACCGGACATCCCGGTTTCCCTGTCCGCCTTGCACAAGCAGCGCTACTTCAAGAAGGGCTCCTTCGAGGCCGGTCTGCCTCAGGAAACTAAAATGAAGATGGCCCACTTCGATCTGGTGTTTGGCTGCATCGTCACCGCCCTAATCACCAGCGCTATCGTTGTCTGTTCAGCCACTAACCTGTTCCCCCTAGGTATCACTGTCAGCAGCGCCTCCGACATGGCCGCTCAACTGACTCCTATTCTGGGCCGCTATGCCGGTATTCTGTTCTCTCTGGGCCTATGGGCCGCTGCCTTCTCCTCAGGTCTGTTCCGCATTGAGTTGTTACCTATGTTGTATAATCAGGCCACCGATCAGGAAGAGGATATGAAGGCTCCTCGCAGCCGTCTCTGGATGATCCTAGGTGCCGGTATTCCCCTGATTTTCATCTTCCTATTCGGAGCCTCCCCCGCGGAACTGGTCATCATGGCCCAGGCCTTGAACGGTCTGTTGCTGCCTATTATCTGCGGCATTATCTGGAGAATCACCTCGGATAAGAAGTTCATGGGTGACCACGCTAATCGACTTTACCTAAACATCATCTTTGCTGTCATCTTTGTGGTCACAGTTCTGTTGGCTATCCGTGTATTCATCAATCTGATTGGTTAATCTGCTGCCACTGTCGTCTGAAGAGCTGAATCTAGGGTCTGGAATCTTATGTGCCACAAGATAAAAGAATACATACAGAGATCTGGCGCATAAAAATTGGAATGAAGGGGGACTATGTCCCCCTTCATTCTCATTTCAAGGGTAAGATTTATGGATGGAACTGCGTAGTTGCTGGTTTCATTGGCACGACTGGCGCCACAGACTTACCAGCCCGACATGAAAAGTCCTAGAGGAAGTGCTATGATAAAGCGACATCTGGAAGATATGAGACAGAAAAACTTCTTGGAACCCTATCTCTCCCACTGGACACGCCCTCGCTGTTTGTCATTTCTGGTTCAGTGTTGCCGATGTCCGTGGGCTGGCGTCATTCTCACCGTTCCCGATAATGGTAACCATGCCCTCTTCCTGCTCCGCCTCGACCTGTTCAAAAGGAAGCCCGTTCATAAAGGAGCCGCCCAGTGCGTCCTCTACGGTTTCACTGTCATAGTAGACGGTCCCGTACTCCTCTCCATCGGCCTCCCCGATGGACACGGCCATCTCCCACTTCTCCACGTTACCCTCCACCGTGACTCTCAAATGAGTTCCGAATGTAGTCCTGTCGTACACATAGCTGCCGTCTGCCTCAAGCTCCTCTGTGATATCCACTTCCTCCCCGTTTACTACCAGAATAGCCCGTCCATCCCTGTTTTCTACCGTGGCCTGGGGTACTTCTAAGGTGGTAATATGCTCGCCGGTATCCATGATCATGTCCTGTCGGTATTGGTCCACCTTGATGACGGACACGATCTGTCCGAATATCTCCTGGGCGGCCTCTGGGTTGGCTGCCCCCACCCCCACTACCATCATAGTGATGGCGGCGCAGGCCACCAATATGGTCCGCATAGTTCGGCGGGAGTTCTTACGGTCCTTGTTTTCAGTCATGGCGATGATCTCCTTGATCTTTTCCTCGGAAGCGTTGAGCTCCCGGCATGCGTTACGGTACACTTTGGGGTCGAACATAGACACTTCCCTCCTTCTCTTCCTCCTCGGACAATTCCTTTCGCAGCCGGGCCCGGGCCCGGAGCAGCCAGGTCTGCACCGTGGATGGATTGGCACGCAGGGCGGCGGCCGTCTCGGCCACACTCAGCCCCTCGTAGTAGTAGAGATATATGACCAGCCTGTATTTCGGCTCCAGGGCCATCACCGCCCCCATCAGCTCCGCCCGCTCCCGGTCCTCGGGTGCGGTCAGCTCATGCCATTCCTCCAGCGGGACGGCAGTGCGCCGCCAAAAAGAGCGGAGCATTTTGCGGCTCTCGTTCACCGATACCCGCAGGAGCCAATGCTTCATATGGTCCTCGCTCTCAAACTCTGCTTTCTGCTCAAAAAGCCGAAGCAGGACCGTCTGCATCACGTCCTCGGCGTCTTCCCGGCAGCCCAGAGCGTGGTAGGCCACCCGATAGATCATGTCGCCATAGGTCTGAGCCGCCCGGCTGAACTCTTCCTGGGTCAAAGCCGCTCACCTCCTTGGAAGTCTCTGTTTGAAAGGCCTTTCATTCAGTAATATCCGCCAGAGGCGGTAAAAATCTCACCACAAAAGAAAAAATTTGGGGCCGCCACATCTGTGGCGGCCCTGTGAAGGTTCAGCAGCAGATCCTGTTACATATGGGCAGCGGGCTGCTCCACGTTCAGGACAGTAAGTCTTTTGATGATATTTTGGCGGGTCACAATGCCCACAAAAGCGCCTCGGTCGTCCACCACGGGGATAAAGCTCTGGCGCAGAGCGCGCTCCACCAGTTCCTCCAGGGCCACATCGATGCGTACCGCCGGATTGAAGCCGGGGCGGATTACCCTGCGGAGGGGCTGCTTCTCCTGAGTTTGGATATCCCCGCTCCCCTGGTCCAACAGGCACCAGAGGAAATCCCCCTCGCTGACTGTACCCACATAGCTCCCATCCTTGGCCAGCACTGGGATAGCGGTATAGCCGTGGAAACGGAGCTTCTCCAGCCCCTGGCGGATGGTCCAGTCCTCATAGAGCCAGGCCACGTTTGTCTTTGGTGTCAGCAGGGATATCACATTCAATACTCTCAATCCTTTCCGGCGGGGAGGCCCCCTATATCTCTATGGACAGGATAGCACAGATCGAGGCAAAAGTCTGTAAAAAAACTGTGAAATCTGCCCTCTCAGGAGAGCAAAATACGGTCGTTGTCCAGGCCCCTGCCCACCCCTGCCTTGAAGCGTGCCAGCAGGTCAGACACTGTCATTCCCTTCCGCTCCTCCCCCTGGATGTCCAGCACGACGCGGCCGGAGTCCATCATCAGGGTGCGATTGCCCAGCTCCAGTGCCTGCTGCATATTGTGGGTGACCATCAGGGTGGTGATCCTGTTTTCCGCCACCACCTCCCGTGTGATCTTCAACACCTTCTCCGCCGTGGCAGGATCCAGGGCGGCGGTGTGCTCATCCAATAAGAGAAGCCATGGCGGATTCATGGTAGCCATGAGCAGGGTCAGGGCCTGGCGCTGTCCGCCGGACAGCAGCCCCACCGGCTGCTTGATTCGGTCCTCCAATCCCATATCCAGCAGAGCCAGCTGGTCCCGGAATCGCTGTTTGTCCTTCTGTGTCAGGGGGGCGAACCAGCCACCGCTCCCGGCGGCCAGGGTCAGGTTTTCTTCAATCGTCATGTGGGGCGCAGTCCCCCGCATGGGGTCCTGGAACAGCCGTCCAATATGCTTGGATCGCTTGTGCTCGGCCATAAAAGTGATATCCTGGCCGTCCACGAGGATGCAGCCGCTATCCACGAGAAAGCTGCCGGCGATAGCGTTAAACAGGGTGGACTTTCCCGCCCCGTTGGAGCCTACGATGGTGACGAAGTCTCCCCGCTCCAGGTGGAGGTCCACCTGGTCTAAGGCCTTCTTCTCATTCAGCGTTCCTGGATTGAAGGTCTTGGAGATGTGGTCCAGCTTCAGCATTTGACTCCGCCCCCTCTCTTTCTGGCAGCCAGCTTCTGACGCTGCAGCGCGATCAGCTTTCTTCCCTGTGGGGCGGCGATGGCGACGGCCACAATCAGGGCAGACACCAGCTTGAAGCCCTCGGTAGGCACGATGCTGGTACTGATAGCGACGGCGATGATGATGCGGTACAGACAGGCCCCCAGAATGACTCCGAACACCCGGCGGGGAATGGAGCCCCGACCCATTAAGCTTTCCCCGATGATCAGGGAGGCCAGGGCAACTGTCACCATTCCGGTACCCAAATTGATGTCACAGCTCTTGTTTAGAAGTCCAATCAGGCAGCCCGCCAGCCCTGTGAGGGAATTGGACAGACACAGTCCCACAGTAATGGTAAAGGAGGGGTTGATGGAGGAAGCCCGGACCATGTCCGCGTTGTCCCCTGTGGCCCGGATAGACAGGCCCAGCCGGGTGCGGAAAAAAAGGACTACCAACAGGGCGGCCACCAGAAGGATCACCGCCAGCACCACCAGCTCATGCCACTTAGCCCACCACTCCCAGGGAAAAAGCTCCTTGCACAGCGTAAATAGGGAATCACTGCCGTAGATAGACAGGTTGGAGGACCAGCCCATCACCGCCAGGTTGACGGTGTACAGCCCTGTGTTGACGATGATGCCGGCCAGGATGCTCTCCACCCCAAGCTTGGTCTGGAGAAAGGCGGTGACAAAGCCGGAGCAGGCTCCAGCCAGCATGGCGGCGGGCAGGGCCAGCAGGGGATGCCCGGCCAAAGTGACAGTTGCCCCTACGGCAAACCCCAGAGTATAGCAGCCATCTGTGGACAGGTCGGCAATATTAAGAATCGAGAAGCTAATGAACAGGGCCATGGCCACCAGGGAGTAGATCGCCCCCACCTCTAGTGCGGTCTGGAGGGCTGGCAGGGATAAAATAGCGGGCACAGGGATTCCTCCTTATGGCGGTACTGGGGACGCCGCACTGGGCGGCGTCCCCGGACCGAGGTTTTACAGAATGGACTCAGCTGAAGCTCTGGGCGGTGGTAATCTCCACCACGCCGATACCAAGGGTGGCAAAGGCAGCCTTCACATCATCTAGGCTCAGGCCGATGGCCTCACAGGTTTCTGTGTTGATGGTGGCCGCTTCGTGGGCCAGGATGACCACAGGAGTGGTGGCGGGGTCAGCCCCGTTCACCAGCAGGTCCACCACCATATCGGCGGTCTCGGCCCCCAAATCGTCATAGTCAACGCCGTACCCAAAGAAAGCGCCATTCAGGGCGAAAGAGTTGGCACCGGTATAGTGAGGGATCTTAGCCTCGTTCAGCTTCTCAAAAATAGACAGTTCGGCCTGCATCACGGTGTTATCCGTTGGGGTGAAGATGGCCTCCACACCGGCGCTGATCAAGGCGTCCACAGCGGAGTTGACCTCGTCAGTATTGGTGCCGGTTTTTTCCACATAGGAGATACCGCTGGCATCCAGGAAGGCCTTAGCCTCCTCGATAGGCTTCTTGGAGGAATCCTCAGACTTGGAGTAGAGCAGGCCCACGGTCTGGATGTCGGGGTCTACGGCCAGCATCATCTTCATGATCATCTCGGTGTTCAGGGCGTCGCTGACGCCGGTGATGGTACCGCCAGGAGCGTCCATGTCCTGGACCAGATTAGCGGTGACAGGATCGGACACCGCAGCGAAGATGATTGGGATGTCCTCATCGGTGACTACAGACTGCATCACCTGGGCGGCCGGCGTAGCGATGGGCACGACCACATCTACCCCGTCAGCCACCAGTTGGGCGGCGATCTGATTGAGTGTGGTGCCGTCCCCCTGCCCATTATAGGTATAGTCGGCGTAATTGAAGGTCACTCCCAGCTCGGCGCTCTTGGCATCCAGCTCCTTCTGGACGTTCTTCTCGATCTGATCCAGAGAGGCGTGGTCCATATACTTGACCAAGCCGATCTTATACTCCGTCTTTGCAGCAGAGGCGGAACTTCCTCCCGCGGCGGTCCCATCGGAACTGGAAGCGCCAGAGCTGCCGGAGTCATTTCCGGCTCCTGTGCAGGCGGCCAGGGTCAGCGCCAGGGACAGGGACAGGGCCGCAGCCAGGAGCTTCTTCAAAGTGCTGTTCTTTTTCATGGTATTTACCTCCATTATTTGCCCGGTTTGGGCTTAGATTGGTTTGGGTGGGTGATGGAGGGGCCGTTGCCGGCGGCCTTTGTTTCAGAGTATAAAAAAACAGCCCCCTATCCCACATAATATGGGACAAGAGCTGTACTCCTGCGATACCACCCAAATTGACGTTTGCACGTCCGCTCGCTTCACGCGCCATCACGCGTGCCCGATGGATAACGGGTGGGTCCCCGTCGGCATCTACTAGGTCTCCCGTTCAAGCCGCCCTCGAAAGTCCATTCACTCGGCCGCTCTCCGCCCCGATCTCACCCTCCGGGACTCTCTTCAGGTTTGCCGCACCGGCTACTCCTCTTTCTCAAAGGTTTACCGCTGTCTAATTGTTAGGATTATTATAGCCGCTCCCCGTCTCCTTGTCAACCCCCCTCTTGAAAAAATATTGTGGGAGCTTTCAACGTCCTATCCATCCATACGAATAATGGGGGCGTTCTCCCCTCAGGTCAAACGCCCCCAAACCAGGTCAGATAAGAAATTCGCTGCTCTGCTTGAGATAACGCAGATAATACACCAACGCCACCAGGGATATTGCCAAACTTGCAAACACCGAGATTAAGGGCAAGATGAGTGACGGAAAATCCAAGAGACTGCCAGAAAGCAGCAGGCACAACAGCGTAATCCCCCCGGACAGGAACGCTGCCCCAAAGGAAATGAACTGCCATCTCCATGCCTTTTTTCCCAGCTCCATCTGGCCGGCAGCGCCCTTTGACTGTAAAACCGCATTGGTCCCCTTAATTACAAAGTAAGTTATGAGCAGGTTGCAGATATCCTGGGCCATACTCATCAGGGCACCGAATATTGTTTCATCATTGGCGAACAGGCCGACTACAAACACGATGACCAGAGTGATCACCGCGTTCCTATATGCCCGGTGCTCACTGCGCAGCTTCACCAAGCCCACTAACGAAATGACCGTCCCCCCCAAGACCGCCATTGACACTAAAAATACCAAGGGCGGGATAATCCACGCAAGGATCGTACATAGAATACTGGCAATTATAATTATATTGCCCACATACATCAGCCTCAGGGACTGGGCCACTTTTTCGTAGTTATATTCCACACCGCTCACCTCCTGTTTCATAATAGAAAAAGAGCGGGCCTCTTCAGAAGTCCGCTCTTTTGATAGGAAACTTACTCGTTGATGCCGATGACGACGCCGGAACCCACGGTACGGCCGCCCTCACGGATGGCGAAACGCAAGCCCTGCTCGATGGCGATGGGGGTGATCAGCTCCACGTCCATGTCCACGTTGTCGCCGGGCATGCACATCTCAGTGCCCTCGGGCAGAGTGATGATGCCGGTCACGTCGGTGGTACGGAAGTAGAACTGGGGCCGGTAGTTGTTGAAGAAGGGGGTGTGACGGCCGCCCTCGTCCTTGGACAGGACGTAAACCTGGCCCTTGAACTTGGTGTGGGGATGGATGGAGCCGGGCTTGCACAGCACCTGGCCACGCTCGATGTCGGTCTTAGCGATACCGCGCAGCAGGCAGCCAGCGTTGTCGCCAGCCTCGATGAAGTCCAGAGTCTTGCGGAACATCTCCATGGAGGTGACCACGGTGCTCTTCTTCTCCTCGGACAGGCCCACGATCTCAACGGTCTCGCCGGCCTTCAGCTGGCCACGCTCCACACGGCCGGTAGCCACGGTGCCGCGGCCGGAGATGGTGAACACGTCCTCGACGGGCATCAGGAAGGGCAGGGAGTCATCACGGGGAGGAGTGGGGATATACTCGTCGACAGCATCCATCAGCTCCTTGATGCAGGCGAAGTCGGGATCATTCACATCGCCAGACTCGCAGGTCAGAGCGTTCAGAGCGGAACCCTTAATGATGGGGATCTCGTCGCCGGGGAACTCATAGGAGGACAGGGTCTCACGGACCTCCATCTCCACCAGCTCCAGCAGCTCCTCGTCGTCCACCTGGTCACACTTGTTCAGGAAGACAACAATAGCGGGCACGCCTACCTGACGGGCCAGCAGGATGTGCTCCTTGGTCTGAGCCATGGGGCCGTCGGTAGCGGCAATAACCAGGATAGCGCCGTCCATCTGAGCAGCGCCGGTGATCATGTTCTTGATATAGTCGGCGTGGCCGGGGCAGTCGACGTGGGCGTAGTGACGCTTGTCAGTCTCATACTCCACGTGGGCAGTGTTGATGGTGATGCCGCGCTCGCGCTCCTCAGGAGCCTTGTCGATGCTGGAGTAATCCTCATACTGGGCCTTGCCCTGCAGAGCCAGGTACTTGGTGATGGCGGCAGTCAGGGTGGTCTTGCCGTGGTCAACGTGACCGATGGTGCCGATGTTTACATGGGGCTTAGTACGCTCAAATTTTGCCTTAGCCATTGGAATTTCCTCCTTATATTACAGTTATAGACGTAACTTGCGTGGGTTCCATCGCATCAGGGACATTTTATCCTATTCTGAGCGCAAATGCAACCCTATTTTCCAACACACCCGGAATTAATCCTGGGTGTTGCGGCCGCGCTCGGCAATGATCTTGTCGGCGATGCTCTTGGGGATCTCCACATAGCTGTGGGGCTCCATAGAGTACTGGCCACGGCCCTGGGTGCTGGAACGCAGGTCGGTAGCATAGCCAAACATATTGGCCAGAGGCACCAGGGCGTCGATCTGGGTGGCGCCGGGACGGCTCTCCTGGCCCTGGATCTGGCCGCGGCGGCTGTTCAGGTCACCGATGACATTGCCCAAATAGTCGTCGGGCACGATGACGGAAACCTTCATGATGGGCTCCAGCAGAATGGGTGTGGCCTTGCGGCAAGCCTCTTTGAAGGCCATGGAGCCGGCAATCTTAAATGCCATCTCAGAGGAGTCCACCTCGTGGTAGGAGCCGAAGGTCAGGTGTACCTTCACATCCACTACCGGGTAGCCCGCCAGAACACCGGCCTGCATGGCTCCCTGGATACCAGCGTCAACGGCGGGGATATACTCCTTGGGGATGACGCCGCCGGTGATCTCGTTCAGGAACTCATAGCCCTTGCCGGACTCGTTGGGCTCCACCGTGATGCGGACGTGGCCGTACTGGCCCTTACCGCCGGACTGACGGGCATACTTGGTATCCTGCTCCACGCTCTTCTTGATGGTCTCCTTATAGGCCACCTGGGGAGCGCCTACGTTGGCTTCCACCTTGTACTCCCGGAGCAGACGGTCCACGATGATCTCCAAATGGAGCTCGCCCATACCGGCGATAATAGTCTGGCCGGTCTCTTCGTCGGTGTAGGTCTTAAAGGTGGGGTCCTCCTCGGCCAGCTTCATCAGGGCAATGCCCATCTTCTCCTGACCGGCCTTGGTCTTGGGCTCAATAGCCACACGAATCACGGGTTCGGGGAACTCCATGGACTCCAGAATGATGGGAGCCTTCTCGTCGCAGAGGGTGTCGCCGGTGGTGGAATTCTTCAGGCCGATCACGGCGGCGATGTCGCCGGAGTAGCAGCACTCAATGTCCTCCCGGTGGTTGGCGTGCATCTGCAGGATGCGGCCAATGCGCTCTTTCTGCCTCTTAGTAGAATTCAAAACGGTGGTGCCGGTGTTCAGCACGCCGGAGTAAACACGCACAAAGGACAGGCGGCCCACAAAGGGATCGGTGGCGATCTTGAAGGCCAGAGCGGAGAAGGGGGCGTTGTCGTCAGCGGGACGCTCATCCTCCTCCTCAGTATCAGGGTTGACACCTTTAATGGCGGGGATGTCGATGGGAGAGGGCATATAGTCCACAATGGCATCCAGCAGCTTCTGCACACCCTTGTTTTTGTAGGAGGTGCCGCACACCACGGGGACCATCAGGTTATCGATGGTGCCCTTACGGATGGCGCGACGGATCATATCCTCAGGAACAGGCTGCTCCTCCAGGACAAGTTCCATGATCTCCTCATCAATGTCGGCACAAGAGTCCAGCAGCTTGGTGCGGTACTCCTGGGCCAGCTCCATCATATCGTCGGGGATCTCCTCCACCCGCATATCCTTGCCTACCTCGTCGTAGTAGACGTCAGCCTTCATCTCCACCAGGTCGATGATGCCCTTGAAGGTCTCCTCCTTGCCGATGGGGAGCTGGATGGGCACGGCGTTGCACTTCAGACGGTCGTGGATCATGTTGAGCACGTTGTAGAAGTCGGCGCCCATAATGTCCATCTTGTTGACGTAGATCATACGGGGGACCTTATAATGGTCGGCCTGGCGCCAGACAGTCTCAGACTGAGGCTCCACACCACCCTTGGCGCACATGACGGTCACAGAGCCGTCCAGCACGCGCAGGGAGCGCTCCACCTCCACGGTGAAGTCCACGTGGCCCGGGGTGTCGATGATGTTGATACGAGTCTGGGGGAACTGATCCTTGGTTCCCTTCCAGTAGCAGGTGGTGGCGGCGGAGGTGATGGTAATGCCGCGCTCCTGCTCCTGGGCCATCCAGTCCATGGTGGCGGTACCCTCATGGGTCTCGCCAATTTTGTAGTTGACGCCGGTGTAGTAGAGAATACGCTCGGTAGTGGTAGTCTTACCCGCGTCAATGTGGGCCATGATACCAATATTGCGGGTATTCTCCAAAGAAACTTTTCTAGGCATACTTTGTCTCCTCTTAGATTACCAGCGATAGTGAGCGAAAGCCTTGTTGGACTCGGCCATCTTGTGGGTGTCCTCACGCTTCTTCACGGCGCCGCCGGTGTTGTTGGCAGCGTCCATAATCTCGCCGGCCAGCCGCTCCTTCATGGTCTTCTCGCCGCGGTTGCGGGCATAGGCGGTCAGCCACCGCAGACCCAGGGTCTGACGACGCTCAGGCCGGACCTCGATGGGCACCTGGTAGGTAGCGCCGCCTACACGGCGGGCCTTGACCTCCAGGGAGGGCATGATGTTCTCGAGAGCCTGGGTGTAGACCTCCATGGGGTCCTTCTCGGTCTTCTCCTTGATGATGTCAAAGGCGCCGTAGACCACCTTCTGAGCCACGCCCTTCTTGCCATCCAGCATGATGCTGTTGGTGAGCTTGGTAACCAGGACGGAGTTGTAAAGCGGATCAGGCAGAACCTCCCGCTTGGGTACATTTCCTCTTCTGGGCACTTTGCTTCCCTCCTTCTTATAAAATTAGAAATCATAGGTACTCGAACCGTTTCGCAAACGATCCGTGTAATGCCTGTCCGAGGTCTGCCTAACAATATATAGGTAAACGCTCGGCAAGGCGGGGTTGCCTTGCGCAAACGCACAATGCAATTTCAGTGTGAAGTAATACTCTTACTTCTTGCCGGCCTTGGGACGCTTGGCGCCGTACTTGGAACGGGCCTGCATACGGCCGTTGACGCCCTGGGTATCCAGAGTGCCGCGGATGATGTGGTAACGCACACCGGGAAGGTCCTTGACACGGCCGCCGCGGATCATGACCACGGAGTGCTCCTGCAGGTTGTGGCCAACACCGGGGATATAGGCGGTGACCTCGTAGCCGTTGGTCAGACGCACACGGGCGATCTTACGCAGAGCGGAGTTCGGCTTCTTAGGAGTAGAAGTACGGACCGCGGTGCACACACCTCTCTTCTGGGGAGAAGGCAGATCAGTGCTCTTGTTCTTCAGGGTGTTCAGACCGTGCTGCAGGGCGGGAGAGGTGGACTTGTAAGTCACCTGCTGGCGTCCCTTGCGTACCAGTTGGTTAAAAGTAGGCATGGTTTTCCTCCTTTCTGAAAATCTGCCCCTGAGGGGGCGTAATATATTTTAACAGAATAAGGAAATCTTATTCCATTAAAATCAAATCACAGCAGGACAGCCACTGCACTGCCCACTGCAATGGAACAGGCGGCGCCCAGCTCTTTCATGGTGGAGACCTCCTCCACCGGGACTTCCTTTTCTTTGGCCAGCCTCGCCAGCGGCTCGGTGACCCGGGGGTCTGCGTCGGCGGCCAGAAACAGCTTTTTAGCCCGCCCGTCGTTGAGGGCGCGCTTGACCTGCTTGGCC
This sequence comes from Flintibacter sp. P01028, assembly GCF_041925235.1. Classification (NCBI taxonomy): domain Bacteria; kingdom Bacillati; phylum Bacillota; class Clostridia; order Eubacteriales; genus Flintibacter; species Flintibacter sp. P01028. The sequence continues at coordinate 346,401 of NZ_JBHEVC010000001.1, forward strand.
CCTGCCACCTTATCGGCGCTGTTCAGTTCACTCAGCATTCCGGTGCCCTCCTCCCTCCTGTTTCAGAAGCAGTCATCGGGTAAAAGGGCGCAATAGCCCCTACCACCGCAAGTTGAGATTATAGCATTTTCTCTCCCTCCCGTCAAGGAAAATCCGCCGTGAAATCCACAAATTTTCTCTCCCCGTCCCTGTTTTTTCGGCAAATGGCAAAATTTTTTCCCTTGGAGGCCACGCCCTCCGTAAAGATATTGCGTCTATGCAGGCAGAGGGATCTGTTCACAGGGGCCAAATACGCTGCTAAGATGATGGATTCTTTGAATCGATCTTCAGGCAAATCAAGAATAAAACACGGGGATAGCGCCATACTATGGAAACTCTATGATAAGGAGGAGCCTGTATGACCGCCCATGTAAATGAAAACTGTATCGGCTGCGGCCTGTGCACCGGTATCTGCCCCACCGCCTTTCTTATGACGGACGAGGGGGTGGCCGCCGCCCGGGACGAGATCCTGCCAGAGTGGGAAGGCCAGGTCCAGGAGGCCGCCGAGAGCTGCCCCACCAGCGCCATTGAGATATCACATTGAACACAGAGGGGGCGGGCCCAAGGCCCGCCCCCTCTGTGCTCTATCCTTCTGCCTGTATCTGTTCCAATATCCTTCCAATGGGTCCGGCGATGGCTAGGTCCGCCCGCCTGTCGTATGGCGTGGGGCTCTTGTTAATGAGGACCAGCCGGTCTCCCCGGTAGTAGTTCACCAGACTGGCCGCCGGGTAGACCGCCAGCGAAGTGCCCCCTATGATGAGCAGGTCCGCCTGCTGGATATCGGCCAGAGCTCCCTCCAGCACCCGGCTGTCCAGCGACTCCTCATAGAGGACCACATCAGGCTTCACCGTCCCCCCACAGGAACAGGTGGGTACCCCCTGGCTGTCACGGATAAATTCCACGGGATAGGGCTTTTTACAGCGCATACAGAAATTCCGGTGGACCGAGCCATGCAGCTCCCACACCCGCTTTGACCCGGCCATCTGGTGCAGCCCGTCAATGTTCTGGGTGACCACTGAGCGGAGCTTACCCACTTGCTCCAGCTGGGCCAGCTTCTGGTGGGCCGTATTGGGCCGGGCATCCAGGCAGAGCATTTTGTCCCGGTAGAAGCGGTAAAACTCCTCCGGCCTTCGGTCAAAGAAGGTGCGGCTCAAGATCTCCTCCGGGGGATAGTCATACTTCTGGTTGTACAGGCCGTCTACGCTTCGGAAGTCAGGAATGCCGCTCTCGGTGGACACTCCAGCCCCGCCGAAAAAGACAATGGACTCGCTCCCATCGATCCACTCCTGAAGCCTTTTGATCTGTTCCTCCATGGTCGTTCTCCTTCTTCGGCATGATTCAGCGGAACACTTTGTCTCGCAACTTACACAGGACCTGATACAGCGGGTCGGCCAACACCAGGGCCAGGACAAAATTTCCCCCACAGTGGAGCAGGTCTGCCGGGATACCGGATATCCACCAGGACAGGGCCGCCCAGGGGCCGCCGGTGACCCAATAGGGGACCGACATCAGCGCCCCGAAGGCCAGTCCAAAGGTGCCGCTTGCCATTGCGAGTAACAGCGGGCGGCCCGGAGGCAGCTTGGTACAGATCAGGCCCCACAGGGGCCAGACATAGAGATAGCCTAACCACCACATAGGGTTGAAGCCGTACAGCAGTCCCTCTACCACCACAAAGGGAAGGATGATCGAGAGGACTTGCCTTCCAAAAACAAGAGCGTACACCAGGATGAGCAGGGAGACCGGCTCGATGTTGGGCAGAGGGGACAGGACCATCTTCAACACTGTCAGCGTGGAGGCCATCAGTCCACAGAGCACCACTTTTTTCGCCCCGTTGAGGGGTCTCCTCTCTCCCATGGTCAATAGGTAGACAAAGTCAGCTCAAAGTGGTCGCCGTCCTGGACCGGGGTGGTGTCCACTCCGGTGTTCACCATCTCGCCGTCCTGGGTGACGCGCCACCACTGGTTCTCACTCTCCTGGGCGGTCTCCCCGTCTACTGTAGTAATATATAAGCCGAACTGGCTGCTCTCGCCCTTCACAAGCTTTTCCTCGACCAGCACCTGACCCAGATACTCGGCGTCAGTGTGGTAAGTAAACTCCTTAGCGCTCTCGTCCCCGTGGACCACCTCCACCACCACAGTCTTGTCGCCCACCTGGGTCTGGGGCCTGGTGAAGTACCAGAGGCCGGCCATGAGGGCGGCGACGATCATCAGCGCTGCGGCCGCCAGCAGGGTTTTCCTGTTTCTCATAATATTTTCCTTCCGCCCTTGCCGTCACTCGCGGCGCGGGCAAGCAAGCTCCCAGGCAGGTCTTCTGACTCAAGGCTCTCCACCCGCTCCCCCGCCTTCCCGGCAGATGCCGGCGGCACATCGGGGGTGGGCTCCCCTCTCACAGCGGCGTGACCGTGGACATACGTCTCTTCCCTATTCTCCCGGAAACCGGGCACCTGAGGCGGGAATATTATAGCACAGCGTCTTAGAAAAGGAAAGCAGGACTTGTGGCGTGCCGAGTTGTTGCACCATACTGGATGCCCACAGGCGCATCACTTCCCGTCAAGGGGGCGGTCAGGGCAGTCCCTGTGCCACCTTGACCGCTTCTTTGATTCAGTGCACGACGGCGTCCTCCGCGGTGAAGCCGCCCAGGGAGCCCTCCTTGACTTGAATGCAGACATAGGTGACGCCGGAATCCTCCGCCGCGGAGAACTGTCGCTTGGCAGCCGGGGCGACCCGCAGCCAGTCCCCAGCGGCGAGGGAGACGTTCTCTCCGTCGATGACCGCCCTGCCCGCTCCCGCCAGGATACCGTAGATCTCCTCGTTTCGCCTGTGGGAATGTACAAAGGGCACCCCTGCCCCAGCGGGGAGCCGGTTGACGCTGACCTCCGCGCCGGTCAGGCCCAGCTTATCATGTAGTTCGGCGCGGTCCTCAGTACCAATGTTGATTTTCGTGTAGTTTGTCATGGTTTTGACCTCCAAATCTTGTTCGCAAGTCGCCTTGCGTGCCTTTAGTGTACAGCCACCGCATACTCGGCTACAAGTACGCACCTTTTTATAACTGTACACGCGAAAAACGATGTGCTATACTGTGCCCGGAGGTGTATCGCCATGAAAACGAAGGAGGAACTTCCGGCCTGTCCAGTGGCCACCGCGGTATCCTTAATTGGCGGGAAGTGGAAGCTGCTGATCCTGCGCAATTTGAAGGCGCGCCCGTGGCGCTTCAACGAGCTGCAGCGGGATCTGGACGGGATCTCCCAGAAGGTGCTGACGGACAGCCTGCGCCAGATGATCGATGACGGCCTCGCCTATCGCCGGGACTATCAGACCATGCCCCCACGGGTGGAGTATGGCCTAACCGAGCTGGGAAAAGAGATGCTGCCCATTATCGACGCCCTGGCCGATTTTGGGACCTATTACAAATCGACGCTCCAGCCGTAACGCCCCGCTACCCCAAAATTTTTCACCAAGGAGAATGCTATGGACGCTATCATTCAGGCCCTAGCCCGTGAGCTGGGCCGCAGCGAAGCACACATAAAAAATGTGGTCAACCTTATCGACGAGGGAGCCACCATCCCCTTTATCGCCCGGTATCGAAAAGAGCTCCACGGCTCCATGGACGACCAGCTGCTCCGCCAATTAGCGGACCGGCTCCAGTATTTGCGCAATCTGGAAGCCAGAAAGTCGGAGGTAAAGGCATCTATCGAGAACCAGGGCAAACTCACCGAAGACCTGGCGGCTGCCGTCGATAGGGCGATAACTCTGGCTGAGGTGGAGGACCTTTACCGTCCCTATAAACAAAAGCGGCGCACCCGGGCCACCGCAGCCAGAGAACGGGGGCTGGAGCCCCTGGCTCTGCTGCTGTTTGGCAAAGGGCCTGCCGTGACACCGGAGGAGGCGGCAGCAGATTTTGTCGATCTGGAGAAAGGCGTGGAAACTTTGGAGGACGCCCTTCAGGGGGCAAGCGATATCATCGCCGAGCTTATCTCGGACGACGCGGAGATTCGCAAGGAGCTCCGGGACCTGTATCTCCGACGGGGCGTGCTGGTCTCACGGGCGGCGGACAAGGAGCCGGAGGATAGTGTGTACCGGCTTTATTATGACTTTAAGTGTCCCGTAGGGCGCCTCCAAGGCTATCAGGTGCTAGCCGTCAACCGTGGAGAGCGGGAGGGTATTTTGAAGGTATCGGTGGAGCTGGACCCGGAGACCGCCCATGTCGCCGTCCGCCGCCTCACTGTCCCTGGAGCCGCCGCTATGGAGTTCGTCCGCAACGCGGCGGACGACGCCTACGACCGACTCATCCAGCCCTCTATGGAGCGGGAGATCCGCAGTACCCTCTCTGACCAGGCCAACGAGGGAGCCATCCATATGTTTGCCCTAAATTTGAAGCCATTACTCATGCAGCCCCCAGTCAAGGGCAAGGTCACCATGGGGCTGGATCCTGGCTACCGGATGGGCTGCAAGGTGGCGGTGGTGGACGGCACCGGAAAAGTGCTGGACACGGCGGTGGTCTATCCTACCCACGGAGAGCGGCAGAAGCAGGAGTGCATCGCCAAGCTGGCCTCTCTCATCAAGAGATATGGGGTAGAGCATATCGCCATCGGAAACGGTACCGCCAGCCGTGAAACCGAGCAGATGACGGTAGAGCTCATCAAAAAGATAGGCGGCGGAGTGTCCTACATGATTGTCAGCGAGGCGGGGGCCTCCGTCTACTCGGCCAGCAAACTGGCCGCCGAGGAGTTTCCCCAGTTCGATGTAAACCTGCGCAGCGCCGTATCCATTGCCCGGCGGCTCCAGGACCCCCTGGCCGAGCTGGTGAAGATCGACCCCAAGGCCATCGGCGTAGGCCAGTACCAGCACGACATGCCCCAGGCCAGGCTGGGTGAAACGTTGGACGGTGTGGTGGAGGACTGTGTCAACGCGGTGGGAGTGGACGCCAATACCGCCTCCCCCTCCCTGCTCCAGCGGGTGTCCGGCCTGACCGCCGCCACCGCCAAGAATCTAGTGGCCTACCGGGAAGAAAATGGCCCCTTTACCGCCCGGAAGCAGCTTTTGAAGGTGCCAAAGCTAGGCCCCAAGGCCTTTGAGCAGTGCGCCGGCTTTCTCCGGGTGCCGGAGAGCGGCAGCGTGCTGGACAACACCGGCGTCCATCCGGAGAGCTATGGAGCCGCGGAAAAGCTGCTGGCGGAGTGCGGCTATACGCTGGACGACGTGAAGGCAGGGAAACTGTCGGAATTGAAGGCCAGGGCGGAGGCCATCGGGCTTGCCCAACTGGCAGAGAGATGCGGAGCAGGACTTCCTACCCTGGCCGACATTATCAAAGAGCTGATGAAGCCGGGCCGGGATCCCCGGGACGAGCTGCCGCCCCCCATCCTCCGCACTGATGTTATGGAGGCCAAAGACCTACAGCCGGGCATGGAGCTTCAGGGCACCGTGCGCAACGTCATTGATTTTGGCGTCTTTGTGGACATCGGTGTACACCAGGATGGCCTGGTCCACATCTCTAAGCTGCCCCGGCGGGTGAAGCACCCCTCCGAACTGCTCACCGTAGGGGATATCGTCACCGTTTGGGTCCTGGAGGTAGACGAGAAGAAAAAGCGGATCAGCCTAACCATGAGAAAGCCGGGGTGAATCGATCGATATGAATCTGGAAGGTATCATCACCGCTGTATTGTGCTTTGCCTGTATCGGCCTGTTCCACCCTATTGTCATTCGTGCCGAGTACCACTGGTCCGCCCGATGTTGGCCCTTCTTTCTGTTGGCCGGACTGGTTTTTCTTGGGTGCAGTCTGCTGGTAGACAACTCCATAGGCGCCTCTGCCCTGGGGGTGCTGGGTTGCAGCTGTCTTTGGAGCATCTTGGAGCTGAAGCAGCAGGAAAAACGGGTGGCTAAGGGCTGGTTCCCCTCCAACCCCAAGCGGGTCTCTAAGCAGAATAACTCCAGGTCCCACGCATAGAATGAAAAAAACAAAAGGAGGTTCCCCATGCCCGCTTCTGCCGTGTTCGACCTTCACTGTGACACTCTCACCGCGTTTATGGACCCCACCCGCTGCCGGGACACGCTGGACGACCCCCTCTCCTCCTTTGCCCTGTCCAAGATTCCCCAGGGGGTAAGCTGGTGCCAGTGCTGCGCCATCTTTATCCCCGACGGTCTGACCCCAAAGGAGGCCGAGGGCTACTACGCCTTCCATCAGCGCAGTTTTATCCGCCAGATGGGCTGCCTGTCCTCCCAGGTCCTTCCCTGCCGCACCGCCGACGATATCTGCCGGGCCTGGGACTGTGGAAAGGCGGCGGTTATCCTCACTGTGGAGAATGGAGCAGCCCTGGGTGGACGGCTGGAGCGCATAGAGCGGCTGGCCCGGGACGGAGTGCGGATGATGACCCTCACCTGGAACGGAGAAAACGAGCTGGGCTCCGGCCATGAGACGGACCGGGGCCTGTCCTCCTTTGGGAAGGCCGCCGTTCAGGCGTTGGAGCGGCAGGGCATTCTGGTGGATGTGTCCCATCTGAACGACCAGGGCTTTGAAGACCTGCTGGATATTTCGGAAAAGCCCTTTGTGGCCAGCCACTCCAACGCCCGGTCGGTGTGCGGTCACCGGCGCAACCTCACTGACTGGCAGATTAGGGAGATGGCCGCCCGCGGGTGTCTGATCGGGCTGAACTACTACTCCCCCTTCCTCCGCTCTGACGGCTGCCCCGCCGGCCTGGACGATCTGTACCGCCATGCGGCCCACTTTCTGGACCTTGGCGCGGAGAACTGTCTGGCTCTAGGCTCCGACTTCGACGGAGCCGACCTGCCCCCCTGTCTGGACAGTCCCATTAAGGCGGCGGGACTGTGGGACTATCTGACCGGACGGCGCATCCCCCCCACCCTGGTCCAGAAGATCATGTACCAAAACGCTCTGAATTTCTTCCGGGCCGGGTTGTAACCCCTCTTTTTCTATCGGACAGGCGCAAAAAAGCCGGGAGCTTCTCGCTCCCGGTTTTCCTTATCCCTCCATATGGCGGCCAAGGAAGCCGGCGATGGATTGGGCCAGCTTGTATTCCACCTCGCCGCCCTCCAGCTCCTCCGGCCGGCCGACAAAGACTACGCTGCCCAGCACGTCCCCCTCTGAAAGAATGGGGGCCACGGTGTCCAGGCAGAATTTATCTTCTCCGGTACACAGGGGCAGCGGCGCCTCTCCCCCCTTGTGCTGGTAGATCTGCCGCCCCTCCATGAGCCGTTCCAGTTCAGAGGATACCTGCTTTTCCATCAGCTCGCGCTTGGGTGCCCCGGCTACCGCGATACAGCTGTCCCGGTCGGTGATGACTGTCACCCGGCCCGTGGTCCGGTTCAAGGTCTCACACAACTGGCCGGCAAAGTCCACCAGCCCGCCCATCAGGGAGTATTTTTTGAAGATCACTCCGCCATCCTTATCTGTGTAGATCTCCAGCGGATCGCCTTCGCGGATCCTCATGGTGCGGCGGATCTCCTTGGGTATGACAACGCGGCCCAGGTCGTCGATCCGGCGCACGATTCCAGTCGCTTTCATCTATGATTTTGCCTCCTGCGGTTCAATTTACTGTGACAGGCATAGTATCTGCTGGAACAGGTCAGATATGCAGAATTTTGGCTGGGTTTGTTTGGCAAAAGAAAAAATTGCGTCAGAGCCGCTCGCCCCGATCCTCTCCCTCTAGTTCTTCCGGAGGCACGCCCAGCAGCAGCAGCGCACCGGCCACCGCCAGGTCAGACATAGCCCTCCCGTCTGGTCCCAGAGGCAGCGGAAACTCCTGCCGCTCCACCACCTGGCCGCCCAGGGTCACCAGTTCCCGCTGGAGGGCAGCCCACAGCCTGTCCCCCTCCCGGCTGGAAATGGTCAGGCTGTCCCGGGGCGAGCTTCCATAGCTCACCGCGCTCGCCGCCCGAAGCCCCTCCAGCATCCTTCCCGCGTCCCCTGGCAGCAGGATGGTCCGACAGGCGCCTGGGAGCTCGGCGCCTTCGGCCGCCGCCTGGGGTGATACCACCAGCAGGGCCGGGTGCTCCAGCGCCGCATACCGCTCTGTCATACCGCCTCTCCGAGAGAGTGCTCGCAAGATACGTCCTTCGATGCCCTCTCCCGACTCGATGACCTGAAAACACTCCATACCCATCCCCCTTTCTCACAGTCTTTGGCGTTCTTATGTCCTTTATGCACCCGGAGCACAGGATGACCTCCCCTTTCCTTGACTTTCCACCGCAATTTTTGGTAATATTATATATAGTGTATGATTGCGTCCTTTTCTATAAAAATGAAATCCCAGACGCCGGCACAACCGGCGGGCTTTGAAATGTGAGGAACAGAATACTATGGCCCAGAAAAATAACAGTTACGGCAACCAATCCATTTCCTCCCTGAAGGGGGCCGACCGGGTGCGTAAACGCCCCAGTGTTATCTTTGGCTCCGATGGGCTGGAGGGCTGCGAGCACGCCGTTTTTGAGATCATGTCCAACGCCATCGACGAGGCCCGGGAGGGCCACGGCGACCTTATCACGGTCACCCGGTTTGAGGATGGCTCGATCCAGGTGGAGGACCAGGGCCGGGGCTGCCCGGTGGACTGGAACGAGACAGAGCAGAAGTTCAACTGGGAGCTGGTCTTCTGCGAGCTGTATGCCGGCGGCAAATACAACAACCTTGATGGGGACAACTACGAATATTCCCTGGGCCTCAATGGCCTGGGCGCCTGCGCCACTCAGTACGCCAGCGAATATTTTGACGCTGTCATCTGGCGGGACGGCTTCAAATACACCCTCCACTTTGAAAAGGGGGAAAATATTGGCGGGCTGAAAAAGGAGCCCACTGACCGGGGCCGGAAGACCGGCTCCACCTTCCGCTGGAAGCCCGACCTGGAGGTGTTCACCGACATCAATGTTCCCGTGGACTACTATCTGGACACCATGAAGCGTCAGGCGGTGGTCAACGCCGGCGTCACCTTCCGCTTCAAAAACCAGGTGGGCAGCAGGTTCGAGACTACCGACTTCCGATATGACAACGGAATCCAGGACTATGTGTCAGAGCTGGTGGGGGAGGATGCACTGACCCAGCCTGTGTTCTGGCAGACGGAGCGAAAAGGCCGGGACCGGGCTGACAAGCCGGAGTACAAGGTGAAGCTGTCCGTGTCCTTCTGTTTTTCCAATCGGGTCCAGGTCATCGAGCATTACCACAACTCCTCCTGGCTGGAGTACGGCGGCTCCCCGGACAAGGCGGTGCGCTCCGCCTTTGTCTCCGCTATCGACGGCTGGCTGAAGGGACAGAACAAATATACCAAGAGTGAGAGCAAGATCACCTTTAACGACATCCAGGACGCCCTGGTACTGGTCTCCAATGACTTCTCTACCCAGACCAGCTACGAAAACCAGACCAAGAAAGCTATCAACAACAAATTTGTCCAGGAGGCCATGACCGACTTTCTCCGGTCCCAGCTGGAGGTCTACTTCATTGAAAACCCTCAGGAGGCCCAGAAGATCGGTGAACAGGTGCTTATCAACAAGCGGGCCCGAGAGAACGCGGAAAAGACCCGGCTGAACATCAAAAAGAAGCTGACCGGCACCATGGACCTGGCCAACCGAGTACAGAAATTCGTGGACTGCCGCACCAAGGACATCTCCAAGCGGGAGCTGTATATCGTGGAGGGCGACTCCGCCATGGGCAGCGTCAAGATGAGCCGGGACGCCGAGTATCAGGGGATCATGCCGGTCCGGGGCAAGATCCTCAACTGCCTGAAAGCCGACTATGGCAAGATCTTCAAAAGTGAGATTATCACCGACCTGCTGAAGGTGCTGGGCTGCGGCGTGGAGGTAAAGGACAGGCACGCCAAGGACATGGCGGCCTTTGACCTGTCTGCCCTGCGATGGAACAAGGTCGTCATCTGTACCGATGCCGATGTGGATGGCTTCCAGATCAGGACTCTAATCCTTACCATGCTGTACCGCCTCACCCCCACCCTCATCCAGGAGGGGTATGTGTACATCGCCGAATCTCCCCTGTACGAGATCACATGTAAGGAAAAAACCTGGTTTGCCTATTCTGACAAGGAGAAAAATGACATTGTGGCCTCTTTGGAGGGGAAAAAGTGCGAAGTCCAGCGTTCCAAGGGCCTTGGCGAGAACGAGCCTGACATGATGTGGCTGACCACCATGAACCCAGAGACCAGGCGGCTTATCAAGGTCATGCCCGAAGATGTGGAGCGCACCGCCTATATCTTTGATCTGCTGTTGGGCGACGACCTGGCGGGCCGGAAAAGTCACATTGCGGACAATGGGCATAAATATTTGGAGCTGGCGGATATCTCCTAAGCCTTTCTGGATATGCGGAGGCGGGCGCAGTATCAGAAAATGAGGCAATCCCATTGAGTGCTGCCATCATTTGTATCTGGCTGCTCCTATTGGGCATCCTATTATCCAAAGCTGACACCGCTGTTCAAGCACCCTGCTATTTTGAACAATGGCGGCATATATCTGGCGAAGAACGGCGGATGACACTCCAGAAAACCGCCGCCGTCTTTCTAAACGGCTTGGGTATTTTATTCCGGCTCTTTCCGAAACATCTACCCCGCTTCTTATTCTGTTCTGTCTTTCCCACGCCACCTCATAGCGGAGGAATCATCTATGAACCTGTTTGACATCCTGGGGCCTGTCATGGTGGGCCCCTCCAGCTCCCACACCGCCGGAGCGGTACGCATCGGGCGGATGGCACGGTCACTGTTAGGTCAGGAGCCCGTGAGGGCCGAGCTGTTTCTCCACGGCTCCTTCGCCTCTACCGGCGAGGGGCACGGCACCCACCAGGCCCTCATCGCCGGCCTGCTGGGGCTGTCCCCGGACGACGACCGAGTGCCGGGCAGCTTTGCCCTGGCGGAGGAGCGGGGCCTGTCCTTCACCTTCTCCACCCGGGACCTCCGGGACATCCACCCCAACAGCGTCCTGATCCGTCTGGAGGGGGACCAAGGGGGACAACTGGAAGTAGGCGCCTCCTCCCCCGGCGGCGGCCGCATCCTGGTGTTCCAGGTGGACGGGCTGGACACCTCCTTTACCGGGGCCCTGCCTACCCTGGTGGTCCACAACTCCGACCAGCCCGGCTGCGTCAGCCAAGTCACCGGAGCGCTGGCACAGCGGGGCATCAACGTGGCCACCCTTCAGCTCAACCGGGGTGGGCGGGGTGGTAGCGCAGTCATGGTCATCGAATGCGACCAGCCCATTCCTAAGGAGGCTGCCCAGGCGGTCCGCGCGCTGCCCGGTATCCTGCGGGTCACCCGATATACGCCTGAGTCGGAGGAACGTCAATGATTGAGTTTACTTCTATCCAACAGATGCTGGAGGAGACCAGTTCTTCCGGTCTCCCTCTCTGGGACGCAATCCGTCAGGCAGACTGTCAGCGTCAGGGCATCTCCCCACAACAGTCCTGGGACAAAATGGCCACCATGCTTCAGGCCATGGAGGACGCGGACAGAAGCTATCAGGAAACGGACCGCTCCCACAGCGGACTGTCCGGCGGCGACGGGGGCAAAATGGCCCGCTATATTCGGGCAGGCAAACCCCTCTGCGGCCCCTTCCTGTCTGAGGTAATGGCCGGAGCCCTGCGTATGGGGGAGTGCAACGCCTGTATGAAGCGCATCGTGGCCGCCCCCACCGCCGGGGCCTGTGGGGTGCTGCCCGCTGTTCTACTCCCCTATGCCAGACAGTTTCAAGCGGAAGCGGACAGGCTGGTAGAGGCTCTGTATGTGGCCTCCGGCTTTGGCATGGTCATCGCCGCCCGGGCCTCCATCTCCGGAGCGGAGGGCGGCTGTCAGGCAGAGATCGGTTCCGCGGCCGCCATGGCCGCCCCCGCCCTGGTCCACCTCCAGGGCGGTACCCCGGAGCAGATGGCAAACGCCTGCGCCATGGCGGTGAAGAACCTGCTGGGACTAGTATGTGATCCGGTGGGCGGGCTGGTGGAGGTCCCTTGTGTTAAGCGCAACGTCATCGGGGCTATGGACGCCCTGTCTGCCGCCCAGATGGCCCTGGCGGGTATTGAGAGCCGGGTGCCTCCCGACCAAGTGCTGGACGCTATGCGTGAGGTGGGCCAGTCCCTCCCACACACCCTGCGGGAAACAGGCAAAGGCGGTCTAGCCGCCACCCCCTTTGGCTTGAGATACACGCCAAAGGAGGCAGATAAACGATGAACCGTTCGTCCCACTTCCTGGTCGTCGCTCTGGCCGCCGGACTCTTTCCTTTTCTCGTTTTCTGGGACGGGTTTCCCATGCTGCCTGTCCTGGACGGCTGTATCACAGCTGCTTCCGCTCTGCTTGGTCACCACTGTCTAGTTTCACAGCGCCTCCCCGCCACCCAGGCCGCCCAAGCTGTGCCCGAGGATGTACGGCGGCGCTGGTGCCGGGTACTTGGCATCCTGTTTCTGACCAACGCCGCCCTGGCCCCCCTGGGGTTTCTTCTGTGGAACATCCTTCGGTTTGATCAGGATCTTATTCTATTGGCTCAAATTTTGAGCTTTTTTCTCCTCTGTCTGGCCAGCCTGATCCCAGTGCGGCAGGCGGCCGGGAAGCGTTCCAGCTCCCAATCACAATATCCTCTTGACAAGAGTGTAAGATAGGACTGATACCAATGGCGAAAAAGAAAGTCCCCGATGAGGGGGCAAAAAAAGTAAATAATCCCAACGTCATGGGCCTGCGGGCCGAGGTGTTGGAACAGCCCATCACTCAGACTTTGGAAGTCAACTATATGCCCTACGCCATGTCTGTCATCGTATCCCGTGCCATCCCGGAGATCGACGGCTTCAAGCCCTCCCACCGGAAGCTGCTGTACACCATGTACCAGATGCATCTGCTGGGCGGCGCCCGGACCAAGAGCGCCAACGTGGTGGGGCAGACGATGAAGTTGAATCCCCACGGGGATGCGGCCATCTATGACACCATGGTCCGCCTATCCAGGGGCTATGGAGCCCTGCTCCACCCCCTGGTGGACAGCAAGGGCAACTTCGGCAAGGTCTACTCCCGGGATATGGCCTGGGCCGCCAGCCGGTATACCGAGGTGCGGCTGGACCCCATCTGCGCCGAGCTGTTCCGGGACATTGACCAGGACACCGTGGATTTTGTGGACAACTATGACGGGAAGCTGAAGGAGCCCACCCTGCTCCCCACTACCTTCCCCAACGTGCTGGTTTCCGCCAACCAAGGCATCGCCGTGGGTATGGCCTCCAACCTGTGCGGCTTCAATCTGGGCGAGGTGTGCGACACCACCATCGCCTTTTTGAAAAACCCGGACCACGATATCATGTCCACCCTGAAAGCCCCTGACCTGCCTACGGGGGGTGAGCTGCTCTATGACGAGGCGGCTCTGGGTGAGATCTACCGCACTGGCCGGGGCTCCTTTAAGGTGAGGTCCAAATGGCGCTATAACAAGGCGGAGAACCTGATCGAAATTTACGAAATTCCCTACTCCACCACCTCAGAGGCCATCATGGACAAGGTCACCGAGCTGGTCAAGGCCGGTAAGGTGAAGGAGATCGCCGATATGCGGGACGAAACCGACCTGTCCGGACTAAAGCTGACTATCGATTTAAAGCGGGGAGCTGATCCGGACAAGCTGATGGCCAAGCTGTTCCGCTTCACCCCCCTGCTGGACAGCCAGTCCTGCAACTTCAATATCCTCATCGCCGGGATGCCACGGGTCATGGGGGTGCGGGAGATCCTGGAGGAGTGGACCGCCTGGCGCATGGACTCGGTCCGCCGGCGGGTATACTACGCCATGAACAAGAAAAAGGAGAAGCTGCATCTGTTGAAGGGTCTGCGGCGTATCCTTTTGGATATCGACCGGGCTATTCAGATCATCCGGGACACCGAGGAGGACGCAGAGGTCGTCCCAAACCTGATGATCGGCTTTGGCATCGACCAGGTACAGGCGGAGTATGTGGCCGATATCCGTCTGCGTAACATCAACAAGGAGTACATCCTCAAACGCACCCAGGAGGTGGACACACTCTCTGACGAGATCGCCGACCTGGAGGACACTGTCAACTCCCCCAAGCGGATCCAGACTCTCATCATTGGGGAGCTGGAGGAGGTAAAGAAAAAGTACGCTGTCCCTCGGCGGACCGACATCGTCTTTGACCATGAGGCAGATGAGGTGATGGCGGTGGAGGAGGAGATCCCTGACTACCCCGTCCACCTGTTCTTCTCTCAGGAGGGCTATCTGAAGAAGATCACTCCCCAGTCCCTGCGGATGTCCAGCGAGCAGAAATACAAGGAAGGGGACGGCCCATATCTCCAATGGGAGGCCTCCAACCGGGACGAGCTGCTGGTCTTTACCGACCGGCAGCAGTGCTACAAGACCCGCCTGTCCGACTTTGATGACACCAAGGCCAGCGTGTTAGGGGACTATCTTCCCACCAAGCTGGGGATGGACCCGGAGGAGCGGGCAGTCTGGGCCTGTATTCCAGGGGACTACTCCGGCCAGCTACTGTTCTTCTTCGACAACGGCAAGGCCGCGCGGGTGGAGCTGTCCGCCTATCAAACTCAGACCCGCCGCAAGAAGCTCACAGGCGCCTATTCCAACAAGTCCCCCCTGGTGGCTGCCTTCCTGCTCATCGAGGACTTTGAGGCGGCGGTGATCTCCACCGAGGGGCGGTGTGTGGTCTTCCACACCGCCAGCCTAAACCCCAAGACCACCAGGAGCACCCAGGGCGTCAATGTCATGACGCTGAAGCCCAAATACCGGGTGGAGAAAGTGCTGCCGCTGGATCGCACTGCCATCGTCAATGCCGCCCGGTATCGTGCCCGCTCCCTGCCTGTCTCCGGCGCCTTGCTCAAGGAGGAGGACCGGGGCGAGGAGCAGTTGACGCTGCTGTGATCCAGCTCATCTGAATCCAAACGAGGTATCTGAATGGGTAAAAAAGGACTTGGTTCCGCGATAAAAAGCTGTTTCTGGATCGTCGCTGCCTCCGCCATTTTCTCTTTTGGCTTCAATTGGTGCTATGTCCCCAACCAAATCAGTCTAGGCGGCATCACTGGTCTCGGCCAGATCATCAACGCTGCAGTCCCGGCTATCCCAATCGGTATTGCGGTCATAGCGCTGAACATCCCCCTGTTTCTTCTGAGCTGGAAGTACCTGGGCGGCCGTCTGTTGCTGTCCTCTCTCTTCGCCATGGCCGCCACCTCCCTGGGCGTGGACATCGTGGCTGCTATCCACTCATTCCAGCCCATGGACCCTATGTTGGCCAGTGTCTTCGGCGGTGTCCTAATAGGCCTGTCCCTAGGCATCATTCTGCTCCAGGGGGCCACCACTGGAGGCACGGACCTGATTGCCCGGCTCTTGAAGCTGCCCTTCGGTCACCTGCCCATGGGTCGGCTGCTGATGGCGGTGGACCTGGCAGTCATCGCGGCGGTGGCTCTGGCCTTCCGCAGCCTGAACAGCGCCCTGTATGGCATCATCTCCCTCTACCTGTCTACCGTAGTAATCGACAAGGTACTCTATGGCATGGACAGCGCCAAGGTCGCCTATATCATTACTGAAAAGTCCAGCCCCGTATTGGACGGTCTCGTCCACCAGCTGGAGCGCGGGGTGACCGTCCTCCATGGTCAGGGCGCCTGGAGCGGCGAGGAGAAGCAGGTACTCATGTGCGCCTTCAAGCAGCGGCAGATCGTGGCCATCAAACAGACGGTAAAGGAGCTGGACCCCGAAGCCTTCCTGATCGTCTGTGATGCCCATGAGGTCCTGGGCCACGGCTTCCGGCTCTATCATCCAAATGAAATATAGAAAAAGGAAGGAATACTGCGATGACAGATTTAAAAAAGCTGACCGCGAATTTGGAAAAAAAGGGCTACATCGTCCGGTACTTTGATACCCCACAAGAGGCGGCCGACTATCTGGACAGCAGGATCAACGGCAAGACAGTGGCCTTTGGCGGCTCCATGACATTGAAAAGCATGGAGCTATACCCCAAGCTGTCCTCTCATAACCAAGTTGTCTGGCACTGGGAGGGGGGCGACCTGACGGACGCCATGTCCACCCAGGTGTACCTCACCTCTGTCAACGCGGTGGCAGAAACCGGGGAGCTCATCAACATTGACGGAAACGGGAACCGAGTAGCCTCTACCGCCTTTGGACACCAGGAGGTCTACTTTGTGGCAGGGACCAATAAGATCGCCCCTGATTTGGACTCCGCTCTGTGGCGGGCTAGGAATGTAGCGGCCCCCAAGAGGGCACAGAGTATGGGCAGAAGGACCCCATGCGCGGTGAAGGCCGACCGCTGCTATGATTGCCAGAGCCCGGATCGAATCTGCCGGGTCCTCACTGTCCTGTGGGCGCCGCCCCTAAACCATCCCCATATGGAGGTCATACTGATCGGCCAGGAGCTCGGTATGTAAAACCGGCCGCCAAAGAAAGGCTGTGTACTGATGAAGCAACGATCTCTGGCCTGTCTGGCCATCTCTGCCGCCCTGCTGTTGTCCGGGTGCTCCTCCATGCTGGACCGGGAGTATCTGGACATCACGACCCACAACGCGGCTCCTACCACAGAAGGGGATACCTCCATTCTACGGGCGGACAGCTATCAGGAGCTGGTCAATGTGCTCATCTACATGGTCAGCACCGGGGCGGAGAACGGCACCATCCGTCTGTACATCGACTCTGAGGATGTGGCCAAGGACCTGGAGGATGCCTGCCGTGAGGTGGTCCAGGAGGACCCCTTGGGCGCCTATGCCGTGGAGTACATCAAACACAGCGTGGACTCTATCGTCACCTACTCCGAGGCCCAGGTCCAGATCATCTATCGCCGTACCAGAGAACAGGTGGCCTCCATCGTTTCGGCCACCGGGGCTGCCGCCATCCGTGGCGAACTGGAGGAGAGTCTGGCGTCCTTCGCTCCAGAATCTGTGCTTCGCCTTAGCTATTTTGACGGGGATGAGGCCTACATTTTGGATCTGGTCCGGGAAGCCTATTTTGCTACGCCGGCTACCGCCCTGGATCTCCCTGAGGCCACGGTGGCCTTCTATCCAGACAGCGGCAGTCAGCGCGTGGTGGAGATCAGCCTGCACTACCACCTGGACGAGCAGGAGCTGGTTCACCGCAGGGAAGTTCTAGACCAGACCGTTCAAAAAATGACGGCGATTCTCCAATCTCAGTTCTTCACTACGGAGGAATTACTCCCTGCAGCCGCCCAGGCCATCCATGCCGCCGGCGGATATGATCCAGAGGGTGGGTCCACCGCCTACCATGCCCTGCTGGAGAAGGGGGCCGACGACCAGGGGCTCGCCCTGGCGGCCGCTATGGTCTATAACCGGCTGGATATTTCCTGTCAGGTGATTGAGGGCTCGTTGGACGGCGCCCCCCATTTTTGGAATGTCATTCAACTCCCGGAGAGCCAGTACCACCTGGACCTGTCCCAATATGGCGAGCACGGCTTCTCCCTGTTGTCCAGCGCGGAGATGGAGCAAAGGGGATATCTCTGGGACCCAGAGGATATTCTGCCGCGCTGAGGGTCCCCCATTAACGATTGCAAAATCAAATATAGTAATATAGTAAATTTGATAATCTCATAAATACAGTATTTAGGGACTGTTCATCAAGTAAAAAGCAACTATTTTACCACGAATTTACGATGATTGAATGAGACTTGACATACCAGGGAAAGAGCAGGGGAGATACATCAAGAATGTGTACCTTCCTTTTCTCATGTTACCATTCTGCTTCGCCTTATGTACAAATCTTTGGCATGTGCTCATGGCATTCCATCATATTAATACATTTTCGGCTCACTACTGTTTTGTCACCAGGAATATACTGAGACATTCCTTGATTTTTTCTCCATTCATTATCTTTGAAGCCAAAGTGTTCATTTATTTTTCGTTTCGTCTTCCCTGCCTGGACCATCGCTTCTATTGCAGGTAACATTCCTGCATATGTGTATAATTCCGTTTTCTTATAGCAATACCCCCTGATGTAGTCTATTTTCCTACATCAGGGGCCTTTTTTTACTGTTCGTTTTACTGGGCATCTACACTATGCCAGATGTGTCTATTAAAAGGTTAATTGGCTGGTCTATCCATGCTGTTTTCCTGTCCGATGACAGAACAGTACTTCTTTCATCCCAGATTTAACTGCGGGTAGGACTCGTATCCGGCATCAGAAGCCCACCGGAACGCAACATACTGGCCCCTGTTGCGGTTAGGCGACTCACTACTTTTCCAAGGAACACCTCTCTGCCGGAATCGTTAGTCAGAAGATTTCCGAGGAATCTAAATGTGTGTAACAAGGAGGTACTAACCGGGCTCATGGACTGGGCCATCACAGGGGTAAGCACCACGAAGCCTCTGACAGTAGCAACCAACTGCCAGTCAAAAATCCCATTGTAAGCTCCTCACTCAGAATGAATCAGCTACGCTGATGATCAGAAAGGCCAGGCATAAGCCCGGAAAGCAAGTGTGTCCTTTCGGCTTCTTCTTGCGATTTTTCGTCCCAATAAAATAAACAGTTTGGGAAACCTAGCGCAGCACGTTTCCCAAACTGAATATTCAAAGGGCCATATTACGATGATCAAAAGACTTTAGGTTCCGCCTTTGTATGCGGATGGTTGGGTCAGATGGTATAGAGTTCGGGGCGGCGGTCTTTATAGGCGGGAAGCTTGGCGCGCACGCGCTCCACACGGTCTAGGTCGATATGGGCACACATCAGCCCTTCCTCCTCGCCAGCGGCTGCTATAGTGACGCCCATCGGGTCCATAACAACGCTTTCCCCGATGAACATTGGGCCGCAGTTGTCGCAGGCCACCATATAGACCGTATTCTCAATCGCCCGGGCGGCGATCAATGTATTGAAATGCTGGCTTTTCAGATCGCCGCGCACCCAGGCGGTTGGCATGATAATAATGTCCGCGCCCCTGGAACGCTGATAACGGGCTACTTCAGGGAACCGGACCTCATAGCAGACAAACAACCCGATCCTACCGAACGGCGTGTCAATGGGCTCAAAAAATTTGTCGCCTGGTTTCATGTTATCAGATTCCTTATACCCAAAGGCGTCATACAGATGAGTTTTGCGGTAGCAGGATACAATTTCGCCGCTGTCGTCCACTACCACAATGGTATTGTAATTGCGGTCATCTTCAGGGTCCTCCACCGCCTCGTTCATGCCAAAGATGATCCAGTGCCCGTACTGCCTGGCCAGCTCACGCATACCGGTGACAAAGGTGCCATCCAGATGCTGGGCAGTCGCCAGCGATACCTCACGGGGCGGGTGGTCTGAAAAGTAGCTCATAAAACACTCGGGGAATACCATCAGATCCGGCTTGTACTTCTCGTTTGCCTCGGCAACCGCCCTTTTAGCCTTCTCAAAATTGACTGTGGGATCTCCGTCTGACGCCAGTTGGGCCAGGACAAAGGTGCTCTGCCGCTTCATTTCTGGTGCCTCCTTCTTGCAATTCATGGCAGATGATTACTTGTCAACCTTACATAGGTCCGCAATCGCGCCCTGGGCGCCAATCTTGACAAGCTTTTCCAGATTGATGAACTTGTCGACATAGCCACCGGCCTCAAAATTCTGCCGCCAGAGAACCTCGTTCTCGTCCTGCTGCTTGGCGTGCAGGACCAGCTCCTCAAACTGGTCCGCAGGGGCACAGACGACACCGTCCAGGTCACCGTAGACGATGTCGCCGGGGCGGACTACGCAGCCGCCACAGTTCACAGGAATGCCATATTCTCCATCCAGCCCTTTAAAGGTGTTGGTTACGCAGGCGCGACCCGTGGAAAAGACGGGGAAGTCCATCTCGCGGATGGCGCGGGTATCCGTGTTGGGGCCGTCCACCACAATGCCGGCCATACCTAGCACCTTAGCGGAACGGGCGACCATCTCTCCCAGACAGGCAATCCGCTTATCCCCCATTCGGTCAATCACGATAACGGAGCCCTTGGGGGCCTGCTTCATCGCATAATACAGCATGGCGTTGTCTGTGCCGGGCAAACGGATGGTAAAGGCAGGACCGATTACCTTCAAGTGGTCGCTGATTGGGAAGATGCCGGTCATATATCCGCCCTGGACACTGTGCCCAATTTGGGCCGGGTCAGTGGTCAGTGCCAGTTGAAACAGTTCTTCTTGTGTCATAGTTGTGATACTCCTTTTCAAATTTTTGATATATGTTTTCTGGTTCGGGGAAAGGCGGGAGGGATGGCGCGGCCGTCCCCATCATGCCCCCAGCATCGCCATCACGGTATTGGGGACAAAGGTGGACAGAGCAGGGAAAAATGTTGTCAGAATCAGGGCGATGCCTAGTGGGATATACATGGGTACCACGCTTTTGATGACCTTTTCAGAGGGCACGTTGGCCACCCGGGCGACCGCATAGATGCACAGGCCAAAAGGCGGAGTGCTTAGGCCGATCATCAGGTTCATAACCATCATCACGCCGATGTAGACGGGGTCCATTCCAAAGCTGGCGGTGATCTGCAATACGATGGGAGCGGTGAGGATCAGCGCACAGTTGCTCTCCATGAACATACCCATAATCAGCAAGATAATGTTGATCATGATGATGACCACCATGGGCATATGGGCGATAGGGCCCATCAGGGACATGATTTTTTCTGGCAACTGCTCCAGCATCAGCGCCTTGGTGAAGATGCCGCCAGCCGTCATGATGACCATAATTGATGCCACAGACTTGCAGGTTTCCTTTACACAGTTGAGGAAGCCTCTCCAGGTGAGGGAGTGATGACACAAGCCCAGGATCAGCATATACAAGACCGCCATACCGCCGGTCTCGCCGGGGCTGAATATACCGGAGAGCATAGTAATCAGAATCAGAATGGGAGCCATCATGATGGGAAGGGCACGCAGGAACAGGATCCCCAGCGGCCGCTCGTCCTTCTTCGTGACGGAAGGCTTGGGCGGGTTGACCAGCTTTCTCTTGTCCACCAGTAGGACATAGATAAACAGGCTGGCAGACATCACAATGGCGGGAACTACGCCGCCCAGAAGGGATTTCACGCTGGAAATCTGAGCCACAGTGGCGTAAAGCACCAGTGGAATGCTGGGCGGGAAAATGGGACCTACGGTGGAAGACGCGATAGTCAGCGCCGCGCCGTATTCCCGCTCGTAGCCCTCCTCCTCCATAGAATCCACGAAGATAGGGCCCAAGCCGCACACACCAGCGATGGCCGCGCCGGACATACCAGCAAAGATTAGGCTCAACACAACCGCTACGCGGGAGGAGTAACCCCGTTTTCCCTTTGCCAGCGCCCGGGCAAAGTCAAAGCCGCGGGTGGTCTCTCCCAGCTCGCTGACCAGATTGCCCATAAGGATGAAGGCTGGAACCGCCAGCAGGGAAAAGGACATACAGGACTGATAAAAAGAGTAGCCCACCAGTGCCAGCGACGTGTCGGTCAGGATATAGTATGCGATGGCAGGCAGACCCATAGCCACCACGATGGGGGCGCCGACCCCCAGCAAGGCCACAAAGCCAAGCAACAGCAACAGCATGTTCACGCTCTCTCAGCCCTCCTCTCTTTGATCAGGGCAGAAATACTAATTAGATTCTGGATAATCCACATGGCGGATCCCAGAACGATCAGCGCATGAATCGCAACGATGGGAATGTGAGTGGCAGCGGTAGTCAGCTTTGAAATGGGCGGAATCAGAAGGTATTCGCTGTAGATGACAAAAGCGCAGTACATGCAGCAGATCACCTTGCCGATTACCATTAGCCAAAATTTAGTTCTGGGCCAGATCTGATAGATAATCTCCAGTTGCAGGTGCGCCTCCTCCTTCTCCGCCTGAGCAAGATAGCAGAAGATCAGGCCGGTAAAGCACATCATAGCCACTTCCTCGCTCCATGTAGTGGAAAAGCCCAGAAAAGACCGGCAGAGAACTTGAATGTCAAGCGCCGCGATGACGACGATAAGGAAGATCCCACAGACAGAATTAACAAGGCTGCGGAACCCGTCCCAGATTTTTCCCAAAGCAGACATGGCAATATCTCCTTTCGTACAAATTAGCAGGGAATGCCCGACGGACGTGCGGATGAAGAATCGTCTACTCGCTCTCGACGTTCTGAATCAGTTCAATCATGTCACCCCAGTCGTCGGAAAAATAGTCGTAGACTGTCTCAGCGGCCTCATGGAAGCTAGCCAAGTCCAGACCGTTCTCCTCGGTGATGACCGTCATGCCGCCATCGATGCAGATCTGTTTGTAGCCCTCTTCCTTTTCCACGATGCGCTGATTCATCTCGTGGGTGGCATCTACCGCAGCCTGCATCACGGCCTGTTGCTGATCCTCAGTCAGGCTGTCAAAGGTTTCACGGTTGATCCACAGACCCAGGTTTGTGGGCAGGTGGCGGGTCTCCATGCAGTAGGCCTGAACCTCATACAGGGCGGAGCTCACCAGGGTGGAGTAAGGATTCTCCTGTCCGTCAATGACATTGGTAATCAGGGCGGTCGCCACTTCACTGAAGGCCATTGGCGTAGCGGCCGCACCGAAGGCGTTGGCAAACAGCACCTGATAGAGGTCGGAGGCGACCACGCGGATTTTGGCACCCTTCATATCACTCAGGTCGTAAATGGGGAAGTTGCAGGTCAGTTGGCGGTCGCCAGAGTTGAAGGCGGTGAGGAGCATGACATGGTCGTCCTCCAGTGCCTCGTTAATGGCCCGCAGGGGCTCAGAGGTGAAGGGGTTGAACACCGCCTCCTGGTGCGCCGCGTCCCGATAGACATAGGGGGCGTCAAAGGCTCCCAGCCTGGGATCCAGGTCGCCAGCAGAGGAGGGAACATACTGAATGAAGTCCACAATGCCAGCTTGGAGCGGCTGCATATCGTAGCCGCACAGGGTGTTGTCAAAGTAGCATTGAACTTCCAGCTCGCCTTTTGTGTACTCATATACCTTGTCGGCAAAAAGCTGTTCCCAGATGCCGGCATCGGAGGATGCGGAGTTCTGATCGGTAAATTTTAATACCCGGGGCTCGTTGTTGCTGCCGGAGTCCCCGCTTCCGCAACCGGCCAGCACTGGGAGCAACAAGACGGCAGAAAGCAGGGATGCAAGGTTCCTTTTTAGTTTCATTTTTGATTCTCCTTTCTTACATTAATTATGATGGCGGAAACATTTCTTTCCCCTACACCATCTAATCCAATTTCTGCTTATCTTGGCACTTGGTATTTGGCATTTGGCGTTTGGCATACCAAAAATAGCAATCTATTTATACATCAAGTACACCAAAAAGTCAACCCAAATCATGCGAATTTTCTATATTATCCAAATATTATCGATATTATTTGTCTATTGTAACGAACTCCTCTTGAAGCTTGGTATCCAGATTCGCCGGATCAAAGCCAAGGTGTCCCGGCAGCGAGAGCATTCGCTGCCTCCATGCGCTGTAGTGTTCCGACAGGTACCGGCACGCATTTTCATAGTCCCCGCTCTCCATGCACTTCAGAATGGCAAGGTGCTCCTGAGCAAAAGCATTGCCGTCCTTTCCACTGTATTTCATGCTAAGGATAGAAGCTCGGGTCACCTTTTCGTTGATCTCCTCCGAAAAGGTAAATAAGATGCTATTCCCGGATTTTCGATTGATATAGCGGTGAAAGCTGGTATCCAGCGCCATGATGCTGTAATAGGAACCGTGATCCTGCTTGGTAACGTCCATCATCTCCTGGAGGATGCCATGCAGGTGGGCAAAGTCCTCCGGTGTATATTTATAAAAGGCCAGCTCAAAGCCGAGCATGTCGATGGGCTCCCGAATCTCCAGCAGTTCCAGAATGTTCCGCCACAACAGAGGAGCAACCATGCGTATTTTTCCGTTCTGCTCCACCCAGCCTTCCTTCTCCAAAAGGGTCAGCGCATCTCGCAGCGGCGTCCGGCTCACCCCCAGCATGGAGGCAAATTCCCGTTCGTTGACGTTGCTTCCCGCTTTCAGCTTGCCTGTAATGATCAGCGATTTGATCTGCTGATAGATTTTCGTGCTGTAGCTTTTGTTCTTTTCGATTTTTTCTAAATACTGTACCATATCCTACTTCTCCATGCTTCTGGCTCAATCCCAAAAATATTCTGCTGTACCCAGCGGCAAATCCTGCATTTCTCATGCCAATTATTATATTTTTTATATCACGTTCTCTATAATATGTCAATTCCAGGATATTTCCGGCGGCTTCTCACTTGTTCCCATGAATGCGGTAACGCATCAAAATTTTCCTTACCTTTACACAAAAGCAAGCCAATTATATCAAAAAATGGAAAATTCTCTAAGCAGCCTTTGGCGGTCACAATGAACAGAATAAAAGGCAATATAATTTCCTCAACTAAATTTTGTTGCAAATTTGTCAACCAATCATGACAAAGACATTTTTATATTTTTTCAAAATTTAAATTTCGGGGTTGACATCGCTCTGTTTTCTGTTATAATACCATTTGTCGCTGCGAGTGTAGCTCATCTGGTAGAGCGCCACCTTGCCAAGGTGGAGGTAGCGAGTTCGAGCCTCGTCACTCGCTCCAAGTGGAAAGACACGACATATGTCGTGTCTTTCTTTTTGAATTTTCGTGCCCAGCCACTGTCCCTTCAGGGCAGGTCAGCGGTCCCTTATTCAGCCCTGTGGTAAAGGGTTACGCTCCCCTTTACTTCACCAAAGAAAGGAATCGGAAGTATGGAACTCTTACACAAGTGGAACCATATCAGCCTAGTCAAACGGATCATCGTGGGACTTATTCTGGGCGCCGCTCTAGGCGCCCTCCTGCCTCAGGCCTCCGTCATCGGTATCCTGGGCACTCTGTTCGTCAATGCCTTGAAGGCTCTGGCCCCTCTGCTGGTCTTTTTCCTCGTCCTTCACTCCCTCTCACAGCATAAAAAGGGAGCTAAGAGCAACATGTCCGCTGTGATCGTCTTTTATCTGATTGGCACCTTTCTGGCCGCGCTGTGCGCCGTGGTGACCAGCTTTCTCTTTCCATCCACTCTGATTTTGGCCGAGCAGGCCGAGCAGGCTGCCCCTGGCGGCATCGCTGACGTGCTCCAGAATCTGCTGAACAGCGCCGTAAGCAACCCCATCTCCGCCATCGCTGAAGCAAACTATATTGGCGTGCTGCTGTGGGCCGTTGTCTTTGGACTAGCCATGCGTGAGGCCGGCGAGGGCACCAAGACCGTACTGGGCGACATCTCCAATATGCTGTCCTCCGCAATCCGATGGGTCATTAGCTGCGCCCCCTTCGGCATCCTAGGGCTTGTCTATACCACCGTATCCGATACCGGCTTTGAGTCCTTTCTGAATTATGGCCGGCTAATTCTGGTCTTAGTAGGCTGTATGCTCCTGGTAGCTCTGGTCGTCAACCCCATCATCGTCTACCTGGCTATTCGGAAAAATCCCTATCCCCTGGTCTTTCGATGTCTGAAGGACAGCGGCATCATGGCTTTCTTTACCCGCAGCTCGGCGGCTAATATCCCGGTGAATATGAAGCTGTGTGAAGACTTGGGTCTGGATAAGGAGAAGTACTCCGTTTCCATTCCCCTGGGAGCTACTATTAACATGGCTGGCGCTGCCATCACTATCACCATCCTTACCCTGGCCGCCGCCAACACGCTGGGTATCTCTGTGGACTTTCCCACTGCCCTCCTGCTGAGTTTGGTTTCCTCTGTGGCCGCCTGTGGCTCCTCCGGCGTGGCGGGAGGCTCGCTGCTCCTCATCCCAATGGCCTGCAGTATGTTCGGTATCTCCAGCGACATAGCCATGCAGGTGGTCGGCATCGGCTTTATCATCGGTGTCATTCAGGACTCCTGTGAAACCGCACTTAACTCCTCCTCCGATGTGCTGTTCACTGCCGCGGCCGAGTTCCGCGGCCGCAGGAAAGCCGGACTGGATATGGGGTATTGATGGAGGGGACCCATTCCTCCATACGTCTAAAACAGTGGGTTAAATATAATAAGGAGGCACTGCCCTGGATTTTCCGGGCAGTGCCTCTTTTTTTATCTTGTCCCATTGACAAAGTGAGGAAACATACGCCTTAAACCTCTTGCGGCGCCTCACCTGAAGCCCTGAAAACCTTTGCGGCTCTAGCGTTCTCGGCTCTCCGATCCTCGATGGCCTCCTTCAGAAGCATATCCTTCACCTTCATCAGTCGAATGGTGTTGGCCCGCTCGTTTTCATCCAGCTTCATGGTGATATACTTGATATTTTCCTGCATCTCCGGGATCTTCACATACTCCAGGGCGTTGACCCGTCGGCGGGTCTTCTCGATCTCCTCCGCCAAAAGCTGTGAGGTCTTTTCGATCTCCGCCAGCTTCAGCATATCCTGGAACACCTGTGACATAGCGTCTACCGCGTCGTCCAGCTCGCCGCTGGTCTGGGCAAAGCCATAGGGATAGATCTCCCCTGGGTCCTGGCTGCTGGTGCGGAATTCATATTTGGGCACGTCCACTGACATGATGTTCTGGAAGGTCATATCCAGCTCCACAGACTGCTTGGGGTAGAGCAGGGACTGCTCCAGCATCTCTGGAGACATCAGAGCCGCGGCCACAGTGAAGGAGCCGTGGGCCCGCATAAGCCCCTCCTCCACCCGGCGGCGCAGGGAACGATTCTCTCGAATCACGTCCATAAACTGCTTCATCAGCTCATCTCGCTTATCCTTGAGCAGCTTATGGCCCCGCTGGGCGGTCTTTAGCCGGCCCTTGAGCCGGGTGAGCTCCATACGGGTGGGATTGATGGTCGTGGAAGGCATTTCACTCCCCCCTTAGTCCTTCTTGGGCAAATACTTGTCGATATACTCCGGCTTGATCCGCTTCAACTCACTCCGGGGCAGGATAGATAGCAGCTCCCAGCCCAGATCCAGCGTCTCCTCAATCGAGCGGTTCTCATCTGTCCCCTGAGAAACGTACCGCTTTTCAAATTCATCCGCAAATTTAGCATAGAGCAGGTCGGTGGGGCTCAACGCCGCCTCGCCCAGGATGGACATGAGCTCCTTGTTCTCCTTTCCGGTGGCGTAGGCAGAAAAAAGCTGATTCATGGTGCCTGAGTGGTCCTCCCGGGTCTTGCCCGCTCCGGTGCCCTTGTCCTTCAGACGGGACAGGGATGGCAGTACGTCCACCGGGGGATTGATGCCCCTACGGTACAGCTCCCTGGAAAGAATGATCTGCCCCTCGGTAATATAGCCGGTCAGGTCGGGAATGGGGTGGGTCTTGTCGTCCTCCGGCATAGTCAGGATAGGGATCAGGGTAATGGATCCCTCCTTGCCCAGCTGGCGGCCTGCCCGCTCGTACAGGGTCGCCAGGTTGGTATACAGGTAACCGGGGTAGCCCCGGCGGCCTGGGACCTCCTTCTTGGCGGCGGAGACCTCCCGTAGCGCCTCGGCATAGTTGGTGATGTCGGTCATGATGACCAGTACGTGCATATTCTTCTCAAAGGCCAGATATTCCGCCGCTGTCAGGGCCATGCGGGGCGTGGCGATACGCTCCACTGCCGGGTCGTTGGCCAGATTGGTAAACAGCACCGTACGGTCGATGGCGCCGGTACGCCGGAACTCCTGGACGAAGAACTCCGACTCCTCAAAGGTGATGCCAATGGCGGCGAAAACCACGGCGAAGTTGGATTCCCCATCCAGCACCTTGGCCTGCCGGGCGATTTGGGCCGCCAAAGCGGCGTGAGGCAGGCCGGACCCGGAGAAGATAGGCAGCTTTTGGCCGCGGACCAGGGTGTTCAGCCCGTCAATGGTAGAGATACCCGTCTGAATGAACTCATTGGGGTAGTTGCGGGCGGCGGGATTCATGGCCAGACCGTTGATATCCTGATACTCGTCGGCCAGGATGGCTGGGCCGCCGTCAATAGGCTCCCCCATGCCGTTGAACACCCGGCCCAGCATATCTCCGGACACCCCCAGTTGAAGAGGGTGTCCCAGGAACCTGATTTTGGAGTCCGCCAGATTGATACCGGCTGAGTTTTCAAACAGCTGGACCACTGCGGTATTCCCGTTTACTTCCAACACCTGACAGCGGCGGACGGTGCCGTCGGTCAGTTCGATCTCTCCCAGCTCGTCATAGGTGACGCCCTGTACCCGGTCCACCACCATCAGGGGGCCGGATATCTCCTGTATCGTCTTATACTCTCGGATCACAGTGCATCCTCTCCCTTCTCGGCAATGGCGCTGATCTCTTCCTCCATCTCCACCAACAGGTTGGCGTAGGAGTCTTTATACAGATCAGCGGGGACGGACTTGGCCCGGCCGATCTTTTCCCGTGCGGGGATGGAGAACAGAGCGTTCAAATCGCCTCCCCGCTCTGACGCGCCCCGGCACTCCTGGTCGTACTGGTGGATCATAGCCAGCAGGCGGGCCTGGCGGTCATACTCCGAGTAGGAGTCGATGTCCGCGAAGGAGTTCTGCTGGAGGAAGTCCTCCCGGATCATCTTGGCAGTCTCCAAAGTGATCTGGTCCTTGGGGGACAGAGAGTCCTTGCCCACCAGCTGGACGATCTCGTTCAGGCTGGCCTCTTCCTGGAGGATGGCCATGGCCCATTCCCGGTTCTGCAGGAACTCCTTGCCCAGGTTTTCGTCATACCAGGGCTTCAGGGAATCCAGATACAGGGAGTGGGAGGTCAACCAGTTGATGGCCGGGAAGTGGCGGCGATAGGCCAAGGAGGAGTCCAGGGCCCAGAACACCTTGACGATACGCATGGTGGCCTGGGACACGGGCTCGGACAGGTCGCCGCCCGGTGGGGACACGGCGCCCACGGCGGTCAGACTGCCCCGGCGGTCCCCATCGGACCCCAGACAGGCCACGGAGCCGGCCCGCTCATAGAACTGAGCCAGACGGGAAGACAGATAGGCTGGGTAGCCCTCCTCGCCGGGCATCTCCTCCAGACGGCCGGACATCTCACGCAAAGCCTCGGCCCAGCGGGAGGTGGAGTCAGCGATGACGGCCACGGCGTAGCCCATATCCCGGAAGTATTCTGCGATAGTGATACCAGTATAAATAGACGCCTCACGGGCGGCCACCGGCATATCAGAGGTGTTGGCGATGAGGACAGTCCGCTTCATCAGGGACTCTCCAGTGCGGGGGTCCACCAGTTCGGGAAACTCCCGGAGCACGTCGGTCATCTCGTTGCCCCGCTCGCCGCAGCCGATATAGACCACCAAGTCCACATCGGACCACTTGGCCAGGGCGTGCTGCATCACCGTTTTACCAGAACCAAATGGGCCGGGGATGGCGGCGGTGCCCCCCTTGGCCACAGGGAAGAAGGTATCTACAATACGCTGGCCAGATTGGAGGGGAATGACGGGGGGATACTTACGCTTATAGGGCCGGCCCACACGGACGGGCCATTTTTGCATCATAGGCAGCTCCACCTGGGAGCCGTCCTCCCGCTCCAGAACAGCCACCGTCTCCGTAACGGTGAAGGCGCCGGACTGAATGGACAGGATTTTCCCCTTCATTTTCGGGGGGATCATGATCTTATGGAGGATAGAGGACGTCTCCTGGACAGTGCCGATGACATCACCGCCCACCACCTGGGCCCCCGGTTGGACTGTGGGGACAAAGTCCCACTTCTTTTCCCGATCCAGGGCAGGGACCTCCACACCGCGGGGCAGGTTGTTCCCCTGGACCTTTTTCATGATTTCCTCCAGAGGGCGCTGGATGCCGTCGTAAATATTTTCCACCAGACCGGGGCCCAGCTCCACAGACAGGGGGGCGCCGGTGGTGACCACCTCGGCCCCAGGGCCCAGTCCGGAGGTCTCCTCATAGACTTGAATGGAGGCAGAGTCTCCAGTCATGGTGAGGATCTCGCCGATGAGGCGCTGTTCGCCCACACGGACCACGTCGGCCATATTGGCCTCCTCCATACCAGTGGCCACCACCAGCGGGCCGGAGACCTTGACGATCTTTCCCATAGGCTAAACCTTCTTTCTTCTGGCTCTGTTCCACTGGCCTTCAAAGGAGGGGGCGCTGCCGCAGGTTACCCTGGTAGCTGCCCACTTCCATTGGGCCCACATAGGAGAAGCCAAGTCGTTCATAGTAGTCATTCAGCGCTGGATTGTTCCGTCCACAGTCCAGACGCAGATAGTCCTTCCCCATGGCTTTGGCCAGTGCCATACACTGCCTTAGCATCCGCTCCCCGGCGCCTGGGGCATCCGGGTTTGCGGCCAGGTTATGGATATAGAGCGCGGACCCACCAGCAGGCCAGCGATCATCCTCTTCCAGCAGCACCGCCACCACATTGGGCGCCCCGTCGGGCCTCCACAGGCCATAGAGCTCCCCATTTCGGGCCCGCTCCTGGAAATAGGTCAAGGGGTAATAGGTAAGATAGTCATCCCGCTCCCACTGACGTATCCCCCGCTCCTCCAGCCAGGTGATCCGTTGGAGGATCAGCTGGAAAAGCCGCGGTGCCTCCTCCAGCGAGGCAAGACGGAGGACCTCTCCCTGGTCCGTCATAGGATATCAGCGCCCACAGCCCGCTCTACCGCGGTCTTAATATTGGCCATGCCGATACCCAGGGGACCCTCCTTTCCGGGAATTAAAATGATCGCCGGGGTCAGCGCGTCCTTATACCGCGCGATGTCAGTCGTCAGTTTGGCGGCCAGCTGCTCGGTCATATAGATAATGGCGTAATTCTCCCTGGCCAGCCGGTGGAGCGTCTCGTGCCCCTCCTCCGGGCCAGCCACAGGGTATACATCCAGCCCCAGGGCCTTAAAGCCCAGGACGCTGTCTACGTCGCCCATCACCGCGATCTTATACATCTCCAGCCACCCCCCTTATACATAGGTCTGCCGAAGCCGGGCCCGGATGGTATCTCCGTCCAGTCCAGCTGCCCGCCCGGCAAAGATGGTGCGGACTGCCGTAAACTCCAGCTCCTTGGCATAGAGGTAGCCGATGACCGTCTGCTCCCCAAAGGGGACCATACGGGCGGCGGCCAAATAGGCTGTAAGCGCATCGTCACAGGCCTTTTCAAAGGCGGTCAGAGAGCCTCCACCGGGCTGGGCTACCTTGACCCCCAGCTGGGCGGCCTGGGCCAGGGGTCCCGACTGGAACACCTCGCCCAGTGTGTCTGCCCGGGCGGAAGCTACTGTCTGCTGAGACACATTTCCTCCTGGCAGCAGCACCCGGCGCAGGAAGTCTCCCTCTTTGCCCATTCGGGCCGCCCGGACAGCGGTCCGAAGATTGGCCACATCCACACTCAGCCGGACATAGCCCAGGAGGAAGGGGCTGCCCAGCGCCTTGGCCAGTCGTTCCATCTCCTGATAGCAGCTTCGGTCCAGA
The DNA here is from genome assembly GCF_041925235.1 of Flintibacter sp. P01028. Classification (NCBI taxonomy): domain Bacteria; kingdom Bacillati; phylum Bacillota; class Clostridia; order Eubacteriales; genus Flintibacter; species Flintibacter sp. P01028. The sequence goes on from NZ_JBHEVC010000001.1 coordinate 377,639, forward strand.
AGCAGATCGGCCTGCTGGGGATCCCGGCTCTCCCTTAGAAGGGTCCATGCTTGGGCCATAGCCCGCTGGAACTCCTCTGAACAGCCCTGGAGCTCCTCTCGCCGCCATCCCTCCAGCAGCTCTCTGGGGTCATACCGCCCACCGGCCAGCAGCAGGCGCTCTGGGTCGGCGCCCACAGCCTGGGCCTTCAGAATAACCTTGGCGTTGTGATAATCATATTTCAATTGGAATATCTCCGCCAGGCGGGGATCTGGTACCGCCCCGGCGATGTCTCGGAAGGTATCGGCCCGGGCCTGGGCAAGCACGCCCTCCAGCCCGCCTCCTCTATCCTCCGGGTAACCGCACTCGGTGAGGATCTTCATAGCCTCCCCGTTCTCCCTGGCGTCAATCATCCGGTCCATCCTCTCCCTTGTCAGCAGGCGGTTCTCCATGGCCCGGATCCTGGTAGAAATGGACAGGTAGTCTATATCCTTTATCTGGTGGGACAAAATATTCCCTCCCTTACTTGAGAGTGGAGAGTTGGGCGTGGAGAGTGAAGATCCCGCGGGAAAGGGCATTTCTCCGCTCTTCCCCCTGACTCTTCACTCTGTCCCAACTCTCAGGGGAACAGCACGCCGGCCACTTCCTTCTCCAGCTTCTCCCGCTGGAGGCGAACCAGTGTCTCAAAGGCGCAGTTTACCTCGATGTCCCCGTCCACCATGATGAAGCCACCCTTGATAGGCCGGGTCTCCTCGCTCAGGGTAAGCAGGCCGGTACCTGTAACCATGGCGGCAGTGGTGTTGACCACCTTGCCCAGGAAGGCTCCTACCTTGGATTCGGTGATCGCTTCGGGCAGTTCGGGGGCCACCCCTTTTACCAGGGCCTCGTTGGCTGCCACCACCACCTGTTTGCCCACCCGACTGCGGTCCTGGGGGGAGAAGATGAGCTGCTCCCGGCCAGTGGAAGACGCCTCCAGGGCCAGCTTGGTCAACAGCGCCACATACTCCTGCTCAGGCATGGTGCACAGCTTCTCCAGGGCCAGGTCAAATGCCTCGGCCAGCACCTCCTGCTTGGCGGCCAGCTCCAGCTTGCGCCGCTCCATCTGGGCGGCGGATTTCAGACGCTCCAGCCGCTCGTCGGCGGTCCGGCGGCCACGGGCCAAAATCTCCTCCCGCTCTCGGTCGGCCTGGGCCTGGGCCTCCTCGCCGATGGAGCGGGCCTTTCGCTCCGTTTCCTCCAGAATGCGGGTCACTTCCGCCTCAGAGTCCTGAATGATCTTGGCCGTGATCTTTTCGATTCCTTCCATATGTTCGTCCCCTCTCGGTGGAAATTAAAGCGGCACGCTCAGGGAGAACAGCATAATCATAGAGCACAACAGGGACAAAATGGCGTAGAACTCCACGATACCGCACAGGATCAGGCCCTTGGACCAGTCATCCGGCTTCTTGGCCAGGATATTGATAGAACCGGCAGCCACGCGGCCCTGGGCGATAGCGGACAGCAGGCCGCCGATCGCCATAGGCATACAGGCGGAGAAAAATTGCAGGCCTAGTTGGACGGACATCGCCTCGCTCACCGCCAGAGCGTTGCCCATAAAGCCCATGCGGATCAGGGCCACAAAGAACACGGCCATGCCGTACAGCCCCTGGGTACCGGGGAGCAGCTGGAGCACCATGACCTTACCGGACTTGCTGGGGTCCTCGCTAAGAAGGCCGGTACCCGCTTCACCGGCGATACCGGTGCCCTTGGCGGAGCCCACGCAGCTCAATCCCACCGCAAGGCTGGCGCCCAGAAGGGCCAGGGCCAAACCGCCGAAAGATTCCAGAAAACTCATTGTTGTTTCCTCCTTATTCTCATTCTTTGACGATGTGATAGTATTTCGTCTTGAACTCCAGGGGACGGAAGGGTTTACCCCCGTCCTCGTAGTAGTATTTGAAGTACTCCAGACACTGCAGCCGCATATCGTGGACATAGCAGCCCAGCAGATTCAGAGCGAAGTTCAGGGCGTTGCCGATCATAGAGATCAGGATGAAGGTGGGCAGGAAATTGGTGATCGAGCCGAGGGTGTTGAACACCTGGGCCACCACAGCCCCCGCCAGCATCAGGGCCATCAGCCGGGAATAGGACAGGATGTCGCTGAAATAGCCGGTGATATTGTTGTATAGCGACCCGCCGATCCCCACCAGCTTGCCCACTATGCCTTTCTTCCCATAGCCCTGGGTCAACAGCAGCAGGACCACGATGGCAATGGCACAAGCCTTGATCTGTCCGGTGAGGGCGGCCACGCCGGCCAGAAGAAAGACCAGGTACCAGGCTCCCTCGCCGCACAGAGCTTCCATCACAGCCCCCCGCTTGATCTTGCGGTACATGCTGATCCCCATGCCAGTAAAGATCTGAGCCAAGCCCAACACAAGCGAGCCTACCAGTACCGCCAGGGCGTCATCTACCGGGGAGAATAGGGCGGGCAGGGCGAACTGGCCTCCAGTGGTCAGCGCCACCAGCTGTGTGAGGAAGTCGCCAAAGAAGCTTCCCGTCACCGCTCCCCAGATAAAGGTACTCACGCCGCACAGCCCCAGCAGCGGGAACATATGCCGCATCGTCGCCCCTTCGGGCTTTGCCCGCTTCACCACCACCCAGGCAACGGCCATCATCAGCAGGCCATACCCCATGTCCGCCATCATCATCCCGTAAAACAGGATAAAGAAGGGGGCCATCAGGGGGTTGGGGTCCACCGTTCCGTAAGCGGGCAGGGAGTACATATCTGTGACCATGCTCAACGGCCGGGTCAGCCAGTTGTTTTTCAGCTTCACCGGTACATCCGGATACTCCTCCCGCACTGGATCGGCCGCCTCATAGGCACAGGGATATTTCTCCAGGGCTTTTTCCAACTGGGGCCAGTTCTCCTCCGGCACCCAGCCCTCCAGATAGAAGGTCTGGCTGGTATTCAGCAGCCTTCCCCGGGATTCCTCTCTGTCACTCTCCACCTGGGCCAGGTCAGCCAGCTGTTGAAGCTGGGGCCGGAGGTGTCCCATGGAGGCCAGTTTCTCCTCCAGTTGGGCCAACTCTTTGGCCAACTCCTCCAGCTCCCGGTCCAGCCGGACCGTGTTTTCTGCCGCCGTCCCCGTCCAATCCCGCAGATTGGCACGGGACCAGCCCAGAGCCTTCAGCGCCTCTAGGGCGCCCTCCTCCTGGCTGGTGTGGCATACTAGAAGGCAGTACCGCAGCTCCCGATCCGCCGATATCTGAGTCAGCTGAACCAGCTCTCCGGCCCCCTGAACCGCCTGCTCCCCCTCCTCAAAGGGACGATTGGCGGGCAGGGTGCCCAGCTGGATCATAATCTGGTGGGTAGACTGGGTCTCCAGGGGCAGGTCCAGTTCCAGCCAGGGCGCCAAAGCGGCCTTTTGGGCCAGCAGCTTGGACTGCTCGCTGTGGATGGCAGCCATGCGGCGCTCTGCCTCGTTGACCTCTTGGGCCCTATCCAGGGCCTGTCGGGCCCGCCCTTGGTCAAAGAGCTCTCCCTCCTTTAGGTCGGGCCGGGGCTGGAGCAGTTTCCCTTTTTCCGGGGCATACCGCTTCAGCGTGGCCAGAGCTCGCTCCGCCTCTCCCCGCTCCTCCCGGGCCCGCTCCAGCCCACTGGCATCCAGCCGGGACACTTTGTCCCGCAGGTGCTGGAGCAGCTCCCGCCCAGAGGCATCTCCCGCCTCCGAGGGCTCCACCCCGGCCTCGCTGACCTCCACGCATCCCATGCGCTGGAGGGTGCGGAGGATGGTCTCCCGGTCCTCCGCCATGGCGATCAACCGCAGGCGTTTCATTTTCATGATGGCCATCAGCGATTCACAACCTTTTCTACGATTGCGCGGGCGGCCTGGTCCAGCCGGGTCCGAGCTGTCCGCTTCCACTGCTCACAGTCTAATTTGGCCTGTTCCAGTACCTTCTGGGTAGCCTTAGCCGCTTCTTCCTCTGTCTGAACCAGCATCTGACGGGCCTCATTCTCTGCTTCAGTCCGGCTATCCGCCAATAGCCGCTGGGCAGCTCGTTGCGCCACCAGCAGCTTTTGCTTGCTCTCGGCCATGGCCTCCTCCTTGCGGCGGTCGGCCTCCGCCTCGACCTGCGTCACCTTTTGGATGGCTTCCACTGCCATATCCTCACCACCTTTTCATCTTCATCCACGCTTCCTGATGAAATTATGTACCTTTTATTCTATGTGAAATCACTTAGGAATGCAAGCTTTATTTTATCTATCTTTCGTATACCTTTTTTATAATGCGGCATTTTTCGTTTTATTTCACCCTCTATCGCACATCTTTTGCGGGGTATTCCCTCTCTCTTTTGCGATAGTTTACAATTCCGTCATCTTTATTCCTGCATTTTCAGCCCCTCCCCTGAAAGGAAAACAGCCGCCAGCTGCATAACGCAGCCAGCGGCTTCTGTTTATCCCAGTTCCGGCTCCGGGAGCACACCCTGCGCTCCCGCTTCTTTCCCTTCCAGCGCAGATACAATCCGGACGATTCGACCGCCGTCCGCATTTTCGTCCAGTCCTGCCAGATATTCTCCTTCTCCCACTGTCCAAATATTTCCTTCCCATTGATCGAGGCTGTTGAGATCCAGGCCCGTTCTCTCAAGCAGTTCCCCGTCCGCCACCAAAGAGATCCTGACATCGTATCCCTCTGTCTCCGCGTCAATCTGCTCCAGCAAGGCCAACGCCAAATCAGTCACAGCCTGCCTGTCCCCCGCCGGGCCGTCGGTAATCACATCCAGATTTCCCCGGCTGGGATAGGCCCAGCACTCCAGCACGATCTCGTCAAAGCCCAGGGCAGCCAGTTCCCCACACAGGCCGGCGACATAGGCCTGTCCTTCGGCCTTAGCCGGGTCCAGCCAGCGCAGTCCCAGCTCGTCCCTCCAGTTGCCGTAGCTGGCCCGGAGGGCCACTGCGTTATTTTGATAGGGCAGAGTATTATCCCGGAAACAGCATAGCCTGGCCACCGTGTAGACCTCGCCCTGGTTCCATGCGGTCAGGGCATCGTTGACCGACTGGTCCTGCCCGCTGACTCCGGCAGCTACGGCCAAGGGCTGCTGGGACACCCAGTTCAGCTGGCCCTCCCTGCCCTTCATCTGTAGGATCAGGGCATTAGCTCCGGCCTCCTCCATGCTTCCGACCGCGGTGCCGTCCAGCACGGCGGACAAGGGCAGTTGAAGGGCCGCCGTAAGGGCGCGCTCCGGCTCCTGCTCAGGCTCCTCCCGCCGCTCTGAATCCGAGGGTTGGATCACCACGCTGATGTCTCCAATATCGGGCTCCTCCTTCCCTGGGCGGAGGGCCTGAGGCAGTTGAAACTGAAGGCCCCGGTCCGTCTGGACAATATATTTCTGACCGAAAAATAGTCCCGCCAGCACCAAAATCACCAACACGGTCAGGACGACCGCGATCAATCTCAATATATCGGTCAGCGTTCTGCGGCCGCGATAGCCGCCAAAACCGCCCTTTTGTCGGGACATGGAGCCGTCCTCCTCTCGGGGGTAGGTGACATTTATTCCCTTTTGGGGAAAAAATACCCACTTTGTTTCTTATTATAGCAACTTATTGTTTCTTTGACAACCGGGTTCTTTTTGTTGTTATTTGTCAGGGGGCTGGGCTTGGTCCGCCCTTTTATGCTTTTCATAAAAAGTCAGGCGGGAGGAGAGCCTTTTCTGCCTCTCCTCCCGCTCTTTAGACCGCCATGCCGCCATCCACGCCCAGGACCTGGCCCGTGACAAAGGAAGACTGCTCGGAGGCCAGAAAGAAAATTGCCCGAGCCACCTCCTCCGGATCACCAGTCCGGCAAAGAGGTGTCTGATCTGCCAGAGCATCCATATCCGCCTGGGACAGATGCCGGTTCATATCCGTTCGGATAACACCAGGGGCCACACAGTTGACCCGAATGTTGGAGGGCCCCAGTTCCTTGGCCAGAGCCTTCGTCAGACCAATGACCCCCGCCTTAGCGGCAGAATAGGGTGCCTCACAGGACGCTCCCGTGGTTCCCCACATGGAGGAAATGGTGACAATCGCGCCCTGCCGCCGCCGGACAAAGGAGGGGACGGCCCCCCGTATGGTATAAAAGACGCCGTCCAGATCTATCCCCATCAGGCGCCGCCATTCATCGCCGCTGGTATCTGTGACGAGCTGCTGGGGCAGGGCGATCCCAGCGCCGCACACCAGAGCGTCCAGAGTGGCGAGAGCTTCTTCCGCCCGAGCAGGAAGGGCAGAGGCCTGATCCGGGCAGGCCAGATCCGCGCCCAGGGCTACGGCACAGGTCCCCATCTCCCGCAGCTCCCGCACCAGCTCCAGGGCAAGGTCCTCCCGCTCGTGGTAGTGGACCGCCACCTGCCAGCCCTGCTCTCCAAAGTACCGGGCGGTGGCGGCTCCGATGCCCCGTGAGGCCCCGGTAATCAGCACAGTGTTGGCCATCTGCTCTCCTCCTTGTTCGTTATCCCTCTGTCAGGCTGTTTTTGAAGTTGCCCAGTACCCGGAGATAGGAGGTGGATCGGGACAGTTCCTCCAGGGCCTCCTCCATCCCCGGTCCGGTAAGGGAGCCGGAGAACTCCATGAAAAAAAGGTACTCCCACCGCTTGTCCGGCATGGGTCTGGACTCGATCTTCATCAGGTTGAGCCCGTGGAGCAGGAACACCGTCAAAATACGCTGCAAACTTCCCACCTGGTGAGGGACGGAAAGCAGGACGGCGATCTTGTCCGCTCCGGGGCGCAGTTCCATCACCGGGGAGGTGACTACGAAGCGGGTAGTATTTCCGCTGTTGTGGTTGGTGCCCCGGTACAGGATATCCAGCCCATAGAGCTCTGCCGCCCGTGCCGAGCCGATGGCGGCCTTGGTAATGTCTCCGGTCTGGGCCACATACTGGGCGCTGCCCGCCGTGTCCCCAAAAGGGATCTGTTCCCATTCCGGGTGGCGGGACAGAAAACGGTCGCTCTGGAACAGGCCCTGCTCATGGGAGTAGATCTGGGTAATGGTGTCCAGACTCGCTCCCCTGGGTGCCATCAGACAGTGCTCCACCCTAACGGTGTCCTCCCCTATGATATAGTGCTGATATTGGGTCAGCAGCTCATATACCTGGCGGATAGCGCCGGTGGAGCTGTTCTCGATGGGGAGGACAGCATAGTCCGCTTCCCCCCGATGGACGGCTTCAAAGACATCCTCAAAGCGGGCCAGCCCCTGACAGCGGGCCTCCTTCCCAAAGAAGGTGAGGGCGGCCATCTCGCTGTACGCTCCGGCTACTCCCTGATAGACCACTCTGGGCTGGGATACCGGGCAGCGGGCGGCCTCCATAGCCCGCCTGCACTGGTCGTAGCCGGTACTCCCAGATTCCGGCCCGGCCACCAGTTCCAGGCGCCGGCGGAGCAGCCGCTCTATCTCCCGGTCCAAATGGGCCAGTTCTTCTGTCTCTCTCATATCGTTTCCTCTCGTTCCTCACATCGTCAACATCAGTTGAACACGCCCTGCACCAGCACCATATACAGCACCGTCGCCCCAAAAATGGACAGCAGGTCATTCCCCTTCCACAGATGGAGGAGCACTGCCGCGGCGCTGGCCAGCAGGGCGGGGACCCAGCCCGCTGGTGTGGCAAAGGATACTCCCTTCAAACAATATACGATGAGCATGGCGATGACTGCCGGGGGTAACACCCGCCCCAGATAGAGCACCACCTTTGGAGGCTCTCCTCCCCGGTCAAACAGGAGGAAGGGCAGAGCCCTGGTCAAAAAGGTGACCACCGCCATCACCGCGATGGCGGCCAGGGCCTGTCCCGTTGTCATCGTGGTCATCGGGCCCCCTCCTCTCTCACCGCAGCAGGCCTTCTCCGCCCCTGCTCCTCCAGAGTGGGACGGAGAAGCACCAGGACGGCCACCATAATTCCCAAGGCAGGCAGCAGCATCTCCTCCGCCCCCACAGCCAGCAGGCTGACCAGAGTGGCCGCTCCGCCCAGCAGAGCAGGCAGATGGCTGCCGGCGGTCCTCCATTGGCCCACGGCGATGACCAGGAATAGGGCGGTCATGGCAAAATCCACTCCCGTGGTGTCAAAGCCCAGCGCGGCCCCCAACAGAGAGCCGATCACAGAACCCAGCACCCAGTAGCTCTGGTCCAGCAGGGCGACAGCAAAGTAGTAATCGTGCTCCTTCACCCCCTGGGGCACCTTGGCCGAACTAAGCAACGCATAGGTCTCATCCGTCAGGGAAAAAATCATATAAAGCTTCCGGCGGCCCATGCCCCGAAATTTCTCCAGCATGGACAGGCCATAGACCAGATGCCGGAAATTGACCATCAGAGTCAGAAAGGCCGTCTGGCCTAGAGTCGCCCCCGTAGCCAACAGGGAAACCCCCAAATACTGCCCAGAGCCTGCGTATATGGTCATGCTCATCAGAATGGCCCAGCCTACGCCATAGCCCTCTGACTGGAGCATCAGCCCGAAGGCCATCCCGATAGCCAGATACCCCATCAACACCGGTACCGTGGCGGGGAAAGCCGCTTTTAACGTTTTTCGGTCCATCGTCGTTAATCCACCTCGTTACGACATACTATCTTAGGTATTTTAACCGTTTTGCCCCATGGGCGCAAGCCCCAGTGTGGCACAAGAAACCTCTATTTTTGCGCCTTAATTTTATGTAAAGATTTACAACATCTCTCTTGATTTTTTCTTTTCTCTTTCTATAATAATACTACTATTAATATTAATCAGGCTGGTCCACCAAGCCCAGGCTGTTTTCCTATAAAATCTGACAGGCAAGGAGGGATCGTTTTGAAGGAAGCTCTCTTGATCTATAACCCCACATCCGGGAAAGGACAGCTGCCCGGCAGTCTTTCTCCGGTCTTAGACGTCTTTACCAAGGCTGGGTGGCTGGTCACTGTCTACCCCACCCAGTGCAAGGGGGACGCTGTCCGAGCCGCCAAAGAGCTGGGTCCCCGTTTCCAACGGGTGGTATGTGCCGGCGGCGATGGCACTTTAAGCGAAACTGTAACCGGGCTGATGGAGTTGTCCGCCCCACCCATGCTGGGATATATTCCTTCCGGCTCCACCAATGACTGCGCTACCACCCTAAATCTCCCCCGCTCCCCGATTAAATCCGCTGCCGTCGCCGCCGGCGAAGGCGAGCCCTTTCACATTGACATTGGAAAACTCAATGGGCAGCCCTTCGTCTATGTGGCCGCCTTCGGCGCGTTTACCCATGTGGCCTACGCCACTCCCCAGGATCTGAAAAACACATTTGGCCATCTGGCCTATGTGGTAGAGGGCATTGCCTCTCTGCCCACCATCTCCCCCTACCATCTTAAAGTAGAATACGATGGTCAGGTTCTGGAGGATGACTTTTACTTCGGCATGGTGCGCAACGCCCTGTCCATCGGCGGCATCAAGCTGCCTCAACAGGACGTAGAGCTGGATGACGGACTGTTCGAGGTAGATCTGGTCAAAAAGCCGGTCAGTCTGGCCGATGTCACCGATGGCTTCCAGACTCTGTTCGCTCAGAATCCGGTGGGGGCCGGCTCCCGCATCCATTTCCAGGCTTCCCAGCTTACCTTTTCCTCTGACCAGCCCATTCCCTGGACCATTGACGGGGAGTATGGCGGCGACCAGCTGGTCAACCAGGTGGTCAACTGCCGTCAGGCTTTGACTGTTATCCGAGGGAAATAAGAAGCTGCCTCTGATTAAAAATCGGAGGCAGCTTCTTACGTTGTCAGCATTTGGAATAAAACGATCATCGGCGGCATAGTGGCGGCACACAATACCGAGGTCACCACGTTTATAGAGGAGGTGTACCGGCTCTCCGCGCTCTTATAGAGCTGGGCCATCTGGGTCAACGTAGCGGCTGCCGGACCTATCGCGCACAGCAGGCTGACCAGTAGGATCTGGCTATGTCCCCAGACCCGCTCTACTCCCCACAATAGAGCCACTACCAGCAATGGCAGAATGATCAACCTTAGGAAAACGACCCGGTATATCCCCTGCGAGGAAAAAGCGGCCTTCAAGTCTGTTTCCGCCAGCAGAACACCCACCACCACCATAGATAGGGGGCCCACACAGCTCCCCATAGAGGAAACAGCGGTACCCAACACACCAGGCAGGCGGATATGTAAGAAAAACAGTGCCATGCCCATCAGTATGGCACAGAGGCAGGGGTTTTTCACCACTTTTTTTAGTGTGAGCCGGCCTTCGCCCCCCATAAGCTTCTGCCCATGGGTCCAGACTAAGAATCCCTGAAAGGCCATGTAGGAGCAGGTATAAATGACATATTCCTGCCCCAGCGTATTCAATACAATGGGAATAATCAGGTTTCCGGCGTTGCTGTATATGACCGAGGCCTTTTCTGCTGGGGTAAGCTGGCGCCCAGTCCTATCTAACAGCCAGCAGACAAGCCAAAATATTCCATGTATCAGAACCGCGATGGCCAGCGTCACTAAAAACGCCCCCAGGATATTTGGATCATAGTCTGTCTGAAAAGCATTCACCAAGGTACAGGGCAGGGCAATATAGAGCACCGCCTTGGAGAGCACCCGACTCTGGTCCCCAGTCAGGACCCCCGCTTTGGCGGCCAAAAAGCCAGCGGCGGCCATGAGCACCATGGCCAATATCTGCTCCATCAGCATCAGGCTTAGTTCCATGCTTATCCCATCTCCTCTTTTCCCTGTCCGTTTTATTCTAGGAAGTCTTTTCCCTTCCGTCAAGAGGAAATTCAAGAGGGGCGTTCCGGATATAACGACCGGAACACCCCTCTGTTTTATACATTTATTCCGACTTTAGCGCCTGTGCCAAGTCTATCTCCTGAGCGTCGCCCCACAGCCGCTCCAGGTCATAAAACTTTCGAGCTTCGTCGGTAAACACATGGACCACAACGGATGAGAAATCCATCAGCAGCCAGGTGCCGCCCCGGTGTCCCTCAATGTGGTGGACCTGCTCGCCATTTTTCTCCATGGCCTCCTCACAGGCGTCTGACATCGCTTTCACCTGGGTGCTGGAGGTGGCGGTACACAGCACGAAGTAATCCGCCAGCGTGGTCAGCTCCTCGGTCTTGAGCACCTTGATATCCTGCCCCTTTTTCCCGTCCAGGGCCTTGGCCAGCGCGATGGCCATCTCATAAGAAGTCAATCTTCTTTCCCCTTTCTACTTATATATTGTTGCTTGAAGCCGCTGTCTCCCCTTCTATGAAGGCCTGATATCCTGGGAGGGCGGCGGTTCCTCCTCCGTCTCCTGACTGGTGGAACCGCTCCCCGGGTCGGGGAGCACGTCGTCCGGGTCGATGGTCACGATGGGCGGCGTATCAGTACCCGTTTCCCCCTCTTCGTCAGGGGGCTGGCCGGTACTGCCATTTCCTCCTTCTCCCTGAGAAGAGTCACCTTCCTGACCGATCCCTGTTTCCTCACCAGGGTTCTCGGCCCCTCCGCTGGGCTCCTCCACCGGGGGAACATCAGGCGTTTCTTCCTCTTCTGTGGGCTCCTTCTCTTCCTCCTGAGGCTTCTGCGCCACTACAGGCTTGGCCATTCTAGAGTCCAACAGTGTACCGTTGGTCACACCGTAGCCCCCTCCACTCTTCTTATACATCAGCTGAAGGTCGCTGGACTGGATCTCCCCCACATAGGGATTGAGGCCGTCGTTGAGCAAGGGCAGCAGCTCCTTCTCATTGGCCAGCACCAGAGATGCCCCGTCATAGCTGACGCCTGTCCAAGGCAGGGAGACAAACGTCACGTTCTCTTCTACGTTCATCCCAATGGCCAGTTGGGCAAAGGCCAGAATATTGCCCACACTTAAATCGGTAGACACGTTTTCAGTGAATATCTGGGCCAGCGTCGGCAGCTTGAGGAGAATATCCGGCTGGAGGCACTCCTTGATCACCGCTGTGAGGAAGTCCCGCTGGATAGCGGTCCGGCCGCTGTCCCCCAGGGCGTGGGTGCCATCGTTATTTTTGCGGAAGCGGATAACCTCCATGGCGTCCTGGCCGTTCAACAGGCGGTACCCTGCCTCCTGGTGGATGTGCAGGTCCTGGCCAGGGGTTGGGTCGTCATAGTCCATATCAAAGGGCACCTCGAAATAGACTCCGCCAATGGCGTCCACCAGTTCCCCGACAGCCTCCCACTCCACCAGGACATAGAAGTCCGGGTAGATTCCAGTAAGGTGGCTCACCTCCTGCTTCAAGGCGGTCATTCCCTTTTCCACCCGCTCCTTCTCTGGCAGGTCGCTGGACCCCCGATTCCGGGTGTACACCACATTGAGCCGCTTCTGTGCGCCCCTTGTGGCGCTGGTGTTGATCATCGTGTCCCGGAGCAGGCTGATGGCATCGATAGTCTTATTCTTAGTGTCATAGGTCGCCAGCAGCATTGTGTCTGTGGAATTGCTCACCTGGTCTAAGCCAGCTACCAGGAAGGTATACACTCCCTCTCTTCGGCCGCTCATGGCCACCTGGGGCAGTTCCGCCCCGTCATAACTCAAATCAGAGGTGTCTCCCTGAGTCTGTCCTCCTGTGGTCTGGCCGGGCAGGTCCGACGTATCGGGCAGCTTGATCCAGGCGCTTAGAATCAGATAGCCCACAATGATCAGGATGGAGAGGAACACCGCGGTCTGTAAGGCGCGGTAGCGGATCTTCTCTCCCCGGCTCATCCCATGGACCCAAGCCCGGTACCGCGCCCAATATTCCCCCAAGGAAGCGCGCTCGGTCTGGACCTGTCGTTTTCCGTGTCTTCTGGTGTGTTCGCTCATTCGGTTCCTTCCTCTATCGTTACTCCGTGGGACCTCAGCCAGTCCCGGGCCTTGAACGTCCTGCTGTGGACAGGCAGCTTTCTCTCTTCCATCTCCTGAATGGTAGTCTCCACCCCCAGGAGAAGGGCCTTGTCCAGATCCTGATAGGCCAGCGACCGCAGGCGCTCCACCCCTTCAAAATCCCGGTTGGGCTCTATGTAATCAGCCACATACAGGATCTTTTCCAGTGTCGTCATGTTTTCCTTGGCTGTCGTATGCCAGAAGATGGCCGAGTACACCTCATCAGGTTCCCCAAAAACCGCCTTGGCGATACACGCCCCGGTCTTGGAGTGAAGCAGTTTGACCGCTGACCGCTCCAGCTCGTCCAGCGCGACCCCGTATTTCTCACACAGGGCCAACTGCTCCTCCAGGTTTAAATACTTGGTGCAGTCATGTAAGATGCCTGCCCGTCGGGCCAGCGTCTGGTCGGCCCCCCAGCGCCGTGCCAGACGGACCGCCTCCTCCTCAGTGCCGCGGATGTGGGCCACCCGCTTCTGTCGGACCATGGAGCAGGAGCAGGCCCGCAGCTCTGGAATGTCCAGATGTTTCAGGTCGGCGTGGGTACCATAGAGCCCATTCATCAGAATGTGCCCATAGACAGCGGGGAGTAGGTACTCTCTCCCCTCCCCCTGGCCCAGCAGCTTCCGCAGGCGGGTGGAGGAGATGTCAACCAGACCGGGCAGAGTGATGGTGGTCACTTTTGCGCCATATCTCTCACAGAGGAAGTCCCGCTGTGGGGCAAAGAGCTCCTCCCCGTCCTGTTCAGTACGGCCAAAGGCGCACACCCCGGCCAGTCTCAAAATGGAATCGGGATCATGCCACAGGTGGAGCGTCAGGAACATATCCGTTCCCATGAGCAGCCACAGCTCCGCCTCCGGATACTGACGATGGAGCTCCTCCAGCGTGTCAGAGGTGTAGCTCTTGCCCTCCCGCTCCAGCTCCAGTGTGGACACCTGGACCACCTTGGGCCGCAGCAGCGCGTCCGCCATTTTCTCCGCCATGGACAGACGGTGCTCCGGCGGGGGCGTACCCTCGGGCAGGACCTTGTGGGGCGGGATCGCCGCCGGGATCAGCAGCAGCCGGTCCAGGCCAAGCACCTCAATGGCCGTCTTTGCCGCGGCCAGGTGTCCCAGATGGGGGGGATTGAAGGTCCCGCCGTAGATTCCGATCTTCATGCCAGACACCTCTCTCACTTTTATCAGGGTGGACGGCCCCAAAAAGGGGCAGCCCCGCTTTGTCAAATTGGGCCGAAGGATGGGGCTGAAGCTCGGCCCACAGCCCATCGCCGCCCAGAACACGCCAAGCGTCAGCGGCTGGCAGGAATAAAATTGATTACCTCTGTTTCTTGTCCGTCACCAGCACGATTCTGTCCTTTTTCTCTTTATTATGGCTTGGACGATAGAGAACAAATTTTGTTCCGATGACCTGGACGACCTCGCTCCGGGTCAGGGGGGCCAACTGCTCGGCTGCCTCCCGGGGGGAGAGCATGGAGTTTTCCAGCACACGGCCCTTGATAAGCTCCCGGGCCTCCAGGGCGTCGTTGGCCTGCTTCACCAGGTTGTCCCCAATGCCGTCCTTGCCCACGATGAGGATGGTATCGATGCTGTTGGCCAGCCCCCTCAGCTGGGCCCGCTGCTTGCTTGTCAGTTCTGCCATATTATGTTACAATCTCCTATCTTTTGATTTCTGTCATTTGGACAGGTACTCCTTCAGTTTGACCTGAAATGCCTCCAGCGCCTTTCCCCGGTGGGAGATGGCATTCTTCTCCTCGGCGGTAAGCTGGGCGAAGGTCTTTTTCAGCGTGGGAACGAAAAACACCGGATCATAGCCGAAGCCGCCCTCCCCCATGGGGGCGAAGGCGATGGTGCCGGGGCACTCTCCCCGTGCGGAAATCACATCTCCGTTGGGGAAACAGCAGGTGATGACGCTGACAAAGCGAGCTGTCCGGGGCATCTGCCCCCTCATGTTCTCCAACAGCAGGCGGTACCGCTGAATGTCGTCCAGTCCCTCGCCCCCATAACGGGCAGAGTACACGCCGGGCGCCCCACCCAGCGCATCCACACACAGGCCGGAGTCGTCGGCGATGGCGGGCAGGCCGCTGGCCTCCATAACAGCCCTGGCCTTGAGCAGAGAGTTCTCCTCAAAGGTAGTTCCAGTCTCCTCCACCTCCACATCCACCCCCGCCTCAGCCTCGGAGCAGACCTCGATTCCAAGCTGGGACAGGATATCGTTCATCTCCACCAGCTTCTTTTTATTTTTGCTGGCCAGCACCAGTTTCATGTCCTTCCCTCCCGTCTTTTATAGACCCAATATCTCTTTTTGAAGGGCCTGGAGCCGCAGGATGCCCTTCTCACACAGCTCCACCAGCTGCCGCTGCTCATCCAGGGTAAAGGGACGCTCCTCCCCAGTTCCCTGGATCTCGATGAGGCGGCCCTGGTCGTCCATAACGCAGTTCAGATCCACCATAGCGGAGGAATCCTCTTCATAGCACAGATCCAGCAGGGGCACATCATCCACGATACCGGCGGACACGGCGGCCACATAGCCGCTGACGGGGTACTCCGCCAGCTGACCGGCCTCTATCATTTTTCGGAAGGCCAGCATCATAGCCACAAAGCCCCCAGTAATGGAGGCGGTGCGGGTACCCCCATCCCCCTGGAGCACGTCGCAGTCGATGGTGATGTTCCAGGGGCCCAGCTTTTTCATGTCCACTACCGAGCGCAGGGCCCGGCCGATGAGCCGCTGGATCTCGGCGGAGCGGCCGTTCAGCTTCAGCTTGGAGATGTCCCGGCGGGACCGCTCCCGGTTGGCACGGGGGAGCATGGAGTATTCGGCGGTCACCCATCCCTCCCCCTCGGGGACGTGGCGGGGCGGCCGGTCCTCCACGCTGGCGGTGCACAGCACATGGGTGTTGCCGCAGCGGATGAGGCAGGAACCCTCGGCAAATTTGTTGATATTAGGGATGATCTCCACCGGGCGGAGCTCATCGTTTTTTCTTCCGTCGATTCGGGACATGGTAATTTCTTCCTCTCACGTTTTTTCTTTATTGTACCACAGGTCAGGCCAGAAATGTTTGGATAGTGTGTAAATTGATCTCTTAAATTTTCTCAATCCACCAGGCAAAACAGGACGGCGGTAAGCAGGATGGCGCCCAGCACGCCCAGTCCAATCAGATTCTCCCGGCTCTGCTTGGGCGTGACCCTCTCGCCCCACAGGCGCATATCTTTCCAGGTGAACCCATCACGCTTCCACGCGGCGATAAGCCCAAACCCAAACAACGCGCCAAACAGGCTCCAGTTAAACTCCATCTACCCGCCCCCCAGTATCTGGCTCCTATCTCAAATCAGTGCCTGGGCAAAGTCCGCGGCGTTAAAGGGCTTCAAGTCGTCTACACTCTCGCCCACACCGGCGTACTTGACCGGCACACCCAGCTCCTTGGCGATGGCGATGGCGATGCCCCCCTTGGCGGTGCCGTCCAGCTTGGTGAGGACGATACCCGTGATACCGGCGGCCTCCTGAAACTGCTTGGCCTGGATCAGACCGTTCTGACCGGTGGTGGCATCCAGCACCAGCAAAGTCTCTCGGGCGCAGCCAGGCAGCTCCCGGTCAATGACCCGGGAGATCTTGTTCAGCTCGTTCATCAGGTTCTGCTTGTTGTGCAGCCGCCCGGCGGTGTCCACAAGCACCACGTCGCTCTTCCTGGCCTTGGCGGCGCTCATAGCGTCAAAGACTACGGCGGCGGGGTCGGCCCCCTCGTGCTGCTTGATGATATCCACCCCAGCCCGGTCGGACCAGATGGTCAGCTGCTCGGCGGCGGCGGCCCGGAAGGTATCCGCGGCGCAGAAGAGGACCTTCTTTCCCTCCTTTCGGAGCTGATGGCCGATCTTGCCGATGGTGGTAGTCTTACCCACCCCATTCACTCCAATAAACAGTACCACAGAGGGGGTGGTGGACAGGTCCAGAGCCGCACCCCCGGTGTTCACGGCCTCAGCGATGATCTGGACCATGGCGGAGCGGGCCTCCTCCATGGTCTTGATCCGCTCCTCCCGCACCCGGCGGCGCAGCGCCTCCACCAGCTCCAAGGTCACGTCCATCCCGGTATCGGCCAGGATGAGGGACTCCTCCAGCTCGTCGTAGAAGTCGTCCGTCAGCTCCGAGCCGAAACTGGCAAAAATGTTGATTTTTTTCAGTTTATCAAAAAAGCCCATGGGCAATTCGTTCCTTTCTTAAAACAGCTTGTCATTCTCTTCTCCGCAGAAGGGGCACTTGCAGCTGTCCAGGTCATAGCGGCCTCCGCACCTGGAACATTTTACCTGGGCTATGGACTGTCCGGCCACCCGCTTGTCCCGGTCCTTTTCTCCCCGGTAAAATTCCAGTTTCCCGCAGTCCGGGCAGCAGTAAACATCCACATCCAGCCCACTGCTGGGTGATAGTATGCATCTCCCCACTGTCACCCAATTTGGCCCATAAACAGGTGTTCCCTCTTGATGCGGCTCATGCTCCGGCCGCATCGCAGGCACTTCAGCTTTCTCATATCACCGCTCTATCTTCTCCCCGCACCAGGGACAGAACTGCCCCCAACGGAAGCTGTCGTGGAGCGTTTCTCCGCAGAACGGGCAGAAAGCCGGGGCGTCTGTTTCCATCTGCTCTGTCACCCCCTGACTCTGCGCCAGGTCCGGATTCAGCCGCTCCGGTGGGACCGCCGCCCCCAGCCAGGCGAATATCAGCTTGATGGCGATGACCAGCACGGCGATCAGGGCGATGCCGCCGGCGATAAACAGCCCGTCGCTTTTTTTCTTTCCGCTTTCGTTCACGGTGTACCTCCAAAATATTCATCCTCGCTCCATCTGGCGGGGTTCTGGTCGATGTAGGTCCAGTGGGCCATAAAGTCATTGTCATCCCGGATGATGTGTTCATAGTAGCCCTGCTGCCACAGCTTCTCTCCGGCGTTTCCCGTCATCCTATTCCACCTTCTGGTGGAAAGAGACTTCCATGCGGCCATTGCCTGCATCAAGGTAGGGCGGGGGCTTGCCTCCGCCGTCTCCTGGGTGATTCGAAGCAGCATATGGATATGGTTGGGCATGATAACATACTTATCCAGGCGGATCATGGGGTAACGCTCCATCAGAGCCAGCAGTTCTTCCTCCGCCACACGGCCACAGGCGGTCAGCCTGATCTCGGCGGGGGCAAGCCCCCGCCCTACGACCTTAGACAACAGGCACCGTCTGTCCTGGACACAGACTGTAACAAAGTAGCTTCCCGCACGGCTGTAATCATAATCCTTTAGTCGGATATGCTTGCGCTTTGGGTATTCCATATCATCACCGGGTATTCCGTTCTTTCTCCACGTCATTCAGGTCGATGGTCGGCATCCGGCTCACGCCCCGCTTTTTCGTCCTCGCAAGCTTCGTATCCTTCGCTTCGCCCTGGCGGGCAGAGCTCACTCACTCCGCTGCTCGTCCTCTCCCCACCCGGCCCATGACGGGGGCTAGGCGGGGGCCCCGTCATGCAGCCACAGGGAGGCGCTATCGGATATTCAATTCCTTTTCCACATCATTCAGGTTGATGGTCAGCATCCTCGACACTCCCTGCTCCTGCATGGTGACGCCGTAGAGCACGTCGGCCTCCTCCATGGTGCCACGGCGGTGGGTGATGACGATGAACTGAGTGCGCTCGGCCATGGAGCGCATATAGCGGGCAAACCGTACCACATTGTTGTCGTCCAGAGCGGCCTCAATCTCGTCCATCACCACAAAGGGGGTGGGCCGGACCTTCAAAATGGCAAAGTACAGGGCGATGGCCACAAAGGCCTTCTCCCCGCCGGACAGCAGGGTGATGATCTTCAGCGCCTTACCAGGGGGCTGAACCTTAATCTCGATGCCGCAGTTGAGGATATCCTCCGGGTCCTCCAGCTCCAGGGTGGCCTTACCCCCGCCAAAAAGCTCCAGGAAGGTCTGGCCGAATGCCTCGTTGATGGTCTTAAACTCCCGTTCGAAGATGGTCTTCATCTCGCCAGTAATATTGGCGATAATCTCCTCCAGTTCCCTTTTCGCCCGGTCCACGTCGTCCCGCTGGTCTGTGAGATAGGTATACCGTTCATTGACCCGCTGGAACTCCTCGATGGCGCCTACATTGACGTTCCCCAAGCCGGAAATGGCCCGCTTCAGCTCTCCAATGCGGCGGCTGGCCCTGGGAACAGACTCAATCTCCACCCGCTGCTGGCGGGCGGCCTCGTGGGACAGCTCATAGTTCTCCCACAGCTTGTCCAGAAGCTGCTTCTCCTCCATGGAGGCGGAAACCTTCTTCTGCTCCAGGCGGGACACTTCTCCCTCCAGACGGAGCAGCTCCTCGTTTTTGCTCTGGCTCTCCCGGGTGGCCTTGATACGCTCCCCCTCCAGCTCCAGCTTCTCCTGGTTCATGCGGTCGATGGCGTCGGTTCGGCTCTGGTTCTCCAGGCGGAGGGAAGCCAGAGCCTCCTCCTTCTGGGCGATCTCCTGGGCAAAGCCCTGGTTTTTCTCCTCATAGTCCGCCATCAGGGCCCGGCCCTGGTCCCGGTCCCCGGCCATGGATGCCTTCAGGCGCTCCAGCTCCTCCAGACCAGAGCGGGTGGCCTCCCGCTCCGCCTCCAGAGCGGCCTGGACAGCGGTGAGCTGGGCCACCTCCTGGGCGATGCGGGCAGTGCGCTCCTGTAGGTCGGTCTGCCCCTTGGCCTTGCCCTCGGCCTCGCTCTTTAGAGCGGCGGTCTCCCCCTCCAGTTCCTGGATGCGGACACGGGCCGCCGCGGTGTCTGTTTCAATCTGGACAGAGCGGTTCTTCAAGCCCTCCAGCTCACTCTCCTGGCTCTCTCGTTGGCGCTCCAGCTCGGAGACCACGCTGCGGGCGTGGGACAGCTCTCCCTCCGCCTTCAAAATGGCGTCCTCCCACTGACGCAGCTGGCTCTGGGCGGCCTCCAGCTCATAGGCGGCGGCAGTTTGCTCCCGCTCCGCCTCTGCCAGTGCCTTGGCCCCATCGGCTACCCGTGCCCGGATGTCAGTCAGCTGTTGGTTCAGCCGCTCCAGCTCGTTGGCCCTGCTCAAGATACCGGCGCTTCGGCTGGCGGAGCCGCCCGTCATAGAGCCGCCGGGGTTGAGCACCTGGCCGTCCAGGGTGACGATACGAAATTTATAGCCGTATTTTCGGGCCGCGGCGATGGCGGCGTCCAGATCCTCCATGACCGCCACCCGTCCCAGCAGGTTGGAAAATACATTTTGATATTTGGGGTCGAAGCGGACCAACTGGTCCCCCACTCCCACGAAGCCGGACTCTTTGCTCAGGCTCGCTCCCTCCCGGAGCTCTCCCGGTCGGATGGAGCTGATGGGCAGGATGGTGGCCCGGCCCCCATCTCTCCGCTTTAAGTAGTTGATGACGGCCTTGCCGTCCTCCTCCCGGTCCACCACGATGTTCTGCATGGCCCCGCCCAGGGCGGTCTCAATGGCCACGGTATATCGGTCGGGCACCTTCAGCAGGTCGGCCACCGGACCGTGGATATTCTTCAGCGCCCCCCGCTGGGCCTCTCCCATCACCAGCTTGACCGCCTTGGAGTAGCCCTCATGCATCTGTTCCATCTCTGTGAGCAGCTTGATCCGGGAGGTGAGGGCGTTCTCCTCCATCTGGAGCTTCATGTGGGTGTCCTTCGCGCCCTCGGCCTTTTTCCGGCGGGCCTCCATCCGCAGTTGATAGCCGTTGATGACGTTTTGGACCCCGTCCCGCTCCTCCACCGCGTCATCATATCTGCGCTTGGCGGAGCGCACTTCCTTCTGTCCCTCCTCCAGGCGTTCCTCCAGCTCATTGGCCTCCCGGCGGACGGTCTCATCCCGGTCCAGCACCTCCTGGGCCGCGGCGGCCAGGGCGGACAGCAGAGCCTTGGCCTCGGCAGCGCCGGCGGTGCCCAGGTCAGCCCGGTTCCGCAGCTCCTCCAGCTCCCGGGCCAGAGTGCCCGCCGAGCGAGCGGTCTCCTCCGCCTCCTGACCCTTGACCTTCAGATCTGACTGGGTTCGGGCCAACTGGCCCTCGATCTCCTCCAGCCGCTCCCGGCGCTGCTCGATCTGGGCGGACAGGGAGCCCTCCCGGCCCTCCTGCTGCTCCAAATCGGCCTTCAACCGGGCGGCGGACTCCAGGTTGTGCTGGATGCTGCTCTTCAGTACGGCGATGGCCGACTCCAGCTCGTTGGCCTGGGCCTCCCGGCCCTGCATCTCAAAGCGGAGGCGGTCCGCCTCCACGTCCTTCTCCCGCATCTGGGCCGAATAGGTCTCGGCGGCGGCATAGGCTTTCTCCTGGGCCGTTCTAGCCTCCTCCCGCTGGCGGGCGGTCTCCTGATAGTCAGCCTCCAGCTTGATATTGCTGGCCCGAATACGTTCCAATGTGTCCAGCCACACGGAGATCTCCAGCCCCCGCAGCTCATCCCGCAGGACCAGATACTTCTTGGCCTTCTCGCTCTGCTCCCGGAGCGGCTCCACCTGAAGCTCCAGCTCCGATATCTTGTCGTTGATGCGCACCAGATTCTCGTCCGTCCGCTCTAGGCGGCGCTCGGCCTCCTCCTTCCGGTGGCGGTAGCGGGAGATGCCGGCCGCCTCCTCAAAGACCTCCCGGCGGTCAGCGGATTTGACAGACAGAATCTCGTCGATCTTACCCTGACCGATGATGGAGTAGCCCTCCCGGCCCAGACCCGTGTCCATGAACAGCTCGTTGACATCCTTCAATCGGACGGAGCGGCGGTTGATGTAATACTCGCTCTCCCCGGAGCGGTAGTACCGCCGGGTGACCATCACCTCGGACTCCTCCATGTCGAAAATGTGTGAGGTGTTGTCCAGCACTAGAGACACCTCGGCATATCCCGTCTGCTTGCGCTTGGCGGTACCGCCGAAGATGACGTCCTCCATCTTGCCTCCCCGTAGGGCCCGTGTGGACTGCTCCCCCATGACCCAGCGGATGGCGTCGGAGATATTGGATTTGCCCGAACCATTGGGGCCCACGATGGCGGTGATATCCTCACCGAAGGTGAGCACGGTCTTGTCGGGAAAGGACTTGAAGCCCTGGATCTCAAGCGCTTTTAAGTACAAAAAGGCCACCTCATATCTTTCGAAGGCGGGACCGATCCCATCCTTCCTAAGCTCCGAAAAAGGGACAGACCAATAGATGTTATATTATAGCAAAATCCGCACTAGATTGCAACGCCATTTCCAGGTCCGGCGGGCCTCTCCGGGCCTCATTCGCCCAGAGCCGTTTTTTCTGTATTTTAGGGAAATCTTAATCTTTCCTTCAGCGGGATTTAGAACTATTCTGGTAAGATAGGGCCAGAAAAGAAACAAAGGAGGGCTCTGTCATGGAGGAGCGCGCCATCCATATTCTGCTGACCCGGTCAGGCACCTGGTTCTCCCGGCTGATCCACCTGGCCACCCAGGACGACTATACCCACGCCTCGATTGGGCTGGATGGGCCCGCTGGACCCTTTTACAGCTTTGCCAGAAAATACGAACACTTTGCCCTCCCCGCCGGACTGGTGGAGGAGCAGGTCACCGGCCGCCGGCGGGCAGTACCCTGCTGCCTCTATGAGCTGAGGGTGAGCCAGGATACCTACATAGCCCTCCGCCGCCAGCTTCAGGCCATGTACGCCCAGCGGGAGGAGTACCATTACAGTGTGCTTGGGGCGTTCGCCTGCTATTTTAACCTGTCCCTCCAGCGGCGGCACCACTTTTTCTGCTCCCAGTTTGTGGCTGGGCTTCTGGCGGATTGCGGGGCGGTGGAACTGCCCAAGCCACCCACCCTGCTCCGGCCCGCCGACTTCTGCTCCCTCAAGGGGCTCCGGCCCGTCCACCGGGGCCTGTTGGAGGGCATTCTGGTCCAGCCCGCCCTGTAAAAAAGAACGGCAAAAGAGCGGGGACCGGCGATGGCCGCTCCCCGCTCTTTTGATTTGTTAAGGGGCCATCATCCCCTGTTCCCACGCTTCCCTTCCCTCCAGGGGATAGACCGTGCCGGTGTCTTCCCCGGACAGGGAGATATACCAGCTGCCCAGCTCCAGGCCCACAGCCTGGTCCAAATCCAAAAACTGTCCAAAGTCCCAGTTGCCCAAGACGCTCTCCTTGCCGGGTGTCATGCGCCCATGCCGGATGTATACCTCCTCCAGCCGGCTGCCGTCCTCCAGGATCAGGGAGAAGGGGTGCATCCCCCTCCAGCCCGCCTCATAATCCCCGGTGAGCATGGCCCCCAGGGGGGTGAGCGTCAATTTGCAGGGGAGTTGATATTGGTCCGTCAGCCCGGAGAGGGCATATTCCCGCACCGGCAGGTTGTCCACCCGGAAGGACAGCGCCCAATCCCCCTTGGTCTTCCGGCCCATGACCACATCTCCCCCCGCCGTGGCCCTGGTGAAATGCCCCAGGTCCGCCGGGCTGATATTCTCATAGGAAACCCCCACATAAGTCCGCCCATCCAATGTGTAGTTGATATCACCCAGATGTCTGCACGGGGGCTCTCCGTCCACAAGAATGTCTGCCAGGATGTCCGACTCCTCCGGGTCCGCCCCCTCCGCCAGACGGAACAGCACCTGGAAGGTGCCGTCTTCCGCAAAGCCCATGGAGGACAGCTCCGCCCATTCAAAGCCCTCCAGCGGCGCCGGCGTCTGCCCGGGGGCCACCACCACCTGGCCGTTCTCCAGGGTCATGCAGTCCAGCGTCCGCCCGGTGACCTCCTCCAGGGGCAGGGGCTCACCGCCGAAAGAATAGTATCTGGGCCACACGGAGATCACCTCCAGGGTCAGCTCCTCCTCCAGGCCGCTGGCCTCCTCCCAAAATTCGCTCACCTCAAACAGGGCCGTGTGGGAATCCGGATCGTATCCCACACAGCGGCCGTGTGTGGTCAGAGTCTGTGTTTCCCGCCCGATCCTGCATACAAGCCGGATCTCCCCATCGGTCATCCGCTGTCCGGTCAAGTCCCGCACCTGGACATAGAGCTTCAGGCGGTACTGGTCGGTCACCGCCGACAGGACCTGGACCTCATACCCCTGGTCGGCAGCCGTCCCGGCCTCTATCCTTTGGCTGTACGGCCCAAAGTTCCCAAGGACCTGGGTCAGCTGGGACCGCAAGGTCGGGGACAGGGCCAGGGCCGAGGCGGTCAAAAGAAACACCGCCGCCGCGGTCAGGAGCACCCGAACCCCCAGATTTCCTCTCTTATGACGCCGTTTCTCCTCGGCCATGGCGTTCACCAAGCGGTCCAGCTCCACCTGTGACAGTTTCACCTGGTCCATCTCCCGCCGGTATTCCCGCTCAAACATAGTCCCCCTCCTCTTTCAACTTGTCCCGCAGCAGGGCCCGGGCCCGGGTGAGGCTGGTCCGCACGGCTCCCTCTCTCTTGCCCAGCACCCCGGCGATCTCCCGAATGGACAGCCCCTCGTAGTAAAACAGGTGGACCGGCAGCCGGTAGCTCTCCGGAAGGGACAGCACCGCCTCCAGCACCCCGCCCGGCTCCGGGACCTGGCCGGGGGCAGGGACGCGCTCCGCCTCCTCTATGGGCCGCTCCCGCTTCCTCCACGGGGCGCGGAACAGGTCCTGGGCACAGTTGGCCGCCACCCGCAGCAGCCAGGCCCGGCAGTGGTCCTCGTCCCGGAACTTCGGGGCGGCCCGGACCAGACGGAGGAATGTCTCCTGGGTCACGTCTTCCGCGTCCTCCCGATTCCCGGTCCGGGCATAGGCCAGCCGGTACACGGTCTGCCCGTGGCGTTGAACCACCCATTCCGCCTCCTCCCGTTCCATGGTCCTCCCCCCTTCTCTCGTTCTTTCTATCCAGTACACGGTCCAGCTTCCAAAAAGGTTACAGACAAAATAAAAAGAGGGCTGCCGCCCTCTTTTTATCTTATCCCAGGTCCTCCACCCTCATCCGCTTCAGGTCGTCCTGGGTATCCCGACGGCCCTTATAGTGGAGCCAGATGCCGCCGAAGACCACGGTGGGGATGTTGGATACCAGAAGCATGACTACTAAGGTGACGACGGTCTGGACGGCGTCCGCCCTGGCCCGGTCCGGGTCATAGTTGGGGTCCGGGTACTGGTCGATGATATTCCCCTCCCCGTCATAGACGGTGACAGTGCCGCCCCTGCTTTCCCATCGCTGGACCGTTTCCCTGTCCTGGCCGCTCTCCAGTCCAGCGTTGGTCCCTCCCTCCAATACGAGGGACCCGCCGCCAGAGAAACTAGTAAAAGAGGCCAGACTGAACACCATCAGCAGGGACAGGCACAGGGACAGCGCTGGCAGAATGAGCCCCAGCTTTAAGCTCTTTTTACACAGCCAGACCTGGAGTACAATCAACAGGGCGATGGGCACCAGCAGAAACGCCAGCCATATGAGCAGCCCAAATATCCCCATTACAGACGCAATCATCATAATATTATCTCCTTTCACGCCCTCGGCTATCCGAGGTCCGTTCCCTTCGTTCTCTTATATTCAGCGATGAGCAGTTTGGCGGTGTCAAAGTCCAGCTTATCATTGACCACCAGCCGCTTGATGGTGGCGATATAGGGGTCGGCGGCGGTATCCTCCCCGATCCTGATTTTCTGGATCAGGCGGTCCAGACGGAGCCGGACCGTTGGATAAGTCACCCCGTACTGGGCGGCCACCTCCTTCAAGGAACCGGAGGCGAGGATGAACTTTTTGATAAAGGACACATCCTCCTCTTCCAAGCCGGTCATCCAGTCGGGCAGCAGTTCTATGGCCACGGGGCCACCTCCTTTCTCTGTGTTCTCATTATATACTTTAATTTTATTAAAGTCAATCTTTAATTTAATTTTTTATTTTCTTTTATAAAAGTAAAATCCCCCGCCATAGGGCGGGGGAATGAGACGGGGCATGGTCCCTTCAGATTGTATTCTCTTCTTTCTTCCTCAGAAAGGAAAACTTGGTTTCCGAGCACACCACGGCCACGAATATCAGTCCAAATCCGATCAGGAGCCGGCCGGTCACCGGGTCGCCATAAAACAGCACGGAGAACAGCACGCCAAACACCGACTCCAGGGACAAAATGACCGAGGCGGAGGCGGGGTCGGACCAGACCTGGCCCACGTTCTGAAACAGGAGGGCCACGGTGGTGGCCATGACGCAGAGATAGGCCATAGGCAGGACTACCGCCGGGTCAGTCAGCGCCTGGGCGGGAAATGTCTCGGTCAGCAGGCCGCCAATCCAGGCATACAGCCCGGCGAAGGCGAACTGGAACACAGTGAGCAGAGTGATATCCTTTCCCGGTGAGACCTTGGCCACCGCCACAATATGGCTGGCATAAAAAAAGGCGGCCACCAGGGTCAGCAGGTCGCCGGCGTTAATGGTCAGCTCCTCTGTCAGCGAGACAAAGCCAACTCCGGTCACGCACAGCAGGGCCGCCGCGATGTTGAACCGGTCTGGCCGGACCCGAATCACCGCCCAGGAGAGGAAGGGGACCAGGACGCAGTAGACGGCGGTGAGAAAGGCGTTTTTTGAGGGAGTGGTCAAAGTCAGGCCGAAGGTCTGGATAGAGTAGGCCAAAAAGAGGAAGGCGCCCATCACCGCCCCCCGCCACAGGTGGTCCCAGGTGAATATCTGCCACTTTTTCCAGGCGATCAGGGCCAGCAGCACTGCCCCGGCGGTAAAGCGGATGGCCAGCAGATAGAAGGGAGGCAGGGCGTCCAGGGCGTTCTTCATGATGAAGAAGGAGGTGCCCCAGATGATGGCGGCGGCAAAGAGCATGGGCTTGGCCAGTAATTTCATTGTCTTTGGGGACATGGATATCAACTCCCGATTGCAGGATCAGGGCCCGCTGTGGTATCATAGGTGGGATGGGCCGCCGAAGCGGGTCAAAAACGGGGATATTATAGCAAAAAACCCCGCCGGGCGCAAGTAAAAAAAGATGAGCGCCCCTTGTAGGCCGCCAACCTGTCAAATCGCATCCTTGCATCCTTTTTTCCCATTTCTGCTTCTGGAGGTCTCTTATGTACTTTTTTGATCTGGACGGCACCCTGCTGGACTCCAACGGAGTGTGGCTCGACATCGACGTGGAATTTCTGGGCCGCTTCGGCATCGGCTCGGTGCCGGAGGACTACACCGGCTATGTGACCCACCACGGCTTTGATGACTCGGCCCGATACACCCGGGACTATTTCCGCCTGCCCCTGACTCCGGAGGAAATCATTTCTGCCTGGCGGGAGATGGCCCGGTCGGCCTATGCCGGCCAGTTGGAGCTGAAGCCGGGGGCACGCGGATTTCTGGAGCGGGCCAGGGCGTCCGGCATCCCCCGCGCCCTCCTCACCTCCTGCATCCCCAGCCTGTGCTCGGCCGCTCTGGAACACCACCGCCTCCTCCCTCTGCTGGACCGGGTCTTTACGGCCGCAGAGCTGGGGCTGGAGAAGCGGGACCCGGAACTATACCGCCTGGTGGCCCGGCTGTGCCGCCTGGAAGCGGGAGATTGCGTCCTCTTTGACGATTCCCCCGTCTACTGCCGGGCCGCCAGAGAGGCGGGCTGGCAGGTCTATGGAGTATCTGACCCGGTCTTTGACGACCGGGCGGAGGAGATGCGGGAGGTGTGCGGGCCAGGCCGCTTTCCCTTTGACCTGCGTTCTCCTCTGCCCCTTCATCTATGACAGGAGGCCGGCGCCCAAAGGGTGCCGGCCTCCTGCTACTATCGAAAAAGTGGCTTTGCCACTTTTTCGAGAAAAGCCGCACGCAAGGTGTGCCTCGATTCCCAGCGGAAAAGTCGGCCCACCCTGCGTGAGAGGTGTCATTTCCGACGCACATGTCGCCGGAAATGACGAGATTAAATTTTATTCCGTCGCCTGCGGGCGACGGAACTCCTTGCAGGAGGGCTTTTTTTACAAACTGAGGAGGCCGGCGCCCAAAGGGTGCCGGCCTCCTGTTTCAAAAAGAGGGAATTTAAGCTCACTTGGCGGAGATGACCCGGACCTGGTCCCCGATGGGGTCCACATAGATGGTCAGGTCGCTGGAGAATGCCTTGATGGCCGCCAGACGCTCCTCGCCGCTGTCCTGGCTGAACCAACTGTCTTTCGCGTCCCGGATGCTCCCGGTATCCCGGCAGCACTCCACATCATCGGCCACCCGATAGGTGCGGCCACCCGCGTTGACGTACTGGACCCCCTGGCTCTCGAAGAAGTCGCTGGGGGACACGCTCTTGATCTCCTCCAGTTCGATGATGGACACAATCCGACCATTGGAACCCACAGCTACACCGGCCATAGTGCCGTTCTTTCCGGCAAATCCAGTGTTTTTCAGGTCAATCGTTCCACTTCCGTTGACCAGGTTCCACTTCTTGGATTCCTTTTCCTCTCCAGTATCTTCTCCATCGTCATCCAAGACTGGAGTAGATGTGGTCGTGGAGATAAGGATACCATACTCATAGGCGTTGCCCGTCACCCGGTCCAGCACGATGTAGTCCACATAGTTGGAGGTGTTCAGGTGATAGGTGGCGATCTTTTCTCCGGGGATGGAGGCCATATTCAGGCTGGTGGGGTCCAGCTTTACCATGGCGCCGCCGTTGACCTGCTCATAAATCTGGACGCCGGCGCTGACGGTATAGCTGCCCAGCTTCCCCTCCTCCACCAGGAACTGGCCGGAGGTGGACTTGGAGGACAGTTTGCTGGCGCTGATCTTACCCTTGGCGCCAGAGGAGATGGTGACCAGCTGGTCGGCCAAGTTGTCGGCGTTGCTGATGGTGCCGGACAGCTCCAGGGTGCCGCCGTTGGGGAGGAACACCGTGGCCTTGCCGCTGTCCACCATGCCGATGGCGGTAGAGCGTGTCTTTCCGCTGGGGGCAGCCATACCAGCCACCTTGCCGTCGGCGGTGAGGAGCAGGGTGACCTGGTCGCCCACCTTGTAATCCCCGGTCATCTCCCAGGCGCTGTCCAGCACCTCGAAGGTATGGCCCAGCACCTCGATCTCCGTAGGCGCCTTGGAGTTGGGACTGGCGTTCTCATAGATGCAGGTCAGCCTCAGGTCAGATACGATTAGGGTATTGCTCATGCTGTCATAGGTCACCACATCGTAGGGCTGGATCTGGGACATGGTGATGGTTTGACGGCCCTTTTGGATGTTGAAGTTAGTGGCGCCGCCGGTGAGCTGGTGGAACATGGCGGTGCTGGGGCTGCCCATGACCACCACGGCGTCGGAGTCGATGGAGGAGGCGCTGCCGCTGGCGTAAACCGCCACGATCTTGCCCCGCTCGGAATACATGGTAATCTGGGTGCCCGACTTCAGGACGGAGTAGCCCTCCATATAGCTCTTTCCCTCTGTGGCGTCGGCGGTATAGAGCAGGGTATCCTTGGACATGGTGTACTGGCTGCCGCCGCTGGCTTTCACATAGCTGGGCTGGGCGTCGCCAGACAGGATGATGGTGGTGGCGCTGCTGTCGTCAGGGACAAAGGTGACGATCTCATCCTTGTCATTGAGCACCAGGGCCCCCCGCTTGCCCTGGAGGGCGTAGGGGTTGCCCTCTCCCTCGGCGGGCAGGTATGCCTCAGACTCCTTGTTGGCTGTGGTCCGGATGGCCCCGTCCGAGGTTCCGTCGTCCGTTTCCACATTGACCGCCAGGATGATGGTGTCCTCCTGGGCCTTGCCCAGTGTCGTATAGTAGTCGCTGCCCTCTCCATTCTTGCAGCTCAGGGCGTTGACAAACAACTGGGCGGCCTGGCCACGGGTCAGAGCGGCGTTATAGTCGCTGGGCAGGCCGTCGCTCAACCCGATGGACTCAGCCAGGTTCATATAGCTCTGGGGCCAGACGGCTCCCGCCTGCTCGCTGGAGTAGCCCAGCACCCGAATCAAAATGGTGGCCGCCTGGGCCTGGGTGATCTTCTCGTCCGGCTGAAAGCGTCCATCACCCACACCGGAGATCAGGGGGACCTCCCGCTCCCCGTCCTTGACCGTCAGGCTGGCGGCCAGGTTCACATAGCCCTGGGCCCAGTGCTTGGAGGTAACGTCGGAGAAGATAGTGCGGGTGGCGTGGATGGGGACCTGATCCCCCTGCTGCATAAACTTGACTACCATGGTGCAAAACTCAGCCCTGGTCAGGGTGCCGTTTGGATTGAACTGGTTGCCTCCAGTGCCGCTGACCACGCCCATCAGGCGCAGGATGTCAGCGTTGACGGCGGTCTCCCGGTCGGAGATATCGCCGAAGGAGGAGGTGCCGGCCGCCCCGATGGGCATAACTGCCAGAGAGGCGGCCAGGGCAGAGGCCAGCAGCCAAGAAATCAGTCGTTTCAATTTCATGTTATCTCTCCTTTTCATCCGCCCCCCCGGCCGTGGTCTCAGTTGAGAGGGCACGGTCAGAAACGAGAGGCAGGACGTGTAATGAGGGCCCGGTCCGGCCGGGGTTCCCAAATAAAGCGGACTTTGCCGCAGGCTAGTCCGCCCGCAGAGCCTCCACAGGCTGCAGGCCAGAGGCCTTAATGGCTGGGAACATACCAAAGAGGATGCCCAGCACCACGGAGAACAGGAAGGCCCCAATGGCAATCATGGGGTCCGGAGTCAGGATCATCCCCTCAAACACGTTCTCCATCAGTTTTCCCGCGATCATAGTACCCACATAGCCAATGCCAATACCAATGAGGCCTCCGATGCCGCAAATCACCGCCGCTTCAATAAGAAATTGGGTGATGATACTGCTGCGCTCGGCACCGATGGCCTTTCGGATACCGATTTCCCTGGTACGTTCTGTGACCGTAACCAGCATGATGTTCATGATGCCGATGCCGCCCACCAGCAGGGAGATGCCGGCGATGGCCCCCAGCACCAGGGACTGCATCAGGCTGGCGTTTTCCATCTCCTCGGCCGAGCTGTTGTCGCTGTTGATATAGTAACTCCCGTTTGCCATGTTGCCGTTCTCGTCCTTGGGGAACATCCCGGACAGATAGGCGTCCAGCAGGGTCATGGCCTGGGTGGTAGCAGCGGCACTCTTTGCCTTGACCACGTAGGAGTCGATGGTATTGTTCTTGTTCATGGTCCGGTTGAAGGTGTAGGGGATGATAATGACATTGTCCATCTCCGGCCAATACTGGATGTCCATGGGCTTGTAGTAGCCAACCACCAGGAAGGGCTGCCCGTTGAGAGTGATGGTCTCCCCCACGGGGTCGGTGTAGTCAAACAGAGCCTCCTTGGCTCCGGAGCCCAAAACACAGACGGCATTGGTCTTTTCCACATCCAGATAGGAGATCTCTCGGCCATTTGCCAGCTGGTAATTGTTGCACACACCATACTGATCAGAGCCCAGCTTAATATGCATCATCTTTTCCCAGTCCATATTGCCGTTCTCCCAGTCGTTGATCGACAGGGTCTTGGCCCCGTACTGGACAGTGATTTTATCCCCAAGCTCTACATCCGGAGTAATGCCATCCACCAGGTTACTGAGGGACAGGCAGTAGTCATAGAGCTTCTGCCCGGTTTCGTTGTTCGTGTCATACCAGGAGTAGGCCTGGACTGTGATCTTGTTGTCCCCCATCTTCTCGAAGTATTCCATGTTCTTTTTATTCTGCCCCTGGACCACGGACACCATAATGACCACTGAGGCCACACCAATAATGATGCCCAGCATGGTCAGGAAGGAGCGGCCCTTTTTCATGGCGATGGATTTAAAGGCCATTTTGAATGCCTGCCAAAGATTCATTCCCAGTCCACCTCCTGAGGATGGTCCGAGGTGATCCTGCCGTCGGACAGACGGACCACCCGCTTGGCGGTGGCGGCGATGCCGTCGTCGTGGGTGATGAGGATGACAGTGGTGCCTCCCCGGTACAGGTCCCGCAGGATCTCCAGCACATGGCGGCCCGTCTTGGAGTCTAGGGCGCCCGTGGGCTCGTCGGCCATGATGATGGGGGGCTTGGTGGCAATCGCCCTGGCGATGGCCACCCGCTGCTGCTGGCCGCCGGACATCTCGGAAGGGCGGTGGTGGGCTCGAGAATCCATGCCCACCTTGGCCAGGGCCTCCATGGCCAGATCCTCCCGGTCAAAGATAGACACCCCCCGGTAAATCAGGGGCAGGGTCACATTCTCCAGAGCGTCCAGCTCCTGGATCAGGTTGTAGCCCTGAAAGATAAAGCCGATCTCCTTATTCCGGATATGGGCCAACTGCTTGTCGGACAGAGCAGTCACGTCGGTCCCCTCCAGGTAGTATTCTCCGTAGGTAGGGATATCCAGACAGCCCAGCACATTCATCAGCGTGGACTTGCCGGAGCCAGACTGACCCACAATGGCCACAAACTCCCCCTTGTCGATTTGGAGGGATACCCCGTCCAGTGCCCGGACCTCGCTCTCCTTGCCCTCGTTGTATATTTTATAGAGGT
The DNA here is from genome assembly GCF_041925235.1 of Flintibacter sp. P01028. Classification (NCBI taxonomy): domain Bacteria; kingdom Bacillati; phylum Bacillota; class Clostridia; order Eubacteriales; genus Flintibacter; species Flintibacter sp. P01028. The sequence goes on from NZ_JBHEVC010000001.1 coordinate 409,717, forward strand.
TTCTGATGTCAATGAGCATCTTTCCACCCCGCTTAATAGCCATAGCTGCCGTCTGTCACGGTATAGTTGACGAACACCTCGTCCCCCTCCTGAATGCCGGAGACAATCTCCACATTCTGGGTGTCAGAGATGCCGGTCTCCACGATGACTGGGTAGTAGCCCTCCTCCTCGCTGGGGAAGGTGCGCTTCTCGCCCGGTGCCACTTCAGGCAGCTCCAGTTCGGGCACGTCGTCCGGCCGGCTGTCCCGCTTGACAAAGACCACACTCTGGCGGGTGCTGTCCATGTCGCTGAAATACTTGACCGAGGTAGTGGGGACCAGAATACAGTCGGCCGACTCGCTGGTGACAAAGGAGTATTGGAGCCAGGCACCGTCCATCAGGCTTCCATCCACGTTGTCCACCGTCAAAGTGACGGGGTAGCTGGTCATGCCTTGACCGGCCTGGGCGCCGCCCATGTCAATGGAGGTGACTAATCCCTGATATACCTGTCCGTTCCAATCCAGGTCCACATAGTTGCCCGGCTTGATAAAGGAGATGTTCCGGTCATCTACGGTAATGGTGACCAGCATGGTCACGTTATTGGAGATCATAACAACGGTGTCGCCGCTCTTGACCTCCTGGCCGGGAGTCAGGTTGCAGGAGGTGACGGTCCCGTCGATGGGAGCCACGGCATTAAAGTCATTGAGGGCTTTCTGGGCCTCGTCCAGCTTGGTCTGGGCGCTGTTGATCTCCTCCTGCTTGGAGCGGATCTGGGAATCAATGGTGGAGGAGCCCAGATAGAGCAGGGCCTCCCCGGCCTGGACGTTGGCGTGGTCGAGCAGATTGCCGATGGCGGTCACCGGGCCGCTGGCCTTGGCAATGATGTCCCGTGACTCGTAGTATTCGGTCTTTCCGTTCTCGTAGGGATAAATCGCGGTGCCGTCAGCGGCAGTCAGGACAGCGGAGGCGTCCATTTCAGCAGTCAAAGTACCGGGGTTGTCAAAGACGATGACCGCCTCAAAGTGGACGGCCCCTTCCGGGGATATGTAGCTGACCTTGTTGATCTTCTCCACCCGTCCCTCAAAGGAGCCCATAACAGCTGGGATGGACACCTGGACCGACTGGCCGGTGTGGATCTCTTTCTCATAGGCGTAGCTGAAGTAAAGGGACAGCTTCAGCTTCTTATCGTTCACCAGAGTAGCCACTGGGGCGGACTTACTCACCTCGTCGTCGATATGGAACTCCTTGACCTCCTGAAGCTTCCCGGCGAAGGGGGCCCGCACCGTCAAGTTGGCGGCCTCTTCCTGCAGGTCGGCCATATCCTCCAGCAGATTATTCAGTTCCTCCTTGGCGTCCGTCACAGCATCCTGGGCTGCCTGACTGTAAATGGTGTACAAGGGATCGCCGGCCATGACAGTCTGGCCGCCAGTGACAAAGACCTCCTGCACCGTACCGCTCTGGGTCAAGGTAATGGCAGCCGATTCCTTGGCCTTGGCCGTACCTGAGCCGGACACCTTGCTCTGGATAGTACCAATCTGGGCGGGCTGGGCCATGATCTCTCCCTGCTCTTCCCCGCCGGAGTGGAGGAATTTGTAGAGCAGAAAGCCTCCAATCGCCAGCACCCCAGCCACGATAGCCAGTATGATAGCATTTTTGACCGCTTTCTTTTTTCCTTTTTTCACCGGTTTCATCTCTGGGGGCGCGGGGGGTGTCTGGGTTGGTACGGCAGGCTGGGGAGTTATGACTTCTGACATGGCAGCTTTTCCTCCTGTAAGCGGTAATGATAAAGTGAAATGTCGGCGGGCCAAAGGCCCGGGGACGGGATAGACCAGTCCGCAGATATCATCCCCATTATAGGGGCTGTCTCCGCCGGAAGCAATTACAAGGCGATTACAAATCCTTAAAATTCTATTAAGGCTCTCTCCCGCTCCGGTAAATCCCTATATAATGTTAGACGTATTTTCTCCGTAAATGTTGCCTTTCCTCTCATACTTTTTTCCTGTTTGTAAAAAAGAGGCACATCGCCATCCCCGACATGCCTCTTTTCTGCCGCTTTACAGTTTTTCCATGTGCGCCGCCGCGGACTTCAGCATCAGACGCTTGGTCCCCACCTGGTCAAAGGCAATCTCCAACAGGGCGTCGCCCCCCATCTTCTGGACGGACAGGACCATTCCCTGTCCGAATGCCTTGTGCCGGACCGTATCCCCCTTCTGGAAGGCAGGGAGGCTGCCGCCTCCCCCCGGCGCTCCAGCCCCCACAGGGGAGGAGGCCAGAGGCTGTCTGGTCCGGGCGCTGCCGGTGGCACCGCCACCAGCGCCCGACATGGCCCGGACAAAGCCTCCATAGGAGGGTTGGGGCCGTGGGTCTCGATCCGTCCGGCTCCCGCCCTGTCCAGCCTGGGCGGAGCGGCCACCTCCGTAAGTCGGGCGCTGATAGGAGCCGTAGCCCCCATAGCCGGAGGAGCGGCTGGGCATACCGCTCCAGCCCTCCTCTCCCCCGCCCAAATCGGGCAGGCAGCTCCTGCCCAGCCGCTCCAGGTGCTCCGGGGGGATCTCCTCCACAAAGCGGGAGGGGCGGTTGGAGCTGGTCCGTCCAAAGAGCATCCGCTGATTGGCGCAGGTGAGGTACAGCTTCTCCTTGGCCCGTGTCATGGCCACATAGCACAGCCGCCGCTCCTCCTCCATCTCCTCCGTTTCCCCAATGGCCCGGATGCCAGGGAAGATGCCCTCCTCGGCCCCCACCACAAAGACCACAGGGAACTCCAGCCCCTTGGCCGAGTGCATGGTCATCATCACCACGCAGTCCTGGTCCGGGTCGTGGCTGTCTAAGTCGGTGTACAGGGCTATCTCGTCCAGAAAACCCGCCAGAGAGGGCTCCTCCCCGGCGTTCTCCAGATAGCCGTGAATGGAGGTGAGCAGCTCCCGCACGTTCTCCAGCCGGGTGCGGTCCTCCACGGTGTTCTTGCTCTCCAGCATGGTGGCATACCCGGTGCGGAGGATCAGCTCCTCATAAAACTGATCCAGGGGCAGCTCGTCCAGCAGCCCGGCCAGCTCCCCCATCAGGGCGGTGAAGCCGGCCAGCTTGGCCGCCGACCGCTCCAGCTCCGGGTACATCCGGGCATTGTCGATGACGGCGTAGAGTGAGCTCTCCTCCCGCCGGGCGATCTCCTGGGCGGTCTCAATCGTCTTGGCACCGATGCCCCGTGGCGGATTGTTGATGATGCGGGTGAGGCGCAGGTCGTCCTCCGGGTTGTTGAGGACGGCCAGATAGGCCACCATGTCCTTCACCTCCGCCCGGTCAAAGAACCGAGTACCCCCGATGATGCGGTAGGGAATCCCGTTGCGCTTGCAGGCGTTCTCTATCTGGTTAGACTGGGCGTTCATCCGATAGAGGATGGCGTGGTCCTTCCACTTTCTGCCCTGGCTGTACCCCTCCAGAATACGGGCAGCTACATATTGGGCCTCATCGTTCTCATTCATGGCGGCATAAAGGGTAAGCTTGTCCCCCTCCCCCGCCTTCGTCCACAGCTCCTTGCCCTTTCTTCCCTGGTTGTTGCGGATCACGGCGTTGGACGCCTCCAAAATATGTTTGGTGGAGCGGTAGTTCTCCTCCAGGCGGATGACCCGGCAGCCCTTGTACTGTTTTTCAAAGGAGAGGATGTTCTCAATGGTCGCTCCCCGGAAGCGGTAGATAGACTGGTCGTCGTCCCCCACCACGCAGAAGTTCTCATAGCCTCCGGCCAGGGTGGAGGCCAGCAGATACTGCAGGTTGTTGGTGTCCTGGTACTCGTCGATGAGCACATAGCGGAACTTCCGCTGATAGAACTCCCGCACCTCGTCAAACTGCTGGAGCAGACGGACGGTGTGGAAAATGATGTCGTCAAAGTCCAGGGCGCTTGCCTCCCACAGCCGGCGCTGGTACTCTGCGTATATCTTGGCGATCTTGGTCAGCCGGAAGTCCCCAGACCTCTCGCACTCGGCCAGATACTGGTCAGCCAGCTTCATGGTATCCTTTGCCCTAGAGATGTAGCCCAGCACCGACCGGGGCGGAAACTGCTTATCATCGATTCCCAGGTCCTTCAGAATATCCTTCACCACCCGCAGGGAGTCGTCAGTGTCATAGATGGTAAAGGAGGAGGCGAAGCCCAGCTTCTCAATATCCCGGCGGAGGATGCGAACACAGGCGGAGTGAAAGGTGCTGGCCCAGATATCGTTGGCAGCCGGGCCCAGCATTCTGGCCAGACGGTCCTTCAGCTCACCCGCCGCCTTATTGGTAAAGGTGATGGCCAAAATGGTCCAAGGGGCCGCCGGGTCCAGGGCACACAGCCGCTCCTGCCGGGCCTTGTCCCCCGCCCCGGTCCGGACATACTCCTCCAGGAAGGTCAGATCATCCTCTGTCGCCCACTCCGGCACCTCTGTGCTGTCCGAGCCGCGGCCATACTTCATCAGGTTGGCGACGCGGTGGATGAGCACGGTGGTCTTGCCGCTGCCCGCTCCGGCCAGCAGCAGGAGCGGACCCTCCGTGGTCAGGGCGGCCTTTTGCTGCTCTGGGTTCAAATGTGAAAATTCCCGGGCAATAGCCCCCCGGCGGGCCTTACAAAATCTCAGTTCCAGGTCGTGATTCAGCATGGGGCAAACATCCTTTTTCTCTTTAAAATTATCTTTTTCATTGTAGCCCAAACTGGTCTGGTGGTCAACCAGAAGACGCCCCCGCTCCTTCAAAATATTCTCAGCCTGTCCCCTTTCCCAGCTTCCTGGCATACTGTCCCGCCGCCCCGCATAAGATACCCCGTGGGACAGCCCCAGGCCCGTCCCGCTCCTTCGTGCAAAAGCAAGATATTGTCCCTTCGTCCCTCTCTTTTCCCTCTATTTTGTGTTGACTCCAAAGAAATTGCAACCGTTCTGTAACCATTTTTTCACCTTCTCGTAACACCTTCGATACGATGGTAACAGCTCTCAGTGCTATACTTAAAACAAGAATAGGAAAGGAGGTCTTCCCATGAAAAAACTGCTGTTGACCACAATAATCGCTTCCCTGCTCATCCTGCCCTTTGGAACTGTGGCTATGGCCGACATGACGGAGGCCCCTGACACCCAGGCAGAGCAGCTGGACTACGCCCCCGGCAACGTCCCCGCCGAGACCGGCGCTCTGGACTCCATGACCCCCGCTCTCCACGCGGCCATCCTGGCCATGGTCAATCTGGGCCAAAGGGAGTTGGATCTCTCCGACCCGGTGGCCGCTTGGGAAACCTTATATAATATGCTCAGTCTGTACGGGCAGATGGATGACCGCTCTGAGTATCTGGACGAGGAACTGGTCCTCCCTTCTGAAACGGTGATGGACTATGCCTCCGCCCTCTTTACCGGTACAGCCCCTTTGAGCCCTATCCCCGAGGCTCTTTCCGACCGGATTCGCTACGATGGAAAGCTGGACAGCTATCTGCTTACCTGCGGCGACGACAGCCTGGCCGAGATCCAGCTCACCTCCATTCGAGAATTAGGCGGTTCCCTCTCTGTGGATGGCTCCCTAGTCTATCTGGTAGACGGTTCTTCCCTAGCCCAGTTCCACGCTCAATTCGCGCGGCAGGACAATATGTTCGGCTATGTTATCACTAATCTGACTCTGGGGTAAAACCCATATTCCTCCTTAAGAAGGCACATCGGAAACGATGTGCCTTTCTTTTTTCTCTTCCAGTATATTTTTCTTCTCTTCCGTCCATATTTTTCAGGAAACCTTGCACTTCTCCCGCCCGATGTTTATAATATGGTGAATAGAGAAGAATCTAAGTTTGAGGTGTCATCCCATGGAACAGAACATACAAGACTACATCAAGCCCGGCCGCCGGGCCCATCTGGTAGGTATCGGCGGGGTATCCATGGCCCCGCTGGCAGAGGTCCTGAAGGGGCGGGGCGTCCTGGTCACCGGCTCCGACATGCGTGAAGGCGAGGCGGTAGACCATCTGCGCTCCCTGTCCATTCCGGTGACCATCGGCCATCTGCCCCAGAGCGTGGAGGGAGCCGACTGCGTCATTCGCACCGCCGCCGTCCACGACGATAATCCGGAGATTGCCGCGGCCCTGCAGGCCGGTATTCCAGTCTTTGAGCGTGCCCAGGCCTGGGGGGCCATCATGACCCACTACCAGAATGCCCTGTGCGTCTCCGGCACCCACGGCAAGACCACCACCACCTCTATGTGCGCCCACATCTTTCTCGCCGCCGGTCGGGACCCCTCCGTTATGGTCGGCGGCGTGCTGCCCATCCTGGGGGCGGGCCACCGGGTCGGTCACGGCGACACCATTATCGCCGAGGCCTGCGAGTACTGCAACTCTTTTCTCTCCTTCTGCCCCACGGTGGCAGTGATTCTGAATGTGGAAGAGGACCACCTGGATTTTTTCCGGGACCTGGCGGACATCCAGCACTCCTTCCGCTCCTTCGCCCAGCTGGTCCCCGACCGGGGCTGGGTGGTGGTCAACGGGGATAATCCCAACGCCCTCCAGGCCATCCAGGACTGCGGCCGCCAGACCATGCGATTCAGCCTTCGGGACAGCTCCGCTGACTGCCGCGCGGATCATATCTTCTGGAACAAGGGGCTTCCCGAATTTGATATTGTGGTCCACGGCGTGAAATATGCCCACGCCGCTCTCAACGTGGGGGGAAGCCATAATATCTCCAATGCTCTGGCCGCCGCCTGTGCCGCCTATGTGCTTGGTGTTCCTGGCAGTGCCGTGGAGGAGGGCCTTGCCTCCTTTACCGGGGCCGGACGCCGCTTCGAGAAGAAGGGAGAGTTCCACGGCGCCATGGTGTACGACGACTACGCCCACCACCCCGATGAGCTCCACGCCCTGCTCACCATGGCAAAGAGCCTGGGCTACGCCCGTGTGGTGTGTGCCTTCCAGCCTCACACTTATACCCGTACCGCCACCCTGTTCCAACGGTTCGTCCAGGAGCTAAAGCTGGCAGATGTGGCCATTTTGGCAGAAATCTATGCCGCCCGGGAGAAAAATGACTTGGGCATCTCCTCCAAAGACCTGGCGGACCAAATTCCGGGAGCGGTATACTGTCCCACGTTGGATGAGGTCACCGCAAAGCTTCGGGAGCTGGCCCAGCCTGGAGACCTGCTCCTCACCGTGGGGGCGGGGGACATCTATCTGGCAGGAGAGGCCCTGCTGCAATAAAATATGCCCCGGACATCTGACGGTGTCCGGGGCATATTTTACTGCTATTTGCCTCACATACGCCTAGTTTTGCGGGATATCAGGCAGAGAATCAAAGCTCATCCGGCGTATGCCCGCCGTGATCCCACCGCCTATGGTCCTCTGAAGTGGACTGGCCCAAAGTTACTTCTCTTTGTCAGCATTTAAATTCCGATTTGGCGCTATTATAGTTTCTTGGTACAGGCTTGCTAATGCCTCATTTTAAAATGACCGGTCCCGTCAGGCACAGGCCAATTCACCTACCCCCGCACAATTTATATATCTTCCGATTCTCTTTTACGTTTCCAACTAGGAGGGCTTTGATATTTTTCCGGGTAATGATCAGATAACGAAGCAAAAACAGCCTCTTTCAATGAATGTTAAAATGCGTTGCTTGCAGCAACGGGCAGTTCCTCCTATAATTTTCACAAATACCGCAAGGAAGGAGATCATTTCGAATGCTCAATGAAAATATGAAAGCAATCAGGAAATCAAAAGGGCTTTCGCAACAAGAGCTCGCTATCAAGCTGAATGTGGTGCGGCAAACCATTTCAAAATGGGAGCAGGGATTGTCGGTTCCCGACTCTGATATGTTGATCGCCATATCAGAGGTGCTGGAAACACCTGTAAGTACGTTGCTTGGAGAAAAGGTTATCGAGGCAGAAGCAGATGACTTAAAGGCGATTTCCGCAAAGCTGGAGGTGATAAACTTACAGCTCGCACAGAGAAAAACCACAAGGCGAAGGGTCCTGCACGGGCTTCTCATCTCGTTGTGTGCGGTTATAGCAGTGGTCTTTGCATTCTTATTGATGCAAAAAAGCCTTTACTTGGACTGGGATTATAGCGATCCTGAAACCGCTGTTCTCGGAGTGGCATTTCATTCGTTTGAATGGCTGTTTGTTAGAGTGGCACCGATTATCCTGGTGGGAGCAATCGCGGGAGTTTTTTTAACACGGAAGAAAGGATAGGTCCGCTCCGCTTTTGGAACACAGTACAGCTATTTTTATAGCGCAATATCTGTCTAACCATTGCAAGACCAGCACTCCGGGTTATCTCCCTTTGTTGGAACCGGCGGAGTTTATCTCATGACTCATCACCCACCACGCAGGAGGGGACAGGGAAAAGAAACGGTTGCGTTTTACACTGTCCGCCTGTACAATGAGGAGGAAACGTCAGAGGAGGGGTAGCCGTGCGGCGTTTGAAGAAGGCCTATCTTGAGATCACCAACATGTGCAACTTGGACTGCCAATTCTGTCCAGGCACCAGACGGACTAAGGGCGTTCTCTCGCCGGAGGGATTCCAGACATTGGGAGAGCGTCTACGTCCTCACACCGACTATCTCTATCTCCATCTGATGGGGGAGCCCCTCCTCCACCCCCACTTGGCGGAGATACTGGAGCGGGCGGAAAAGCTGAAGTTTCGGGTGATGATCACCACCAACGGCACCCTGTTGGGGGAGCGGGAGGACCTGCTCTGTTCCAGTCCGGCGGTGGAGAAGGTCAGCATTTCTCTTCACTCCTTTGAGGGGAACGAGGGCGTGGGAACGCTGGAGGACTATCTGGCCGGGTGCCTTGCCTTCGCCCGGCGGAGCGCCGGAGCTGGAAAAAAGTGTGCCTTGCGGCTGTGGAATCTGGACGGGGAGGACACCAGAGGAGCGAACGCCCGGAATGGAGACATTTTAGCCGCTCTGGAGAGGGACTTTCCGCGTCCCTGGAGAGAGGGGCGTCGGGGGACTACCCTAGCTCCTGGCGTTTTTCTGGAGTGGGGAGAAAAATTTGACTGGCCGGACCTAGGCGCCCCGGAGGGGGACGGCGCCGGCTTCTGCTATGGCCTGCGGGACCAGGTGGGTGTGCTATGGGACGGGACCGTGGTCCCCTGCTGTCTGGACCATGAGGGGGATATCTCTCTGGGGAATTTGTACGATCAGCCCCTGGAGGAGATCTTGAGCAGTCCCAGAGCCCAGGCCATCTACCAGGGATTTTCCCAGGGCAGGGCTAGGGAGGCGCTATGCCGCCGGTGCGGCTTCATGCGCCGCTTCCGGTGAGGGGAGCGGATCTCTACGGAGCAAAAAGATAGATTGAGGTGGAAACATGGACACGAACAGGAAAAAAGAACTGATGGAGGCATATAAGAACCGCCGCCCAGAGATGGGGGTTGTGTCTGTCCGCTGTCTGGCCACTGGGGAGTCCTTTCTGGGGACCTCCTCTGATACCAGGGCCACCATGAACGGCATCCAGGTCAAGCTGAACGGCGGACTGTATCCCAACCGCCGCCTTCAAGAGCTGTGGAAGCTCCACGGGCCAGAGGAATTTGAGATATCAGTCCTGAGGACGCTGGACTATGAAGACCCTGGGGAGGACCATACAGAGGAGCTAGAGCTGCTTCGGGAGCTTTGCCTGGAGGATGTCCCCGGAGCCGCCAAGCTGTGGAAGTAGCGGCCGGGGCGGAGAGAGATAAGAAACGCGGCAGCACTGTCAGAGTGCTGCCGCGTTTTGCCGCATTGAGAGGAGGTCAGACTGGCCCTTGAAGTTCGGGAATCTGGACCTCGGGCATCAGTTCCCGGCTGACAATAGAGATCATCTCCTCCAGCTTGGAGCAGTCCTCGGGAGAGAACCGATGCCGGATGCGGTCCATAACCTCCGTGATATAGGCGGAGCTGATGTTGTAATAGTCGATATACTTCTGGGTGACCTCCAGGTGATACTCCCGCCGGTCCTCGGGGGACTGAACCTTGCGGATATACCCCTTCTTGACCAGGCTGTTAATCTTATAGGCCGCATTTGGAGGCGAGATGCGCATAAAGGTAGCAAACTCGTTGATGGTGGGACGGCCCAGGGCCTGGATAGTCTCCATGGCGAAGGTCTCCACCGTGGTCAAACTGGCCTCCCGGTCCTGAAAGCGCCGAAAGATCTCCTGGTAAAAATGGAGCTTGAATTTGGTATACACGTTAAAAAAAGCTTGGTCCAGCACAACATCGCCCGCTTTCCCGCAATGAGCGTATCAATCATTTTTGGGCTCTAAAAACCACTATTACTATATACCAGATAGGAGAAAAGGGCAACAGTTTCGCTGATCTATCGCGCCGCATCGGTGATGGCAAAGGTGAGCTCCGCCACACAGGCCACCTGTCCATCCACCAGTGCTTTACATTCCCCGATGCCAACAGGCCCCCGCCGCTTGGTCAGAACACACTCCATCTCCAGCACATCGCCGGGGACCACCTTCCGCTTAAAGCGGGCGTTTTTGATCCCGCCGAAGAGGGCCAGCTTGCCTCGGTTCTCCGGCAGAGCGAGGATGGCCACCGCCCCCACCTGGGCCATAGCCTCCAAAATGAGGACACCGGGCATCACATGCTCCTGGGGGAAGTGGCCGCAAAAATAGGGCTCCCCTACGCTGACGCACTTGCGGCCTTTGGCCCACTGGCCCGGCTCACAGTCCAGGATGCGGTCTACCAGGGCGAAAGGGTACCTGTGGGGCAGAAGCTGGGCAATCTGATCAGAATTAAGTTCCATCTCTTATTCCTCCCACTTTTTGAAGAGAATGCTGCCGTTGTGCCCGCCGAAGCCCAGAGAGTTGGACAGGGCGTACCGAATGTCTGCCGTCCGGCCGGTATTGGGCACTACATCCAGGTCACACTCGGGATCGGGGACCTGGTAGTTGATGGTGGCGGGGACGAAGCCATGATGGAGGGACAGGGCGGTGAAGATGGCCTCGATAGCCCCCGCCGCCCCCAGGGTATGGCCGGTCATCGACTTGGTAGAACTCATCATCAGATGGTAGGCGTGGTCCCCAAACACCGTCTTGACGGCGGTGGTCTCACCGGAGTCATTGAGATGGGTAGAGGTGCCGTGGGCATTGATATAGTCTACCTGTTCCGAGGATACCCCTCCATCGGCCAGGGCCAGCGCCATGGCCCTGGCCCCGCCAGAGCCGTCGGGCCGGGGGGCAGTCATGTGATAGGCATCACAGGTGGCTCCATAGCCCAATACTTCAGCGTAGATCTTAGCGCCCCGCGCTAAGGCGTGGTCCAGCTCCTCCAGCAGGAGGATGCCGCAGCCCTCCCCCATAACGAAACCGCCCCTCTCCTGGTCAAAGGGGATGGAGGCCCGGTTGGGGTCTCCGTTCTGGCTCAGGGCCTTCATAGAGGTAAAGCCGCCTACGGCCAGGGGGGTGATGGACGCCTCTGTGCCGCCGCAGAGCATGACCTCGGCGTAGCCGTCCCGGATATAGTGGAAGGCGTCGCCCACAGCATTGGTGCCGCCCGCGCAGGCGGTGACGGGGCAGGTGCACATCCCCCGGAAGCCGGATCGGATAGCTACCTGGCCGGCGGCCATGTTGCAGATGCCGGTGGGAATGTAGAAGGGGGACACGCGGTCCCACCCCCGCTCCAGCCCGCGGCTGTGCTCCGCCTCGGTGATGGACAGCCCGCCGATACCGCTGGACACACTGACGCCGCAACGGTCCGGGTCGGCGGAGGAGACATCAAAGCCAGCATCGGCCAGCGCCTCCTGGGCCGCCACGGCGGCAAACTGGGTAAAGCGGCCCATCCGTTTGGCGTCCGCCTTTCCCAGCAGCTCCTCCGGGGCGAAGCCCTTGACCTCGGCGGCCAGCTTCACCTTCAGCTCCGAGGCGTCGAATTGTGTGATGGGGGCGATGCCGCACACGCCCTCCCGGACCGCCTGCCAGCTGTCGGGACAGGTAAGGCCCAAGGGGGTAACGGCCCCCATTCCAGTGATGACTACTCTACGTCGTTCCATGTTATCTCCCCCTCTCACATGGACATGCCGCCGTCCACCGCCAGGACCTGGCCGGTGATATAGGCGGCCTGGTCGCTGGCCAGGAAGGCGACCGCCTGAGCCACTTCCTCCGCCGCGCCCAGACGCTGGGTAGGAATGGTGGACAGCAGAGCGTCGCGGGCCGCCTGGGGCAGGGCGGCGGTCATATCCGTGTCAATAAATCCGGGGGCAACGGCGTTGACTGTGACGCCTCTAGAGGCCAACTCCTTGGCCAGGGATTTGGTCATGCCGATCACGCCGGCTTTGCTGGCAGCGTAGTTTACCTGTCCGGCGTTGCCGTGGAGCCCCACCACCGAGCTGAGGTTGACAATGCGCCCATAGCGCTGCTTCATCATGGTCCTGGCCACCGCCTTCATGGTCAGGAAGGCTCCCTTCAAATTGGTATCCAGCACCTGGTCCCAGGCGTCCTCCTTCATAGTCATGAGCAGGCCGTCCCGGGTGATGCCGGCGTTGTTGACCAGGATGTGGACAGCTCCAAATTGCTGTAGGGCGGCATCCACAAGGGCCTTGACCTCATCCGTCTTAGATACGTCGCAGCGCATGGCGGCCGCCTTAGCGCCCAGAGCCTCGCAGGCGGCTGCCGTATCCAGGGCGGCCTCCTCGTTGCCGGCGTAGCACAGCATGACATTGGCCCCGCCCCGGGCCAGCTCCAGACAAATGGCCCGGCCGATGCCGCGGCTGCCGCCTGTGACGACGGCGGTCTTTCCGGTAAAATTCATTGATCTTTCTCCTTCATCAGCTGTTCCAGAGTGTTTTTCAGTCCTTCCACGTCCGCTGTACTCTCTACGGCGCAGACAGGGAGTCCAGGTACTGTCTTGCGGACAAAGCCGCTGAGGGCTTTGCCCGGACCGATCTCCACGATGGCATCCACGCCCTGGTCGGCCATGGATCGGATGGAATCCTCCATCCAAACGCTGCTCTGGACCTGTCGGACCAGCAGTTCGGGGATAGAGGGATCGTCCTCCCGGCGGGCCCGGCCCAGACAGTTGAACAGAACTGGGAACTGGGGCTGGCCGAAGGTGATCGTTTGGAAATAGTCTGCCAGCTCCTCCCCGGCGGGGGCCATCAGGGGGGTGTGGAAGGGACCGCTTACCTTGAGAGGCATGGTCCGCTTGGCCCCCAACTCCTTGGCAATGAGGGCTGCCTGTTCCACTGCGGCCCGGTTGCCGCCGATGACCATCTGGCCGGGACAGTTGTAGTTGGCGATGACCACCGTGCCCAGGGCGGAGGCCCGCTGGCAGGCATCCTGGAGGGGCGCGCGGTCCAGGCCCAGGACCGCGACCATGGCGCTCTCTCGACCGCCTGCCGCCCGCTCCATGGCCTTGCCCCGGAAGGCCACCAGCCGGATGGCGGCAGCGGCATCAAAGACTCCGGCGGCGTGGAGGGCGGAGTATTCTCCCAGTGAGAGGCCGGCGGCCAGTTCGGGGAGGATACCCCGCTCCCGCAATACCGCCGTCAGACCGGCCGCGAAGGCCACCATGCAGGGCTGGGTGTACTGGGTCTGGTTCAGCACTCCGTCGGGGTCCTGAAAGCAGACCTGCTTTAAGTCAAATTCTACGGGGGCGCTGTCAAAGACAGCGCGAAAGGCGGGATATGCCTCATAGAGGTCAGCACCCATTCCTGGGTGCTGGCTGCCCTGTCCGGCGTAAAGAAAGCCAAGCTTCATTGAGCGGCCCTCCATTCTTCCATGATTTGGTCCATCTGCTGACTGACAGTGGACAGTTGTGTGATTTCTCCGGCGTTGGAGCCGCAAAAAAACAGCCCGTTTTCCCAATCCCCCTGGACGGCGGCGATCAGGGCTCCGGAGATACAGTAAGGGGTGGTCTTGGGGTTGCAGGGCACCAGGCAGTCGATACACCGCTTTGGGCTGGGCTGAAGCCCTGCCTCCACCCGGCGGATCAAAGGACTGTGCAGGGCGCGGCCCGGCATCCCCACAGGGCTCTGGACGATGGTGATGTCCTCCGGTCTGGCCCGCAGGAGGGCCTCCTTATAGCCCTGACTGGCATCACATTCCTGGGTGGCGATAAAACGGGTGGCGAACTGGGCCCCGGCGGCCCCCTCTCTCATATAGCGGGCCATCTCTGCCCCGTCCTTCACCCCGCCGGCCACAAAGACCGGGATGTCCCGCTGGTATTTCTCCCGGAAGGGGGCCAGCGCCTCCAGCACCTCCCGAAGCAGCTCGGAGAGCGGCCTGGGGCTTCCCTCCTGTGCCTGAAGGGCCTCCTCCTTGGTGAAGCCCAGATGCCCGCCGGCGAGGGGGCCCTCCAGCACCACGAAGTCGGGAATACGCTGGAAGTGGCGGTCCCAGAGCCGGCTGATGACCGAGGCTGAACGCCCGCCGCTGACCACAGGGGCCAGGGCGGCGTCGCTCTCCGGAACCTCGGCGGCGATGGCTGGCAGGTCCCTGGGCAGGCCGGCCCCGCAGACCACAGCGTCCACCCCGGCCTTCAGGGCGGTGCGGACGCTGTCGGCGTACTGGGTAGTAGCGACCATGGCGTTGATAGCCACCATGCCGGCTCCGCGGGCCAGCTCTTTGGCCCGCTTGACCTGGCGTGCCAGGGCCCGAAGATTGGCCTCCTGGGTATTGCGGTAAAAATCAGGCTCCTGGAAGCCGCAGGCCGCTGTAGAGATAGTGCCCATCCCGCCTTTGGCGGCCACCGCCCCGGCCAGCCGGTCCAGGCTGACTCCAATGCCCATCCCGCCTTGAAGGATGGGTAGAGAGAGGGTCCTCCCTCGGATCGTTACCGCCATTGCTGACCTGTCGCTTCCAGAACGGCCTTTCCGCCGGCATACAGCTCCTCAAAGATCTGGCGCAGGGGCCGGATCTCATGGAGCATACCCGCCACTTGGCCGGACATGACGCTGCCGGTCTCTACGTCGCCGTCAAAGACCGCCCGGCGCAGGCCGCCCAGGGTAACCTTCTCCAGCTCCTCCAGAGAGGCTCCCCTCTTTTCCAGAAGCAGATACTGTCTGGCCATCTTGTTCTTCAGCACCCGGACCGGGCCTCCGATGGACCGGCCGGTGACGGTGGTGTCGCTGTCCTTGGCCTTGAGCAGAGCCTGCTTGTAGTTGTCGTGAATGGGACACTCCTCGCTGACCAGAAGGCAGGTGCCGATCTGGACGCCGCAGGCCCCAAGGGCGAAGGCGGCGGCCAACTGGCGGCCGTCGGCCACGCCGCCGGCGGCGATCACAGGCACGTCCACCGCGTCGATCACCTGGGGGACCAGGGCCATGGTGGTCATCTCTCCCACATGGCCGCCGGATTCCGTGCCCTCGGCGATGATGCCGTCCACCCCGTACCGGGACAGCCGTCGGGCCAGGATGGTGGCCGCTACCACGGGGAACACCTTGACCCCGGCCTCCTTCCAGGCGGGGATATACTTGCCGGGGTTGCCCGCTCCGGTGGTCACTACCTGTACCTTCTCCTGGGCGATGATCTGAGCCATCTGATCGGCGGCAGGATTCATCAGCATCAGGTTGACGCCGAAGGGCTTGTCCGTGAGGGAGCGGCACAGGCGGATCTGCTCCCGCAATTCCTCCGGCTCCCGGATGCCGCCGGCGGCGATGACGCCCAGGGCGCCCGCGTTGGAGCAGGCGGCGGCGAACTGGGGAGTGGCGATGTTGGCCATACCCCCCTGGATAAAGGGAAACTCCGTTCCCAGGATCTCGTTCAGCTTTTTCATAGTCCTTCTCCTCAAGCAAATTCCACCAGGGCTCCGCCCCAGGTAAGTCCGCCGCCGAAGCCGACCACCAGGACCCGGCTGCCGGGGCCGACGGTGCCCGCCTCCTCCAGCTCGCTGAGGACCAGGGGGATGCTGGCCGCGGAGGTGTTGCCGTATTCGGCGATATTTTTATAGTATTTTTTCGGCGGAATATGGTATTTCCGGACCACCAGGTCGATGATCCGGGCGTTGGCCTGGTGAAAGACGAAGAAATCCACATCGTCCATAGTCTTTCCAGTCCTGGCTAGTACCTGGTCCACGCACCAGGGCACCGCCTCCACGGCGAATTTAAAGACTCGGGTCCCCTCCATTTGGATAACCGAGGGCTCCCCAGTACCTGGGCCGGCGATACGCAGGATATGCTCATCCCCGTGGCAGCCCAAAACTGCGCTGATAGAGGGCCAGTCCTGCCGGCACTCTACCACAGCGGCTCCAGCCCCGTCCCCAAAGAGGATACAGGTGCTCCGGTCATTCCAGTCCACCATGCGGCTGAGTACCTCGGCTCCCACCACCAGGCCGTATTTTCTGGGGGAGGAATTGAGCAGGCACTCCATGGTGTGCAGGGCAAAGAGGAATCCGGTGCAGGCGGCGTTCAGGTCAAAGCAGATGATGTCGTTGGGCAGCCCCAGCTCCCGCTGAAGGGCGCAGGCAGCGGAGGGCACGATGGTATCCGGGCTGACGGTGGCCACGATGCAGGCCCCGATTTCCTCCGGGGCCACCCCCGCTTTGTCCAGCGCCTGCCGGGCGGCGGCGGCGCACAGGCTGTTGTGGCTCTCGGTCTCACAGTGGTGCCGCCGGCGGATGCCGGTACGGCTGCTGATCCACGCGTCGTTGGTATCCATGATCTTGGACAGATCATCATTGGTCACTACATGGGCCGGGACACACCGGCCCATGCCTTTGATCTTGATCCCGTTCATTGGCTCTCCTTCTGGGGAGCGGCCGCCCCCATTTTTCTGAATTTCTGATAGCGGTTGGCGGCCAGATCGGCGGGCTTTTTCTTCAAAAGCTCCCCCAGATGGCGGCTGATAGCCTGGTCCACCTGCTCAAAAGTGATGGCAGGGGCCAGATGGGCGCCGCCCTGGGGCTCGGGGATGACGCTGTCCACCACCCCCAGCTCCAGCAGGTCCGGGGCGGTGAGCTTCATCAGCTGGCAGGCCTCCTCATGGCGGGCGGCGTCTTTCCACAGGATGGAGGCAAATCCCTCAGGGGACAGGATGGCGTACACCGCGTTCTCCAACATAAGGACCCGGTCGGCCACCCCTAAAGCCAGAGCGCCGCCGCTGTTCCCCTCGCCGGTGATCAGGGCGATGACCGGGACAGTGAGCTGGCTCATCTCCATCAGGTTCCGGGCGATAGCCTCCCCCTGCCCTCTGGCCTCGGCCTCCAAACCGGGGTAGGCCCCGGAGGTATCAATAAAGGTGAGGATGGGGCGGCCAAATTTTTCCGCCTGCCTCATCAGGCGCAGGGCCTTACGGTAGCCCTCCGGGTTGGGCATGCCAAAGTTACACTTCAGGTTTTCCTCCAGGTCCTTCCCCTTCCGGGTGCCGATGACCGTGACAGGCCGGCCGTGGTACAGGGCGATACCGCCCAGAATGGCCGGGTCCTCACCGCACAGCCGGTCCCCTTTCTGCTCAAAAAAGTCGGTGAACAGAGCCTGGATATAGTCGTTGATATTGGGCCGCTGGGGGTGCCGGGCGATGGCGACCCGCTGGGCGGCGGTCAAGGTATCGCTCATGGGCGGCCTCCCTTCTGGTGGAGAAGGAGCAGTTGGGAGATGGTGTCCCTCAGCTTCGACCGGGGGACCACCTGGTCCACAAAGCCATGCTCCTCCTGGTACTCCGCCCGTTGGAAGCCCTCAGGCAGAGTTTGGCCAATGGTCTGCTGGATAACCCGGGGACCGGCAAAGCCAATGAGGGCTCCGGGCTCCGCCAGAATGATGTCCCCCAGGGAGGCAAAGCTGGCGGTGACCCCGCCGGTGGTGGGGTCGGTGAGGACGGAGATATAAAGCAGGCCCTTTTGTGAAAAGCGAGCCAGAGCCGCGCTAGTCTTGGCCATCTGCATCAGAGACAGGATGCCCTCCTGCATCCGAGCGCCGCCGCTGGCGGCAAAGAGGATGAGGGGCAGCTTGTTTTTAGTTGCATACTCGATGCCCAAAGTAATCTTTTCTCCCACAGCGGCGCTCATGGAGCCCATCAGAAACCGGCTGTCCAACACCCCCACCACGCACTTGCGGCCATCCACAGTGCCGGTGGCGATGACGGCAGCTTCATTGAGGCCGGTTTTTCGCCGGCTCTCCTCCAGCTTGGACTTGTAGCCGGGGAAGGATAAGGGATCGCCGGCGGGCAACTTTTCAAACAGCTCCCGAAAGGAGCCGGAGTCCAAAATGGTGCTGAGGCGGTAATAGGCTCCGATGGGGAAGTGGTAGCCGCACAGAGGACAGACAAAGAGATTCTGGGACACGGCCTGCCGCTCGCTGATCTGGGAACATTTGGGGCAGGTCATGGCCTTCTCATTGGGCACATAGCGTTCCCGCAGGGCCTTCATGGCCAGCAGGCGGGACCGGCGCTGGGCAAAGATGTTGTTCACTGGGCCCCCTCACTTTCTTCCAGCCGGCGGCTGAAGTCCAGCAGCTCGGCCAGATTCTCGTCCAAAAACGCTGTGGTGCAGCTTCCCCGAACAAAGGCCGGGTGGTACAGGATCTGATAGGACAGCTCCGCGTTGGTGGCAAAGCCCTCCAGGGCAAACTCCTCCAGACAGCGGCGCATCCGCTTGATTGCCTCCAGCCGGGTGGGGGCGTGGACCAGCAGCTTGGCCGCCATGGAGTCATAGTAAGGAGACAGGGTACATCCGTTATACAGGCAGGAGTCCACCCTGACGCCCGGCCCGCCAGGAAAGTGGAGGAACTCCACAGTTCCGGGACAGGGCTGAAAATTTTTCCCAGGGTCCTCAGCGTTAATGCGGCATTCGATGGAATGCCCGGTGAGGCACACCTCCCGCTGGTTCACATCCAGGGGCAGGCCGGAGGCGATTCGCAGCTGCTGACGGACCAGGTCTACCCCGGTAATCAGCTCAGTGATGCCGTGCTCCACCTGGATGCGGGTGTTCATCTCCATAAAATAAAAGTGAGTCCCGTCCGAGTCCAGCAGAAATTCCACCGTACCCGCGTTCTCATAGCCCACCGCCTGGGCGGCCCGGACGGCGGCGGCTCCCATCTCTGCCCGCAGTTCAGGGGTGAGGCACCAGGCGGGGGCCTCCTCGATCAGCTTCTGGTTGCGGCGCTGGACCGAGCAGTCCCGGTCCCCCAAGTGGATCACATTTCCCTGACGGTCAGCCAGGATCTGGAACTCAATGTGGCGGGGCCGCAGGATCAGCTTTTCCAGATACATCTGGTCGTCGCCGAAGCAGGCCCGGGCCTCCGCCTTGGCAGACTGAAAGGCGGCGGGCAGCTCCTCCGGAGAGTTGCATCGGCGGATGCCCCGGCCGCCCCCGCCAGCGGAGGCCTTCAGCAGTACCGGGTAGCCAACCCGCTCCGCCCAGATTAGGGCCTGTTCCACCGTATCTACCGGCCCATCAGAGCCGGGCGTCACCGGCACGCCGGCCCGCCGCATAAGATCCCGCGCGGCGGACTTGGAGCCGGCCTTACGAATGGTGTCACCAGAGGGCCCAATAAAGGTGATCCCCTCCCTGACACACAGGTCGGCGAAGTCGGCGTTTTCTGACAGGAAGCCATAGCCGGGATGGATTCCATCGCACCCCGTGGCTTTGGCGGCGGTGAGCAGGGCGGACTGGTTAAGGTAGCTGTCCGCGGCCTTAGCCGGTCCAATGCAGAGGGACTGGGTGGCCAGCTGGACATGGAGGGCCTCTTGATCCGCCTTGGAATAGACGGCTACGGTTTCAATACCCGCCTCCCGGCAGGCCCGGAGGATGCGCAGGGCGATCTCTCCCCGGTTGGCGATGAGCACCCGCTTCAGCATGGCTGATAGCGGAAGAGGGGCTCGTCAAAGGCCGCCAGCTGTCCGTCGGCCTTCAGCACCTCCTCAATGACACAGTCACAGGGAGCGGGGATCTCGCTCATCATCTTCATAGCCTCGATGAGGCACAGGGGCTGGCCCTTCTTCACCCGGTCGCCCACGGATACAAAGGGGGGCTGGCCGGGAGCCGGCGCGGCGTAGTAGGTGCCCACCAGGGGGGCGTTGACAGTGGGCCCGCTGTTCCGGTCGGGGCGAGACTCCCCCCCGGTGGGACGGGGCGCGGGGGCAGAGGGGACTGCAGAGGCGGTGGAGACAGGCGCCCCTCCCCGGCTCAACTCTATGGAAAAGTCCTGGGTGGACAGCTTTAAGGTGTGGAGAGAGCTGTCCTCAAACCGGGAGATCAGATCAAAAATTTCTTGGTTGGTCATGAAAATTCCCTTTCATAGAAAGTGGTCCCGCCGGAAAAGAGATTGTCTTCCGGCGGGAGCCTGTCAGTTGCTGTGGTCCTTGAGGTAGTTCATGATGTCGCCGACGACCTTCATCTGGGCCAGGGAGTCGTCGTCGATGGAAACGCCGGTGGCCTCCTCCAGCGCCATGGCCAGCTCCACAGAGGCCAGAGAGTCGGCGCCCAGGTCATCCACCAAGGCGGCCTCCAGGGTCACCTGCTCCACGTCGCAGCCCAGAGATTCGGCGATGATATTACGTACCTGCTCAAAGTCCATACGGATTCTCCTCATTCTTGAAATTCAATTATTTTATTTAAAAAATTTTAACTAAAATAATTTAAACACATTGTATGCAGAGAAGGGGCGATTGTCAAGCAAAATTTTGTCGGGGAAAAAATATTTCCATCTATGCGGAAAATCCATCTGGGGATAAAGAAGGCTTTTTTGGCGCATCTATACAAGGGTAAAAAACAAAAAGAGAGGGGTGGCGTGATGTCGTCCATTTGGGAGCAGACCGTCCGGAGAGAAGATCGGCCTCCCCTGGCGGGAGATATCCAGGTCCAGGCGGTAGTAATCGGGGGCGGGATGGCAGGTATCCTGACTGCCAAAGAGCTGGCTGGGCGGGGAGTGCACACCGTAGTGTTGGAGGCTGGACGGCTGGGCGGCGGTCAGACCGGCAGGACCACCGCCAAGATCACCGCCCAGCATGGCATGATATATCAGGGCCTGATCCTCCATTTTGGAAAGGAAAAGGCTAGGCAGTATGCCCTGGCCAACCAGCGGGCGGTGGAGCGATACCGGGGGATGATAGAGCAGGCGGGTGTGCTCTGTGATTTTCAGACCTGTCCGGCCTATCTCTACTCCCGTTTGGCGGCGGAACCGCTGGAGCGGGAGGAGGAAGCCTGCCGCCGGCTGGGCCTGTCAGTGGGATTTACAACCCAAACGACTCTCCCTTTCCCAGTAAAGGCAGCGCTGCGGATGGAGGGGCAGGCCCTGTTCCATCCGCTAAAATTTCTCCACTGGGCCGCCGAGGGTCTGACTGTGTACGAGGACACTCCAGTGACGGCGGTGCGGGGGGACGAAGTATTGACGCCGAAAGGTAAAGTGAGGGCCGAACATATCGTCTTTGCCACCCACTATCCCTTTGTCAACCTGCCCGGCTTCTATTTTACCCGGCTCCACCAGGAGCGCAGCTATGCGGTCGCCCTAAAAGGGACGGGAGAACTGGACGGGGCCTATTATGGGGTAGACCCGGGCGGCCTGTCCCTTCGGCCCTTCGGCTCCATGGTGCTGCTGGGGGGCGGCGGACACCGGACCGGGGACAACCGGGCCGGGGGACAGTACCAGATGCTGGAGGACAGTGCCGAACGGCTGTGGCCAAACTGCCAGGTGGCAGCACGCTGGTCGGCCCAGGACTGCATCACACTGGACGGAGTGCCATATATCGGCACCTTTAGCCCAACCAGGCCGCGGTGGTATGTGGCCACCGGCTTTGGCAAGTGGGGAATGACATCCTCTATGGTAGCCTCAGAGCTCATCGCAGACCAGATCTGCGGCAAGGAGAATGCTCTGGCTCCTATTTTTTCTCCCCGTCGCTTCAGTATGCTGGCGGCCAGAACCATGGCGAAAGAGGGGGGCCAGGCCGCACGGGGGCTGGCCAGGGCGGTCTTTGCCCAGGGAGAGGGCTCGCTGGACGGGCTCCCTCCGGGCCACGGCGGCCTGGTATCCTGGCAGGGGAAAAAGGTAGGCGCCTACCGGGATAAGGAGGGGCAGCTCTACCTAGTGGACCCACGCTGCCCCCACATGGGCTGCCAGCTGGAGTGGAACCCAGAGGAACGGAGCTGGGACTGCCCCTGCCATGGCTCTCGGTTTGACTATGAGGGCCGCCTTCTGGACGGACCAGCCCAGACGGGACTATAAAATAAAATCCACCCGGCGCTGATGCGTCCGGGTGGATTTTTATAATGTGAAATGGCTTACAGGCCGGCAGACCGGGGTGCCTCATGGATATTGTGCTTCTTGGCGTAGCCGGTAAGCATGAGGGTCAGGGCCCCATCGCCAGTGACATTACAGGCGGTGCCAAAGCTGTCCTGGAGGGCGAAAATGGTCATCATCAGGCCCGTACCAGTATCGTCAAAGCCCAGGACACTGATGATGAGTCCCAGAGAAGCCATGACCGTACCGCCAGGAACACCAGGAGCGCCCACGGCGAAAATGCCCAGCAAAAGGCAGAACAGAACCATGGTCAGGGGCTCAGGCAGCTTTCCATAGAGCACCTGGGATACCGTCATCACGAAGAATACCTCGGTCAGCACCGATCCGCACAGGTGGATGTTGGCGAACAGAGGGATACCAAAGTCCACCATATCACGGCGCAAAACGGAGGACTTTTGGGCGCAGCGCAGAGCCACAGCCAGGGTGGCGGCGGAGGACATAGTACCCACAGCGGTGAGGTAGGCGGGGCCGTAGTGCTTCACAACCTCCATAGGATTGGAGCCGGAATAGGCACCGGCCAGGCCGTACAACACGGTCATCCAGATGAAGTGACCCACTATGACGATGAGGATAACAATGAGGAATACAGGCAGCTGTTTGGTAATGGAGCCCTCAAAGGCCAGGCCACAGAAGGTGGCGGCAATGAAGAAGGGCAGGATGGGGATGACCACCTTGGTCACGATGGAAAGTACAATCTGCTGAAACTCCTCCAGGACCTGGGTAGTGGTACGGGCGTGTGTCCAGGTGGCAGCCAGCCCTACCAGCACCGAGAAGATCAGAGCGGACATGACAGTCATAATGGGGGCGATCTCCAGGTCGAAGAGCAGTTCAGGGAGCTCCCGCAGCCCCTCGGCCGCGGACTGGATGGACAGGCTGGGGATAATAGCGTAGCCGGCCCCCATGGACATCAGCGCGGCGCACACAGAGGACGCATAGGCCAGGATTAGGGCCAGGCCCAGCATCTTAGAGGCGTTGGACCGAAGCCGTGTGATGGAGGGGGCGATAAAGCCAATGATGATGAGGGGAACACAGAAATTGATCAGAGAGCCCAGCAGGCTCTTGACTGTGAGGACCACCTGCATAATCATGCTGCCCACATCGGTCTCTCCGATATACAGATTGGCGGAGAACAGGCCCAGAGCGATACCGACGATCACGCCGATGATGAGCCGTGCGGGAAGACTGCCCAAAAATTTTTTCATAGGGAACACGTCCTTTCCGATACTTACGGCACAGCCGCAGGGGAAGCTATACTTATGCCGGAAAAATCGCTTTTATGCCTGTACGTCGGCCAGAAGCTGTGCGGCCAGAGCCGGGTCCACGTTGCCGCCCGACAGAACAAAGGCCACCTTCTGGCCCTTCTCCACAGGCAGCCGGCCAGCCAGAGCGGCGGCCACAGGGAGGGCGCCGGAGGGCTCCACCATCAGCTTGGCCTTTGTCATCAGCAGCACCATCGCCTGACGGATATGGTCGTCGTCCGCCGTGCAGAGCTCATCCACCTTATCCTGGATCATCTCAAAGTTGAACAGGGTCGCGTGGTCCGTGCGGGTACCGTCGGCGATGGTGTCCACTTTATCCAGGGTGACAGGCTGTCCGGCAGCCCGGCTGCGGGCATATCGGTCCGCCCCAGCGGGCTCTACACCAATGGTCTTGACCTGGGGAGCCAGGCCCTTGACGGCGGTAGCAACGCCGGAAATAAGTCCGCCGCCGCCAATGGGGACCGCCACAGCGTCCAAAGCGGGCTGGTCCTCGATGATCTCCAGTCCAATGGTGCCCTGTCCGGCGGCCACATAGGGGTCGGCATAGGGATGGACGTTCACCATGCCCTCCTGCTCCACCAGCTGGGCAGCTCTTCCCTCCCTCTGGGAGCCCAGAGTGCCCACCAGCTCCACCTGGCCGCCGAAAGCCTTGACACCGGCCAGCTTGACCGGGTTGGCATTGGTAGGCATAACGATGACCGCCCGGGCTCCTAGACGGTGTGCGGCACAGGCCACCCCCTGGGCGTGATTGCCAGAGGAGGCGCACACGATACCCCGGTCCAGTTCCTCCTGAGTCAGAGACAGGGCCTTGTTCATGGCGCCCCGGAGCTTAAAGGCACCCATCACTTGGAAGCCTTCAAATTTCAGATACACCTCGCAGCCCAGCGCCTCGTCCAGGGCGGGCACTCGGAGCAGTGGTGTGCGGGTAATATACGGAGCGATGCGGCTCTGGGCCGCCTGGACATCTTGAAGTGAAATCATAAAAGTTTTCCTCCTTTTTATGGTACTTTAATTAAAGCACACTATGGCGGAAAGAGCAAGGTATAACAGAGAAAAGGCAGAGAAAAACCCCGGACCCAGAGGGTCCGGGGCGGAGAGAAATCATTTTCCAGGCTTGAAACCGTCCTTTAGGCTGACAGCCCGGTTGAATACCAACGCTCCGGGCTTGGAGTCCTTGGAGTCGGCGCAGAAATAGCCCAGGCGGAGGAACTGGAACCGGTCGGCAGGCTGGGCGGCGGCCAGAGAGGCCTCCAGCTTGCAGCCCTCCAGCACCTCCAGAGAGCCGGGGTTCAGGCAGTCCAGGAAGTCCTTGTCCCCGCCGTCTGGATTCTCGTCAGCAAAGAGGTTATCGTACAGCCGGACCTGAGCGTCCACGGCGGTGGAGGCGTCCACCCAGTGGATGGTAGCCCCCTTCACCTTCCGGCCGTCAGCGGGATTCCCGCCGGAGCTGTCCGGGTCATAGGTGGCTAGGATCTCTACCACCCGACCGCTCTCGTCCTTGACACAGCCGGTGCAGGTAATCAGATAGGCTCCCTTCAGGCGGCACTCCGGGCCCTCGGGATACAGCCGCTTATACTTGGGGATGGGCTGTTCCATAAAGTCCTCCTCCTCCACATACAGGTGGCGGGAGAAGGTGACAGAGCGGGTGCCGGCGGCGGGATCGTTGGGGTTGTTCTCCACCTGGAAGGTCTCAGACTGGCCCTCAGGGTAGTTGGTGATGGTCAGCTTAATGGGGCGCAGCACGGCCATGGCCCGCTGGGCGTGGTCGTTCAGGTCCTCCCGCAGACAGTGCTCCAAAAAGCCGTACTCCACGGTGGAGGTGTTCTTGGCCACACCGATGCGGTCGCAGAAGTTCCGAATGGCGGCGGGGGTGTAGCCCCGGCGGCGCAGGCCACACAGGGTGGGCATCCGGGGGTCATCCCAGCCGGACACATAGCCCTCCTCCACCAGCTTGCGCAGCTTCCGCTTGCTCATGACAGTATAGTTGATGCCCAGGCGGGCGAACTCGATCTGCCGGGGGCGGCTGGGCACGTCGGTGTTGTTGATGACCCAGTCGTACAGGGGGCGGTGGTCCTCATACTCCAGGGAACACAGGGAGTGGGTGATGCCCTCCAGGGCATCCTGGATGGGGTGGGCAAAGTCGTACATAGGGAAGATACACCACTTGGTGCCCTGGCGGTGGTGCTCAATATACCGAATGCGATAGAGCACCGGGTCCCGCATATTAAAGTTTCCGCTGGCCAGGTCGATCTTGGCCCGGAGGGTGTACTTGCCTTCAGGGAACTCGCCGGCCCGCATCCGCTGAAACAAATCCAGGGACTCCTCAACGGGGCGGTCCCGCCAGGGGGAGCGGGCTGGGGTGTTCACATCGCCCCGGTACTCCTTAAACTGCTCCGGGGTGAGTTCACACACGTAGGCTAATCCTTTTTTGATCAGGCCGATGGCCAGCTCATAGGTCTTCTCAAAGTAGTCGCTGCCGTAAAAGAACCGGTCTCCCCAGTCGAAGCCCAGCCAGTGGATGTCCTCCTGGATGGCGTCCACGAACTCCGTGTCCTCCTTGGCGGGGTTGGTGTCGTCCATGCGCAGATTGCAGATGCCGCCGAATTTTTCAGCGGAGCCAAAGTCGATGATCAGCGCCTTGCAGTGGCCGATGTGAAGATAACCGTTGGGTTCGGGAGGGAAACGGGTGTGGACCTGCATCCCGGCGAACCGCCCTCCTTCGGAGATATCCTCCTGGATGAACTGGTGGATAAAGTTCTGGCTCTCGCCAGATTCCCCATCCGTGCCGCCGGCGGCAATCTTGATCTCTTCCGACATATGTGTCCCTCCTGTTTCTTTTCCAGGTATGAAGGTCTGGCAGACCGACATAGCATTAACTGGTTCATTCTACACCATTCTTGATATGGATTGCAAGGGTTTCCTACGGATATTCTGTCCTTCCGGGGGGAAGTTAAAAAACTTTTGGAAAAATTTGTCCCTGTGTGACAAGGTTACGGAAGAAACCGGGGGTGGCAGATAGAATCATAGCAGAAAGGGGGCCACGGAAATGACTGGGAGAAAAGCGGTAGTAGACCGGCGGCTGTGCGTAGCCTGCGGCACCTGTGTCAAGGTATGTCCCAAGGAGGCGATTGCCGTGCGCAAGGGGCTGTACGCGGAGGTTTCCCTGCAACAATGCGTAGGCTGTGGTCTCTGCGCCAGAGCCTGTCCGGCAGACATTATTCAGATTAGGGAGGTGGCAGCCGGATGAATCGGCAAAAGCGTTGGTATGATTATCTCTGGGTGGCGTCCCTGCTCTATCTGATCCTGGGATTTTTTAATATCTTGTTTGCCTGGCTGGGTCTACTGTGTTTCGCGATCCCACTGATCATGGCGGCAGCGGGCAAGGACAAGGGGTACTGCAACCGCTACTGCGGCCGGGGGCAGCTGTTTGCCCTGCTGGGAGGAAAATGGAAGCTGTCCCGCGGACTCCCGATCCCCCATTGGCTCAAGTCCAAATGGTTTCGATATGGTTTTCTAACCTTCTTCATGGCCATGTTTCTCAATATGCTCTACGTCACCTGGCTGGTGTTTGCCGGAGTCGGGGAGCTAAGGCAGGCGGTTACACTGCTGTGGACCTTCAAGCTGCCCTGGCACTGGGCCTATCCGGTTCAGGTCACTCCTTGGATCGCGCAGTTTGCCTTTGGTTTTTACAGCGTTATGTTTACCTCCACAGTGCTGGGCCTGGTCACCATGTTCCTGTTCCGCCCCCGAACCTGGTGCGTCTACTGTCCGATGGGTACCATGACACAGATGATCTGCACGGTCAAGCACGGAAGAAAGGGATAGTTTTTTCTATTTGCAAGAACGAAAAAATGGATATAATATAGAATATATAGAAAGAAGGTGGCTCCATGACCTATGATATCATCGTATTGGGCAGCGGCCCGGCGGGGCTGGCTGCCGCTGTTGGGGCCAGGGGCCGGGGCAAGCGCGTGCTGGTCATTGGCAATCGGTGGCAGGACAGCCCCCTGGCCCGGGCGGAGCAGGTAGACAACTACCTGGGCCTGCCCGGTCGGACTGGGCATGAGATGCTGGAGGAATTCCAGCGCCACGCCGAGCAGCTGGGGACCGAGTTTCTGACCGGAAAAGCCATCTCCCTCATGGCTTGGAAGGGGTTTATGGTCACGGTGGGCAGCCAGGTGTACGACAGCCGGGCCCTGATCCTGGCCCCTGGGGTCATCCGCCAGGCCAAATATCCCGGCGAGGAGGAGTATCTGGGCCGGGGTGTGAGCTACTGTGCGACCTGTGACGGAATGCTCTACCGGAACAAGCCCGTCGTGGTGGTGGGGCGTTCCCCGGACGCCCCACATGAGGCCAACTATCTGAAAAGCCTAGGGTGCCAGGTCACCTATGTCGCCGCCAGAGAGCCCCAGGGACTGGATCAGGAGATTCCCTTTGTCCGGGCCGGTCGGCTGGCGGTCAAGGGGGAGCAGGCCGTCACCGCCCTGGAGGCGGACGGAGCCTCTATTCCCTGCGCCGGCATTTTTATCCTGCGCCAGGCGGTGGCCCCCACCGATCTGCTCCCCGCCCTGGAGACGGAGGAGGGCTACATCAGGGTGGACCGCCGGATGGCCACCAATGTAGAGGGTGTGTTCGCTGCCGGCGACTGTACTGGCGGGCCCCTTCAGGTGGCCAAAGCGGTCGGAGAGGGCCACGTGGCCGCACTATCTGCCTGTGAATATCTAGACCAGATAAAATAAAGTGGTCGATATCCCCCCGCTGATGATAGGGGACAAAAAACTAATATTAAAAAATACAGGAAAGGAAGTATACAAATGACTCATTTCAACAAAGAGAGCTTCGATAAGGCCTTGGACCAAGGCAAGCTGATGATGGTGGACTTCTGGGCTGACTGGTGCGGCCCCTGCCGTATGCTGGGTCCTGTCATCGAGGACCTGGCTGACCGGTACGAGGGAAAGGCCGTAGTCGGCAAGGTAAATGTGGATGATGAGCAGGAGCTGGCTATCCGATATGGCGTCATGTCCATCCCCACTGTCATCTTCTTCAAGGATGGCAAGGAGATTGACCGGAAGGTGGGCGTCATGCCAGAGAGCGCCTTCACCGAGGTGCTGGACAAGGAGCAGTAAGAGCTCTTGTGGAAGGATTTCAGGGGAGAGGGAAACCTCTCCCCTTCCTCTTTTCTCTGCCAGGACTGGCAGGTGGCAGGGTCATTGCGTCTTATTTTTCTTTTGCCGACAAGGAAACTTCAAACATACATTTCGCGCCTTCTTTTTCGCAATCTTAAATCCGCTCAATTGGTTTTAACCGGCAATCCATATCGGCATCGGAATCTTTCTCCGCCTGTGTTGCGCTTCCCTGAAAAAAAGTTATAATAGAAGTCGAATCCTGTTGAAAGAGGGGATATATTTTGTACATTGCCGACCTTCATATCCACTCCCGGTTTTCCCGCGCCACCAGCAGGGACTGCGACGCCCCTCACCTGGACTGGTGGGCCCGGCGGAAGGGCATCCAACTGCTGGGCACCGGGGATTTCACTCATCCGGCCTGGCGGGCCGAACTGAAGGAGCAGCTGCTCCCCCTGGGGGATGGGACTTACACCCTACGGGAGTCCTTCGCCCTGCCGGATGGTCTATCCTCCCCCCCGCCCCGATTCGTCGTCACTGGTGAGATCAGCTCCATCTATAAGCGGGATGGAAAGACCCGGAAGGTCCATAACCTTATCCTTCTCCCCTCTCTGGAGGCGGCGGACCTGCTGTCCACCAAGCTGGAGGCCATCGGGAACATCCGCTCCGACGGCCGGCCCATCCTCGGGCTGGACAGCCGGGATCTGCTGGAGCTGGCCCTGGACACCTGCCCGGAGGCGGAGTTCATTCCAGCTCATATCTGGACCCCTCACTTTGCCATGTTTGGGGCCTTCTCCGGCTTTGATTCCGTGGAGGAGTGCTTTGGTCCTCTTCGCTCCCACATCCATGCCGTGGAGACCGGCCTGTCCTCCGATCCGCCTATGAACTGGCGGGTGTCCGACCTGGACGGCCTCACCCTGGTTTCCAACTCCGACGCCCACTCCCCTGCCAAGCTGGGACGGGAGGCCAACCTGCTGGATGGAGACATCTCTTACTCCGGCCTGATCCACTCCATTCGAACAGGCCAGGACTTTCTGGGCACTGTGGAGTTCTTCCCCGAGGAGGGCAAGTACCACCTGGACGGCCACCGGAACTGCGGCGTCTGCCTCACTCCGGCGGAAACGCTGGCCAGAGGCGGCCTGTGCCCAGTCTGCGGCAGAAAGCTGACCATCGGCGTGGAGCACCGGGTGGAGGCCCTGGCCGACCGGCCCGCTGGCTTTCAGCCACAGAGGGCCAAGCCCTTCGAGAGTCTGGCTCCTCTACCAGAGGTTATCGCCGCCTCCACTGGCTCCTCCCCCACGGCAAAGGGGACCATGGAGCGGTACGAGAGCCTGCTCCACGGCCTGGGCCCAGAGTTCTATATCCTGCGCCAAGCCCCTATTCCAGACATCAGCCAGCTGGCCGGCCCCTGTGTGGCCGAGGGCATCCGCCGCCTGCGGCTGGGCGAGGTAGACCGCCGTCCGGGCTTTGACGGGGAGTATGGTGTCATCTCCCTTCTGACTCCCGGTGAGATCCAGCGATTCAGCGGTCAGTTTTCTCTTTTTGCCCCTGAGGAAAAGGGAGACTTCTCCCACAAATCCCAGGTCCTCCCCTCCCCCGCTGCCACCATCAAAGCGGCTGACGTCCCTCCTCGCGGGGAGGAATTGAACCCAGAGCAGCTGGCTGCTGTCACCGCCCCAGAGCCCGTGGTGGCCGTGGTGGCGGGGCCAGGTACAGGAAAGACCAAAACATTGGTCGCCCGTGTCGCCTATCTGGTGGAGGAGCTGGGGGTCCGCCCCCAGGAAATCACCGCTGTCACCTTCACAAACCAGGCCGCCGCCGAGATGCGCCAGCGGTTGGAGCGGCGTCTGGGCGGCAAGCGGGCTGTTTCCCCCATGACCATCGGAACTTTCCACGCCATCTGCCTGAAGCTGCTGGGCCAGGTCCGCCTAATCAGCCGGGGAGAGGGGCTGACAGCGGCCAGTCAGGTTCTCCAGTCTCTGGGCCGGAAAGGTTCCCCCAAGGAGCTGCTCCAAGGGGTGTCACAGGTCAAAAATGGGTTTTCTCTGGGGGAGGCCGGGTTGGATGAAGAGGCCTACCAGGCCTACTGCTCCTATTTGGCGGCGCTGGGCGTTCTGGATTTTGACGACCTGCTGGCGGAGGGACTGAAGGTGGACACCGCCGGGCGTAAAAACTTCCGCTATCTTCTGATCGATGAGTTTCAGGACATCAACGATACCCAGTACGCCCTTGCCCGGCAGTGGTCCCAGGGCAGCCGGAGCCTGTTTGTCATCGGAGACCCCGACCAGTCCATCTACGGATTCCGGGGGGCCAGTGGCCGCTGTTTTCAGCGGCTGGCAGAAGATCTGCCCCACTTACGCCAGATTTGCCTGGTGGAGAATTACCGCTCCACGCCCCAGGTGCTCCAGGCCGCCCTCCCTGTGATCCAAGCCGGGAAGGGCGACTCCAAAACGCTCTCCCCCAACTGCCCGCCCGGTCCTCCTGTGCGGCTTATCACCGCCCCGGACGACTTTGCCGAGGGGGTGTTGATCGCCAAGGAGATTGGACGGATGACCGGAGGGGTGGATATGCTGGAGGCCCAGCGCCTAGGCGCGTCACAGGAGGCCCGCGCCTTCTCCGATATCGCCGTCCTCTGCCGCACCCACCGGCAGCTGGAGCTGATTGAGAGCTGTCTCCGCCATGACGACATCCCCTGCGTCGTCAGCGGGCGGGAGGATTTCTGGGACTCCGACCTTGTCCGGGGAACCCTGGCCTTTTTCCGCTCTGTCCAGGTTCCCTGGGACGGGCCTGCGCTAGAGTCCGCCCTTCGCCTGGTGTTCCAGTGCCCCACTGACCTGGTCCAGAAGGCCCTGGCGGTGTGCCGGCCTCTGTCCTCTCTGGAAGAGCCGGTCCTGCGGGATGCCTTCCGTGGTTACGGCCACCTGGAGGCATGGCTGGATCAGGCCCTCTCCTGGCTCCCGCAGGTTCAAAAAGAAAAGCCTTGGCGGCTGGTGGAGCACTGGATCGAGCAGCGGGGCTCCTCCCCGGAGCTGGTACGGCTGAAAGGGGCGGCTGTGTTCCACCCTACCCTGGACAGCCTGTGGAACGCCCTGATCCTGGGCCAGGAGGGGGACCTGTGCCGGGCATCCGGCAAAGGCTGGCAGTCCGGAGCTGTCCGGCTTATGACACTCCACGCCTCCAAGGGGCTGGAGTTTCCGGCCGTCCTGCTGGCTGGTCTCAAGGCCGGCTCCCTGCCGCTGGAGACCAAGGGCAGGCCAGCCGATTTGGAGGAGGAGCGCCGGCTGTTCTATGTGGGCATGACCCGCGCCAAGGAGGAGCTGATCCTTACCACCGCCGGAGAGCCCTCCCTCTTCCTGGCAAACCTTCCGACAACGGTCCGGCGGGAAAGGCTGACCGCCCGTCCCGCTCCCCCCGCGGAGCAGCTCTCCCTGTTTTAGCGGACAGCAGTCTACGTTTCTTTCTCCATATCCACACAGGAAAAGGCGGCGGCCAAGAAGCTTCTTGGCCGCCGTTGCGTGTGGTTCCTTTGCTCTAGGCTTTCTGAGTTAACAATCCTCCCCTCTCCCAGCAGAAACAATCAGGAGAATTTTTTCGTCCTATTTTCAGCCTATATTTTTTTCGGGAGCGCAACTTCTTCGGACCATTTCCGTCTTGATGGATAGAAACGAAACCGCAAGGAGGAGCTCCCTATGAAAAAACATCGCTATTTTCTTTTCGCCGCCTGCGCCGCACTGGCAGGCTGCGGCCTGTTCCTATGGATGTCATCCGCCGTAAACAGACCCTTTGCTCACCTAGACTCGGCGGATCTCGCCTCCGTCACCGTCCGTCTCTCCCCGCCGGACAAAACGCTTCTTATTCCCGAACCCGGCCAGCTGGTGGAATATCTGAAGGATACCGTAATTTACCAGAGGGACGATTCCTACCAGGATTACTGTGGACAGGCCGTCACCTTCTCTCTCACCATGGCTGATGGCAGCCAGACCAGCGTCATGGCCTTCAGTCCCTTCCTTGTGATCGACGGCGTGGGGTACCGGACCAAACACGAGCCATGCGAGGCCCTCAACCGCTATGCAAATAAGCTGCTAAACGACCCAGCTGCTCCCGTGATTTTAGAAGACCCACCCGCACTGGCCGTCGTCAGCGGCGACGCATCCCTCGGCGCTCTGCTGGGCAGCTATCAATGGCAGAGGAAAGCCGACGGGGATAGCTTTGAGAACATCCTCTCAGACAGTCCCCATCCTCTGGACTGCGGGGAGCTGCTGTCTCCCCTGGACACTGGAGAGCAGACCGCTGTTCTGCGCTTTGCGGAAGCTCCGGACGAAATCTTAAACGTGCGCTGCTGGAGCGAGGCGGATCTGGGCAGCCCGGACGCCGTCGGCCAGCCCGTGGTCCTCCGCGGGAATGAGATCGAGCTGCAGCCAGGCGGCTATATCTACGAGGTCCATGCCGCCTGGGCGCCAGAGAGCGGATATGGAGGTACTGCATCCTACTCTTTTTATGTCAAATCTACCTGGTAACGCAGATGCGGGGCACCCTCTCCCACACCTACGATAAACAGGAATTTTTCAGGGAGAAACCGGCATACTATCACCTGTCGCAGAATTTCAACCGCTCTGGGAGAATGGGATATGAACTTTGGATGCAGCAGCTTTTCCTGGAAAACAAAAGATGGCCGCCACCTTTTAGGCCGGACATATGACCAGCTTGGGAATCTGAGGGCCAACCGGGTTATCTGTGTCCCCAAAGGGTCACCCTGTCTGCCTGGGCTTCAGCCAGCCGGGCGGGAGGTCACGGCACACTATGGCTATACGGGCATGGCGGTGCTGGGATATGGGGAACCCATCCTTGTAGACGGCGTCAATGAGGCCGGACTAATGGGCGCGCTGCTCCACTACCCGGAGTACGCCATTTACCCACCAAAGCCCAGGCCGGACCAGATGGCGGTACATCCAGGCCGTCTGCTGGCATATCTCTTTGGCCTCTGTTCTGGGGTGGAGGAAGTCGCCGCTCTCTTACCCACCGTCGCACTGGTAGACGATCTCTCTCTGGGCAGCCCTCTGCCGGCCCACTATATCTTCAGTGATCGAAGCGGTGAGGCTGCTGTCCTGGAGCCCGACGCCGGCGGGCTGAAGCTCCACCGCCATACTATTGGAGTATTGACCAACAGCCCTGACTATCTCTGGCACAGGACCAATCTGCGGACCTATGTGGGGACCACCAACCTACCAAAACCGCCTCATTCCATCGCAGGGCATGAGATTCGCGCCTTCGGAGAGCGGCTAGGAGGTGGTTTTGGCCTGCCTGGGGACTATACCTCCCCCTCCCGATTTGTCCGTATGGCGTTTATGAAGGAGTTTGCCGTAGAAGGAATAGACGAATTGGACGGAGTATCCCGGATGTTCCGCGCCTTTTCCCCGGTGAACATTCCAGAGGGACTGTCCAGGACGTCCCCGGATGCCGAGGAGTATCAACAGACCCTCTGTATCTCAGTCATGTGCGCCGAAAGCGGCATCTACTATTTTTCCCCCGCGCAAAACCGACGCATCTCCGCCGTCCGACTACCTCGCGGCACCGGGGCCATTCGACAGTTCCCTCTGGGGGAGCGCCAGGATGTGAATTATAGAAATTGAAAACCGCGCCCCCACAAGGTTAATACCTCGCAGGGGCGCTCTTTTTACGCGGCGATTACCATTTTTTCAATTGGAATCCCTCGCTCATACATCCTGACATAGATGTTCACACACTGTCGGTAGCAGGCGAAACACCGTTGGATTGTATTGGGATCGCTGTATGATTTCCAGAATCCACAGCAAGTAAAATTTTGTCCCCGGTTTTCGATGAAGCCTACCACATCCCTGAGGGGATAACCTAGAAATACACCAATCTCATGGGGAAAATCCGATTGGGCCGACAGGCGCTCCGCCAGCTGGTCCAACATTTGCTCTGTCCCGCTCCCCCTGTACCCCATCCCCACCAGAAAACCGCGGCGATCCGTCGCTCCTAGGGACTGCTCTAGCTGGCTGCCGCGGTACACATACACCAAGGCGGAGCCGGCCTCTCTCCGCTCCAGCAGTATACGGACAGACAGGCCGAGGACCTCCAGGCGCTGGTCCCAAAACCGCACCTTCTTCCGCACGTTCTCTAAGTCCTCCGCCGTAATACAGAACAGGCTGCCCGGCTTCAGGCCCGCCAGAGTAGGGGCGCACTGTCTAACTAGCATTTCTTCAAATGTCCGATCCATGGGGCGTCTCCTTTCACAGGCAACTCGATAGTAGTTTTCCCCCGAACGGGTCAGATATCCGCTCGGAGGAATCTGTAAGGGAAAGCGGGGAGGGATCTAAATAAGCAGAACAGCGGGGTCCAGTCCTACCAGGCAGCCAGCTTTCTGCCCAGCTCCCGGCACTTCTCCTGGGCACTTGCATCAGGAGTCTCGTTGGCAATCAATCCATTTTCGTCGTAGAGATTGGCGCCATGCTCGTCACACCGCTTGCACCAATCCCGCATCCACTGTCCATCACCCCAACCATAAGATCCAAACAGGGCAATTCTCTTACCGTTCAGGAAGCTTTCTATCCCAGAGAACATGGGATCAAATTCCATCTCCTCCAACACCTCAGCCCCCATAGCGGGACAGCCAAAGGCCACTACGTTGAACTCAGAGAGACGGGCGGTGGAAAAATCGGCCGGCCCCATCAGCGTCACCTCAGCTCCGGCCTCTTTTGCCCCTTCCGCAATACAGTTGGCCATGACCTCTGTGTTCCCGGTGCCGCTCCAATAGACGATTGCTAATTTGTTCATACTTATGCTCGCTCCTTTACTTGAGGCATTCAGACAATGGTTTGTTCTCCACAGTTAGATATAACTAACCTTCGTTTAAAAAATAAGGCCCGTCTGTTTCGAGGTTAGTATATACTAACTACTCGCAAAGAATAACATAGTACATCTGATCTGTCAATCCCCTTTTCTGAAAAATCTACTTCTCCACAGAACTGTTGACGACACGCTGAAAAATGACCATATTAGCCATGCATCCTTCTCCGCTCATAGAGCGTTTCTGTTTTGAGCAGAAGTTAGTTCTTTCTAATTTGTTGCTAAATCTCTTACGCATTTTTTGAAATACAAACAAATAGGAGAGGATTTTATGGTAAAAATCATACTGGGAATCGAAGTATGGCCCGCTCTATGTATGAGGCCCATATTAATGAGGCCAACTGTAAGGCCTGCCCCATCAAAAACCATCGGAAAGGCCTGACAGATGTCATCGTCGAGGAGCCCCTGAATGATGATACCCTTTGGAATGCTGTGGCGCATGCTGGGTACCGCCTGCTGTCTATGCAGAGCGAGCCATATCAAAAAAGGGGGTGTTTTCGCAAAAGTCGCCAGCCACTGTCTTCCAACTTTTTCCGAGTCTGCCCTAGGCCCTTGCCCAGCAATTCCCAATTTAAATATTTTTCTCCGGCCATATGCGGAAGCAGATCTGTCCATCCCCCTCCGGTCCCTCCATTCTCGAATATTATATGAACGAATTGTATTTCTTTTATGAATTTTAGCACTCACCTCTTGACAGTGCTAAAGTTGGGATTATAATGGGCTTGAACCTTGAGAGAGGGGGCACATGATCCCCTCCCAAAAAGTTCCTCCAGCTCTCTCCAAGGGCCGAGCAAAGTATTCGTTATTTGAATGGAGGAATGAATTATGTCTAACAACAAGTATTTGGCCGAGCGTCTGTTTGATGACTTTTGGGGGGATGGATTTCCCACCGCTCCGATGTGGACTGGTCACGACCCTCTGTATGGCAAGCACGTTAAGAATCTGATGAAGACCGACGTACGGGAAACAGAGAATTCCTATGAGTTGGACATCGATCTGCCTGGCTTCCAGAAAGAGGAAATGACTGTGGAACTTCGAGACGGCTATCTGTCCATCCGTGCCGCAAAGGGACTTGACAAGGAGGAAAAGGACAAAAAAGGCACTTATATTCGTCAGGAGCGTTATACCGGCGCATGCAGCCGCAGCTTCTACGTTGGTGATGTGGAGCCTGAGGAGGTGTCCGCTAAGTATGAAGACGGTATCCTGAAGCTGACGCTGCCCAAGAAGGAAACAAAGGAGCTCCCCCAGCACAACCGGATTGCGATTCAGTGATTCGCGCGCTTCTTAAACTTCCATTTTTCTCTTGTACCTCTCAATACAATATCTAAAAACCCTCTGCCCATTTTCAAATGGGCAGAGGGTTTTTAGATTATGAAAAAGAACACAAGGCTTTCCTCTGGCAGAATCCGCTTTTCGTCCTTTTTTCCAAAAAGGACATATGAAATGGACAATCAAACCTTAATCTGGAATGTTAAGATATATGACGGCACAGGGGGACAGCCGATTGCCGGATGCCCCCCTCCGTTTCCGGCCACTCTCTGCCTGCCCGTTCCGCACTATTCAAAGATGGCCCGGGACAACTGCAACGGCTGTTCGCAGCGGTTGTCGATATCCATTCCATTATCAGAGAAAACTCTGCCCTGGAAATCCGGTGCGATCTCCGTGGGAACCTTGTCCAGTTGCGCCGCAGTCCCGTTATTCCGGAACAGGTTGTATGGATTGGGAAAACTCACTTCGCCACCGCCATCGCTTTCATAATTTGTAACAGGCCGGAAGATCTATTTCTTCACTGCCGATTCTCTGGCGAACCTTTTTGGAGAGAAACAGTAAAGGAACGCTCCATGCGTTCCTCAGCACGTTAAGAAAAACTGGTCTGTATGCCATTGGCGAGATCGGGCTTTGTCCCTCCGCGCAGGGATGCCGCCGGGCTGCTTTCCCAGGTGGTCTCTGACTGCTGCGAGAGGATGAGCCTCCTCATCACTTCACCTTGAGTTCATCCAGTGGAACACAGTCTTTGGGGACAACCGGCTCATCGTCTCGCTCATTGGCCGACTCATCCACTACTCCCATATCATGATCTTCTCTGGAGAGAGCTACCGCTTCATCCAGTCTACGAGCCGTCAGACGAGTGGCGCGTGGTAAGAGCACACTGTAGGATAAGATCGCCAGTAACTGCGCATTGCAAGGCTTGTGTTCCAATATTCTGCCTGCTAATTGTTCCAGATGGGACCGGCCTTCCTCCCATATGACGTTGCCTGCTGTGCGGATGTTTCTTTCTACAGCTTTCCAATTTGTCCGATACCTCTTTGCTACATCCGGATATACCCATTTTGTTACCAGCATCAGACGGTCCGGATGTTCCGCGCACAACTGTACTGCATAGGCAGTATAGAAGAAGCCTGTATAGTTGGCGGTGACACCAAGACGGTATAGCAGTTCATAGATCTCCATGACCTTCCTCCTCTGCAATGTCTTCCTCTGGTGGGTACGGAACTTTTTTAATCACTTCCGGGCAGTCTTTCTCTATCCCGTCTACAATTTTATCAATGGTATCTGCGGTTGGATTACCTTGTTCCGTGCGATACAGATAAAGATTGGACAGTGATATGTCAAAATCTAATGCTATTTCAGTATAAGTTTTTCCTGTGATTTCCTGATATGCTTGCAGGAGTTCAGAAATATAGCGTCTGACTCTTTTCGCCACAAAAATCTCTCCTCTCGATAATTATGGCAGAAATAGACGCTATGTGACAACTTATATATCGGAATTTTTATCCTCCGGCCATCTTCTTGAAAACGTGGAATTACTACTGAAGTACAAGAAGGGGATCTTCTCTGACCTGATGTTCCCATCCCGGAGCAAGCCGGAGCAGCCCATCGATCCGGGCTATGCGCGAAAGAGGCTCCAGATCATCCTGGAGAGCGCTGGGTGCAAGGGGGCAGATTCTTCCCTGTCTGTGGTAAAATTGTGTTCAAACGAAAAATCACCGCCGATTTGGCGGTGATTTTTCTTAAAAATGGTGGACCTGATCGGATTCGAACCGACGACCCCTACAATGCGAATGTAGTGCGCTCCCAACTGCGCTACAGGCCCATACTCAAATCTGGTCTTCACTATCTGTACAATTGATAGCAGGCTCCTTCTGGAACTATAGCCTGCCAAGCTTTATGATACATCACTTATGTGGCTTTCTTATTATATCAAAATTTTTCCCGTTGTAAAGCCCCAAAATTTCTTTTCTCCTTCTTCCGCTTTCAAGGCACCCAGGCCTCACGCACAAAAAGCAGATCCGCACTATCTTCGTTTTTGTCCAGAATCACTGCCAAAGTTTACAATTTGCTCTTTTTTATCCGTGCGGAGTGTGATATACTAATTAAGATTGTAAATCAATTCTCAGAGCATATCATACACAGAACCGAGAGGTGTTTATCCATATGAGCCTGTTTACCAAACTATTCGGCACTTCCTCCCAGCGGGAATTGAAGTCGATCTATCCCATCGCTGACAAGGTTGACGCCCTGGAGGACGAGTACAAAGCCCTCACCGACGCCCAGCTCCAGGCCAAGACCCCGGAGTTGAAGCAGCGGCTGGCCAACGGGGAAACCCTGGACGATATTCTGCCTGAGGCTTTTGCTGCCTGCCGTGAGGCTGCTTGGCGTGTTCTTGGGATGCGTCCCTACCGGGTCCAGGTAGTAGGCGGCATCGTCCTGCACCAGGGCCGTATCGCTGAGATGAAAACCGGTGAAGGCAAGACCTTGGTGGCCACCCTGCCCGCCTATTTGAACGCCCTGGCCGGAAAGGGCGTCCATGTGGTTACGGTCAATGACTATCTGGCCAAGCGTGACTCCGAATGGATGGGCAAGGTCTTCCGTTTCATGGGCCTTACCGTCGGCCTGGTCATCCACGGGGTCATGGGTGAGGAAAAAAAGGCCGCTTACCGGGCTGACATCACCTATGGCACCAACAACGAGTTCGGCTTTGACTACCTGCGGGACAACATGGCCATCTATTCCCAGGAGCTGGTCCAGCGGGGCCACGCCTTTGCTATCGTGGACGAGGTGGACTCCATCCTCATCGATGAGGCCCGCACCCCCCTAATCATCTCCGGCCAGGGAGAGAAGTCCACCCAGCTCTACACTGTGGTGGACCAGTTTGTCTCCCGGCTAAAATGCCAGCGCATCGCGAAGGTGGATGAAAAAGAGGAAGAGGACGCGGATATCGACGCGGACTATATCGTGGATGAAAAGGCCCGGACCGCCACCCTCACCGCTCCCGGCATCAAAAAGGCGGAGGCCTTCTTCAACATTGAAAACCTGGCTGATCCGGAGAACACCACCCTGTCCCACCACATCAACCAGGCTATCAAGGCCCGGGGCGTGATGAAGAAGGACATCGACTATGTGGTCAAGGATGGCCAGGTCATCATTGTGGACGAGTTCACCGGCCGTCTGATGTTTGGGCGCCGCTACAATGAGGGGCTCCACCAGGCCATCGAGGCCAAGGAGCACGTGGAGGTGGCCAACGAGTCCAAGACTCTGGCTACTATCACCTTCCAAAATTATTTTCGACTGTATGATAAGCTGTCCGGCATGACGGGCACCGCCATGACTGAGCAGGAGGAGTTCGGCACGATCTACGAGCTGGACATCGTGGAGATCCCCACCAACAAGCCTCTGGCCCGTATTGACGACCCCGATGTGGTATATAAAAACGAGGCGGGCAAGCTGAGAGCCATCGTGGCTCAAATCGAGGCCTGCCACGCCAAGGGCCAGCCAGTGCTGGTAGGCACTATCTCTATCGAGAAATCGGAAGAGCTGTCTGAGATCCTCAAGCGTAAGGGCATTAAACACAATGTGCTCAACGCCAAGAACCATGAGAAGGAAGCGGAGATCGTCGCCCAGGCTGGCAAATTTGGCGCTGTCACCGTAGCTACCAATATGGCTGGCCGCGGCACTGACATCATGCTGGGCGGCAATGCCGAGTTTTTGGCTAAGGCTGATCTGCGTAGGGCTGGCATGACCGATGAGCTCATCGCTGAAGCCACCGGCTTTGCTGAGACAGACAATCAGGATATTTTGGACGCCCGCAAGCAGTTCTCCCAGGCGGAGGCCAAGTACAAAGAGGAGATCCGGGATGAGGCGGACAAGGTCCGTCAGGCGGGCGGCCTGTTCATCCTCGGTACCGAGCGCCACGAGTCCCGGCGCATTGACAACCAGCTTCGTGGCCGCGCTGGTCGTCAGGGTGACCCCGGCGAGACCCGCTTCTTCCTGTCCCTGGAGGATGACATCATGCGCCTGTTCGGCTCTGAGCGGGTGATGAACATGATGGAGAAGCTGGGCGTGGACGAGGATACCCCCATCGACGCCAAAATGCTGTCCGGCGCCATCGAAAACGCTCAAAAGCAGGTGGAATCCCGGAATTTTCAGACTCGTAAAAACGTTCTGCAATATGACGACGTGATGAACACCCAGCGTGAGGTCATCTACAAACAGCGCCGCCAGGTCCTGGACGGTGAGGACCTACAGAATTCCATTCAGAACATGCTCCACTCTATGGTAGAAGGGGCTATCCAAGGCCATATGGGAGAACAGCGCCACATGACTGCCCAGGACTTCCACGAGGCCACTGCCCCCTTCCGCACCATGTTCCCTCTACCCCAGCTGTCTGACCAGGATCTGGAACAGTATGACGCCCAGGGGCTGGTAGAGTTGGTATCCAACACCGCCCGTGAGTTTTACGCCCAAAAGGAGCAGGAATTTGGCTCCCCTATTATGCGGGAGTTGGAGCGGGTCATTATGCTCCGGGTGGTGGACGAGTACTGGATGGACCACATCGACGCCATGACCGAACTGCGCCAGGGCATCGGACTGCGGTCCTACGCCCAGACTGATCCCGTGGTGGCCTATAAGAAGGAAGGCTACGAAATGTTCGAGGCCATGGTGGCCGCTATCCAGGAGGAAACGCTCCGCCGCCTGTTCCTGGTCCGCCTGCGCAAGAACGAAGAAGTCAAGCGGGAGCGGGTGGCCAAAGTCACCAGCGAGAGCGGGGCCGACGACGGCACCGTCCAGAAGCGCCCGGTGAAAAAGGTCATCAAGATCGGCCGCAACGACCCCTGCCCCTGCGGATCTGGGTTGAAATGGAAGAAGTGTACCTGTAAGGAGTATCACCCCGATCAGCAGTAAGTCATTGGTATTTGGTCTAAAAGGAAAACAGTATAAGCAGCATTACCCAGAGCGGCTATCTCAAGAAAGCAAAAACGAGGCCCGGAACCGACGGTTCCGGGCCTCGTTTTTGCTTATTCTTTTCTCTTATCTAGTTCCTGTTTTCTAATCCACGCGGTAGCGGCAGACAGCAGGGACAACATGAGCAGGTTTGGGGGGATAAAAAGATTGACCGCTGGATTTGACAACCCAAACGCCACCAGAAAAAAGGCCAACAGGCCGGTGTACATCCCCCATGTCCCCCAGAAGCAGGCCAGAACAGGGTGCTTTTTACACCGGAGTGTCAGCCAGCCCCACACCCAGAAGGGCACACTGTATACCAACGCGTCGTCTAGCCCCCATCCCTTGAGGAAAAAAACCAGCATAAAACAGAGCAGTCCAAATACGATTAAAATCAGCCCGATTATGGTCCGCACATCTCGGCGACTGTTTTCCCGCTGAATGACGACGGTGGGCTGGGATAGGTCTGCCGTCGGTTCCGCACCCCGGACCAGTTGGTCCAGGGAGGTTTCGAACAGCTCGCACATCTTGACCAGCTTATCCAGATCAGGCACACTGGCATCTGTTTCCCACTTGGACACACTCTGTCTTGAAACCCCCAAGGCGTCGGCCAGGTCGGTCTGGGACAGGTGGTGGGCGGTGCGCTGGGCACAGATGCGCTCCCCCAACGTCATATGACATCAAACCTTTCCTATGAGATGGTCTCAGTTTACTCCAGTCGGAGGGGATATGTACACCAAGTTGGCTTGGAAAATACGCAACTGCCAGTTGCACCGTCCTCGCAAGCCCCACATCCCTCGCTTTGCCCATCGGCCAGCGCTCACTCATTCCGCTGTTCCTTCTCTCCAAACCGCGTCCACTTTGTTGGGCCGCAGTTTGAGGTCGCCTTCGGTATCCCAAAGCCAATGCTACGTCAATTTCGTTCCCACGCCGGGGATGAGACTGACCAGCCAAGCGAATGGGATGGACAGCAGGAAGAACACCAACGCAAAGAAGGGCACCGAGATCACCGGAGACAAGTCCAGAACAGAAAACCCGAACCAACGGAACACCAGCACCCAGAGCTGATGGAACAGATAGATGCCAAAGGCGTAGGAACCAAGCTCATACACCGAGCGGCGGCGGGATCGCTCCTCGCTGATGCCCAGCACATAGCGAAAC
Organism: Flintibacter sp. P01028; assembly: GCF_041925235.1. Lineage (NCBI taxonomy): Bacteria > Bacillati > Bacillota > Clostridia > Eubacteriales > Flintibacter > Flintibacter sp. P01028. The sequence continues at coordinate 452,456 of NZ_JBHEVC010000001.1, forward strand.
AGGACACAGAGGGACAAGGCGGTGAGGACCACATTGGGCGAAGTATAGAGATACCACAGCTCCCTTCCTCCCCCGAAAAGGGTATTCCCCATCAGGGTGAACACCATGCCCAAAATACCCAGGAGATAGAGGATAAACTCCGGCACTCGCCCGATGGTATAATGGCGCAGATACCAGCCCGCCACATAGCAGCCCACCCACCCCAGCACCAGATGGACCCGTAGGCGCTCCAGCTGGGCCGCGAGCAAGCTATTCGGATGGTAGGCCGACCACAGAGGGAGCAGGGAGGCAAAGAGGAAGCACAGAATTAGGAAGTACCGGACCTCTCCCCTGCTGGCGGACGAGGTAAACCGGTGGATCACCGGGTGAACCAGGTAGAGGCCAATGAGGGGGTAGAGCACCCAAAGGTGGTGGTAGGTATTCCCCTTAGCGGCGGATACCAGAGCGGCCCATACTCCCGACCAGGACAGCGCACCGCCCCCCAGCAGGTGGGCAGCCACCGCATACAGGGCCCCCCAGAATACCAGCAGGCAGAAGGCCGGAAGGGCCAGTCCCAGCATCGACGAGGCGAGACGGGGCTTCCCCTCCTCCAGAGCGAACATCCCCCAAAGCATGAACAGGGCTGGGACCGTCCAAGATGTGAGTCCCTCATAGACGGATAAGACCTGCCACGGACCGGAGCCCACGGCCACACCTCCCTGCCCCTCCTGAGCCAGCAGGAGCATGATGGCGCACAGCACAGTGAAGGCCCGGAAAAAACCGGGCCAGCCCAGATTGCGATCTCCCTTCGCCATCACTTTGCCTCCGGCACGATCTCGATCCAATACCCGTCCGGGTCGGAGATGAAATAGATGCCCATGGCGGGATTCTCAAAACAGATGCAGCCCATCGCCTTGTGCTTTTCATACATGGCGTCATAGTCGTCTGCGCGGAAGGCCAGGTGGAATTCGCACTCCCCCAGATCATAGGGTGTGGTCCGGTCCCGGAGCCAGGTCAGCTCCAGGGTGAAATCGCTGCCGGCCTCGTCCCCCAGGTAGACCAGCTTGAAGGAGCCGTCAGCTCCCTCCTTCTCCCGCACCGGGGTCAGATTCAGCGCCTGTTTGTAAAAGGCCAGGCTCCTGTCCAAGTCCAGAACATTGAAATTGAAATGATAAAATTTTGTCACGCAAATTCCTCCTTGATAGGGGCCAGCAGGCCCGGATACACTCACTTTGCCTTCTTATCGATCCATTCGGTTCTGAATTTCGAATAGACGATTTTCTGCTCGCTGTACAGTCCATAGTAGCCGGACAGCATATAGGCCACTCCGATACACAGGGCGTGGAGGGAAAGGCCCTCGCCCCCGAAAAGCTCAAAGGCCAGCATCAGGGCGCTCATGGGGCAGTTGGTAGCTCCACAGAAAACGGCCGCCATCCCCAAGGCCCCGGAAAAACCGTGGGGCAGTCCCAGCAGCGGTCCGGCCCAGGTACCAAAGGCGCAGCCGGTAAACAGGACAGGTACGATCTCTCCGCCTCGAAATCCGGCCCCCAGGGTAAGAGCGGTAAACAATATTTTAAGTAAAAAAGCCTCCGGAATGGTTTCTCCAGACAGCATCCGCCGGATGACCGGGTCCCCCGCTCCGTTGTAGTCCTGATTGCCCACCAGCAGTGTCAGGGCCAGCACCAGCAGGGCCCCCACGGTCACTCGAAGCATGGTGCTGGGAAAATACTTCTGATACAGGCGGGGGGAGGCGTGCATCACTTTGCAGAACAGGATGGAAACCAGAGCGCACAGCACCCCCAGAACGGCTGTCTGGACCATAGTGGCGGGCCCCAACAGCGCCGCCGGACCGATCTCATACCCATGGCTGTGGATGCCGCAGAGCTGGGCTACCTGGAGGGACACCAGGGCGGCAGACACACAGGGGACAATGGCGGCGTAGTACATCACACCCACACTGACCACCTCCATGGCGAAGATGGCTGCCGTCAGCGGCGTGCCAAACAGGGCGGAGAAGGCGGCGGCCATGCCGCACATGACCATCACCCGGCCGTCCTTCTGGTCCAGCCTTATCTGCCGGCCCACAAAAGCGGCCAGGGAGCCGCCCAGTTGGAGAGCTGCCCCCTCTCTGCCGGCGGATCCCCCCACAAGGTGCGTGATGATGGTGGATAGGAAGATCAGGGGGGCGGTGCGCAACTTCATAGGCTCCGCCTCCCGCACGGCCACCAGCACCAGGTTTGTCCCCCGGTCCCGCTCCATGTGACAGATGCGGTAGATCAGTACGATGGACACACCACCTGCGGGCAGCAGCCATACCACCCGCGGCACCTCTCCCCGCAGCTGGGTGGCCCAGTCTATCCCATAGTAAAAGGCCACGCCCACCACGCCCACCAGCACCCCGATGGAGCAGGCGTACAGGAGCCACTTCAGGAAGGAGATCCCCTCCTCTATGTGCCCCCTGACCCGGTCTGACGGCTGATACACTTCTTTCTCCCCCCTGGAGCGGCCTACATACCACCTGCCGCTTCCCGCTCGATACTCCAAATTATATCATAGAACATCGGCTTTTGCATCGGTTTTTTCCAGTCTCCTGGCAAAAGCAGGGCCCCACACACCTCCCAATTACCCTTTGGACAAATTTTAGACATTTAGATATAAATAACCTCCCCCAGTCAAAATGACGAGGAGAGGTATCTGCGCCGATAACAACTGATAGAGAATTATTCAGCATCTTGATTCGCTGGAGTTTTTAATGTAATGCCGTATACCGTATTTATTTGTAGCGGGTCGCTTTCCGCTATCTCACCATTATAGTACACAACAATTTCATCGCCAACAGATATATCGGTATAGCTGTCTTTGTTTTCCACATCTAAAGAAACTTTACAACTTGCCCCGTTAGGATATCCCTGTGTATTGATATAGATGATAATTGCGTTATCTCTTACTTCTTCCACAGTTCCGGTAATACTTGGCTCATTTTCTATGATATAATTCATGGTTCGATTGTCGCAGCCCGCTAATCCTAATATGCAGACCAAAGTCAAAAAAAGTGCTGTCCATCTTTTCATATTCATACCCCATAAAATCCAGTTTATCTTTATATTTACTGTATCCTATTTTTCTGATTTATTCAATACTCAGTGAAAAGGACGGAGTAAAAACCCATCAGTCCAAATGTAAACAGGGAGCCCACACAGACGCCCCTTGCATAACGCTGATAGATGTGCTATCATTTATTTTATATTCTTATCTATTAAGGGGGAATTTCCGTGGTTGGGGACCATATATGGCCCATCCTATTTGCTGTTAGTCTGCTGGTCAACGTACTCCTGCTGGCCCGCAAGCCGCTCCTGAGGCTGCTTCGCCGGGAGGACGAGGTATCCGAGGACGAGATCATGGCTATGGTGGAGGAGGGCGAGGAGTCCGGCGCCATCCAGTCCAACGAAAAAGAGCTCATTGAGAATATCTTTGAATTCAACAACATCACCGCGGAGGATGTCATGATCCACCGCACCGACATGGTGACCCTGGCATTGGATGAGGAGGAGGACGTCATTCTGGACACCATCCGCCAGTCCGGACTGTCCCGATTCCCGGTTTATCAAAACGACGTAGACGATATTGTGGGTATTCTATCCACCCGGGAATATCTGCTCAACTTCCACCTGCCCGATCCCAAACCCATTCGTGAGCTGCTCCGCACCGCCTATTTTGTCCCCGAAAGTGTGCCCGCCGATGTGCTGTTCCGGGATATGCAGGGGAAAAAGACCCACATGGCCCTGGTGGTGGACGAGTACGGCGGAACCAGCGGCTTGGTCACTCTGGAGGACCTGCTGGAGGAGCTGGTGGGCAACATCTACGACGAATTTGACCCCCAGGAGGAGCAGGATATCATCCGTCTGGAGGACAACAAGTGGCGTGTGTCCGGCTCCGCCGACCTGGAAGAGCTGGCCGAGGCCCTTAACTTGGACCTGTCCGACGAGGACCTGGATTATGATACGCTGGGCGGCCTGGTGTTTTCCCAGCTCTCCGTCATCCCAGACGACGGCAGCCGGCCCATAGTGGAGGCCCTGGGACTGCGTATCCAGGTGGAGGAACTGTGTGACCGCCGGGTGGAGTGGGCGCTGGTTGAAAAACTGGAGCAGCAAGTCCCCACCGGAGAGCCAGCCCCCAACAAATGACCTTTCTTTCAGGCGGAATAGTCTTGCTCCAGGGCTGTTCCGCCTGATTCTTTTCCATCAACAGAAGGAGGAATTTCTATGGACGCCCCCATCCAGGCCGTCTCCCTGACCAGAAAGCCAGGCGGTCCACTGGCCCCCACCGCTCCCTTTGGGCTGGAGCGGGCCCGCACGGCCCAGCGATTTCACGCCAGCTTCCCCCAGTATGCCCCCACCCCCCTAGCCAGCCTGAACCGTCTGGCCGCCCATCTCGGAGTGGCGGCCATCCATGTGAAGGATGAAAGCCGGCGGTTCTCTCTCAACGCCTTTAAGGTGTTGGGCGGGAGCTACGCCATAGGGCGCTATATTGCTCGGGAGCTGGGGCTGGCGCCGGAGGATCTGACCTTCTCTCTGCTCACCTCCCCCCATGTCCGGGATCGGCTGGGCCAGCTCACCTTTGCCACCGCCACCGACGGGAACCACGGTCGAGGGGTGGCCTGGACCGCCGCCCAGCTGGGCCATCGGTCCGTGGTCCGGATGCCCAAGGGCAGCTCCCCAGAGCGGCTGGCCAATATCCGGGCTCTGGGGGCAGACGCCTCTGTCACGGACCTGAACTATGACGACACCGTCCGCCTGGTCCAGCAGCAGGCTCAGGAACAGGGCTGGGTAGTGATTCAGGACACAGCCTGGGAGGGTTATTGGGATATCCCCGCCTGGATTATGGAGGGCTACACCACCATGGCCCTTGAGGCGGTCCGCCAGTTGGAGGACCGCCCTCCCACCCACCTTTTCCTTCAGGCTGGAGTAGGCGCGATGGCCGGGAGCCTGGCCGCCTTTTTCGCTGACTTCTACGGCCAGGACCGTCCCAAAGTCGTCATCGTGGAGCCCCACCGGGCCAACTGTCTGTTCCATACGGCCCAGGCCAATGACGGCCAGCTCCATCGCGTGGATGGGGCGCTGGACACGATCATGGCCGGTCTGGCCTGTGGAGAGCCCTGCTCTATCTCCTGGGATATCCTGCGGGACCACGCGGACCATTTTCTCTCTGTTCCAGACTATGTGGCCGCTCAGGGAATGCGGGTGCTGGGCGCTCCCCTGCCCGGCGATCCCCAGGTCATCTCCGGTGAAAGCGGTGCCGCCACCCTCGGTCTTGTGACCGAAGTTCTGCGCCGAAAGGACCTGGCTCCGCTCAAGGAAGCCCTGGGCCTGGGCAAAGCTTCCCGAATCCTCTGCTTTTCCACAGAGGGGGATACGGACCGGGAAAACTACCGCAACATCCTATGGGACGGTCTGTGGCCCCACCCATCAAAATAAGGAAAAGGAATGGACGGCCCAAAGCCGTCCATTCCTTTTCCTTTCCTATCCTGCTATCCGCCGTGTTGATCACCCTCTCGACACGGTTCTGACGGAGGAACCCGTCAGCGTCACCTTGCTGCAGATACCCTCCTGACGAAAGCAATCGGCAACGGCAGGTTGGGCTTCTATCCTTCTGTTGACGCACTCCCCGGCTTGTCCTCCTTCAGTGGAATCAGGAAGGTAATGCGAGTCCCCACATCCACCCTGGACACTACCTCAAACCAACCGCCGTGGCGGTCCACGATCCACTTGGCGATGGACAGTCCCAGACCCGTCCCTCCGGTCTTTCTGTCGCGGGACTGGTCGGTGCGGTAGAATCGTTCGAAGATGTGGGGGATGCCATCGGGAGGGATCCCCATGCCCTCGTCCTGGACGGTCACTCTTGCATACCCCTGATTGTGGGACACCCGCAGATATACCCTGCCTTCGGGTGGGCTGTACTTGAGGCTGTTGTCCATCAGGATGCGCAGCAGCTGCTTCATCAGCCCCGGATCGGCGTATACTCTTACCGGCTCTCCCTCCCAACAGGGAATGAGAAGCCGGTCAGGATGAATCATCTCCTCCTCCCGCAGCACCTCACCGGCCAGGGCTATCAGGTCCACCCGCTCCCTCTTCACCGGCTGTGAATCGTTATCCCCCCGCGCTAAGAAAAGGAGCTGCTCCACCAGCCGCTCCATGGCCTGGGCCTCGGAGCGGATGGCGTCGATGGACTCTTGAAGGGCCTCCGGGTCCGACTTGCCCCACCGGTCCAGCAGGGCGGCATAGCCCTGGATTACCGCGATGGGGGTACGCAGCTCATGGCTGGCGTCGGACACAAACCGCATCTGGGCGCTGTACGCCTGGTTCACCCGGTCCATCATCTCGTTGATGGCCTGGGCCAGAGAGCGCAGCTCCTTCTGGGTCGCGGGCAGGTCGATACGGCTGTCCAGATGGGTGGCATCGATCTTATCCAGCTTGTCAGCCAGGCTCTCCAGCTCCCGTTTAGACATGTGCGTCATGGAGTTGAGGCGGGCCGCGGTGGCGGCTAGGTCCTGGATAGGCCGGAGCACCTTTCTGATCGACCGCTTATTGCGGAACAGCCCGGTGACCAGGGACAAAAATTGGCATATCAGCAGAACAACTCCCGCCCAATAGCCTGTCCCAGCGATGCCAGATAGATCCACTGTGATGGCGTAGGGCTGGTCCCCATAGTACAGCTCAATGGTGTAGTAGCTGGTCAGATCCCACATACGGTAGCCATCGGCGGTCTCCTGGGCCACCGCCCCCGGCAGCCATGAGAAGCTGGAGGACGGCTGGCCCTCTGGCGGACGGTTCAGGGGGGTGATGGTATAGTCCCCCTTCTCCATCCAGGGGATGGCCTCCACCGTCGGGACACCCCGTTCCTCCACCAGAGCCGCCACGTCGGCGCACCGGTTCTCCGCGTAATAGAATACGCCCGCGGTGGCCATGGCCGCCAGCAGCAGATCCATCACCAGAAAAATCGTAAGCTGGCGCAGGAAAAAGCCGAAATTTAGCCGAAATACCAGAGAGGAATCCCGAGCGGCGGCAATGGGGTCTGCCGGCGGGGGGGATTGAAAACGGTGCTTTTTCCGGGCCATAGGCACGCCTCCTCTCTGTGCGGTCTGTTCTTTTCAGGGCCTGTACGCACCCATTTTCTCTGTAAAACGGGATGGGCCGTGATTCAGACCCGTGGCGCACGGCCCCTCAGCAGTCCTTCATCCAATCCCGAATAGCCTCAAGACGCTCAAAGGCGACGCGGCTCCCGCCCTTTACCAGCAGATCCAGCTGGGCCTGCTCCTCAGGGGTACGGCGGCTGCCCTTGTCTTGCAGGGATTCCCGCAGAGATTTTGTGGCCATACCCACCATCCTACGCTTCAGCCAGCTCACTTTCTTAGGGGCCCAGCCCCCCTGCAAATAAAAAATAGGGGCGTTTGGCACATAGTTGGCTCTGGAGATGGTTTCCAGCACCTGCCGGCCAGAGGGGGAGAGCCCCACGCCGCACACGCCCCTGACCTGATATCGCTTCACCGCCTGGTCCACGCCCTCGATGTGGCCTGCCATCAGGGGACCCATATAGAATATCTCAGTACCTGACTCCAGACTGCGCTCCGCCTCAGTGACGCTGTACACCTTTATTTTTTCCGCTCTGCCCAGCATTTCGGCATATTCCCTGGTAAAGCCGGTGTTGGAACGGTAGACGATGACCATGGCTCTCTCTCCTTTTTCTCCTGACGGTATGGCGGGTCGCGCCCCTTACTCCTCTTTGATCACATAGCCCACGCCCCGGACCGTGTGAATCAGCTTGATGCCGAAGGCCTCATCAATCTTGCTCCGGAGAAAGCGGATATACACGTCCACCGAGTTTGTCTCTCCCACAAAGTCAAAGCCCCAGACACTGTCCAGCAGGGCCTCACGGGTCAGGACCCGGCCCTTATTTTCCAGCAGGTGGCGGAGCAGGTCAAACTCCTTTTTGGTCAGCTCCACCTCCTGGCCCCTCACTGTCACCCGGCGGCTCTCCACCTCCATTGCAAGGGGACCGACGGCCAGCATCTGGCTGTCCCGGCCACTCTTGGTCCGCAGGGCCGCCCGGATGCGGGCCAGCAGCTCCTCGATGGCGAAGGGCTTTGTAATATAGTCGTCCGCGCCAGAGTCCAGGCCGGACACCTTATCCACTACGCTGTCCCGGGCGGTAAGCATGATGACGGGGACCTGACTCTCCCGCCGCAGGCGGCGCAGCACCTCCATGCCAGACAGCTGGGGCAGCATGATGTCCAGCAGCACCAGGTCAAACGCCCCGCTCAGGGCCAGCTCCAGCCCCTTTCGGCCATCAAAGGCTTTCTCCACAGAGTACCCCTCATATTTCAGCTCCAGCTCCACCATGCGGGCCAGCTTCTCCTCGTCCTCCACCAGGAGGATGTGCTCCGCCATCTCCATCACCTCAGACCTTTTTATTCTTCCCGCTCTTTGTTCCGGTCCTGTCTGCCCGGCTCATCCGAGTGCCAGTCATGCTTCAATTCCTCCATGACCTTGTGCCCAATGTCGGCGGCGGTATCGGCCACCGTGCCCATCATGTCATTCAGCTCGTCCCGCTCCAAGTCCGGGCCGGAGAAGCGGTACCGAAAGCCCAGGAACAATCCCAGCACCAGAGCGGGCAGCACCACCCAGGGGGCGCAGATGACCAGCAGGACCAGGATCAACACCGGCAGGGCCGTGACCGGCTTATCTTTTCGCCAGATCTCCAACTCATTTTCGATCAGCCAGCGGCGCAAGGTGTGGAGCAGGCCCCTGACTGCCCCTCTCTCTGGCTTTACCACGACGACTTCCATACTGCCGCCCTTTTTCTTTTTCTCTTTCTTTTCCTTCCGCTCCCCACCCTGGGAGGCGCTGTCCGCAGCGGAGGCGGGCTGGGGGGAAGTTCCCCCCCTGGTGGAGTAGTAAGCCCCCTCGGGCCGTGGGATCATTCCCCTCTCCTCCAAATAGATCAGGGCGTCCAGCAGGTTGCCTCCGCTGTACTCCAAGGCCTCCTTGGCCTGGGCGTAGCTCACGTCCGCCTTTTCCCGCAGGCGCTCCACCTGCTCCAACGTGATATCCATGATGGGAACTCCTTTCCTCCGGAGTGGTCGATTTTTCTCTATGGTCAGGATACCACACCAGTGTTGAAAGGGAATTTACCGATCCTTAAAGTTTCATTAAAGAACGCACCCTTTGGCTGTCTTGCCCATTGGATTATACTATGATATAATGATATCCGCAACCAGAAGTCGAAAGGAGGAGCGCCCATGGACCTGAAAAAAAGAATGATCTCGCTGCTGCTGTCCCTGGTCCTGTGCGGGGCAGTCTTTGTCCCCCCCGCCTCCTCCGCCTCCTCCACGGTATACTTCACTTCCATCAACGACAATTTACGCCCTTTGACCGCGGACACCATGCCTACCTGGTCCGGCGGCGTCCTCTATGTGCCCTATACGGTCTTTCTGGCCCAGTACAACGGCGGCTTCAAGCTGGTGGATGTGGATTACAGCTATATTCATACCAGCACCACCCACAAGCTCACCCTGTACACGTTACAACAGATGCTCACCTTTGATCTGAAAAACGGCACCTGCCGGGAGGAGATCTCCGGTGAGAGCTATCCCGCTCAGGCCATCATGCGAAATGGCATACCCTACCTGCCTGTGGTCATGGTATGCAACTTCTTCGGTCTGGATTTCTCTTATACCGCCTTCAGCCAGGGCTACCTGGTCCGCATCAACAACGACTCGGTGGTCCTGTCCGACGCCAAGCTGATCGACGCGGCCAGCAACCTGATAAACCGCTACCTCCGTGAATATAACCAATCCATCAATCCCGCTCCCGATACCACTACTCCCACATCCCCTCCCTCCGAGCCGGATGAGTCCAATACCACGAACGTATCCACCTATCTGGCCTTTCTCTGTAAGGATGGCCAGGGACTCGATCAGATTCTGTCTGCCCTGGACAGCGCAGGCAATCAGGCACTATTCTTCTTTACCCCAGAGGCCCTGGAGCAGGAGGATGACCTGGTACGGCGGATTCTGGGTACTGGACACAGCGTCGGTATCCTGGCGGAGGGAGGAACCCTGGACCAGACCCGCGCGCTGCTGGAGGAGGGCAACCGGGCTTTGGAGCATCTGGCCTACACCCGGACCACGGTGGCGTATGTCCCTGACGGCCAGCGGGAGCTGCTGGAGCAGGAGGGGTGGGTGTGCTGGGACCAGACCATGGCCCTCTCCCCATCTGGTACCGTGGGCCCCAACACCTTCGCGGTCAACACCCTCAACCGCCTGGAGGGCCGTACCAGGACTACTTATCTGACTTTAGAGGGAGGGGAAAATACCGCCCGAATCCTGTCCGCGCTGCTGCGTCAGCTTCGATACGAGCATTTCGTGGTATATACCCCGATGGAGACCAGACTATGAGAGAGATCGACCTTCGTCATACATATTCCGCCGCCGGGAAGGAGGCCCTTCGGGCCAGGCAGGTCCGACACCTGGAGGCCCGGCTGCGGGACTTTGGACCTGACGGCCCGGAGGTGTTGGAGGCGGACCAGGCATCTGGAACCATATTCGCCCGTTTTCCCGGCCGCTCCACGGAAAGCGTGGTTGCGCGGTTGGAGCGGGACCACGGCATTTTGGTGGACCTGGAGGGGGATCGGGCGGTCTTTCACCTCTCTCCCCAGGTAAGCTTTGAAGCTCTGGACTATGTCTGGGGCTGCCTGTTCCAGATATTGGAGTGATATCCCATCCGTCCTATCTATGGAAAAAGCCGCGGCTCTTAGGCCGCGGCTTTTGGGTTATCTGGCTTTCAGCATCCGGCTCGCATTTAAGATGGCGATGACAGATACGCCCACATCGGCAAAGACAGCCATCCACATATTGGCCCGGCCAACGGCGGACAGCCCCAGCACTAGGAATTTCACCCCCAGAGCGAACACCACATTTTGCCGCACAATGGTCAGCGTTTTCCGGGCGATGCGCACCGCCACGGGCAACTTGCGCAGGTCGTCGTCCATCAGGACCACATCGGCCGCCTCGATGGCCGCGTCAGAGCCCAGGGCCCCCATGGCCACCCCGATGTCCGCACGGGACAAGACGGGGGCGTCGTTGATACCGTCCCCCACAAAGACCAGGTTCTCCTTTGGGCCTTTGGAGCGGAGCAGATCCTCCACCCGCTCCACCTTGTCCCCAGGCAGAAGCTGGGCAAAGAACTGATCCAGCCCCAACTGATCCGCCACCGCCTGAGCGGCCCCCTGGCTGTCGCCGGTGAGCATGACAGTCCTTCGGACCCCGACCTGCTTGAGCTCCCGCAGAGCCTGGGCGGACCCCTCCTTCACCTGGTCGGAGATAACAAGGTGTCCAGCGTATTCCCCTTCCACCGCCACATGGATGACGGTCCCAGGGTGTTGATGGTCCGTGGTCACCGGAATATTCTCCAAGTCCATCAACTTCTGGTTCCCCGCCAGCACCTCCCGGCCGTCCACCTTGGCCCGGACCCCGTGGCCGGCGATCTCCTCCACGTCGCAGACCCTATTCTGCTCTGGAACACCGCCCCAGGCCTTGACGATGGACCTGGAGATGGGGTGGGTAGAGAACTGCTCTGCCAGGGCGGCGGTTTCCAACAGCTCCTCTGGAGCGCAGTCTTTGGGGTGGACTCCGGTGACAGCAAAGGTGCCCTTAGTCAGAGTGCCTGTCTTGTCCAGCACCACGATTCCGGTATTGGCCAGGGCCTCCAGATAGTTGCTCCCCTTCACCAGGATACCCTGCTTGGACGCTCCGCCCAGCCCGCCAAAAAAGGACAGGGGAATGGAGATGACCAGGGCGCATGGGCAGGATACGACCAGGAAGTTCAGGGCACGGGGGACCCACACCCCCCACCGGCCAGTCAGCAGGGAGGGAAGCAGCCCCAGGGCCAGGGCAGCAAAAACCACAGCAGGGGTATAGTACCGGGCAAATTTGGTAATAAAATGCTCCGCCTGGGCCTTTTTCTCGCTGGAGTTCTCCACCAGGTCCAAGATACGGGCCACGGTGGACTGTCCGTAGGGCTTACTCACTTTCACATGGAGCAGGCCGGACAAGTTGACACAGCCCGATATCACCTCATCCCCCGGCTCCACGTCCCGTGGCAGGGACTCGCCAGTGAGAGCGGCGGTGTCCAGAGCGGAGCTCCCTTGGGTGACAGTCCCGTCCAATGGCACCCGCTCCCCCGCCTTGATAACGATGATATCATCCACCTGGACCTCCTCCGGATCCACCTGGACCAGTTGTCCCTCCCGCTCCACATTGGCGTAGTCCGGGCGGATATCCATAAGCTCGGAGATAGACTGGCGGCTGCGGCTGACGGCCACGTTCTGGAACAGCTCGCCCACCTGGTAAAACAGCATCACTGCCACGCCCTCGGCGTATTCGCCCACTGCCATAGCACCCACGGTGGCGACAGACATAAGGAAGTTTTCATCAAAGACCTGGCCGTTTTTAATATTGCGCACAGCTCTCCACAGTACATCCCAGCCAATGACCAGATAGGGGATCAGAAACAGGTACAGCCTGGGGAATGCGTAATAGGGTTCGCCAGCCTCATTCACCAGGGGCTGACCGAAATAAGGCCACATATTAAATGGTACCTCGATCTCCGGCAGCAGGGCGGCGGCGGCCAGCAGGACAAAGCTGAAGATAATACGCCAGAGCGTCTTTTTCTGCTTTCTTGTCATGGCGAAAGCTCCTCTCACAGGGATATGGACATGGGTGGCCTTAGGCCGCCTCACGTTTATTTCAGTACAATCTCGCAGTCGGGTTCTACTTTTCTGCACACCTTGACCGCCTCCTTGACGATTTGATCAAAACGGGCATCGTCCCCCTCTATGGTCATTTTCTGGGTCATAAAGCTGACAGAGGCGGAGGTAACGCCGTCAATCTTCTTGATGGCCTCCTCCATCTTAGCGGCACAGTTGGCACAGTCCAGGTCAATCATCTTATACGTCTTTTTCATTGTATACTCTCCTTTTCTCGATCCATTGGATCGCGGCATACAGGTTACTCCTCGATATGCTCCATTCCCTGGCTTAAGATGCGGACTACATGTTCGTCCGCCAGGGAATAATAAACTGTCTTGCCCTCCCGGCGGAATTTGACCAGCTTGCTGCTCTTCAGCACCCGGAGCTGGTGGGACACGGCGCTCTGGGTGACCTCCATGAGCTTGGCGATATCACAGACGCACAGCTCTCCCTCCAGCAAGGCGTACAGGATCTTGATTCGGGTGCTGTCCCCAAATATTTTGAACAGCTCCGCCAAGTCATACAGCTCCTCATCCGGGGGGAGCAGGGCGCGCACCTGGTCCACCGCGTCCACATGGACCCGGTCCTCCTGGCAGCAGGGGATAACTTCACGCTCCATTCTCTCATCTCCTTTCAATATATGAACATCTATTCATATGTTGATATTATAATAGCGTACCGCTCCTCTTTTGTCAAGAGGCCGGGGGAAATTTCATTTCCTGTCTTTCCAACAAAAATCTTGCTGTTCAGACAAAAACAAAATATAATGGATCTGTTAAATATTTTTTCTCTACCAGGGAACTTTTTTCTTCCGCCCTCGTCAAACTAGTCGTAATCCCCATCAGGGGAACCCCATACCATCCCCAAGAAAAGGAGATCAATACCATGAAACGACGTGTATTCGCTCTGACTTTGGCGCTGTCCATGGTCCTGCTGGCCGCCTGTGGTCCCAAGGGGGAGGATAACTCCTCCGGCAATCAGTCCTCTTCTACTGGCAGCAATTCTGACATGAGCACTATGGCCCCGGACGGCTCCACCTCCATCCCCGACAGCTCCGCTCCGGATGCCTCTCAGCCGGACGGCAGCCAGCCGGACGGTTCTGGGAGCACCTCCTCTGATAGCTCCCAGCCCCCTGTGGACGAGCCCCAGGCACAGGCCTCCCTGTCCCTAAACCGCAGCGACTTTACCCTGTTCAAGGCGGGAGCCACCTTCCAAATGAAGGCCAAGGCTGATCCCGCCGGCGGTGTTCTGGCCTGGAAATCCAGCGATGAGTCTGTGGCCACTGTGTCTGACAAGGGCCTGGTCACCGCTGTGGCCGTTGGAAACGCCACTATCACTGTTACCGACAGCGAAACGGGCCTGACCGCCTCCTGCATCGTCCGGTGCAACTGGGAGGAACAGAAGCCCGAGGAGGGTGGCCCCGCAGATGGCAGCGATTCCTCCAGCGGCAGCTCCTCCGGCGATACTTCCACCCCTGCCGGCAACGTGGACCTATCCGCCTTTGCTAGCGATATCATGGGCCAGTATGAGTTTGGTATGCTCCAACTCTTAGACGCCGATCTGATGGAACAGCTCTATCCTGGCATGGGCGCGGTAAGCGCGGAACAAAAATTGATCTATGGCACACTGATGACCATGAACAACGGCGAGTTCGGCCTGGTCCAGGTGAAGGACAGTAAGGACGTGGATACTGTGAAGTCCATCTTCCAGACCCGGATCGATGGTATGATCAACGGAGGAGCCTGGTATCCCGAACCCACCCGGATCTGGACCGAAAACTCCCGTGTTGTCAGCAACGGCAACTATGTCATGATGGTTGTCCATGAGAACTGCGACGCCATCGTAGACGCCTTCAACGCCCTGTTCTGATTCGAAGCAAAAGTCCCTATCCCCAGCGTTATAATCCATATGATCCCACGGCGGACGACAAGTCGTCCGCCGTTCCTTTAAGGAGTGTTGCTCATGGTCTTTTCCACCCCTACCTTTTTATTTTATTTTCTGGCGCTCACTCTGCTGATCTACTACTTGGTGCCCCGAAAGTTCCGGAACGTAGTAATCCTGTGCGCCTCTCTGTTTTTCTACTACTGGGGGGAGCGGGTCTATGTCGTCATCATGTTCCTGTCCACCGCCATCGACTATACCCACGGCCTGCTGGTAGAACGCTGCAAGCGGAGGGACAACGATAGGGGTGCCCGGATGGCGGTGGCCTCCTCCATCGTGTTCAACCTGGCCCTGCTGTTCTTCTTCAAGTACTGGGACTTTATCGCCGCCTCTCTCCAGTCGGTCGGGCTGAACTTCATGCCGGTGCTGGGTATCCACCTGCCTATCGGTATCTCCTTCTATACCTTCCAAACCATGAGCTACACCATCGATGTGTACCGGGGAGATGCCCGAGCGCAGCGATCCATCCTTAACTTTGGCACCTTCGTCACCCTGTTTCCCCAGCTCATCGCCGGTCCCATCATCAAGTATAAGGACCTGGGAGACCAAATCGATCAGCGGGACTGCACTGTGGACAAGTTTGCCTCTGGCGTCCAGATGTTTATGATCGGCCTTGGCAAAAAGCTGCTCATCGCCAACAACGTGGGGATGCTGTGGGACAGCTATAAGACCATGGCGCTGGCGGACCTGACCGTGGCGGGGGCTTGGCTGGGTGTGCTGGCCTTCACCTTCCAGATCTACTTTGACTTCTCTGGCTACTCCGACATGGCGGTAGGCCTGGGCCGGATGCTGGGCTTTGAGTTCCTGCCCAACTTCAACTACCCCTATATTTCCAAGAGTATCACCGAGTTCTGGCGGCGGTGGCACATCTCCCTGTCCACCTGGTTCCGGGAATACCTGTATATTCCCCTGGGGGGCAACCGCTGCTCCAAGGGCCGCTGGATGTTCAACCTGTTCGTCGTGTGGGCGGCCACCGGCATCTGGCACGGGGCCAGTTGGAACTATCTCATCTGGGGACTGTATTTCTTTGCCCTTCTGATGGTAGAAAAGTTTTTCCTGCTGGATGCGTTGAAAAAGGCCCCAGCCCTGGTGGGCCATGTCTATACCATGTTTTTTGTCCTTGTCAGCTGGGCTATCTTTGGCATCGAGGACGCCTCTCGGCTGGGCGGCTATCTGAAGGTGATGTTCGGTCTGGGGGGCGCTCCTCTGGCGGACGGCACTTTGGGCTACTATTTCATCAGCTATCTGCCCATCCTGGCGCTGGCGGCCCTCTCCTCCACCCCTCTGGGCGCAAAACTGTACCACAGGCTCCCTCAGCGGGCAGCGCAGGTAACAGGTGCCGCCGCCATCATAGCCGGCCTGTTGGTGTGCACCGCCTATCTGGTGGACGGCACCTACAATCCCTTCCTCTATTTCCGTTTCTAAGGAGGCGCAGACTATGTCAAACAAGTACAACAAGTTTATCACTGCCCTGTTCTGCACCTTCCTTGGCGGGATGCTGGTGGTCAGCACTCTCCTGCCGGACAAGGAGATGTCCGAGCTGGAGAACCGCTATCTCCAGAAGCCGCCCAAATTCAGCGTGGAAACAGTCACAGACGGCACCTTTATGGAACAGGCCGAGGACTATGTGGCCGACCATATCGCCGGCCGGGACTTCTGGGTGGCCGCCAAAGCCTGGTGTGAGCGTCTGTCCGGCAAGCGGGAGAACAACGGGGTCTATTTCGGTAAGCAGGACACCCTCCTGAACCGGGTGGATACCCCCGCCTGGGAGGATACCCCCGCTCAGGCGGGCGTTTCTGCCAAGCAGGGGCTTCTGACCCGCCTCGGCTTTGTGGACACGCTGGCAGGCAATGTGTCTGTCCCGGTGTACCTGGGCATCATCCCCTCCTCCTCTGCCATCTGGGCAGACCGCCTGCCCGCTGGTGCGCCCACAGCGGACGAGTTTTCCCTCATTGACCAGATGTATTTTCAGAGCGGGGCCTCTACCATCGACATGGCAGGCGCTCTGGCCGCCCACAGCGGCGAGGACATCTACTACCGCACCGACCACCACTGGACCAGCCTGGGGGCCTTCTACGGGGCCAACGCCATCTTTGAGGCTATGAGTCTGGATCCGCTGGATCTGGATGATTACCAGAAGACTACGGTCACTGACCAGTTCTTCGGCACTACCTTCTCCACCTCCGGAGTTCGCTGGGTGGCCCCTGACTCCATCGATACCTATGTGTCTGGCGAGGGGCTGAAGGTGACCTCCTGGTTCGGCTCTGAGCCCAGTGAAGGCAGTCTATATGTGGACAGCTTTTTAGAAGTGAAGGATAAATACTCCTACTTCCTGGGGGGGCGCCAGCCCCTGTGCGTCATCGAGAACCCACAGGTAGATGGCCCCAAGGTGCTGGTCATCCGGGATTCCTACTCCGACTCCCTGGCTCCCTTCCTGACGGAGCGATTTTCTGAGGTTCACCTCTTTGATCCCCGGAACAATCTGAGCAGCGTGAAGGACTATGTAGCAGACAACGGCATTGACTCGGTGCTTGTGCTCTACTCTTTCTCCAATTTTGCCACCGACCAGAATCTTTTTGTTCTGGGGCGGTGATTTCCGGGCCGGGACATTGGGACGTCCCGGCCTTGTTTTTTTCCACCCGCTCTGATAAGATAATCCCAACAGGAGGTGAGTGGCATGACAAACTGGGACAGCAGGGCGCTGGCGGTCGTCCAGCAGTTGAGGCGGTCCGGCCATCAGGCGGTGCTGGTGGGGGGCTGCGTCCGGGACAGCCTTCTGTCCATCCCGCCCCATGACTACGATGTGACCACCTCCGCCCTGCCTTGGGAGATACTGTCCTGCTGCGCCGGCTTTCCATGTCTGAATACCGGTCTGAAGCACGGCACGGTCACTGTCCTGTCCGGCGGCCTCCCTGTGGAGGTAACCACCTTCCGCCGGGAGGGGAGCTACTCCGACCACCGGCATCCGGACCAGGTGGAATTTACCAGCGACCTCACTGATGACCTGGCCCGCCGGGACTTCACGATCAACGCCATGGCCTGGGGTCCGGAGGGACTGATCGACCGGTTTGGCGGTCAAGAGGATTTGAACGCTCGGCTGATCCGCTGCGTAGGGGATCCGGACCGGCGAATGGAGGAGGACGCCCTGCGGCTCCTCCGGGGACTCCGGCTGGCCGGTCAGCTTCGTTTTACCATCCACCCGGACACCGCCGACGCCATCCACGGACACGCTCCCCAGCTGTCCATGGTGGCTTGGGAACGTATTTCCGCTGAATTTCTCCGGCTACTCTGCTCCCCCGGAGCGGAGCAGGTGTTGTTGGATTTCCACGACGTAGTGACCCAAATTCTTCCGGAGCTGGGCCCTGCGGTGGGCTTTGACCAGCGTAATCCCCACCACCGCTGGGACGTGTATACCCACAGCGTCAAGACGGCTGCCCTGGTCCCCCCCTCCCCCGCTCTCCGACTTGCCGCCCTTCTTCATGACGTGGGGAAGCCCGCCTCCTTTTTCCTGGATGAGCGGGGCATCGGGCATTTCTATGGCCACGACCGCCTGGGCGTACCGCTGGCCGAGCGGGCTATGGCCCGCCTTCGCCTGGACAACGCCACCCGGGAGCGGGCGGCCATCCTGATCTCCCGCCATCACCTGCCGGTGGAGCCTACCCGGCGGTGGGCCGGCCGGTGGCTGTCCAGGCTGGGAGAGGAGTGCTTCTTCCAATTGCTGGCTCTCAAAAGGGCGGACGCATCCGCCTGTGCCCCGCCGCTCAAGGCGGAGGAGTCCGCTCCGCTGGAGCGGGCGGAGGCGCTGGGGCGGCAGTTGTTGGAGGAAAATGCCTGTCTTTCCCTCCGGACTCTGGCGGTCAACGGGCACGACGCCCTGAAGGTCGGTCTGGCCGGTCCCCAAATCGGACAGGCTCTGCACGAGCTCCTGGACCATGTGGCCCAGGGAGAGCTGCCCAACGAGCGTTCCGCCCTTCTCTCCGCCCTGGAGAGGTATCTTTCCTCATAAAAAATCCGCCCACGCATCGGTATGGGCGGATTTTTATACACAATCAGCTTACCTCTCCTTGAAATAGTCCCTAGTGATCCGGGCCACCACTCCCGACAGGGCTAGAAGGCCCACCAGGTTTGGAATCGCCATCATGCCGTTCAGGGTATCGGCGATATCCCACATCAGTTTGCCGGAGCCGGTGGCTCCCACGATGCAGACTAAGGCGAATACAGCTTTGAAAAGAGCCTTGACCATCTTGCTGTCATGGGTCAGATAGCCCCAGCACTGCTCGCCGTAGTAACTCCAGCCCAAAATGGTGGACAGGGCAAAAAAGAGCAGGCTGATTTGGATGACCACGCCCCCTATGGTACCAGGCAGGATCGTGTTGAAGGCGGCCACAGCGGCGGTGCCATTGGAGGTATAGCTGTCCAGGGCGGCCTCCCCCAGAGGCAAACCGGACAGCAGCACGGTGAGGGAGGTAATGGTGCAGATCACGATGGTATCCACAAACACCTCGAACACGCCCCACATGGCCTGCTCGGCAGGCTCGTCGGTGGAGGAGGCCGCATGGGCCATCGGGGCGGAGCCGAGGCCGGCCTCGTTGGAGAACACCCCACGGGCGAATCCCTGCTTCATGGCCGCCATGATGGCGTAGCCAAAGACGCCCCCTCCCACTGCCTCAAAGCTGAAGGCGCTGGTGACAATGGATGCCAAAGCGGCGGGAACCTGGGTAATACGCAGCAGAATAACAGCGATGCCGGCCAGGATATAGAAGCTGGCCATAAAGGGGACCAGATAGGAGGCCACCTGCCCGATGCGCTTGACGCCGCCGATGATCACCACTCCCACAATAACTGCCAAAAGAATACCGGTAACCAGAGGATCAATTCCGAACAGTCCGTTCATGGCGCCGGCAATTTCACTGGACTGGGAGATATTTCCAATCCCAAAAGAGGCGAAGCCCCCAAACAGGGCAAACAAAACAGCCAGGGGCTTCCACCCCCTGCCCAGCCCCTTTTCGATGTAATACATGGGGCCGCCCCGGTGGGCGCCGCCCTCATCTGTCTCCCGGTACTGGATGGATAGGGCGATCTCGGCATACTTGGTACACATTCCAAAAAAGGCGGACACCCACATCCAGAACACAGCGCCGGGCCCGCCCACAAAGATGGCACCAGTGACACCGGCGATGTTGCCCGTGCCCACTGTCCCGGCCAGGGCTGTGGTCACCGCCTGAAAGGGGGACAGGTTGCTGCCATGGTCTTTTTCCGACTTGCGGAACAGAGAGCCCACCGTGCTTTTCATGATATAGCCGAAGCGCCGCACCTGAATCCAGCCGGTGCGGCAGGTAAGGTAGATGCCGGTTCCCACCAGCAGAGCCAGCATGACGGGGCCCCATACAAAGCCATTCAAGGCGCTGTTGACTGATGTAAGCATCTCCAGCATTGTCGATCATCCCTCTCCCTCTTTTAGAAACATTATAAAGACAGTCCCGCAAAATTGCAAGAGAAGATATTTGAGCCATCATTTTTTCTTTCTTTTAGGCCCGATAGCAACTGTTTTTCGCTTTAAAAAGGTGAGGCTTTTGAAAAAACGAATTTTTCTCTTTTAAAAGTTGAAAAAAGAGCGGACCGAGGGAGCGTTATACACTCCCTCGGTCCGCTTTACTGTGCAGGTTTCCTGGTCATTTTAGACCAGCGCGTCCTCGCTCTGGCTTCCAGCGGCTGTTTCCAGCTCGATAGAGCCAACCTCGAAGGACAGGTCCTCCTCGTTTTCCATCTGGGTGGGTTCCTCCAGGGCATCGGCTACGATGGCCCCGCTCTGGTCAGAGACTAGGTTGCCCTCGTCGTCGATAACATCCTCCTTACGGTACTGGGCCAGACCAGAGCCGGCGGGGATAAGCTTGCCGATGATGACATTCTCCTTCAGACCCTGCAGGTGGTCCACCTTGCCCTTGATCGCCGCTTCAGTGAGCACCTTGGTGGTCTCTTGGAAGGAGGCGGCGGACAGGAAGGACTCAGTAGCCAGAGATGCCTTGGTAATTCCCATGAGCAGGCGGGTGCAGGTGGGCAGGCGCAGATCCTCGCCCATCTCGTTCTTCTCCCCGGCGTCAATGCGGGCCTGGACCGCCTCCTCGGCGTCCCGGAACTCGGTGATGTCCACGGTAGCGCCGGACAACAAATCGGAGTCCCCGGCGTCCTCCACCCGGACCTTCCGCATCATCTGGCGGACAATAACCTCGATATGCTTATCATTGGTGTCCACGCCCTGCTGACGGTACACCTTCTGCACCTCGCGGATCAGGTAGTTGTGGCAGTCGGACAGGCCGCGGATACGCAGCACCTCATGGGGGGACAGGGCGCCCTCGGTAAGCTGGTAGCCCTTTTCCACCGTGTCGCCCTCCTTCACCTTAATGCCGGCGGAGTAAGGCAGGGCGTAGGTCACCACCTCGCCGTCATCGGCGGTGATGGTCACGTTGCACATCACGTTGCGCTTGGTCTCCTCCATGGACACCACACCGCTGATTTCAGCCAGCTGGGCCATCTTCTTGGGCTTGCGGGCCTCGAACAGCTCCTCCACGCGGGGCAGACCCTGGGTGATATCACCGCCGGCCACACCGCCGGTGTGGAAGGTACGCATGGTCAGCTGGGTGCCGGGCTCACCGATGGACTGGGCGGCGATGATACCCACCGCCTCGCCAGCGCCCACAGGCTCACCAATGGCCAGGTTGATGCCGTAGCACTTGGCGCACACGCCGCTGCGGGCCCGGCAGGTAAGGACAGAGCGGATCTTCACTTCATGGATACCGTGTTTTTCCAGAGTCTTGGCGTCCTCGTTGAGAAGCATGGTATCCCGAGTGAAGAGCACCTCGCCAGTGGCGGGGTCCACGATGTCCTCTGCGGGATAGCGGCCGTGGACGCGCTCGGCAAAGGTCTCGATGACCTGGCCGTGCTCCTCGATCTCGCTGACCAAGATTCCGTCGGAGGTGCCGCAGTCCTCCTCCCGGATAATGACCTCCTGGGACACGTCCACCAGGCGGCGGGTCAGGTAGCCCGAGTCGGCGGTACGCAGAGCGGTATCGGCCATGCCCTTCCGGGCGCCCCTGGAGGAGATGAAGTATTCCAATACAGACAGGCCCTCACGGAAGTTGGCCTTGATGGGGATCTCGATGGTACGGCCGGCGGTATCGGCCATCAGGCCGCGCATACCAGCCAGCTGACGGATCTGGGCCATAGAACCACGGGCGCCGGAGTCGGCCATCATCCAGATGGGGTTGTACCGGTCCATGGACTCCTGCAGGGCGGCGGTCACGTCGGCGGTGGTCTGTTCCCAGGCTTCCACAGACTTGCGGTACCGCTCCTCGTTTGTCAGCATACCCCGGCGGTACAGGCGGTCTATCTTGATGATCTCCTTCTCGGTCTCGGCGATCAGCTCGTACTTCTTGGCCGGGACCGTCATGTCGGCGATGGCCACGGTCAGGGAGCCCCGGGTGGAGTAATGGTAGCCCAAGTCTTTGATGGCGTCCAGCACTCCGGCGGACACGGTAAAGCCATGCTTGGAGATGCACTTGTCGATGATTTTGCCCAGTTGCTTTTTGCCCACCACGAAGTTGATTTCTGGGTCGAACATGGTCTCAGGGTCGTCGCGGTCCACAAAGCCCAAGTCCTGGGGGATGGCCTCATTATAGATCAGGCGGCCCACCGTGGTCTCCACCAGCTTGTGGCGCATCTCACCATCTACTTCCCGGTACATACGGACCTTGATGGGAGAGTGAAGGGTGACTACCCCGGCGTCATAGGCCAGCATAGCCTCGTCCTTGTCGGCAAAACAGTGGCCAGTGCCAGCCTCGTCCCGGGTGAAGGTCAGGTAGTAGGCACCCAGGATCATATCCTGGGAGGGGATGGTAACCGGGCCGCCGTCCTGGGGACGGAGCAGGTTATTGGCAGACAGCATCAGCACCCGCGCCTCGGTCTGGGCCTCGGCAGACAGGGGGACGTGGACAGCCATCTGGTCGCCGTCGAAGTCGGCGTTGAAGGCGGTACACACCAGGGGGTGCAGCTTGATGGCCCGGCCTTCCACCAGAACAGGCTCAAATGCCTGGATGCCCAGGCGGTGCAGGGTGGGGGCGCGGTTGAGCATGACGGGGTGGTCTTTGATGACAAATTCCAGGGCGTCCCACACGGCAGCCTCGCCCTTCTCCACCATCTTCTTGGCCTGCTTGATGTTGTGGGCGGCGCCGTCGTCCACCAGCTTCTTCATAACGAAGGGGCGGAACAACTCAATGGCCATCTCTTTGGGCAGGCCGCACTGATATATCTTCAGGCTGGGGCCCACCACGATGACGGAACGGCCGGAGTAGTCCACACGCTTGCCCAGCAGGTTCTGACGGAAGCGTCCCTGCTTGCCCTTGAGCATGTCGGACAGGGATTTGAGGGCCCGGTTGTTGGCGCCGGTGACGGCCCGGCCCCGGCGGCCGTTGTCGATGAGGGCGTCCACAGCCTCCTGGAGCATCCGCTTCTCGTTGCGCACGATGATGTCCGGTGCGTTGAGCTGGATGAGCCGCTTCAGGCGGTTATTGCGGTTGATGACCCGGCGGTACAGATCATTCAGGTCAGAGGAGGCGTACCGCCCGCCGTCCAGGGGAACCATGGGACGGATCTCCGGGGGAATCACAGGCAGTACATCGATAATCATCCACTCGGGCTTGTTGCCAGAGACGCGGAAGGCGTCTACCACCTCCAGACGCTTAACAATGCGGGCCTTCTTCTGACCGGAGGCATCTTTCAGTTCAGCACGCAGCTGGGCAGACAGCTCCTCCAAATCAATCTGCTGGAGCAGCTTCTTGACAGCCTCGGCGCCCATACCGGCGTCAAAGTCGTCCTCGTACTTCTCCCGCATATCCCGATATTCCTTCTCGGACAGGATCTGGTTCTTGGACAGAGGGGAGAAGCCGGGGTCAATGACAATATAGGCGGCAAAGTACAGCACCTTCTCCAGGATCCGGGGGCTGATATCCAGCAGCAATCCCATCCGGGAGGGGATTCCCTTAAAGTACCAGATATGGGACACGGGGGCGGCCAGCTCGATGTGGCCCATGCGCTCCCGGCGGACTTTGGCCTTGGTGATTTCCACGCCGCAGCGGTCGCACACCTTGCCCTTGTAGCGGATCTTCTTATACTTGCCGCAGTTGCACTCCCAGTCCTTGGTGGGGCCAAAGATCTTTTCACAGAACAGGCCGTCCTTCTCCGGCTTCAGAGTGCGGTAGTTGATGGTCTCAGGGCGCTTGACCTCGCCGTAGGACCACTCACGGATCTGTTCGGGGGAGGCGATCCCGATCTGGATGGCGTCAAATTCAGCGTAACTCATGTTTCAAATCTCCTCCCGTACTCAAAAGTCCTCGTCAGAGAACAGCCCGTCCTCCGAGCTCTCCTCATCGGTCACATCCAAGGTGAGGTCGTCGTCATCGCTCTCTCCCTTGAAGGTGAAGCCTCCAGCGGAGGCGAAGTCGGCGTCCTTCTCATAGCCGAAGTCATCGTCCCGGTCATAGAAATCGTCCCGGACGGGCTGGTAGTTGTCCTCGTCGTCATCCTTCAGCTCGATCTCCTGCCCTTGGTCGTCCAGTACCTTGATGTCCAGACACAGGGACTGGAGCTCTTTAATCAGTACCTTGAAGGACTCGGGCACGCCGGGCTTGGGCACATTCAGACCCTTGACGATGGCCTCGTAGGTCTTGACGCGGCCGGTCACGTCGTCCGACTTGACCGTCAGGATCTCCTGCAGGGTGTAGGCGGCGCCGTAGGCCTCCAGAGCCCACACCTCCATCTCGCCAAACCGCTGGCCGCCGAACTGGGCCTTGCCGCCCAGAGGCTGCTGGGTGACCAGGGAGTAGGGGCCGGTGGCACGGGCGTGGATCTTGTCGTCCACCAGGTGGTGCAGCTTCAGGAAGTAGACATAGCCCACGGTAACCGGGTTGTCAAATCGCTGGCCGGTACGGCCGTCATACAGCCAGTTCTTGCCGTCCACCAGGCGAAGTTTGCCCGCCTTCTGCCACTCCCGGACCTGGGCGCTGTCGGCCATCTCCTCGGAGGACAGGGCACGCATCTCCTCCTCGCCCTCGCCGGCCAGATAGAGCTGCTTGCCGATAAGGGGCTCGTCATAGCCCACCTCACGGGCCAGGCCGGCCATTTTCAGGCACTCCTGAATATCGCTCTCGGTGGCGCCGTTGAAGATGGGGGTGGCCACCTTCCAGCCCAGGGTCTTGGCGGCGTATCCCAGATGGACCTCCAGCACCTGGCCGATGTTCATACGGGAGGGCACGCCCAAGGGATTCAGCACAATGTCCAGGGGGGTGCCGTCGGGCAGGAAGGGCATATCCTCCTGGGGCAGGATGCGGGACACCACGCCCTTGTTGCCGTGGCGGCCGGCCATCTTGTCACCCACGGAGATCTTCCGCTTCTGAGCAATATACACCCGGACGGTCTGGTTAACGCCAGGGGACATCTCGTCGCCGTTCTCACGGGTAAAGATCTTTACATCCACCACGATGCCGCTCTCGCCGTGGGGCACCTTCAGAGAGGTGTCGCGGACCTCACGGGCCTTCTCTCCAAAGATGGCCCGGAGCAGCTTCTCCTCAGCAGTGGCCTCCGCCTCGCCCTTGGGGGTGACCTTACCCACCAGGTAGTCGCCGGCATGGACTTCGGCGCCCACCCGGATGATGCCGTGCTCGTCCAGGTCCCGCAGAGCGTCCTCGCCCACGTTGGGGATATCACGGGTGATGGTCTCGGGACCCAGCTTGGTGTCCCGTGCCTCGGTCTCATACTCCTCGATGTGGATGGAGGTAAATACGTCGTCCTTCACCATCCGCTCGTTGAGCAGGATGGCATCCTCGTAGTTGTAGCCCTCCCAGGTCATGAAGCCCATGAGGATATTCCGGCCCAGGGCGATTTCGCCGTGGTCGGTAGAGGGACCGTCTGCCAGCACGTCCTGGAAGTCTACCCGCTGTCCGGCGTCCACGATGGGCCGCTGGTTGATACAGGTGGTGTGGTTGGAGCGCAGGTACTTAGTTAGGCGGTACTCCTTGGTCTGGCCGTTATCATAAGCCACGGTGATATACCGGGCGGACACCTTGGTGACCGTGCCGGGGCCTTCCGCCAGGATGGCCACTTCGGAGTCGATGCAGTTCTTGTGCTCCTGGCCAGTGGCCACAATGGGAGCCTCGGGCCGGAGCAGGGGGACGGCCTGGCGCTGCATGTTGGCGCCCATCAGCGCACGGTTGGCGTCGTCGTTCTGGAGGAAGGGAATCATGGCGGTAGCCACGGACACCATCATCTTGGGGGACACGTCCACATAGTCCACCTGGTGTTTATCCACAGAAATGGTCTCATTCCGGTGACGGCAGGTGATACGCTCGTTGACGAAGCAGCCGTTCTCGTCCACAGGCTCAGTGGCCTGGCCGATGGTGTACTCGTCCTCTACATCGGCGGTCATATAGGTGATTTCGTCGGTAACCCGGCCAGTCTCCTTATCCACCTTACGGTAGGGGGTCTCAATAAAGCCGAAACGGTTGATACGGGCGTAGGAGGCCAGATAGGAAATCAGGCCGATATTGGGACCTTCGGGGGTCTCGATGGGGCAAAGGCGTCCGTAGTGGCTGTAATGGACGTCACGGACATCGAAGGAGGCCCGGTCACGGGACAGGCCGCCGGGGCCCAGAGCGGACAGACGGCGCTTGTGGGTCAGCTCGGCCAGGGGGTTGGTCTGGTCCATGAACTGGGACAGGGGGCTGGAGCCGAAGAACTCCTTGATGGCAGCGGTGACAGGGCGGATGTTAATCAGGCTCTGGGGGGTGACCACATCCAGGTCCTGAGTGGTCATCCGCTCCCGGATAACACGCTCCATACGGGAGAAGCCGATGCGGAACTGATTCTGAATCAGCTCGCCCACACAGCGCAGCCGGCGGTTACCCAGGTGGTCGATGTCATCCGGGGTGCCGGAGTTGTGGGCCAGACAGTTGAGGTAATTGATAGAGGCCATGATGTCAGGCACAGTGATGTGCTTGGGGATCAGGTCGTCCAGATGGCCGCGGATGGCGTCCTTCAGTTCCTCCCCCTGGAACTGGTCCAGCAGCTCGCACAGGGCGGGGAAATAGACCATCTCGCTGACGCCGACCTCTTGAGGGTCAAAGTCCACAAAGTCCTTCAGGTGGACCATGTTGTTAGAAAACACCTTGACCTGCTTACCGTCCACGTCGATGACAGCCTCGTTGACGCCCCGGTCGTCCAGGAAGTGGGCCCTCTCCCGTGTCAGGACCTCTCCCTCCTCGGCGATGATCTCGCCGGTGCGGGGATCGGCTACGGGCAGGGCCAGCTTCTGGCCGGACAGCCGGGACCACAGAGCCATCTTCTTGTTGAACTTATAGCGGCCCACAGCGGACAGATCATAGCGCCGGGGATCAAAGAAGGTGGCGTCCAGCAGGGTCCGGGCGGAGTCCACCGTGGGGGGCTCGCCGGGACGGAGCTTGCGGTAGATCTCCAGCAGGGCGTCCTCATAGGTCTTACAGGCATCCTTCTCCATCGTGGCCAGGATACGCTCGTCCTCGCCGAACATCTCGATGATTTCAGCGTCGGTCCGGGGCCCCAGGGCACGGATAAGGCAGGTGATGGGCAGCTTGCGGTTCTTATCGATGCGGACATAGAACAGGTCGGACAAATCGGTTTCATACTCCAGCCAGGCACCCCGGTAGGGGATTACGGTAGTGGTGTAGGTCAGGTTGTCCGCCTTGTCCGCGGTCCGGGTGTAATACATACCGGGAGAGCGGACGATCTGGGAGACGATGACCCGCTCGGCGCCATTGATGACGAAGGTGCCGGCCTGGGTCATGATGGGAAAGTCTCCCATAAAGATCTCCTGCTCGGCGATCTGCTCCGACACCCGGTCGTTCTTCTTCTGGGTGTTGCGCAGCTGGACCTTCACCTTGATGGGGGCGGCGTAGGTGGCGTCCCTGGCCTTGCACTCCTCCACGTCGTACTTGGGCTTCTCATCCATGGAGTAGTCCACAAAGGTCAGCTCCAGATTGCCGGCATAGTCGGTGATGGGGCCGACGTCCTTGAACACCTCCCGCAGGCCGGTGTCCAGGAACCACTGGTAGGAGGTCTTCTGCACCTCCAGCAGGTTAGGCATCTCCAGGATCTCCTGGTAGCGGGCAAAGCTCTTTCTCGGGGTCTTGCCGTACATTACGTCCTTGACCATGCTAAAAAATCAACTCGCTTTCTTCTGATTCCACGGTTGGTCCTTCCGTTTTTTCCTCTGGATGCAGGGAAAAACAGCCGTTTTCGCCGTCGATTTATACAAATCCGGCACTCCGCCGCTTTTCC
This sequence comes from Flintibacter sp. P01028, assembly GCF_041925235.1. NCBI lineage: Bacteria > Bacillati > Bacillota > Clostridia > Eubacteriales > Flintibacter > Flintibacter sp. P01028. The sequence goes on from NZ_JBHEVC010000001.1 coordinate 480,542, forward strand.
GCACACCCGGGCGCGTTGCTATTTTGCTTGAAGTCACTCTTGTCTTTCTGTCCGCCCTGTGATAAACTAAAGACAGAGTATGGGAGATCATGCTCTTTCTTTGAGGGGACATAAAAGCATTTTATTGTACCATGGGGAAGGCGCTGTGTCAAGCGCCTTCCTTTTATTTTCCCAAAATTTCCTTGGTATAAAACCTTATCTGGAGACCTATCCGGACTTTGGACACAGCAGTTTTCAATCTACCACCCCCATGTGGAAGGAAGAAAGCCGGACGGGTGTTATCCCGTCCGGCCTTTCATAAAGGGGGGAGAAAATCTATTTATGATGGCAGCCGCCGCATTGGCCGCAGTCGCCGCCGCAGTGTCCGCCCTTCTTATGGCCCTTCCAGATAGAGCGGACTGCCAGGGCTGCCACGGCCACAAGGGCCGCGATCACGATGAGGTTTCCTATCATGGGCGGTATCATCGTCACGCCCTCCTTTCATAGCTTAGGATAAGAAAATGAATGCTCTCTTACTTCTTCGCAGTTTTCTTCGCCTCAGCGGCGGCCACGGAAGTCAGGTGGTGGATCTCGCCCTCAGGCTGATAACCCTTGCGAAACAGCAGGAAGAGGAGGAGAACCAGAGCAGCCGCCGCTACTACGGTCCACACGCTGAAGGAGGCCACACCGGCGATGAGCCCGCCGATCTGATAGACGATCATGGAGATGACGTAGGCAAAGCCGCACATATACCCGATGGCGCCCAGGGTCCACTTGGGGTTGTTCATCTCCCGCTTGATGGCGCCCATAGCGGCAAAGCAGGGAGCGCACAGCAGGTTGAAAATCATAAAGGAGTAGGCGGTGATGCCATTGAAGTCGCCAGCCACCATGGTCCAGATGGGGGAGGAGTCCTCCATCAGGTCGATCTCGCCGGCATAGTGGTACAGCACGCCGAAGGTGTTGACTACCTCCTCCTTGGCGATGAGTCCGGTAACTGTGGCAACCGTAGCCTTCCAGGCCCAGTCGCCGGCCCAGCCCAGGGGGTAGAAGATCCAGGCGACCGCATTGCCGATGACGGCCAGCAGGGAGTCGTTGTTGTCCTCCACAGCCTGGAACACGCCCTCCACAAAGCCGTAACCCTGGAGGAACCAGAGAACGATGGAGGAAAGCAGGATAACGGTGCCAGCCCGCTTGATGAAGGACCATCCCCGCTCCCAGGTGGCCCGCAGTACATTGCCGGCAGAGGGGGCATGGTAGGTGGGCAGCTCCATGACAAAGGGGGCGGGCTCACCAGCAAATGCTTTGAATTTCTTGAGCATGACGCCAGAGATGATGACAGCGGCGATACCAATAAAGTAGGCAGAGGTGGCTACCCAGGAGGAGTTTCCGAAGATAGCGCCGGCGAACAGGCCGATGATGGGCATCTTCGCGCCGCAGGGGATGAAGCCGGTGGTCATAACGGTCATCTTCCGGTCCCGGTCCTGCTCGATGGTTCGGGAAGCCATGATACCGGGGACGCCGCAGCCGGTAGCCACCAGCATGGGGATGAAGCTCTTGCCGGACAGACCAAAGCGGCGGAAAATCCGGTCCATGATGAAGGCGATACGAGCCATATAGCCCACATCCTCCAGAATGGCCAGCAGGAGGAACAGCACCAGCATCTGGGGCACAAAGCCGAGCACAGCACCCACACCGGCCACAATACCATCCTGGATCAGACCGTAGACCCAGGTGCCTTCCACTACGCCCAGGGCGCCCAGGATCGCGTCGAACCAGCCGGGCACGATCTCACCGAAAAGGGTGTCGTTGGCCCAGTCTGTACCGAAGGTGCCGATCCCGATGCCGCCGTCCACAATAGAGGTCCCCATGGCGATGGTGTAAATCAGATACATGATCACCGCGAATATGGGCAGGGCCAGGATTCGGTTGGTCACGATCTGATCGATTCTGTCGGAAATGGAGAGGCTGCCCTTGGCCGCCTTTTTCTTTACCGCCCTGGACACGACGCCGTTTATGTAGGCATATCGCTGATTGGTAATGATGGACTCAGCGTCGTCATCCAGTTCCTTCTCACAGTCAGCGATATGCGACTCCAGATGGGCCGCCAGCTCGCTGTCCAGTGCCAACTCCTCCAACACCTTCTCGTCCCGCTCAAAGACCTTGATGGCATACCAGCGCAAATACTGGTCGGCCACCCTCCCCTCAATGGACTCCTCAATGTGGGCGATGGCGTGCTCCACGCTGCCGGTAAACACATGGGGCAGCTCTCCTACCCGGTGGGCTTTAGCCATCGAGACGGCCTGTTCGGCCGCCGCCATGCCGCCCTCCCCTTTCAGGGCAGACATCTCCACCACTAGGCAGCCCAGAGAGTCACCCAGCTTTTTCAGGTCGATCTGGTCCCCATTCTTACGGACCAGGTCGATCATGTTGACCGCCACCACTACGGGCAGGCCCAGTTCGATGAGCTGAGTCGTCAGGTACAGGTTGCGCTCGATATTCGTGCCGTCCACGATGTTCAGAATGGCGTCGGGCTGCTCCTTAACCAGATAATTTCTGGCCACTACCTCCTCCAGTGTATAGGGGGACAGGGAATAGATACCGGGCAGGTCCTGGATGATCACGTCCTTATAGCCCTTCAGCTTGCCTTCCTTCTTTTCTACCGTTACGCCGGGCCAGTTGCCCACATACTGGTTTGCGCCGGTCAAACTGTTGAACAAGGTGGTCTTGCCACAGTTGGGATTGCCGGCCAATGCGATCTTGATGTTCATTTCTCGCCTCTGCTCCTCTCGATTGTTAGTTATAGCTAACTTTTTGGCTGAAAAAAGCGGCTCTCCCAGACGGCATTTTACCGTCTGGCGCCGAGCCTTTTCAGACGACCTCGATCATCTCCGCGTCACTTTTCCGGACCGACAGCTCGTAACCCCGGACATTTAATTCCATGGGGTCTCCAAGTGGAGCCACTTTGCGGACGAATATCTCGACGCCCTTGGTGATTCCCATGTCCATGATCCGGCGCTTTACCGGCCCTTCTCCATGGAGCTTGGCCACAACCGCGGTTTGGCCCACGGCCACATCCTTCAATGTCTTCATGCTTATTCCCCCTCAAATCATAATGCGGTTCGCCATACTTTTGTCTAGGGCGATCCGGCTGTCTTTGACCTGTACGATCAGGTTTCCCGCAATCTCACTTACCACAGTGATATCACTGTCCACCACAAAGCCCAATTCAGCCAGGTGCTGACGGATCTCGTCCTTGCCTGTGATCTTTCTGACCGTGACCCGTTCCCCAGACTTCGCCATCGTCAGCGGCATCATAGCTCTCCTCCTTCAGATGATTAGTGAAAGCTAACTCGCACTCAGAAAAACTAGGTTAGCATTTACTAACCCCTTTTCGTCTGTGGAGTTTATCACAACTAACTTTCCTTGTCAACCCCTATTTGAAAGTCCTTGCCTTTTTCTGGCGTTTATGTTACCCTTGGTACAAAGAGTTGCCAGGAAGGAAGGACTTTAGATGAATATCCACGAATCGGCTGAGGATTATCTGGAGGCCATTTTGATCCTGCGGGAACAGCTGGGGATGGTCCGCTCCATAGACATTGTCCACCACCTGGATTACACAAAGCCCAGTGTCAGCGTGGCTATGAAACGGCTGCGGGAAAATGGATACATTGAAATGGATGGGGAAGGGCATATCACTCTGCTTCCCCCGGGAGAGGCGATTGCCCAGCGGATTTATGACCGCCATAAGCTGTTGACTCAGCTTCTGGTTCGGCTGGGGGTTGACCCAAAGACCGCGGCGGCGGACGCTTGTAAGATCGAACATGACCTCAGCGATGAATCCTTTGAAAAGATTAAAGCCCATGTCCGGCAACATACAAAATAGGCCTTGGAAACGGCCTTCTTTCCCATATCAGGTCCGCTCTCAGCGTAAAAGCCGCCCATAGAGCGGCTTTTTTCTTTTCTCTCCGTATTTTTCCATCCAATTCTTTGGGAAAGGATTTGACAGACGGCGGCAAATATGTTACAATTCGGTTACAAGTTTTGAGCAAGGAGGGATTCATAGTGGCTTCTGAGAATATTCCTCTTTCCTATAAAGGGCATCCCCTGCGTCGGAAAGACAACCTGATTTACTACGGCACTATGGCCGAGAAATATATTATCATGCTCCAGATCCTGTCTACCAAGACCGTCAACGGCCTGGAGATGGCAGATAAGGTGGCCGTCCAGCTCCAGCTGACTGACCCCGATCTGCGGGGACGGGACCGTGTGGTCAAGAAAAGTGAAAAAGACAGCCTCTATGCGGCCATGGATATCGCCGCCGTGTGGCTGGACCGCTCTTTGAACGGCAAGTGACCCCTGTTGGCTGACCATCAGAAATAGAAAAGGATTTGGGAGGATCTCAGCTATGCACCTGAAGATGACCATCACCCGGCTCACCGCCGCCCTTCTGGTTTCCAGCACCCTCGCGGCCCCTGTCCTGGCCGCCTCGGGTACTGTCAATTCCGGGGGCGACCCCCTTCGGGTCCGGGCCGATCCCAACACCAGCAGTCAAATTCTAACCAAGCTGTCCGACGGCACCCAGGTAGAGGTGCTGGAACAGGCCGAAAACGGCTGGTACAAGATTGCCCATGAGGGGATCTCCGGCTTCGTTTCGGGGGAGTATCTGGTGGTCCATGAGGAGGGCCAGGAGCAGGCCGTCGCATTGGCCGCGGAGGCTGACGCGGAAGCTGCCAGTACCTTTGGCCGGATTACCGCCTCCTCCCTGAACGTTCGCTCTGGCCCCAGCACTGACCACGAAAAGGTAGGGAGCCTAGCCGCGGGCAGGGTCGTCGAACTGCTGGAGGAGAGCGACGGCTGGTACCGTATTGAAAACGGCTATATCAGCACCGAGTATGTGACCATCGTAGACCCCTCCCAAATCAGCAAGGGACAGGAAATCGCCGATTATGCCCTCCAGTTCGTGGGGTATCCCTATGTGTATGGCGGCAGCAGCCCCAAGGGCTTTGACTGCTCTGGCTTTACCAGCTATGTCTATAAGCAGTTTGGCATCACCATCAATCGCACCGCCTCCACCCAGTTGGATAACGGTACTCCTGTTTCCATGAGCGAGCTCCAGCCCGGCGACCTGGTCATGTTCAAAAAATCCGGTACCGGCAGCAAGCGGGCATCCCATGTGGGAATTTACATCGGCAACAACCAGTTTGTCCATGCCTCCACTTCCACGGTGGGCGTCATTGTCAGCGATATGGATTACGCCTATTACACCACCGGCTTTGTGGGCGGACGCCGCCTGGTCTGATTTTCTCTCAAAATTACTAAAAAAACAGAGCGGGTCCCATAGGGGACCCGCTCTGTTTTTTTACTGCCGCTCTGCCTCCTGGGAGAGCGGGGGATGCCGACCCTCCAACGCTGTTAAGTCGCTGCCCTCCACCTTGGCATATGCCCGCTTCCGTACACACAGGAAGAAGATCAGATGGACCGCACCAGTGACCAGCCAACTGATGGGATAGGAGATGTACAGGCAGGAGGCTGTGTGATAGACCGGGAATATCACCGCCACCCACACCAGACGCAGGCCGCAGGCCCCCACTAGGGAGACCACCATGGGAACCACCGAATAGCCGATCCCCCGAAGGACGCCTACCAGCGTATCCATGATGCCGCAGATAAAATAGGGGCAGGCGATAAAAGACAACCGGATAAGTGCCTGGGCAATGACCTCATGCTCCCCGGCAGGGACATAGAAGCCAGCCAGAGTCTCGCCAAAGAAATAGGCAAGATTACCAAATACCAGGCCGCTTATGACCGAAAAAGAGACGCACTGGACCGCGATGCGGTCCACTCGCTTGCACTTTCCGGCTCCGTAGTTCTGCCCCACAAAGGTGATGGCCGTCTGATAAAAGGCGTTCATGGCGGCGTAGACAAAGCCCTCAATGCTGGCGGAGGCAGAGGAGCCGGCGGCCAGCACTGGGTCATCAAAGGAGTTGATGGCCGACTGGATGACCACGTTAGACAGGGAGAACACCACTCCCTGGCAGCCCGCCGGCAGACCCACCTGGAGGATACGGCGGATGACCGACCACTGAAGGCCCAGCTTATTCAATTCCAACCGGAGAGCCCCCTCCTCCCGCACCAGGCACCAAACCACTAGAGCGGCGGAGATATACTGGGAGATGATAGTGGCCAGCGCCACACCGGCCACATCCATATGCAGGACGATGACGAAAAACAGGTTTAGTACCACGTTGACTACGCCGGATAAAAAGAGAAAGTACAGGGGACGGCGGGTGTCCCCCTGAGCCCGCAGGATGGCCGCCCCAAAGTTGTAAGTAAGCAGGGCGGGCATCCCAAAGAAGTAGATGCGCAGGTAGACGGTGGCCAAGTCGATGACGTCGGTGGGGGAGGACATCCACTCTAGCAGCTGGCGGACCATGACTGTGCCGAACACCGTCATGACCACACCACTGATGAGCGCCAGGGTCATGGAGGTGTGGACGCTGCGGCTCACATTGTCGTGGCGCCCGGCCCCCAAATCTCTGGCTACCACCACATTGGTGCCCACGGAGAGGCCCACAAACAGATTGATCAGCAGGTTAATCAGGGCCGTATTGGACCCTACTGCCGCCAGGGCTTCCTTGCCGGCGAATTTACCCACCACCACTACGTCGGCGGCGTTGAACAGCAGCTGCAACAGACTGGAGGCCATCAGCGGCAAAGCAAAGAGAAGGATCTTATCCGCTATGGACCCGTTGCACATATCGATCTCATATCGCCTCTTGACGCTCCTCTGTTTCAACACAGACCTCTCCCTTCCAAATTTCTCAAATTCCTCACTCAGCCAATCCCGTGGAACACAAATCCCAGAATGACCACCAAGATCGTCAAAGGCACATAGACATACTTTCCCACAGGACCAAACGCCCTGCTCAGTGGCTTTTGCCTGCCAGTCTCCAGTTCTTTCCGAAGCTTGCTCCACCCCAGCACATAGTAGATGGAGATGGCACCCAGCACAGCTCCGATGGGGACCACTTGGATGGTGATAAAGTCCATCCAAGCTCCTACCCGCTCCTCTGACTCCATGAAGATCCCTACTCCAATTGTCAGTGCAGAGCAGATGACTACCGCCGTCTTTCTCCCCAGCTTGAAGTGTGTCTGCCAGCTCTCGGACACGGCTTCAAACATATTGATCAGAGAGGTAAGACCGGCAAACAGGACTGACAGGAAGAAAAACGCGGCAAACAGCCGGCCCATAGGCATCTGCTGGAACACGGTGGGCAGAGTGATGAACATGAGAGGCGGGCCGGATTTCACATCTAGGCCATAGGCAAAGACAGCCGGCATGATGGCCAAGGCGGACAGCAGGGCGGCCATGGTATCAAAGATCGCCGTCCGCAGGGACGCCTTGGGGATATCCTCCTTCTTGTCCAAATAAGCTCCGTACACGATCATTCCAGAGCCAGTGATAGACAGCGAGAAAAAAGCCTGCCCCATGGCCATGACCCAGGTGTATGGCTCCAGCAGCTTGGACCAGTCTGGGACCAGCAGGAAGCGGTAGCCCTCTCCCGCCCCAGGTAAAGTAGCCACCCAGATGGCCAGAATGATGAACAGGACATAGAACAAGGGCATTAGGATACGGCTCACCTTTTCGATACCAGAGGTGACGCCGAACATCAGCACCAGGCAGACCATAGCTATCACTACGGTATGCCACAGGGGATTACCAAAGTGAGAGGCGGCTGCCGTGAAGAAGGCGGTGGGCTCCGCCGTCATCAAAGTTCCGGACAGGGCGCCGGCCAGGCTGTTGAGCACCCAGCCCAGAATGACAGCATAGCCGATGGCGATACCCAGGGATCCCATCAGAGGCAGCCAGCTGACCACGCTGCCCACCCGCTTCAGTCTAGGGTCCCGCTCCTGAAAGCACCGCTCATAGGCGCCGATGGTCCCAGTACCCGCCAGACGGCCGATGCCGAACTCAGCGGACAGGCCCACCCAGCCAAACAGGAAAACGAACAGCAGATAGGGGATCAGGAAGGCCGCCCCTCCATACTGGCCCAGCCGATAGGGAAACAGCCAGATGTTACCCAGCCCCACAGCCGAACCAACACAGGCGATGACAAAGCCTATGGAGGAACTAAATCCCCCGTTCTGGTGTTTTTTCTGATTTGCCATACTCTGATTCTCCTAATTTCTAGTTTCACTTTTTAAAAGATCTGCTCCAGCGAATCAGTTTTTTATACTATCACAAAAGGAATGGACTGTCTAGTACAAATGTCCGTCCCTAAGGTCTCTGTCTGCCGCAACAGACTGAGAGGCCTATTTTGATCTTCAAGCCTATTTCTTGTTTGAGAGTTCCTCTTGCAATATATCCAACATATTCATGGTCTTTGTCGACCAGGAGATCGTAGTTCCGTGTAGGCCGCTCCTCTCCTGAATTTTTTGTCTCAATTCAAATATCTTTTCCATATCGATATCCAGCTCAGTTGATCGCTTCACCAGGTCGTTATAATCAACCCCTTTTATATTAGCGGCTTTTTTCATTTCCCGCTCTATGATCTTAGCCCAGTTTTCATTTCTGATCCTATATCGGACCCAGGCAAAAAAGATTTTCGGGTTCGTCGTATCTGGAGAATCAGCGTGGCAGTTTGGACACAGAAGGAACAGATTCCCCGGGCTATCGTCACCTCCTTTTGACTTTGGGACAATGTGAGCTTTGTCCAACAGGCGGTCTCCATTCCACAACGCCCTCAGTGTCTTTGCATCCGCTGTCTGAAAGGGCGGCATATGACAGGCCCAGCAGAATATCTCATCCGGCAGTTCTGTAATCTTTACCGCGTCATCCTCCGGTGTGCAATCGTTGATCCTCTTGATCTCAAAATCTTTAGTAATCGCTTTGTCGGACCAATACATATAGATCTCATACTTTTTTGTCTTCATATGCTCCTCCTTAACCAACATCGATCTCCGACTCCCGCGACAGAAGCACCACCGTTTCCACATGGGCGGTCCGTGGAAACAGATCCACCCCCTGTGCCTTCACCGCCCGATAGCCCAGCTCCCCAAACCGCCTCACATCCCTGGCCAGGGTGGCCGGATCACAGGACACATAGACGATCCGTTCCGGAGCCATGCCGGCCAGGATGGCAGGCACCTCCGGTTGGAGCCCCTTCCGGGGCGGGTCCACACAGATGACCTGGGGGCGAACTCCCTCCCCACTTAGCCTGGCGGCTACCGTCCCGGCGTCACCGCAGAAAAACTCTGTGTTTTCCACGCCGTTTCTCCTGGCGTTCTCTCTGGCGTCCTGGATGGCCTGGGGAACAATCTCCGCGCCGATCACTTTTGCGGCCCTCCGGGAGAGGGCCAGGGAGATGGTGCCGATGCCGCAGTACAGATCCAGCACGGTCTCCCTTCCGGTCAGGGCGGCAAAGTCCAGAGCCACAGCGTATAGCCGCTCTGTCTGTGCCTGGTTGATCTGGAAAAAGGATGGCACAGACAGGCGGAAGGTATAGGCGCACAGCTCCTCCTCCAGATAGTCCCTCCCCCAGAGGGTGTGGTACTCCGGACCCAGGATGACGTTGGTGTCCGCCGGGTTGACATTGAGCACCACACCCACTACACCTGGCTCGCACTCCCGCAGGGCTGACACCAGTCGGTCCGCACCGGGCAGCACAGGCTTCCAGGCCACGACACAGACCAGTGCCTCACCCCTACTGTTGGTCCGGACATAGAGGTGGCGCACGACGAACCGGCCCTCCATATGATACTCGGAAGGGAGATGAGCCGCCCATTCTTCAAAGGCGCGTTGGAGGCGCGAGACCCGCTCCGGCTGAAGCAGGCAGTCCTCCACCTCCAACACTTGGTGGCTCCTGGCCCGGTAATAACCCGCCCGGACCCTGTCTTCCGCTCGATCCACTGGGAATTGGACCTTGTTTCGATAGCGGTCGGGCTTCTCTGCCCCCAGCACCGGGGGCAGCTCCAGTCTTACGCCGCCTACCCGCTCCAGGGCGTCGGCGATGTGCTGCCCCTTGGCCCGAAGCTCCTCGTCGTAAGTCATGTGTCGGAACTGGCAGCCACCGCATCTGCCGAAAACAGGGCAACCGGGTCCCAGCCGCTCCGGCGACGGCCGCAACAGCTCCACTCCCCGTCCCCAGGCCACCGTCTTATTCACCTTCTCTAGCCGGACGTTCCATCGCTCGCCCGCGATGGTAAAGGGCACAAAGACCACCCGGCCCTCCAGCCGGGCCACCCCCATCCCCTCTGCGGTGTATCCGGTGATATCCAAGGCGTGGATACTATTCTTCTTCCAATCCGCCATGAGGCCACCCCACTTTCTTTTCAGCAATACTATATCATGTCCCGCCTCTGTGGTAAAGGACAAAAAGGGGCGCCCGGACCAGTCCGGACGCCCCCCTGGAGAGGGACAGACTCGCGTTACTTTTTCACACCCACACCGTGAGTGGTCCTGACCACCAAACCGGTCAGGGCGAAGAGGGCAATGGCGTTGGGGATAACCATCAGGTTGTTGAACATATCGGTCAGCTCCCACACAAAGTCGCTTCCGGTCACAGTACCCAGGAAAATAAACCCAAGCGCCAGGATCGAGTAGACTACGGCGCCCTTCTTGCCGAACAGATAGACTACGTTGATCTTGCCAAACAGATTCCAGCTCAGGATAGTAGAGAAGGCGAAGAAGAACAGACAGATGGCCACGAACATAGCCCCCGCCTCGGCGCCAAAGACGGAGCCGAAGGCGGTCTGGGCCAGGTTGGTCTTATTCAGTACCTGGCTGGCGGCGGCCGCGCCGCACTCGGCCAGCGGCCCGCCGGGGGTATACAGGGTGGAGATGACCACAAGAGCATTCAGAGTCAGCACCACAAAGGTATCCATGAATACACCGATCATAGCCACCACTCCCTGATCGTGGGGGTCGGTAACATTGGCCTGGGCGTGGGCATGGGGGGTGGAGCCCATGCCGGCCTCGTTGGAGAACAGGCCCCGCTTCGCGCCCTGACTGATGGCCTCCTTCAAGGCGTAGCCGAAAGCGCCGCCGATGATGGCCTGGGGCTGGAAGGCGTACTGAAAGATCATGGCGAAGGTGGCGGGGATATACTGGATGCGGGCGGCAAGGACACCCAGTCCGCCTACCAGAAAAATCACAGCCATGATGGGGACCAGCTTTTCAGTGACAGAGGCCAGCCGCTGTACACCACCCACGAAGATGAAGCCACAGATGACTACCAGCACGATGCCCACGATCCAGGAGGGCACACCGAAGGCTGTTTCAAAGGTGGAGCCGATAGAGTTGGACTGAACCATGCAGCCCATGAAGCCCAGGGCCAGGATGATGGCCACAGCAAAGAATCCGGCAAGGAACTTGCCGAAGCCGCCCTTAAAGGCAGTCGTGATGTAGTAAACGGGCCCGCCCTTGTAGGAGCCATCGTCGCTCTTCTGCCTGGTCTGGATAGCCAGGGTGGCTTCCGCGTAGATGGTAGCCATACCAAAGAAGGCGATGACCCACATCCAGAAGATGGCGCCGGGGCCACCGGCCAGGATGGCCCCCGATCCGCCCACGATGTTGCCGGTGCCCACCTGGGCCGCGATGGCCGTAGCTAAGGCCTGGAAGGAACTCATGCCGTGCTCCTGTTTTCCGCCGTGGAGGGACAGGTTCCCAAAAACCTTTCTCATCCCCTCCCCAAAGCAGCGCACCTGGACAAAGCGGGTCTTGATGGAGTACCAGAGACCGACTCCGATGAGCAGGAATACCAGGATATAGTTAGACAAATAGGTATTAATGCTTACTACGACAGGATATAGTGCCGATTCCATGGACGCAACCAATTCTTGCATTTGATACTCTTTCCTCTCCTATAAAAATAAAAACGGAACGACCGAATAAACCGACCGCTCCGGAGAATACACGCCCAGCGCACCTGCGCACGTGTAAAACAGATGCCCACAGGGCATCTGTTTCCTCTGTCCTTTTGCCTGAGAGATTAACGGGGCACGCCGCCCCGCCTTGCACCTTCGGCACTCGTTTTCGAGTTTCTCCAGAGTTACATCCGCATCCAGTCCTCATCCCCTCTGGGGACACCTGAGAGTGTTACTCCTTCGGCATGCCGTCTGGCCATTTTCCTGGATACTTCGTCTGTCCTATTCAGTTGCTCCGTTACCATACCACACCCGGCGGATTTTGTCAACCTCTGGTGGACATTTATTCTCTCACAGTGGAATTTCTGTGCGCCGGGCCTTGTTTTTTGTGCAGTCCGCCTTGAAAAGAGGCATTCTTCCAGGCTCTCGCCTCTGTTTTCCCCCTTTTAAATTTTTCATTGATAAATTCCCTCGGATATAGTAAAATACATGATAGCGTTGTTCCGCTTCGGCGCGGAGCAAGGCCGCACTAGTCGGGGAGATAGCGGTGCCCTATACCCGCAATCCGCTACAGCGGGGATGAATCCCGGCCCCCGGACGTGTAATGTGTCGTCTGCCCTGGATAAGCAGTGATGATAGACCGGTCCCGCGCAACGGGGTCCCGTGAACCGTGTCAGGCGGGGAACCGAGCAGCACTAAGCGGTCCGCTCCGTGTGCCGTGGGGTCACTGTTCTTGAGCCGGCTGTCCAGGTAACGGGCATATTTCACGCTTCAAAGGCCGGTGTGCGGTCTTACTCCGCGTCGAAGCAAACTCCATATCATTCGTACTGCCGCAAGCGGCAGTCCTCACTCATTTCGTTGCTTCTCCTTTTCCAAAGGACACCCGCTCCGCTGGGCTGTCCTTTGGGGGCCGATTACGGCCCTCTTTTTCCTGCAAACTCCATATTATTCCTACTGCCGCAAGCGGCAGTCCTCATCCATTCTGTGGTTTTTGTTTTTAAATTGGCTCCGCCCCAAACGGCGGGGCTGTTTTTCTCCGTGAGGTGATTTGATGTACCAGGCCCTATACCGAAAGTGGCGGCCCCGCACCTTTGAGGATGTGGTAGGCCAATCCCACATCACCGAGACTCTGCGCCAACAGGTGGCAGGTGGCAGGCTGTCCCACGCCTATCTGTTCACTGGCACCCGAGGCACCGGCAAGACAACCTGTGCCAAGATTCTGGCTCGGGCGGTCAACTGTGAAAACCCTCAGAACGGTGACCCCTGCAACCAGTGCCCCGCCTGCCTGGGCATTGAGAATGGCTCTATTTTGGATGTACTGGAGCTGGACGCCGCCTCCAACAACGGCGTAGACCAAGTCCGAGCCCTGCGGGATGAGGCGGTCTACACCCCTGCCGCCGTCAAAAAACGGGTCTACATCGTGGACGAGGTCCATATGCTGTCCACCCCCGCTTTTAACGCCCTGCTGAAAATACTGGAGGAGCCGCCTCCCCACCTTCTGTTCATCCTAGCTACCACCGAGCTGCATAAGGTGCCCGCTACCATCAAAAGCCGGTGTCAGCAGTTCTCCTTCAAGCGGATCCTCCCCGGTCAAATTGCACAGCGTTTGGAATATGTGGCTGGGCAGGAGGGCATCGACCTGACCGCCGAGGGCGCCGCTCTGCTGGCCCGTCTGGCGGATGGTGGACTGCGGGATGCCCTATCCCTGCTGGACCAGTGCTCCGGCGGGGGGCAGAGGATAGACGAGCAGACCATTCTGGACACGCTGGGTCTGGCGGGCAACCTGGAAACCGCTAAACTCATGGGCCATATTGCCGGGCGGGATGCCGCCGCCGCCCTGGACACCCTAGGCCGTCTGTACGGCAACGGTAAAGATGTGGGCTCCGTGCTCGGTGAGTTGTCCTCCCTGGCCCGAGACCTGCTACTGCGGAAGACGGCGCCCCAGGGAGGGACTTCCCTGCTGGCCGGAGGGTACGACGAGGCCACTATGCGCCAGCTAGGCGGGCAATTCTCCGCCGCCCGTTTGCTCCAGGCGCTGACTTTACTCCAATCCACCGCCGCGGAGCTGCCGCGGAGCAGCAACCGCCGGACCGACGCGGAGCTGTGCCTGATCCGCTTATGCGATGAGAGTCTAGATGGCTCCGCCGCCGGACTGTCTGCCCGGGTGGCACGGCTGGAGGAGCTGCTGGCTGGCGGGGTGCCTGTTCCGGCCGCTTCCCCTCCATCTACCCCTACCGTCCCCAGCGTTCCCGCCGGACCGGCGCCCTCTCCCGCGGAGGATCCGCCCCCCTGGGATGACCGCCCCCCGCTGCCAGAGGAGCCTCCGGAAGAACCGGAGCGCGTATTTGATGTTCCCGTGGAGGCTCCCGCCCCCACGCCGGTGCCCGCCGCGCCCGACTCTGGCGGAGGGAATCGGTCTTTTTGGCCCGCCTTTGCGGCTGGGTTGAAGGGAAAGGTGTCACCCTCCGTCCTGCCCTATCTCCACAATCCGTCCAAGGTGACCGGCGTGTGGAAAAATGGGCAGTTGACCCTGTGGACAGACAGTGAGTTCACCCGCTCCATGCTCAACAAGCCCGCCATTCTGGAGGGGCTGGCCCGCGCTGCGGGCGACGCTTTCGGCGGACAGCCCAGAGTGAGCATCGTCGCCGGCAGGCCCCCCGAGGAGGACCTGTCTCCCGCTCCCAGCCAGCCCTCCCCCCAGTCGAAGGGCTCCGGTGATGCTCTGGACCAGCTGCTGGCCTTTGGGGAAAAGTTTGACAACATCATCATACAATAAGATTCAGGACAAAAAGGAGTGTTTGATATGGCAAAAGGTTTTGGCGGCCGCGGTATGCCCGGCATGGGCGGCGGCATGAACATGAATATGCTCAAGCAGGCCCAGAAGATGCAGCAGGACATGATGCGTTTGCAGCAGGAGCTGCAGGAGAAGGAGTACCAGGCCGCGGCCGGCGGCGGGGTGGTGTCCGCCACCGTCAATGGCAAGCATGAGCTGAAGGCTCTGGTCATCGACCCGGAGGCCGTGGACCCCGACGACGTGGAGATGCTCCAGGACATGATCGTGGCCGCCGTCAATGAGGCCATGCGGGCCGCTGACAGCGACGCCGCCTCCACTATGCAGTCCATCACCGGTGGACTGGGTCTTCCTTTCTGATTTTTAACCCTTCAAGCCGCCCAAACCGGGCGGCTTTTTATTTATTTTTACAGTTTTATTTGACAATTATTTGATTTTATAGTATGTTTTTACCATGCTATAAATATCAATCTCATACAAGTCCATGTTTTATCGAAGGGGGGGCTCATTATAAAACGCAGGCATAAGCAGGAAGTCCCAGCTACTCTGATTCTGATTACTTGGGGGATTGAGTCTGCTCTTTTGATCCTCACCTCTTCTTTCCAGCAAGATATTTCGAGACTGTTCTTCCTCATCTGGTTCCCCACTTATTCTTTTATCCGCCTGGCTTTTCATGACCAGATCCGCTATGAAGAGGAGGGGGAGGCGCGGTTTTGCGTTCAGGCCGCCATGTGGTTCGGCGTATTCGCCTGCCTGACCGTTCTGTCCTCTCTCATCACTGGTGGGCTGTATCTCTGGAAGGGCTGGTATCCCTGGCTCCTCCTTCCCCTTGCCCGGCTCCCCCTGGTGTATCTGACTTACCGCATCTGGATTCGGCCAAAGGAACAGAGTTGACTATTACAAATGCAGGACCGGGCTTTCGGTCCTGCTTTTTTTCTTGCCATAGAGCTGAAATCAGTATAAAATGAAAGAAAAAGAGAACAGTGACCCCTCCCCTCTCTGTCCGGCGTGGCGGCGCCGGGGCGGGAGCTTTCACTGTCTGGAAAGAAGTGAGGAAATGCCCCTGTTTCATCAGCACCAGCTCCATGAACCGCCTGACCAGCGGACCAAGATGCTGGAAACCCCCGTCCCTTCTCTGATTGTCACACTGGCCATCCCCACCATCATCAGCATGATGGTCACCTCCATCTACAACATGGCCGATACCTATTTCGTGTCCCAGTTGAGCACCAGCGCCTCCGGCGCGGTAGGTATCGTCTTTTCCATCATGTCCATCATCCAGGCCGTTGGCTTCACGGTGGGCATGGGCTCCGGCTCCATTGCCGCCCGTCTGATGGGCCAGGGGAATCACCGTGACGCGGATGCCTACGCCTCCAGCGCCGTCCTCATGGCCCTGGTCCTCGGGCTGCTGCTGGCCGCCCTCGGCCTGGGTAACCTGGGCAGCCTGATTTGGGCCCTGGGCAGTACGGAGACCATCTACCCCTACGCCATGGACTACGCCCGCTATATTCTGATGGGCTGCCCAGTGATGGTCCTGTCCTTTACCCTGAACAACCTGCTCCGCTGGCAGGGGAAGGCCAGCCTGGCCGTCTTTGGCCTGGGCACTGGTGGTGTGCTCAACATGGTCCTGGACCCCGTCTTCATCTTTATCTTTGACCTGGGCATCGCCGGGGCGGCCATCGCTACCCTGCTGAGTCAGTGTGTCAGTCTGTGCATTCTCGCCTCCTTCTTCCTGTTGAAGAAAAGTGATTTAAGAGTCAGCCCCTCTTGTATCTCCCGCTCCCCCAAGCTCTATCTGTCCATTCTGAAGCAGGGAATGCCCTCCTTCTTCCGCCAGGGCATCCTGTCCCTGTCCACTATGGCACTGAACTTCAACGCCAAGATATACGGCGACGCGGCGGTGGCCGCTCTGGCCATCGTTACCAAGGTGTTCACCTTCATCCAGTCCATCGTCATCGGCTTCGGCCAGGGCTTCCAGCCAGTGTTAGGCTATAATTACGGGGCCGGACGGCTGGACCGGGTCAAGGAGGCGGTGAAGTTCTCCGTCAAGACCTGCACCATCATCTTGACAGTATGCGCAGTGGTAGGCTTTGCCTTCGCCCCCCAAATCGTCACCCTGTTCCGGGACGACCTTATGGTCATCGACATCGGCACCCGGGCCTTCCGCTACCAGTGCTTTACCCTCCCACTGGGGGCGGTGCTCACCTTCGCCAATATGTTCTTCCAGTCCCTGGGCAAGTCTGTCCGGGCCACCATCCTGGCCGTCTGCCGCCAGGGCGTGTTCATCCCTCTGGTCTACCTCCTGTCCTGGCAGTTGGGTCTCACCGGTCTGGAGCTCACCCAGGCCGTCTCCGACCTGGCAGCCTTCCTCATTTCCGGCACCATCATGGTACACTATTTTCTGAGAGAATTTGGGAAGGAACGGGTATGACATACAAATATAACGGCCTGACGAATACCGTCAGGCCGTTATATTTTCTCTCCTATGGACAGCGTGAGGTCCTTTCGGGGGAGTTTGTCCCAGCGGAATAGAGGGAGCAGTTCCTCCGGCGCAACCTCCTCCTCCCGGTCCAGCAGCCCGGCGGCATGGGCCAGCGTTCCCACGATCTGTGGGGCAGTAAACCGACTCTGGAGCTGCCCCAGCTCCTGGTCCCGGTCCCTCTTTGCCAGCCGCCTGCCATCCGGGGCCAGCAACAGGGGGACATGGCCGTACTGGGGATGGGGCAGGTTCAGCCGCTCCTGGAGCCAGATCTGCCGGGGGGTGGAGGAGAGCAGGTCGCTCCCCCGCACCACCTGGGTCACCCCCATCTCGGCGTCATCCACCACCACCGCCAACTGATAGGCGTACACCCCGTCGGACCGGCGGAGAATAAAGTCTCCGCAGTCCATTTTTAAATCCTCTTCGTATTTTCCGCATAACATATCACAAAAAGAAATGGATTTTTCCCCCACTGCCGCCCGCCAGGCAGGGCGGCGTGTCTTTTCCAGCTTCTCCCGCTCCGGAGCCGTCAAGCTCCTGCACCGTCCGTCATACACAGTTATTCCGTCCGAGCGGTGGGGGGCAGAGGAAGCCAGACGCTCTGCACGTGTACAGTAGCAGGGATAGACCAGCCCCTGCCTCTCCAGCTCCCGGAAGGCGGCGGCGTAGGCCTCTGTCCGCCGGGACTGATAGACCGGCTCCCCATCCCAGTCCAGCCCCAGCCACTCCAGATCCCGCATCACCTGGTCGCAATACTCCTGCCGGCACCGGTCCGGATCCAGATCCTCCAGCCGCAGGACGATGGAACCTCCCGCGCTCCGGGCGGCCAGCCAGGCCAGCAGGCAGGACCACAGGTTGCCCAGGTGCATCCGTGCGCTGGGGCTGGGGGCAAAGCGGCCTCTGACCTCATATGGCTCTAACATGGAATCCCCCCCTTTTATGCGCCAAAGCAGTTCCTTACAGCAGACTTTGATCTTCCGGATGGGCTGTCAGCCACTGCTCCAGCCACATTCTGTTGCCCAGTCCATTGATACTCTCGTCACAGGAGGCAACAAGTGAAATTTCTTTCAGAGCATATTTTCTTGTCTCTCCGTGATAATCCATCACTTCCAGGATATGATGTGCCGCCCAAATTCGGATATCAGCTCTCTCATGAAACAGCAGGTGAGAAAAGGCGGGCTTTTCCTCGGATCTGTCATGGTTGATCTCCGAAGCGATCTCTCTCAGGCGGTCAGCAGATCGATTGTATTGCTTTGCTTTTTTCTTGCTGTCCAGCCCATCGTTTTCCATGTCACCCATTTTCTGAACCGTTCTGACATACTCTGAAATCAGGTCCATCTCTTCATCTCCTCCCGGACACGCCCGCTATCCTTCTCCATACTCCTCCAGCGCCTGCCTTAAAAACTCCGCGTCCTTGTCGTCCAGGGCGTGGAGGCCGGCAGTTTCCTCCAGATGGTGGGTGAACTCGTGGGCCACGGTGGCAAAGATCTCGTCCTTCCAGCCCTCCTCGTCCTCCTCCGGCAGCAGGGCGGCAAAGGAGCCGTAATACAGGACGATATACCGCCCCAGCATATCGTGGACATACTCTCCCATAATGTACATCTCGCCGGGGGGAAAGTCCGGATCAGGCAGGGCTCTCTCCTCCATCTGGATGCCCCCGTCCAGGTCCAGAAAGAAGGCGTCGGGGAACCCGCCGGCGATCTCCTCCAGCCAGTCGCCCATCTGTTCATAGGTGGGTACCATGATCCTCTCCTCCTTACTGGGGACTCAGGTCCGCTTTTCGGCGGAGCAGGGAGAGGGGCGGCACCTGACAGGGCAGCTTCATGCGGAAGGTCATCTGCGGGTGGCGGACCTCCTCCAGTGGAAGGCCATCCCCATCCCAGAGGCCCTCCACCCACAAAGCCTGGGGCCGGACATTAGGCCCCACCAGCTCCAGACTGTCGCCCACTCGGAATTTATTGTTCAGGGTCAAAAGGGCATTTCCCTCCCCGTCACAGGACTGCACCTTGGCCACGATCTGCCAGTCCCGGACATATCGGGAATTCTCGGTATACTGCCCCGGCTGTCCATAGAAAAAGCCGGTGGAGTAGTGGCGGTGGCTGATGTGCTCCACCTCGTCCCGCCACACCGGGTCCAGTGGCTCTCCCGCCGCCGCCGCGTCGATGGCGTGGCGGTAGGCTCCGGTGACGATGGCCGCGTAGTAGGCGGACTTTGCCCTCCCCTCCAGCTTTAGAGAGTCCACCCCCGCCTCCATCAAGTCGGCCACATGGTCGATCATGCACATATCCTTGGAGTTCATGATATAGGTCTGTCCATTCTCCTCATAGACAGGGAAGTACTCTCCCGGCCGCTTCTCCTCCATCAGAGCGTACTGATACCGGCAGGGCTGGGCGCACTCCCCCCGATTGGAGTCCCGCCCGGTCATGTAGTTAGACAGCAGGCACCGGCCGGAATAGCTGACGCACATGGCCCCGTGGGCAAAGACTTCGATCTCCAGCTCCTTTGGAGTCTTGGCCCTGATCTCCTGAATCTCCTCCAGGGACAGCTCCCTGGCTAGAATCACCCGACTAGCCCCCAGGTCGTGCCAGGCCTGGGCGGACTGGTAATTGACGATGCTGGCCTGAGTGGAGATATGACACTGGACCTTGGGGGCGTGTCTCCTGGCCAGGGCCAGGGTGCCCACATCTGCCAGAATGATGGCGTCCACGCCCACCTCATTGAGATATTCCAGCCACTCCGGCAGCCGGGCTACTTCTTGGTTGCGCGGCATGGTGTTGCAGGTCACATGGACTCTGACCCTATGGGAGCGGCATAGGTCCACGGCCTGTTTCAGCTCTGTCCGGGAGAAATTTCCGGCAAAAGACCGCATTCCGAAGTCGGTTCCGGCCAGATAGACAGCGTCCGCCCCATAGGCCACCGCCATCTCCAGTCTCTCCATGTCCCCCGCCGGGGCCAGCAGCTCGATCTTGTTTCTCATGTTTATCTATCTCCTTCAGAAAGGGGCAAGGGCGCCGGCCCTTGCCCCTTTGGGAATCACTTGTATCGCTCCTGGGAATTGAGGAAGCTCTGGAGCTGGTCATAGGTATTGAAGAAATGGTGGAGATTGTCGTCGCCCAGAGCGTAATAGAAGTAGCTGGTATCCGTCGGCTCCAGGGCAGCCATGATGGCCTCCATGCCAGGATTGGCGATGGGCGCCGGGGGCAGGCCCTTATACATATAAGTGTTATAGGGGGAATCGATGGCCTTGTCCGCCTCCGTCGGCACCTTTCCGCCGTTGATATAGGCCAGGGTAGCGTCGATCTGGAGCAGGCCCACAGTTTCACCCTCAGGATGCTCCAGGCGGTTATAAATGACGGAGGCAATCTCCTCCCGGTCAGATCCATCCGTTTCCCGCTCGATCATGGAGGCGATAGTCAGGATTTCCCGCAGGGAATAGCCTGTTTCCTCCACTTGGGCCCGTATATCATCGGTGACCATGGAGTCAAAGTAGACCAACAGCTTATTGATGGCATACACCGGATCGTGGGGGGTATAGAACTCATAGGTGGACGGCATGAGGTAGCCTTCCAGCCGGTGGTAATCCCCCAGCGGGATATCCTGGAGGAAGGAGAAGGCGTAGTCGTGGTTGGCGGCGGCTTCCTGAAGCTCCTCCACCGTGGCCACCCCCTTCTCTTCCAGCAGGGCGAAGATCTGGTCCAGGGTATAGCCCTCTGGGATGACCACATCCACCACCGACCGGGTGGCGGAGTTGGCACTCATGCCAGCCAGCAGAGCCCGGTAATCCATATCCGTGTTCAGGGTATAGGTACCCATCGTCACATCGTCCTTGCCCCCTGTGAAGGCGGCAAAGAGCTTGAAGAGCCACTTATACTCGATCAGCCCCTCATCCTCCAGCCGGTTCACGATGCTGTTGAAGCTGTCCTCCGAGGAGATGGTAATGGTCACTTCCTTCTCATCCTTATTCAGGGCCAGCACATCGTTTGCGGCGATCCAAAGCAGGCAGGCCAGCAGGATGGACACTCCGATGACTCCTACCACATAGAGCACGGCGAAGCCGGCGGTCCGGCCGGTCGAGCCGCGGCGGGGACGGCGGGCGGCGGTGCGCTCCTCCCGCCCGCTTCTTCGTTCACTTCTTCGTTCCTGGGGCATTCAGGTCAGCTCCTAATAAAATTTTTCCGGGTCCTTGTCACCAGGAACAAGGGACCTCCATAGAATAGTACAGAACGCACGGGACACACCGTCCCGGCGGGATTTTAGAGAGGTGTGAAAACATATGTGTTGTGGAAACAACGGCTGGGGCGGCAACGGCTGCCTGTGGATCATCCTGCTAATCATCATCCTGTTCGCCTGCGGCGGCTGGGGCGGCAACGGCTGCGGCTGCAACAACAGTTGCGGCTGTGGCTGCGACAACGGCTGCGGCAACGACAACTGCGGCTGCTGCTGAGTGGACCGGCAAAAGGGCGGGGGATCAACCCCCGCTTTTTGCCGAAGAAAGGTGGGACAGGCACTCCTCCTCGGTGACCACCAGGTCCACCGGGATATCATAAGGTCCCCTAGGCAAACGGTCCTGCAGGAGAGCGGCCCGGCACAGCCCCACCTTCCACCCGGAGCAGCCGGCCAGCCACCGGTCATAGTAGCCGCCGCCGAAGCCCAGGCGGTAGCCCTCCCGGTCATAGCACAGGCCGGGGACCAGGATCAGGTCGATGGCCGCCCGCTCCAGCAGAGGGGCCTGTTCGTCCGGCTCCAGAAGGCCAAAGGCCGCCGGCACCAGCGGGCGGTCCGAGGCATACCCACGGACCTCCATCCCCCTGCCGGGGAGCATCCGGGGCAGGCCCACCACCTTCCCCCGCTCCGCCAGCTGGCGGACCAGCTCTACAGTGTCCGGTTCCCGCTCTGGGATGCCCCAAAAGGCGAAGATCGTCTTTGCGCCCTCCACTTGGGGCAGAGATAGGAAGTGGGCAAAGAGGGCCCGGTCGCTCTCCCGCCGCTCTGACGAGGGCAAAGCCGCCAGCCAGCGGCGGACTGTTCGGCGCAGCGCCGCCTTCTCTTCAGTAACAGATGGAAGCACGGACTTCCTCCGCTCTCTCCCGGCCGGCCAGGTATTCCACCAGCGCCAGTCCGAAATCAAAGGCGGAGCCGGCCGCCTGCCCGGTAATCAGCTTGGCTGGGCCGTCCACCACCACGTGGGACGGGCTGTCAGCTGCCACAGCTCCGTTCATCTGTCCCTCCATGCCGGGATAGCAGACGGCCCGTCTGCCCTCCAGCAGCCCCCACCTGCCCAACAGCGTAGGGGCCGCACAGATGGCGGCCAGAGGGATCCCCCGCTTCGCCGCCTCCCGGACCAGCTTCTCCACAGTAGGTTCCTGGCCCAGCTTCTGTACTCCCACACCGCCGCCGGGCAAAACCAGCATGTCGGCCCGGTCCAGCTCCACCTGGTCCAAAGTCAGATCCGCTTTTATTGTGATCTGCCGGCCTCCGGCCACCATCGCTCCGTCTGTGGACACCAGGGCCGTTTCCACGCCTCCTCGGCGGAGCAGGTCGGCGGGGACCAGGGCCTCCGCCTCTTCAAAGCCGGGAGCGAGCAGGATATAGACCATATTAGAATACCTCCTTTTACAGTAAGGGGGTCACCAGGGACCAGATCTCCTGGTGTATCTCCTGGATGGAGCGGAGCTGCCCCTCCCTGTCTAAACAGGAGATCCGCTTCCAGCCCAGCTCCCCAATGGCCTGGTGGGCGCAGGCGCGGCAGGTGGCTAGATACTCCGTGTCCAGCTCATGGATGTCCGCCTTGGTATGGGTGGCCGACTCCCGGCCGCGCAGCAGCTCCACCGACTTTTCGGTAGGCATATCCAAATAGAGCACCAGGTCAGGCCGGGGCAGTCCCAGCTTGTCGTGTTCAAAATCGTCCAGCCAGCGGAGGAAGGCGGTCCGCTCCCCCTCTGGGCACTTGGCCCCCTGGTGGACCGCGTTGGAGGTGGTATACCGGTCGGTAAGGACCAGGCCCCCCCCGTCGTAGTATTCCCCCCACACCTTTTTTAAGGAGGCGTATCGGTCCACCGCGTAAAACGCGGAGGCGGCGTAGGGATTTACGTCCCCTGGATGGCTGCCGAACTCACCCCCTAGGTACATCCGGATCAGAGCGGAGGACGGCTCCTGGTACTGGGGAAATACCAGCTTTTTGTACTCTTGGCCCATGGCGTCCAGCCGCTGGCACAGCTGGCCGAACTGAGTGGACTTGCCAGAGCCGTCGGTCCCTTCAATGACGATCAGCCGGCCCCTCATGACTGGTCCCTCCTGCCCCTCAGGCGGGCGCCGGCGGACTTGACCAGCACAAGAGGCAGCTTGGCCATCCGCCCCGCCCGCTGGGGCTCCTTCTTCAGGCGGTAGGCCCACTCCAAACCCAGCTTCCGCCAGGATTCGGGCGCCCGCTCCACGTTGCCGGCAAAGACATCCAGGGCGCCCCCCAGGCCAATGGCCAGACGAGCACCTGTGTGCCTGCCCCACCGGGCCATCCACTTCTCCTGCTTGGGCGCGCCCAGGCAGACAAACAGCAAATCGGGCCGAGCGGCGGCCACCTCCAGCAGCACGGCCTCCTCGTCCTTAAAATAGCCGTCATGAGTGCCGCACAGGACGATATTAGGGTGTTGCTCCAGGATGCGGCGGCCGGCCTCTTGGGCCACGCCGGGCTTCGCCCCCAGCAGGTAGAGCCGACCCCCCATCTGGTCCAGCTTGGCCAGCATATCAGCGGCAAATTCGATACCGGGAACCCGCTCCTTCAGGGGTGTGCCCAGTATCTTGGCCGAATAGACCACACCAATGCCGTCTGGGATGACCAGGTCGGCACTGTTGAGCACCTGACGGAAGTCGGCGTCTTTTTCCGCCGCCAGGATAAATTCCGGATTGGGTGTCACCACATAGTGGAACTGGTCCTGCTCCAGCATGGCGGCGCCCAGCTGGGCAGCCTCCTGCCGGGACACGTCGTCAAACCGGACACCCAGAATATCTTTCTTCAAAGCCATCCCTCCCAGGGAACAGTAAAGCATTGCCCAATGGGCATATGCCAGGATTATAGTATTTTACCACGCTCTGGCAAAAAAGTCTATGAATTTTCCATGAAGGTTTGTCCAAGGCGGACATTGGAACACCTGCGCTTTCTTACCGTTGACTTTCCCCCGCTCTTTCCTCATAATAATAGATACCGTAAGGCATCACATACACGGGAGGTACCCTCATGGAATTTTATGGGACCTTAGGCGGGCTCTGCCGTGACCGGGCTCTGTTGGTCCGCCTGTTCCGAGCCGGGATGACTGGGGCCAGGCTCAACCTGTCCCACACCAGCCTGTCCCAATGCTCCGCTCTGCTAGAGGAGCATTTCTTTCCCGCGGCACGACAGGCCGGGGTGGACCGCCCCCATCTCATCATCGACCTGCAGGGGCCGGAGCTGCGGCTAGGCACACTCCCCATCCCCATCCCCATCAAGACCGGAGACGATATCCTGCTTGGCCAGGACGGCCTCCCTGTCCCCCAGGTAGTGGTGTCCAGCGCCAAGCCGGGGGACCAGATCTCCATTGACGACAGCGCCATTCTCCTAGAGGTGAAAAAGGCCAGCTCCTCTGTGCTGCTGTGCCGGGTGCTGCGGGGCGGCACTCTACACAGCAGGAAAAGCCTGGCTATTCTAGGAGTATACCCGGATACACCGGTCCTCACCCAGGAGGATCTGATGAATCTGGACCTGGCTGGACAGTTTGGAGTGACCCACATTCTTCAGCCCTTTGTCCGGGGACAGGAGGATATCCGGGCACTGCGCCAGGCCTTGGACCAGCGTGGGCTGGGCCGCATCCAAATCATGGCCAAAATAGAGAACCGCCAGGGTCTGGACCATCTGGAGGAGATCATCTCCGCCGCCGACCAGCTCTGCATCGCACGGGGCGACCTTGGAAACTCCATGCCCCTCTGGGAGCTGCCTGGGGTTCAGAAGGATATCGCCCGGCGGTGCGTGGCCGCGGGTCGTGACTTCTGCCTGGTCACCCAGCTATTGTGGTCCATGGAGCATCGTCCGGTGCCCACCCGGGCCGAGGTATGCGATATTTACAACGGCGTGCTGGACGGGGCCTCCTCTCTGATGCTCACCGGGGAAACCGCCGCGGGCCAGTACCCTGTCCGGGCGATGGAATATCTTGTCAAAACCGCCCATGAGGCGGAGAAAGGACTCTAAGCATGGAACGTCTGCTTTTTTTGGATGCCTGTGTACGGGGGCCTGAGCTGTCCCGCACCTGGCGGTTGTGCCAGCGTTTTTTGGAGGAATATACTACGCTACATCCCCAGGTGCAGGTCTGCCACAGAGATTTGAGAGAGTCTCTGCCCATCCTGACAGGGGAGCTGGCCCGCCAGCGTGACGGCTGGATCGCCCGCGGGGAAGATGATCCCCGACTGACCCCCGCCCGCGAGATCGCCTCGGCCGATTTGGTGGTCGTGGGCGCCCCTTACTGGGACCTCTCCTTTCCCGCCGTTTTGAAGGTCTATTTGGAGTGGTCCAGTGCGCTGGGCATCACTTTCCGCTATGACGAGGACGGGCAGCAGGTCGGACTGAGCCAGGCCCGCGCCCTGGTCTATCTCACCTCCGCCGGCGGCCCCGTAGAGGGGCAGAATTACGGCTTTGACTACCTAAAAGCCCTGGGCGCTATGTTTGGGATTCCCCACGCCTACTGTGTGGCCGCGGAGGGCCTGGATATCCAGGGAACCGACGTCCAGGCTGTCCTTCGCCGTGCCGGAGATAGGGCCGCTTCCCTGGCCCGCCAGCTGGCCCAGGAGCCGATGTGCCTTCATGGATAGTCCCCACCCCTCCTTTAGATTTGGAGCGCCATATGGCGCTCCAAAATTTTTTCTCATTTTCCCTTCTCTCTTCCTTTCTCCGCCGGATAGGGTACTGTAACCACGGGGCCCACCCACGAAGGCCGGTCCCTATCCCCCACCTTACCCGGCGGTTCAGCCGCCTGACTGTTCAGAAAGGATGACACGTATATGAAGCACAAGAGGTTTTTTCCCCGCCTGACCAGCCTGCTCTGCACTCTGGCCATGTCCCTGTCCCTTGTCCCTGCCGTCTCGGCCGCCAGCCAGCCGGAGCCCCTGATCTCCACCAACCGATATGGCTACTACAACGGTAACTGGGCCGTCCCCCGCTCCTCCTATCTATACCAGGATGGCCAGGACCTGGTTCGGGTGGAGTACCGGAAAGGCAGCCAGCTGGTGAATGGCCAGACTGGCCAGTTCCTGGAGTGGCTCACACCCACCACCCTAGTGGTAGAGACCTATGACAGCCACTTCCAGTTGAAGGAGACTAGAGAACTGGAAGTAGAGCTCCCAATCTGGGGCGGCTTCTTTGCCGGGGAGGACTACAACTTCGTGGTTTTCGGCCAGGAGAATCCCTCAGAGAGCGACAGCGCCGAGGTAGTCCGGGTGGTCAAATACTCCAAGAGCTGGGAGCGGCTGGACCAGGCCAGCCTAAGAGGGGCCAACACCACCATCCCCTTTGACGCCGGCGGCTTTACCTGCGCCGAGGACGGCGGCCTGCTGTACATCCGCACCAGCCACGAGATGTACACCAGCTCCGACGGTCTGAACCACCAGGCCAGCCTGTCCTTCACAGTCCGCCAGGAGGACATGACCATCTCCGACGTGGCCTCCGCTGTGTCCAATCCCGCCACGGGCTATGTATCCCACTCCTTCAACCAGCTGATGCTGGTGGACCAGGAGGGCAGGCTGGTCGCGCTGGACCACGGCGACGCCTATCCCCGTGGGGCGTCCCTGTACCGCTGTGACGGCCAAAGCGGGCGGCGGGGGACCCAGCTCCTAGTAGCCAGCTGGCCTGGTTCCATCGGCGCCAACGTGACCGGCGCCCAGGTCACCGGTCTGGCCGAGACCTCCACCGGCTACCTCACCGCGTACAGCTACACTGGGAAGGGCGCTTCCTCCAACCTGACCGCCGACGTGAAAAACATCTATCTGGCTTACACCAGCAAAGATGATTTCTCTCAAAGCGGCACCAGGACCCGCCAGATCACCTCTTACGCCAACGGCGGGAACATCTATGGTTCCCAGCCCGTCCTTGTCCCCACCAGCCTGGAGGATGGCTATATCATCTGGTCTATGGCGGAGAAGGCGGACAACGGCTACTACTACAACACCGATTCCATCGGCTATGCCCGCTACTCCGCCGAGGGCTCGGTGTCTGACCTCAGGACCGCCGAGGGCGTCATGGCCTCCGACTGCACCCCCATCGTCTACAACGGACAAGTGGTGTGGTACGCCACCGATGACTCCGTCCCCGTGTTCTATGTTCTAGACGAGGACGGTGTCACCGCTTACCCCACAGCGGGAGAGGAGTCTGAGCCGCCCGCGGAGCCTGAACAGCCGGAGCGGCCCAGCCGGCCCTCCGCCCTGTCCGATCCCCGCCAGGCAGCCACCATTCGGCAGGCTGTGGAGCAGGCCGATCTTCTCTCCCGCCGGATCGTACTGAGCAACCCCAGCCGTCTGGCTATCCGGGAGGACGGCTCCCTGTGGGGCGCAGGCCCCGGCTATCTCACCGAAGAGGAGAAGGCCCAGTACCCTGTCAAGCTCATGGATGGCGTGCGCCAGATCTGTTGCTCAGACAACGACCTGCTCCTGGCCGTAAAGGAGGACGACACTCTCTGGGCCTGGGGCTACTATGTGGGCTCCCTAGGGCTGCTGGACAGCTTTGACGCCTGGTCTGAAACTCCCATCAAGGTGGCGGACAATGTCCGATCTGTGGCCACCGGCAAATTCGGCGCCATGGTGGTGCGTACCGACGGCTCTCTGTGGTACTACGGCCTGGTGAGCGCGGGAGAGGACGGTTCGGGCACCGACTATGGCGCCGCCGACCCCGATTCCTACGGCCCCCACCATGTGATGGACAATGTGGTCATGGTGGATGCCGGCCTGTCCCGCTACGTGGCCCTGAAAGAGGATGGCTCCGTCTGGGTCTGGGGCGCCGACGGCTATGGCGGCGACGGCAAGATGATTCTCTACAACGGCGACGCTCCTCTGCCCCTGACCAAACTGCTGGACGGCATGATCTCCGTCGGTATGGAGGGGGAGAGCGGCTGGGCCATCGATCAGGAGGGCGGCCTGTGGACCTGGGGTGTCAATGACAACGGCGAGGTGGGCAACGGCATGGCCTATGACACCGTCACCCCTTGGAGCGAGGGAGTCGGGCAGTCCACGCCCGTCAAGATCATTGACCGGGATGTAATCTCCGCCGAGCGGGGCGCCGCCGTATTAAAAAGCGGTGATCTATACACCTGGGGCATTACCGAAGAGGGGGGCGACACGGTTTCCAGCTACGGCTTCCACGTCCAGAGCTTCCCCATCAAAACCGGGGAGGACACTGTTATCGCCAATACCGCTCTCTGCTCTGATGGCTCCCTCCACGCCCCAGATGGCGAGGTTCTCATTGACGGTATCTTTACCCCCAGCGGCCAGTCTGTCCAAGGGACGGTGGACCAGGAGAGGAAGCCCAGCGGCACCTCAACGCCCGGTCAAACAGAGCGGCCCGACCAAGGCGCCGCCCCCCACTTCTCCGACATCAAGGCGGGCCAGTGGTTCCAGCCCTACGTGGAGAAGGTAGTCCAAAACGGACTGATGACCGGCATGGGAGACGGGAGGTTCGAGCCCGGCGGCGACCTATCTATCGCCCAGACTCTGGTGCTGGCCTATCAGATCCACAGCCGTGAGAGCGGCGGCCCGCTTCCCCAGACCTCCGGCGGCTGGTATATGCCCTATTACCAGTACTGTCTGGACAACGGCATCCTCACCGCCCGTGACTTTCCTCAGTCCTGTCTGAACGACAAGGCCACACGGTATGATATGGTCGCCATTCTGGATCAGGCCATCCCCGATGACCAGATGGAGGCAATCAACACCGTCCGGGACGGCGATGTCCCCGACTTGGGGGAGGGGGATGAGCTGGGCGATGTGGTCTATCGGTGGTACCGGGCCGGTGTGCTCACTGGGGACGAGGAGGGCCGCTTCCACGGCGGCAGCGACATCACCCGGGCCGAGGTGTCGGTCATTCTCTGCCAGCTCGCCGGGCTGGTGGACCGGGCCAGGCTGTGAGCTCCTATCCCCACCGGCCCCCAGAGTCCGAAAAAACCTGGGTCCCATTTCGGGACCCAGGTTTTTTCCTTGCCCTTCTTGGGAAAGACTGTTATACTGTAAAATGTAATTTTATGTCCGGCCTTCTGCCGGAGTGAGAGGGAGCTCCCGCTATGAAAAAACTGATGGTCATTGACGGCAATTCCATCGTCAACCGGGCCTTCTACGGAGTCAGCCAGAACCTGACCACACGGGAAGGTCAGCCTACCAACGCCATCTTTGGCTTTTTGAACATTCTGAACAAGCTGCTGGACGACAGCCAGCCCGACGCTCTCTGCGTCACCTTTGACCGGGCCGCCCCCACCTTCCGCCACCTGGCCTACGAGGGATACAAAGCCACCCGCAAGGGGATGCCCGACGAGCTGGCCAGCCAGCTTCCCCTGCTCAAGCAGGTGCTGGGGGCCATGAACATCCCCATGTACGAGCTGGATGGCTGGGAGGCTGACGACCTGATCGGCACCATCTCCGTGAAGGACCGGGCGGCGGGCTGGGAGACCATCATCGTCACAGGAGACAAGGACTCCCTCCAACTAGTGACAGACACCACCACAGTGAAGCTGGTGTCCACCCGCATGGGCCGCACCGACACCCGTGACATGACCCCGGCCTCCTTTCGGGAGGAGTATGGCTTTGACCCCATCCACATTATCGACTTGAAAGCCCTGATGGGGGATGCCAGCGACAACATCCCCGGTGTCAAGGGGGTGGGTGAAAAGACCGCCATGGCCCTGGTGCAGCTGTACGGCTCTATTGACTGCCTGTATGACCATATGCCCGATATCTGTATGGCTCCGTCCACCCCCGCCAAGCCCGGCGTGGTAAAAAAGCTGGCCGAGGGCAAAGAGATGGCCCGCATGTCCTATGACCTGGCCACCATCCACACCGACGCCCCCATCGATTTCGACCCGGAGCGCAACCTGCGCCAGCCGCCGGACAACAACGCTCTGTACCAGCTGTTCCTGGATCTGGAATTCGCCAAGCTCATCGACAAGTACCACCTCGCCGCTCCCCAGGGGGAGGGAGAGGCCCAGAGCCAGCCGGGCGCGGAAGACTCCTGTACCACCGAGGTCGTCACCACACAGGTCCGGCTGAAGGAGCTGCTGGCCCTCTGGTCTACCAAGGACAGCGTGGATGTCCTGGCCCTGCCGGGGTTGGACGTAATATGTGTGGAGTGCCGGCTCAACGAGAAGGAGAACCACGCCGCCCTGTTCCTCGCAGACAAATTCCAGGGACACAACGAGTTTCTGCGGACTTTTTTCGCAGACCCGGACATTAAAAAGGTTACGCACGGGCTGAAGGGCCTGTGGCGCTCCCTGCTGGCTGAAGGGATCTCCCCCGCCGGCTTTGTCTTTGATACCGAGGTGGCCGCCTATCTCCTGGCCCCTACCGACGGCAGCTATGACCTGGAAAAGCTGGGGCTGACCTATTTCAGCTTTCAGCCCGCCAAGGCTGGCGACTATTTGGCCGAGGGAGCTTTCGGCCCCCTGGCTGATCCGGTGGGCCCCGCCGCCGCCCTCACCTCCCACTGCGCCCTCATCGGCGCCCTCCACGGGGTGTTGGAAAAGCGCCTGCGGGAGCTGGAGATGTGGGACCTGTATGAGACCATCGAGCTGCCCCTGTGCTCGGTGCTGGCTGAGATGGAGGCAGAGGGCTTTCTTATTGACCGGGGCGCCCTGGTGTCCTTTGGGGAGATGCTCACCCAGCGCATCGACCAGGCCCAGTCCCGCATCTACGAGCTGGCTGGGGAGGCCACCTTCAACATCAACTCCACCCAGCAGCTGGGCCATGTTTTATTTGAAACGCTGGGGCTCCCACCTGTGAAAAAGACCAAAACCGGCTGGTCCACCAATGCCGAGGTGCTGGACAAGCTGCGGGGCCAGCACCCCATCATTGACGAGATTCTGGAGTACCGCCAGCTCACCAAGCTGAAGTCCACCTATGTGGACGGTCTGTCCAAGGTCATCGGTCCTGACGGGCGGCTCCGCACCTCTTTCCAGAATACGGTGACCGCCACTGGGCGGCTGTCCTCCACTGAACCCAACCTTCAGAACATTCCCGTCCGCACCCAGTTGGGGGCCGAGCTGCGCAAGATGTTCGCGGCCCCGGCCGGCCGTGTGCTGGTGGATGCGGATTATTCCCAAATCGAGCTGAGGCTCCTGGCCCATATGGCCGGCGATCCGGCTATGATCGACGGCTTTAAGAGCGGAGCCGACATCCACACCATCACCGCCTCCCAGGTCTTTGGTGTCCGGCCCGAGGAGGTCACCCCCTCCATGCGCCGCTCGGCCAAGGCGGTGAATTTCGGCATCGTGTACGGCATCTCTCCCTTCTCGCTGTCCCAGGACATCGGCGTATCTGTCCAGGAGGCCAAGGAGTATATGGACAAGTATTTCGCCCATTACTCCGGTGTCCGGGCCTATATGGACGGCGTAGTGGAGCAGGCCAAACAGACCGGCTTCGTGGCCACCCTCTTTGGTCGACGCCGCTGGGTGCCGGAGCTGAAATCTTCCAACTTCAACACCCGGTCCTTTGGGGAGCGGGTAGCCCTTAACGCCCCCATCCAGGGCACCGCCGCCGACATCATCAAGCTGGCCATGATCCGGGTGCGGGACCGGCTTCGCGCCGAGGGGCTGAAGGGACGCCTGGTCCTCCAGGTCCACGACGAGCTGATCGTGGAGTGTCCGGCGGAGGAGGCGGATAGAATCTGCAGCCTGGTGGAGGAGGAGATGGAGGGCGTGGCTGCTCTGTCCGTCCCTCTGCTGGCCGAGACTCACGCTGGAAAGAGCTGGGCGGACGCCCATTAGCCCGCCGCGCTGGCCCGGACCGCATCCTCTTGTCCTTTCGGAATACTTCACCTTGAACCTGCTTGGTTAGGAACGTCCAATGGGCATTCCTCCCCCCGCATCTCCGCCACCTATCCCTCGAAAGTGACCGAC
Organism: Flintibacter sp. P01028; assembly: GCF_041925235.1. Classification (NCBI taxonomy): domain Bacteria; kingdom Bacillati; phylum Bacillota; class Clostridia; order Eubacteriales; genus Flintibacter; species Flintibacter sp. P01028. Next base: position 512,763 of record NZ_JBHEVC010000001.1, read on the forward strand.
TGTCCTGGTTTTGTTGTCAAATCGGCAGGAATCTGATACACTGACAACAGAATAGCAGGGAGGTATCCTCCATGGATCGTACCGTCTATACCACTGCTCGACTTGTCAAGTGGGCGCTGCTGGGGGTGTCAGGATGAGTGGGACCGACCGCCGCCCAGTTCTGACGACCTTGTTGACCGTTCTGGGCTGTCTAGCTATGCTTTGGGTGGAGTGGGTGCTGTCCCCCGTCTACCCGGTAAAGTCGTCGGCTAAGGCGCTGGTCTTTCTGGGCTGCGCCGCCGCCTATGTGCTGGCCTCCGGCGACCGGACGATCCTCCGGTCCTTCGGCCGGCCCGAACAGGGGGCGATGAGGCTGCCCCTGCTGCTGGGGGGCGGAGTATTCCTCCTGCTGCTGGGCGGGTACACGCTGCTCTCTCCCTGGCTGGATTTGTCCGCCATCTCCGGCAATTTACAGGCCAAGGAGGGCTTCACCGCCGCTACTTTTCCACTGGCGGCCCTCTATATCATCTTTGGTAACTCCATGCTGGAGGAGCTCTTTTTCCGGGGCTTTGCCTTTCTTGCCCTGTACCGATCCGGTTACAAAAAGCTGGCCTGGACCTTTTCCGCCATAGCTTTTGCCCTGTACCATGTGTCCATCATGGACGGCTGGTTCCACCCGGCCCTGCTGGTCCTGCTTACCTCTGGGCTGGCCTGCGCCGGGCTTCTGTTCAACGCTCTGGACGCAAAAAGCCAGACCATATGGCCCGGCTGGCTGGTCCACATGGGGGCCAACCTGGCCATCAACACCATCGCCCTTCACCTGTGGGGGATCATTTGACGAAAGGAGAGTGTCCTGCGCCCTCTGTCTGCTGGCCTTGGTATCCCATCTGGCTGATGAAACAACAAGTGGGTCTATGCGGTTCCCACCGCGTCTGAACTGTAAATCCGCTTTGCAAGGAGGCTCCCTTATGACATTCTGGACTGTCTTAACTGTTTTTCTCCTCTTCCCCCTGCTGATGCTTACCCTTGTATTTTTCTTCCGCCCCGCCTGGCTCCCCCTGGTCATCCCCATGAGTACGCTCTCTGCCCTGGCGCTATGCTGGGGTAAGTTCTGCTACTTTGAATGGCGGCCTCCCCTTATGGTCCTTCTCTCCATGCAGATGCTGGCTGTCACTCTGCTGGTTTTGGTTCTGGCGGCGGTGCGGAAAACACCCCGTTACGGAGCCTTCTTCCTGGAGAGCCTCACCGCCCTGCTGTTCACTGCCATGTGCGTCTGCGTCCTCTACGGGTACATAGAGCTGGAATGGCTCGCCAAATTCTATCCCTCCTGTCCCCCGCCTCAGGCGGCCCTTCTCCTCCTGTTCCCCTTCGGAACTGGGATTCTCCTATCCATCTGGGGCGTTCGGAAACTGCGCGGGCCGAACAAATAACCGGCAGACCCAACCTTTACCCTATCACATAAGGAGTCAATACAATGTACTACGAGATTGTCCCCATGGACCGAAGCCACATAGACCAGATTGCCGCCCTGGAGCGGGAATGTTTCTCCACGCCCTGGAGCGAGACCATGCTCTCTGACGCCCTTTTCGACCCCCAGGCCAGCTTTATCGTGGCCGACGACGGGGAAGGCAATATTCTGGGCTACGCTGGCTTACATGTGGTGTTGGACGAGGGCTACATCGACAATATCGCCGTCCACCCCGACGCCCGGCGGCATGGAGTGGCCTCCGCCCTGCTGGATGTGTACTGCTGCTTCGGCGCCGCCAATCTGGCCTTCCTCACTCTGGAGGTACGGGTATCCAACACTGCCGCCATCGGCCTATATGAAAAGTATGGCTTCCACCAGGCTGGCCTGCGGCCGGGATACTACCAAAATCCGCGGGAGGACGCCTTAATTATGACACGGGAGTTTGAACATGAAGCTGATTGAATTGACCGCGGAGCAGTTGTCCGCCCTGTATGAGAGCGAGCTGAAAGCCGCTTTCCCGCCCCAGGAGCTGAAGCCCCTAAAGGCCATACTGAACCTGATGGCTGAGAAGAAGTATCAGGCCCTTGGCCTGTATGATGGAGATGAACTGGTGGGCTATGCCCTGCTGTGGTTGGAGCCCGGCATTCCCTTTGCCCTGCTGGACTATCTGGGAACCATCGAAGGCAGGCGCAGTCAGGGGCTGGGGACCATTATGCTGGACCTGTTGGCCGGCTACTACAAGGATTACCGGGGCATCTTCGGCGAGGCGGAGGCACCAGAGGGCGGCAGTCCCGAGGGGGAGGAGCTGCGCCGGCGCCGGCTCGGCTTCTATCTGCGCAACGGGTTCCGATACGGCGGCTATGACTGCGCCCTCTTTGGTGTCCACTACCAGACCCTGATCCGAGGCCGTGAGGACGTCACTCCGGGTGAGCTGCTGGCCGTCCACCAGAAAATTTACAGTGGACATATGCCCAAACAGGTATACGACCGTTTCATCCAGATCCCCCTGCTCCCTGGGCAGCGGCCCAACTCCATGGGAGACTGGGTGGAGGAATGAGGGGCGCCCCTCCCCGTCTGCATGGTCATCTCTATTCCTGGCAAGCCCTGCGTCTCCCTCAGCCGCCAGCGCGCACTTCCTTCGTAGCGGTGTCCGCTGGTTCCCTCGATCAGAAAGTAGGTATTGATACGATGAATATTCTTGCCATTGAATCCTCCTGTGACGACACCGCCGCCGCCGTTGTCAAGGACGGTCGGACGGTGCTGTCTAGCTGCGTGTCCTCCCAAATTGAGATGCATACCATCTATGGCGGCGTGGTACCGGAGCTGGCCTCCCGCAAGCATATCGAGGCCATATCCGGTCTAGCCGACAAAGCTCTGGCTGACGCCGAGCTCTCCCGCGCCGATCTAGACGCCGTAGCGGTTACCTATGCCCCCGGCCTCATCGGCGCTGTGCTGGTAGGGGTCAACTTCGCCAAAGGGGCAGCCATGGCTCTGGACCTGCCCCTCATCCCGGTCCACCATGTCCGGGGCCACATCGCGGCCAATTATATCACCCACCCGGACCTGGAGCCCCCCTTCGTCTGCCTGTGTGTATCCGGCGGCACCACAGCCATCGTGGATGTGCGGTCCTATACAGAGATGGAGATCATGGGTTCCACCCGGGACGATGCCGCCGGCGAGTGTTTTGACAAGGTGGCGCGGGTGCTCGGCATCGGCTATCCTGGCGGCGCTCCCATGGACCGGCTGGCCCAGGGGGGCGATGACCTGCGGTATGAGCTCCCCCTGGCCCATGTGACCGGGCATGAGCTGGATATGTCTTTCTCCGGCCTCAAAACAGCCAGCCTGAATCTGATCCACAACGCCCAGCAGAAAGGGGAACCCCTGGACCTGCCCTCTTTCGCCGCCAGCTTTGGCCGGGCGGTGAGCCAGTCCCTGGTCCCCCGTGCTATGGCCGCAGCCAAGGCAAAGGGCTATGGCAAGGTGGCGGTGGCCGGCGGCGTGGCGGCCAACAGCCGCATCCGGGCCGATCTCCAGGCCGCCTGTGCCCAGAGCGGGGATCAGCTCTACCTCCCCGAACTGCGCTACTGCGGCGACAACGCCGCTATGGTCGGCTGTCAGGGGTACTATGAGTGGCAGGCTGGCCACACAGCCGGTTGGGAGCTAAATGCTTACGCCACCCGGGATATCTCTCTGGGATAAGCCCACTGTTTCCCGCCTGGCGGAACAGTGGGCGGCTCTCCCTGTGCTCCGTCTGTAGTATTACAGTCTGGATACCTCCCCTCTCAATTTTGCGTTATGTCACCCATAATTTTTGGGTTCTTTACATTTTTTCCCTATTTCTAATTGTAAGAAATCCACAGCCGCCCGAATCATGGCGCTTTGAGCCGCCCCTTTTGTGGAAAACCATGTGGAAAGTGTGAATAACTTTTTGTACTTACTTTTTACAATTCCGATTATGTAAATCTTTTATACCTGTACACAGGTCTCTGGCGGCGGCCATACAAAATTTTTCGTTCCTCCTATTGACATTAGCTGGACGTGGTGGTAGAATATTGCGGTACAATAAAGTAGGTACGGTTCCCCGTCCTCACCCCAGGCCAGCGCCAAAGGGTCAACATGGAAGATCAGCACTGGATGTCCAGTGGTGTTTTGCTATGATACGGGGGCCATATCGGCTATCCGTATTTTATTTTGTCTGGAGGTGCTTTCCCATCGCTAACACAGGTCATCAAACCAATGACGAGATCCGCGACAAGGAAGTTCGACTGATCGACCAGGCCGGCGAACAGTTGGGCATCATGTCTTCCCAGGAGGCGCTTCGCCTAGCGGAAGAACAGAACCTGGATCTGGTTAAGATCTCCCCCAACGCCGTTCCCCCTGTGTGCAAAATCATGGACTACGGCAAATATCGGTTCGAACAGACCAAGCGCGAGAAGGAAGCCCGCAAGAATCAGCGCGTGGTGGAGATCAAAGAGATCCGGATGTCCCCCAGTATTGATCTCAATGACTTCAACGTTAAGCTGAGGAACGCCCAAAAGTTTTTATCTGAGGGCAACCGCTGCAAGGTCACAGTCCGCTTCCGCGGCCGTGAGATGGCTCATACCAATATCGGTCAGGATCTGCTGCTCAAGTTCGCGGAGGAGTGCGGCGAGCTGGCTGTTATGGATAAGAGCCCCAAGCTGGAGGGACGTCATATGTCCATCTTCCTATCCCCCAAGCCTGCCAAAGACGCCAAAAAGTAAGTAAAGGAGTTTTCTGTTATGCCGAAGATCAAGATCAAGACTCACAGCGGCGCCAAAAAGCGCTTCTCTCTCACCAAGACCGGCAAGGTCAAGCGCGCCATGACCAAGAAGCGTCACCTGCTCAACGGCCACGGCAAGACCACCAAGCTGAAGCGGGCTCTGCGCGGCACCACCTATGCCGACAAGACCAATGAGGCCGCGATCAAGCGCATGATCCTGTACAAGTAAGACAGAGGGAGGTAACGAACAATGGCAAGAGTGAAAGGCGCGATGATGACGCGCAAGAGAAGAAATAAGATCCTCAAGCTGGCCAAGGGCTACTGGGGTTCCAAGTCCAAGCATTATAAGATGGCCAACCAGGCTGTCATGAAGTCCGGTGTGTACGCCTATACCGGCCGCAAGCTGAAGAAGCGCGACTTCCGTCAGCTTTGGATCACCCGGATCAATGCCGCCTGCAAGCTGAACGGCATGAACTACTCCACCTTCATGAACGGCCTGAAGAAGTCCGGCATCGTCATCAACCGCAAGATGCTGGCCGAGCTGGCAGTCAACGATAAGGCAGCTTTCGTCCAACTGACGGAAACCGCCAAGAAGGCTCTGGCCTAATTCTGTGAAATTGCGCTCCGGTACTGGATTTCAGCACCGGAGCTTTTTTCTGGCACATCTGATTATTCCCGGCGGCTGATTTTCTCCCTTTCCACAGCCGACCCAATCAAAAAGGAGGACACCTATGCCCACATTCACCTTAGATATCTACCAGACTGCAGGCATTGCCATGCTCCTGTTCGTACTGGGCCGATTTCTCACCGAGCGCGTCGAGTTCCTGAGAAAATGCTGTATCCCCGCCCCTGTGGTGGGGGGCCTGATCTTCGCCCTCGTTCATCTGGGACTCTATATGAGCGGTGTACTGGCCCTATCCTTTGATGAGAACATCAAAAACTTCTTTATGACCCTGTTCTTTACCAGCGTAGGCTATACCGCCTGCTTCCGGCTGTTGAAAAAGGGGGGTAAAAAGGTATTTACCTTCCTGTTTGTCGCTATCTTAATGGTTATCCTGCAAAATTTGGCCAGCTCTGTGCTGTCCGTCCTGCTTGGCTGGGATCCCCGTCTCGGCCTGTGCACCGGCTCCATCCCCATGGTAGGGGGCCACGGTACCGCGGGCTCCTACGGCCCCGAACTGGAAAAGATGGGTCTGGCCGGCGCTGAGGTGCTGGCTATGGCCGCCGCCACCTTTGGTCTTGTCGCCGGCTCCCTGATGGGCGGCCCTACCGCCCGCAGCCTTATCAACAAATATGGTCTGCGCTCCAACGAGACCACCGAGTCCGTCATTGAAGCCGCTGACGAGACTCCTGAAGAGAAGGAGCGGGCGGAGCGCATGGACTATACGGCCTTTACCAACGCCGCCATCCTGCTCATCGTCGCATCTGGCCTGGGCACTCTGCTGACCATGGCCTTCAATAGCGTGCAGATCACCATTGCCGGCACGGTCATCAAGTTCACCTTCCCCACCTATATCGGCTCCATGGTCATCGCCGCTGTCATCCGCAATTTCTGTGATGTCAAACGCATTATTCTCCCCGCCAAGGCCATCGATACCTGGGGTAATGTGTCCCTCTCTATCTTCCTGGCCATCGCCCTTATGTCCCTAAAGCTCTGGGAACTGGCCGAACTGGCTACGGACATGGTCATTCTACTGGCCGCCCAGGTAATACTCATGTTCCTCTTCGCCCGGTTCGTGGTGTTCCGGCTCATGGGCCGGGACTATGAGGCGGCAGTCATGACCTCCGCCTTCTGCGGATTTGGTATGGGCGCCACGCCCAACGCCATGGCCAATATGCAGGCCATCACCAAAAATTACGGCCCTGCTCCCCAGGCTTTCTTTATCGTACCGCTGGTCGGCTCGCTGTTCATTGATTTCTGCAACGGAATTATTATTACCCTGTTTCTGAATGTACTGCCGTTGATCTTCGGCTGATAAAAAGCCCGCGCCCTGCTCCCCTGATGAGCAGGGCGCTTTTTTACGATCTTATCAGGTCTTTGTCCCCTTCTTCACTATTTATACAGAGGCTCACAGTCCTCTAGACGACTCCTTTTTCTTCCGCTTGGCCGCCATATAGCGGTCCTCCTCACTGAAGATGCAGCCGCAATATTTCTGCATATAGAAGCCGTGCTCCCGGGCAAAGGCCTGGCCCGCCTGAAACAGTGGCCTGAAATCCCGGTACAGGAAGTCCACCCCGTACTTCTGCCCCATCTCACGGGCAATGGCGGCGATGGCATCATGGTTCTGATAGGGGGAAATGAGCAGCGAGGTGGTAAAGCTGTCATAGCCATGCTCCGCGGCGTATCGGGCTGTCTCCTCCATTCGGACCCGGTAGCAGTAGGGACAGCGCCCGTCAATATTTCCAGCCACAGCGGTGACGAACGGCCGCAGATCATAGGTGCCGCCGATGACCAATTTCATGCCGATCTCCCTTGCGTAGTCCTCTAAGGTGCGCTTCCGGGCCTGATATTCCGTATAGGGGTGAATGTTGGGGTTAAACCAGAAGCCGGTGACCGACAGCCCCTCCTCCCGCAGTTGAGCGATAGGCTGGTTGGCGCAGGGGGCACAGCACATATGCATCAGGGTATTATCCATCACACGCACCTCAAATCTCCAAAATATCTAATTCCAGGCCCTGCCGCATGGCATAGGCCAAGGTCTGGGCCGTCCCGCCTCTGGGTTCACCGTCATAGACGGCGATAATCCGGCAGGCCCGATCCACCATGTACCGGTTCCGCCTTGCCATGCAGCCCCGGTCATAGTGATGCTGGACCAGAGTCTCATAGTCGCACTGGTCCAGGATAGCCTGATAGCGGAGCCGCTCCTCCCGGGGCCAGCGGTCCGCTTGGCTCTCACAGGGCCGCGCCCCCTCCAGCGTCACCTGCGGAAAGCACGCCCGCAAGGCCAACACAGCCTCGGCAAAATACAGGTCCGCCCCCCGTGCCATTCCACAGATAAAATGGCGGCAGCCACTCTGATAGGCCCGCTCCAGGGCCTGTCCCAACCGCTCCTTCAGCCGTGTGCATCTGGGGTCCCGCTCATCCGTTCCCCAAGGAAGTTTGTCGGGCCGGTGCCCGGTAAAGCAGCAGGTATTTGCCTGTTCCAAAACACAGCGCCCCTTCTTTTGTGTTGGTTTCTATTCTATAACAGGACATAGTCTAAGTCAATGTTTATGGAAAATTTGTTCGATTGAGTGGACAGCCAATCGATTCTCTGTATCCATATCCTGCCACGGGTGTACCTGGTGGAGCCCTGTTTCCTCTCCTCTATCTCCGCAATCCCGCTGCTCGGTGAACTTGGGCGTCAAGAACAGAATGGACGGCCAAAGACCGTCCATTCCTTTTACTCCAATATCCTACCATCCACTGAAATGGTCACCACCTGCCAGGGGATAAACTTCCCGCTGTCCCGCAGGGCCTTCTCCGCCGCAATTTGTAGGCCGCCGCAGCAGGGGACCTCCATCCGCGCAATGGTCACGCTCTTGATATTATTTTGACGGATGATTTCTGTCAGCTTTTCACTGTAATCAACCCCGTCCAACTTGGGGCAGCCCACCAATGTCACTTTGCCCCGGATAAAATCCTGATGGAAGTTTCCATAGGCAAAGGCGGTGCAGTCGGCGGCAATCAGCAGGTTCGCGCCGTCAAAGTAGGGCGCCGTAAGGGGAGCCAGCTTGATCTGGACAGGCCACTGGCGCAGTTGGGATGAGACTGGACCGGTCGCGGCGGCTTCCTGCTCCTGACGCCGTCCCAGTGTCTGGATACGGCTGCCAGGGCAGCCCTGGCCTTCTCCATTCTCCCGCTCCCTCTTTTGGGCCTGGACCGCCGCCTCATCATAGGGAGCCGCCTCCCGCTCCACAAAGGTGATGGCCCCGGTAGGACAGGTGGGTAAACAGTCCCCCAGGCCGTCACAGTAGTCATCACGAAGCAGGAGCGCCTTGCCCTCCACCATGCCGATGGCCCCCTCATGACAGGCCTGGGAACACAGGCCGCAGCCGTTACACTTCTCTCGGTTGATCTCAATGATTCTACGAATCATGTCATTTTCCGCCTTTCCTTGACTTGGATGGGCTAAGTATAGTACCATTGATCCACAGAGTACGTTGTTATAACAACATTTTAGGAGAAAGATATGGACTATCAATTTTTGGCTGGTATTCTCCTGTTCCAAGGGCTCTCCCCGGACGTTCTTCCGGATCTTCTGGCCGGTCTGGGAGCCGGGACTCGTTTCTATCCCCGTGGGGAGGCCGTCCTCCGCACCGGCGACCGGACCGGGCGGCTGGGTCTGGTGCTCTCCGGGGGCGTCAACATTGAGAATCACGACGCCTGGGGAAACCGGACCATCTTGGACCATGTTGCCCCCGGCCAGGTCTTTGCGGAGACCTACGCCTGTGTCCCCGGGGAACCACTGATGGTTGACGTTGCGGCCGTCCAGGACACAGAGGTCCTGTTCCTGGATATGGGCCTGCTCTTGTCCGGCGAGGGACCCCACCATGGAACTCTCTTGCGCAATCTTCTGACCATTACGGCCAGAAAAAACCTGGCCCTCTCTCGGCGCATCTTCTACACCTCCTCCAAGACCATCCGGGGCAGGCTGCTCTCCTATCTGTCCGACCAGGCGGTGCTCCAGAACAGCCCCTCCTTTTCTATCCCCTTTGACCGCCAGCAGCTGGCTGATTATCTGGGCGTGGACCGGAGTGCCCTGTCCAATGAGCTGGGCAAAATGAGGCGGGATGGGCTGCTGTCCGCCAGGAAAAGCCACTTTCGCCTCAATGTGAGCCAGATGCCCTGATCTACACAGGATTTACAATTTAATTACAATTCATTTTCTTTGGTTGACAATGTAGACCAGTTGTGTTATGTTTGGTCTACAAAGTAGACTTAAGGAGGTGTTTTTATGCCGGATGTCACCCTGACCAACAGCGAATGGTATGTGTTGGACTGCCTTTGGGAGCACTCTCCTCTGACGGTGATGGAATTGGTGGAGCGCCTGTCCCAGAAGGTGGGCTGGGCCAAGAGCACCACCATCACTACCCTGCGGCGGATGGAGGAGAAGGGGCTGGTCCACTGTGAAGTGACGGGCCGGACCCGTCACTATCGGCCCTCGGTGGAACGGCGGAAGGCCGTCCGCCGGGAGACCCGCTCCTTCTTGAACAAGGTGTATCGGGGCAGCGTGGGGTTGATGGTGTCTGCCATGGCCCAGGACAAGGCCCTGACCCGGAAGGAGATTGACGAGCTGTATGAGATTCTTCGACAGGCAGAGGAGGGAGCGAAATGAGCGGCATTTTCGTTCTGAACAGCGCCATGCCCACCCTGATCCCCTGGGCCTTCACCTCCACCCTACTAATTCTGGCGGTGCTGACTGTCCGTTGGCTCACCCGGAACCGGCTGTCCTCTGTGAACCGCTATGCCCTCTGGGCGGTGGTGCTGATCCGGCTGCTGATCCCTATTCAGCTCCCCTTCCTGTCCTCCTTAGGGGCAGTGGACTTTGCGCCTCAGATGGAGGACACCCCGGTATACGCCTTTCCCACCGACCACATAGACGCGCCAGAGAGTTATATTCAGCATATCTGGGAAGAACAGGGAGAGGACCCGGTCATGAGCGCCGGCATCACCAGCCGTGGCTTCCCCGCTCTGGGAGGGTTCGGCTTTGATTATTACAGCGGCGGCACAGTCTTGGAGGAAAACGGTTATACCGATTACGCCTTTTTCTCCACTGTCCCCCGTATCCTGTCTATCCTGTGGGGGACAGGAGCGGCGGTGATGCTCCTGTTCCTGATTGGGAGCAACCTGCGCTTTGCCGCAAGGCTGCGCCGCTCCCGCCGCCCCCTGGACATTCCTGAGTGTCCTCTTCCCGTCTACGTGATAGAGGACCTGTCCTCTCCCTGCCTGTTCGGCCTGTTCCGGCCCGTGGTCTACCTGACTCCCCAGGCAGCGGCGGACTCTGCCGCACGGGAGCATGTGCTGGCCCATGAGCTCACCCACTACGCCCACAGGGACCACCTCTGGGCCCCCCTGCGGTGTCTGGCCCTGGCCCTCCACTGGTATAACCCTCTGGTATGGCTGGCTGTCCTCCTGTCCAAACGGGACGGAGAACTGGCCTGTGACGAGGGGGCGGTGCGCCGTCTGGGGGAGGACCAGCGCATCCCCTACGGCCGCACCCTGGTGGGCATGGTGGCCCAGCGTTCCCTGCGGCCGGCCGATCTGCTGTCCTGCTCCACCGCCATGACAGGGGGCAAAAAGACCATTCAACAGCGCATCGCCCTGCTGGTGAAGCACCCAGAAACCAGGGCGGCCGCTGTCTTTGGGGCTTGTGTGGCCCTGGCTCTGGTAGCAGTATTCACCTTCTCTGACGGAAACCAGAGCGGCGGTCCGGCAGGCGATTATAGACGCTTCCTCAGTGATGTGCAAAGCGCCCAGAGCATCCGCCTGGGACAGCCCACCACCTCCAGTCAGTTTGACCCCACCGCCATCACCGATCCGGAGCTGCTGGCGGAGGCCAAAGAGATCTTGAAGCAGGAGTGCCCGGACTGGCTCAATCCGCCCCAGGTAGTGGGGGACCTGGCCCCGGCCTCTCTGCGTACCCTGACTCTCACTGACCAGCAGGGCGCGGAGGTCCGATATCTGCTGGCCGCCCCCGCCGACCGGGGGAACTCCGGCGACTTCTATGTGCTTACTGACGGTGAACTCAGCGGGACGGAGGTTTCCGGACGCCGGGTGGCCGCCCTGATGCACCAGCAGGCGGCAGTCCAGCTCTACGACCTGATGAACCGCCAGGGGGCACAGAGCGGCGCCATTCCTCTTACCGCCGAGGAGCTGGCCTATTTCAACGACGGCTCCTTCTTTGACAACGGGACCGGCAGCGGCGGAAATGCCTACATCAATTTCTCCATTCGCAACCAGTTCCTGACTTCCTGGTATGACCATCCGGCGGACATCGACCTGTACCAGCTGTTCTATCTGGGGACCGGCAATCCCAGCTCCATCAGCGAGGAGGAGCGGCGGCTGGTCATCGACCGGGGTTACGGCGGGGCGGACCCGGACTGCGGCTGCACCAAAATCACCCGGCAGGAGATGGACACCGTCCTGCTGGAACACACCGGCCTGACTTTGGAGGAGACCAATCTGGTGGGGCTGGGCGATTTCACCTACCTGCCGGAGTATGACGCCTACTACCACTTCCATGGGGACACCAATTATACAGTCCCAAGCTTTGAGAGCGGTTCCCGCCATGACAGCATTCTCTATCTCAACTATGGGGACCACGGGGCCTGCCAGTTGGTCCTTCGGGCGGTGGACGGCGGATATCAGTTTATCGCCAACCGCTCTACCCAGGTTGGAAACGTACCCAGCTCCTATACCCGGCTGGAGAAGCCGGAGCACATCGCCGCCCTGGTGGAGCTGCTAGTCCAGGATCAGGCGTTTCTCACCGAAAACGCCCAGTATTTAGGGATCACCCCGGAGGCGCTGGCCGACGCCCTCCAGGGGAAGGGGGAGGAAGGCGTCTCCCCCGACCTGCTGGTCATCGGCACCTACAACGGCTGGGTCCCGGACCAATGGGGGCGGGGCTACGGCTATCGGTTGACGGTCTGGGGAGGCGGCAGTGTGATGTTTATGGACCTAACCTTCCCGGCGGCGCTGAATGAGCAGGTGCTGGCCTTCCACCAGCAGGACTCTTTGGAGTTGATTCAAAAGGACCTGACCCAGCGTCTGTCCGCTCTCACCCCACAGGACATCCAGTCCGTCAGCGGAGGCCGCTATGACCTCCCGGTCTCGTCCGACCAGCTGGCCGGGATGCTCAACCGAATGGCAGGCCGGTATCTGGGGCCGGACGGATCTGACAGCTTTTCCTCCCACCGGCTGTGGACGCTGGACATCCTGCTGCCCGAGGACGTCACCCTGTATCTCTCCGCCGGTCTGGTCGAGGACCAGGTGGACATCGACGGGCTGCTCTTTGAAAGCCCGGAGCTGTACCAGCTCATCCGTCAGCGGTGGACTCCTCCCGCCGGCAGCATCGTCCGGGAGGACCTGTCCCCGGTGGCGGAGGCGGTGGACCGGCTCCTGGCGGATGAGCTGGCCAAGTGGAACCAGGACTTTACCGACAGCGGCCTGTCCGCCCCCTACACTGGGGTAGAACTGACCCAATTCCGCCTGCTGTCCTCTTACCCCGACCTGCTGAAAGAGGGGACCGTGAAGCTGTACGCCTTCGACTACGGCTTGACCACCGGGAATTTGGAGGAAGCGGGCTGGGCTGGAGGGAATTACGCCGACGGCGACGGTCTGTTTCATCCTTACGGCCATGTGCCCCATCTGCTGACGGTGGAGGGGATCGGTCATATGGAGCGCAGTCAGATCATCCTATGGGAGTTCCCCCTAGTGGTAGGCAGCCAAGGCTATGAGGAACTGGTCACTCAGGACTATGTTCGTGACGTGGTGGTAAGCAACCTCCGGGACTTGCTGGACCCGGTGGTCCCCGCCTCGGTGACCGACCCCCAGAAGGCGGCCGAGGCCTATGGACGGGCTCTGGCCCAATACTATTCCTCCTTTGGGTCCAGCCACCCATCGGCCGTAACCTACGCCGCCCTGTATGAGGCCCGGGTCTATCAGCAGGCGGCCAGCGGACTGTGCGCCGCCATCACTCTGGCCGTGGATCCGGTGGAAGCGAACAACATATATTGGCAGTCGGGCGCCGGCCTTGATCCAGGACCAGATGGACATTGGCTGTACACCCTGGAATACTGCCTGGAACGGCAGGAGGACGGCACCTGGAGGTGTACAGACTCGGGTACCGGCGGGGTAAGGCTGGAGCGCGGAGATCCCCAGGTAATTAAGCCAAAACCGGAAAGATGACTTCCCGCTTCATCCACAAATAACTTTTGCAGAGTCCCGCCGGAGGATATCCGGCGGGACTCTTTTACATTCTTGACAAATTTTTATCTTAAATATGTCTAAAATCACGAAAAACAGGATGTTAAGTTCCTGTCTTTCCTCCTCTCTGTCCTGTTAAGAAATCGTTAATTCCGTTGTTTTTGCTCCCCAAAATCGCTATCATAATACTGAAGAAATAGAAAGATATCCAGTCTATTGTAGGTGTTTCAAAATCATGAGTCTGCGCGTAGGAATCGATATCGGCTCCACCACCGTCAAGGTAGTGGTGCTGGATGAACAAAATAAACTGCTGTTCCGCTCCTATGAGCGGCACTTCTCCAAGACCCGTGAGCGGGCACTGGAAACATTGAACTCCATCTCCGATATGCTGTCCGGCCAGCGTGTCAAGGTCACCATCACCGGCTCTGCCGGACTGGGCGTAGCCAACGCCGCGGGCATCGACTTCGTACAGGAGGTATATGCCACTGCCGCCGCGGTGAATACATACATCCCCGACACGGACGCGGTCATCGAACTGGGAGGGGAGGACGCCAAGATCATTTTCTTCGGCGGCTCCCTGGAGGAGCGGATGAACGGCTCCTGCGCCGGTGGTACCGGCGCCTTCATCGATCAGATGGCCACCCTGATGAACGTCACGGTGAACGAGCTAGATACTCTGTCCCTAAAGCATGAGAAGATCTACCCCATCGCCTCCCGCTGCGGCGTATTTGCCAAGAGCGATATCCAGCCCATCCTGAATCAGGGCGGGCGGAAAGAGGACGTGGCCGCTTCCATTTTCCAGGCAGTGGTGGACCAGACGGTGGCCGGTCTTACCCAGGGCCGGGAGCTGAAGGGCAAGATCGTGTTTCTGGGTGGGCCTCTCCACTTCCTCATGGGCCTGCGCCAGCGTTTTGTGGAGACTTTGGCCCTAGACGGTGAGCACGCCATCTTTCCCGAGGACGGCGACTGTTTCGCGGCCATGGGCGCGGCTCTGTGCGCTACCGACTATCAGCCTGTCCCCTTTGAGGAGGTGCTGAAAAAGCTGGCCGACAGCGCCGAGGCCACCACCCTGGTGGACACCATGCCTCCCCTGTTCTCCAGTCAGGAGGAGTACGACCAATTCAGTGCCCGGCACAACGCCAGCCGCCCCCCAGAGGTGGATATCCATACCTACTCCGGTCCGGCTTGGCTGGGCATCGACGCTGGCTCCACCACCACCAAGCTGGCCCTCATCACCGCCGACGGCGGCCTGCTGTATACCTATTACCACTCCAATCTGGGTAACCCCGTGGCCATCGTGCTGGAACAGCTGCGGACCATCTACGCCATGTGCGGTGACCGTATCGTGATCCGCGGTGCCGCCGTCACCGGCTATGGCGAGGACCTGATCAAAAACGCCTTCTCCTGCGACCTCGGTCTGGTGGAGACTATGGCCCACTACAAGGCCGCCGCCCACTTTGAGCCCTCCGTGGATTTCATCATCGACATCGGCGGTCAGGATATGAAGTGCTTTAAGATCCGCAACGGCGCCGTGGACTCCATCATGCTCAACGAGGCCTGCTCCTCCGGCTGTGGCTCCTTCATTGAGACCTTTGCCAAGGCTCTGGGCTACAACATAGCGGATTTCTCCAAGCTGGGACTCTTCTCCCAACATCCGGTAAATCTGGGCTCCCGGTGCACTGTGTTCATGAACTCCAGCGTCAAGCAGGCCCAGAAGGACGGGGCCAGCGTGGAAGATATCTCCGCCGGTCTGTCCACCTCCATCGTGAAAAACGCCATATATAAGGTTATCCGGGCCGCCTCCGCCGACGATCTGGGACAACACATTGTGGTCCAGGGAGGCACCTTCCTCAATGACGCGGTGCTCCGGGCCTTTGAGCAGGAGCTTGGCCGCAATGTGACCCGTCCTGTGATTTCGGGCATCATGGGCGCCTTCGGCGCCGCTTTGGCTGCCCGTGACCTGCACCTGGACAAGAGCCATCTGCTGGGCCGGGAGGCTCTGGACCGTTTCTCCCACACCGCCAGACCCGCTACCTGCGGCCTGTGCACCAATCACTGCTCCCTCACCGTCAACTCCTTTGACGGGGGGCGGCGCTTCGTCTCCGGCAACCGGTGCTCCCGTCCTCTGGGGGAGGAGCCCAGCCATCTGCCCGACCTGATGCGCTACAAATACGACCACCTCCGCTCCCTCCATGGAACGGGGCAGGGAGATGGCTCCAGAGGGAGAATCGGTATTCCCTTCGGCCTGAATATGTATGAGAACCTCCCCTTCTGGTTCGAGTTGTTCACACGACTCAATTTCCGGGTGGTCCTCTCCCCCCAGTCCAGCCGCAAGCTCTATCTCAAGGGCCAACGCACAATCCCCTCTGACACCGTGTGTTACCCCGCCAAGCTGCTCCACGGCCATGTGGAGGCGCTGGTGGAGGAGGGCGTGGACGCCATCTTCTACCCCTGTATGCCCTATAACTTTGACGAGGGTGTCAGCGACAACAACTACAACTGCCCGGTGGTAGCTTACTACCCCGAACTGCTGGCCGCCAACGTACCCGACCTGAAAAAGACCCGGTTCCTCTACCCCTACTTTGGCCTTCACCGCCCCAAGGATTTCGAGCGCAAAGCCAGCGAGTGGTTTTTCAACGAGTTTCAAATCCCTAAGCGGGAGACTGTGGCCGCCGTCAAAGCCGCCTATGCGGCCTACGATGCCTATAAGGAGGATCTAAGGGCCCGCGGCCGGGAGTATATCGCCCAGGCGCGGGCAGAGGGACGCCCCATCCTTGTGGTGGCTGGCCGCCCCTACCATATGGACCCGGAGATCAACCACGGTATCAACGATCTTATCACCTCCTACGGCTTTGTTCTGGTCACCGAGGATGCGGTGGCCTATCTGGAGGATAAGGCTCCCCGCCATGTTCTCAACCAGTGGACCTATCACGCCAGGATGTATAACGCCGCCCGGTATGTGTGCACCCAGCCGGATATGGAGCTCATCCAGCTGGTATCCTTTGGCTGCGGCATCGACGCTATCACCGGCGACGAGATGCGCTCCATCCTGGAGGACGGCGGCAAGCTGTACACCCAGTTGAAGATCGACGACATCAGCAACCTGGGCGCCGTCAAGATCCGCATTCGGAGCCTGATGGCCGCCATTGAAGCCAGAAAACAGAGTTGAGTATTTCTAGGTGTAAAGCTTGGAGATATTGTGTTCGTTGAAGGCGAACAGGTTTTGAATCACCCGGCGGAGCCGGACACTGAATCCCCGCTCTCCACTCTTTTCAGAAAGGGACTTTTTTATGGCAAAATTAGTTTATGACGAAACTGGCCGTCTGCTGTTCACCAAGGAGATGAAGGAGGAGTATACCCTCCTGATGCCCCAGATGCTCCCCGTCCACTTCGGCATGATGCAGAAGCTGCTGGAGTGTGAGGGCTACAAGGTGGATATGCTCACCACCAACCACCGGGGCATTGTGGATGAAGGCCTGAAATATGTCCATAACGACACCTGCTATCCCGCTCTGCTGGTCATCGGCCAGCTCATCGACGCGGTGAAGCACGGCGGCTATGACCCCCACAAGGTGGGCCTGCTCATCACCCAGACTGGCGGCGGCTGCCGGGCCAGCAACTATATCCACCTGCTGCGCAAGGCTCTGGAGAAAGCGGACATGGGCTATATTCCTGTGGTTTCCGTCAATCTGTCCGGCCTGGAGAAGAACCCCGGCTTTTCCTTGACCCTCCCCTTCATTCGCAAGGCGGTCTTTGCCATGATGTATGGAGACATCATCGTCAACGTGGCCAATCAGGTCCGCCCTTATGAAGTAGAGCAGGGAAAGACCGACGCCATGATCGCCCACTGGTCTCAGAAGCTGGTAGACGGCTTCCAGAGTGGGAAGGGCATGAGCCGAGGGCAGATGCGGGCTCTCTTTGACCAGATCTGCGCCGACTTCGCCTCCATCCCTGTCCAGGGTGAACCCAAGATTCGTGTGGGCGTGGTTGGGGAAATCTATGTGAAGTTCGCCCCCCTGGGCAACAACAATTTGGAGCAGTTCCTGCTCTCCGAAGGCGTGGAGCCCGTAGTCCCCGGCCTGACCGATTTCATTATTTTCAAGATTTACAACCGGGTGGCCGATGTGGATCTGTACGGCGGGAAGTGGATCAAGAAGGCCGCCTGCCGGGCCTTCATGTCCTATATCGAGGGCTGTCAGAAGGATATGATCGCCGCTCTGAAGAAGTCCGGCCGCTTCCGTGCCCCCGGCACCTTCCAGGAGCTCCACTCCCTGGTCCATGGCTATCTGGGCGACGGCAACAAGATGGGCGAGGGCTGGCTCCTCACCGCCGAGATGTTGGAGCTCATCCACTCCGGCACCAATAATATCGTGTGTACCCAGCCCTTTGGCTGCCTGCCCAACCACATCGTGGGCAAGGGTATGATCCGCAAGCTGAAGGACGAGTACCCCTACTCCAACGTGGTGGCCATCGACTACGACCCAGGCGCCACCAAGATCAACCAGGAGAACCGCATCAAGCTGATGCTGGCCAACGCCAAGGGCCTGACTCATCAGGAGTCCCCCGCGCCCAGAGCGCCCCAGCCTGAAGTGGCTCCCAAGCTGGCTCATGCCCACAGTTAAGCTTTCCCTCTCAACAAAAAAGGACCCGGTACAGTGGTGTACCGGGTCCTCTTTTCTTTTTTCTCACAGCCCATTGACGATAAAATTGGGCCGCTTCCCCTCCAGCACCAGCTGGGCCGAGGTCCACATATTGGTGTGGGCCCGGTGGAAGGAGCCGCCGGTATTGCCGCCCAGATGGGGCGAGTAGATGGCCCGATCCGCGACCTCTGGAGGGAGGTCCACCAGGGGGTGGTCAGCGGGAGTGGGCTCCGGTTCAAAGACATCCATAGCGATGGCACCCAGTCGGCCGTCGATGAGGGCCTGCCGGACGGCCAGGCTGTCCACCAACAGGCCACGAGAGGTGTTCACTAAAATGGCTCCCGGCTTGAACTTGTCTAGCAGAGCCTTGTCCACCATATGAGTGGTCTCCGGGGTAACTGCACAATGGAGAGATACAATGTCGCACCGGGACACCAGCTCCTCCAGTGGGAGATATTCCACGTTCAGCTCTTCCTCTACCTGGGGTAGACGGCGGTGGGCGGTGTAGTAGTACATCTTGCAGCCGAAGGGAGCCAGCAGCCTGGCTGTGGCGGTACCGATGTCCCCCAGCCCTACCAAGCCCACAGTGGATAGACCCAACTCCGGAGAGTTGGAGGCCATGACCGCCTCCTTCATCTCGCGTTGACGGCCTTCCCGAAGGGCGTTGTGGCCAGTAATACCGTGACGTAGAGCCATGAGCATGAGCATCACCGTATGCTCCGCCACTGAAGCGGCGTTGCAGCCTTTATTGTTGCACACAAAAATGTTCCTGGCCCTGGCCGCCTCCAGATCAATCCGGTTGTAGGCCACCCCCTCCGATTGAATCAGTTTCAGACCGGGCATCAGGTCCATCAGTTCTCCCGTCACGTCCACGATGGGGTCGGTGAACAGGATCTGGGCATCAGCGTTTTCCCGCGCCGCCTGTTGTGGGGACTGGTCCAGAGAACAGTAGGCCGTTTCAAAGGGCAGCTGTGCAACAAACTCCGGCATATAGGCCTCATAGCGTGCCTTCGGCCCTAAGATCAATACTTTCATGATTCATCCTCCCGGTCATTGATAAATTTTTTCCTCTGGGAAAGAATATAAATATTGTAGCACACTTTTTTGGTTGGTACAACACTCCAATATTAGCACTCAAATAATAAGAGTGCTAATATTTACAATTTATACACAAAGTGTGCAAGAACTGTTCACATTTGGACGATATACTAGGACCAAAGTTAAGTGAGGCAGGAAGGGCCGCTGAGATCGGACCCCCACCTCAGAAAGGAGTTTCTTATGATGTACAGTATGATCCCCTTTGGCCGCTATCACGGCGGTCTAGACACGATTTTTGATGACCTGGAGCGCAGCTTCTTCCCTCCCGCAAACCGCCAGCCCACCGCCTTTCGGACCGATATCCGGGATGAGGGTGACCACTTCCTTTTGGAAGCTGAACTGCCTGGCTTCCAAAAGGAGGATATCCATTTGGAGCTGAAGGAAGGCGTCCTGACCATCTCTGCCCAGCACGAGGAAAAGCAGGAGAAGCGGGACGACCAGGGCCAATACCTGTGCCGGGAGCGCCGGGTCGGCTCTTTTGTCCGCTCCTTTGATGCCTCTGGCATTCAGGAGGACGCTATCCGAGCCTCCTATGAGAACGGAGTGTTGACGTTGATTCTGCCTAAGATGGCTGAGATACAGCCTCAAAGCAGAAGGATCGCCATTCAGTGACCAGAAGGAAGGGCAGGCTTCAGAGCCTGCCCTTTTTTGGGGGTGCCGGTGTATACGCCAGCCAGCGAGCGTCAAATTTTTTCTTGCAAAATATCTCAGGTTGGTGTATTTTTGTTTTAGCAAACAATTCAGTCAAGTGCTAATTTATGACAATCTTGAAACCAAAGTTAAAGGAGGTTTCTTTTCATGAATATGGATCGATTTACTCAAAAATCCCTGGCCGCCATCCAGGGGGCCAGGGACATCTCCCAGGAATACGGCAATCAGCAGATCGAGCAGCCCCACCTGTTGCTGGCCCTGGTCAGTGACAACGAGGGGTTCATTCCCCAGCTGCTCGCCGCTATGGGCATGACTGTTCCCAGCTTTGAGGCGGCAGTGAAGGGTGAGGTCCAGAAACTGCCTAAAGTGTCCGGGTCCGGCCGGGAAGCGGACAAGGTCTATGTGTCCCAGGATGTGGACAGGGCCCTCCGCGGCGCGGAGCAAGAGGCCCAGGCCATGAAGGACGAGTACATCTCAGTGGAACACATCTTCCTCGGTCTGCTGGCACAGCCTGACAGTGCCTTAAAGGAGTTATTCCGCACCTACCATGTGGACAGGGAGAAGGTGATGCAGGCTCTGGCCAGCGTCCGCGGCAACCAACGGGTGACCTCGGACAACCCGGAGGATACCTATAACGCCCTGAAGAAATACGGCACCGACTTGGTGGAGCGTGCCCGCCAGAACAAGCTGGACCCGGTCATCGGCCGGGACGATGAAATCCGGAATGTCATCCGCATCCTTTCCCGTAAGAGCAAGAACAACCCTGTGCTCATTGGCGAGCCCGGCGTGGGCAAGACCGCCATCGCTGAAGGTCTGGCTCAACGGATTGTCAAGGGAGATGTGCCCGGTTCCCTGAAGGACAAGACGATCTTCTCCCTGGACATGGGCTCCCTTGTGGCCGGGGCCAAGTACCGGGGGGAGTTCGAGGAGCGGCTGAAGGCCGTCCTCAACGAGGTCAAAAAGTCCGAGGGCCGCATCATCCTCTTCATTGACGAGCTGCACACTATTGTGGGCGCTGGCAAGACTGAGGGCAGTATGGATGCAGGCAACCTGCTCAAACCCATGCTGGCCCGTGGCGAGCTCCACTGCATCGGCGCCACCACTCTCAACGAGTACCGGCAGTATATCGAGAAAGACGCCGCCCTGGAACGTCGGTTCCAGCCCGTGATGGTTAACGAGCCCACAGTAGAGGACGCTATCGCCATTCTCCGGGGACTCAAGGAGCGGTATGAGGTGTACCACGGGGTCAAAATCACGGACGGGGCTATCATTGCCGCCGCAACCCTGTCCAACCGCTATATCACCGACCGCTTCCTGCCGGACAAGGCCATCGACTTGGTGGACGAGGCCTGTGCCATGATCCGCACCGAGATGGACTCCATGCCCACTGAACTGGACATCATCCAGCGGAAGATCATCCAGCACGAGATTGAGGAGGCCGCCCTGAAGAAGGAGACCGACAAGCTGTCCCAGGAGCATCTGGCTGAGATTCAGAGGGAACTGTCCGATATGCGGGAAGAGTTCAAGGCCAAGAAAGCCCAGTGGGACAACGAGAAGGGGGCCATCGGCAAGGTACAGAAGCTGCGGGAGGAGCTGGAGGCGGCCAACGCCGCCCTGGAGAAAGCCCAGCGGGAGTACGACCTGGAGAAAGCCGCCGAGCTGCAATATGGCCGCATCCCGGAGCTGAAGAAAGCCCTGGAGGCGGAGGAGAGCATCGCCAACGAGGGCAAGGCCCGCTCTCTCCTGCGGGACAAGGTCACCGAGGAGGAAATCGCCCGCATCATTGAACGCTGGACCGGCATCCCGGTGGCCCGGCTGATGGAGGGGGAGCGGGACAAGCTGCTCCACCTGGAGGATATCCTCCACCAGCGGGTGGTAGGACAGGACGAGGCAGTGAGGTTGGTATCCGAGGCTATCCTGCGCAGCCGGGCCGGGATCGCCGACCCCAGCAAGCCCATCGGCTCCTTCCTGTTCCTGGGCCCTACCGGCGTAGGTAAGACCGAGCTGGCCAAAACTCTGGCCGAAGCCCTGTTCGACAGCGAAAAGAACCTGGTGCGCATCGACATGAGCGAATATATGGAGAAATTCTCCGTGTCCCGGCTCATCGGCGCCCCTCCGGGATATGTGGGCTATGAGGAGGGCGGCCAGCTCACGGAGGCGGTGAGGAGAAAGCCCTACTCCGTCATCCTTTTTGATGAGGTGGAGAAGGCTCACCCTGACGTATTCAATATATTACTTCAGGTATTGGATGACGGTCGTATTACGGACAGTCAAGGAAGAACGGTGGACTTTAAGAACACCATCATCATCCTAACCTCCAATCTGGGCAGCCAGTTCCTGCTGGACGGCATCGGCTCAGACGGTGAGATTAGTCAGGAGGCCCGGAACCAAGTGAGCGAGCTGCTCAAGCGGTCCTTCCGCCCGGAGTTCCTCAACCGTTTGGATGAAATTGTGTTCTACAAGCCGCTGACAAAGGATAACGTCACCCATATTATTGACCTTCTGGTGGCCAATCTGAACCGCCGCCTGGCGGATCAGCAGCTCACCGTGGAGCTGACTGCCGACGCTAAGTCCCATATCATTGACGCGGCTTATGACCCCATCTACGGGGCTCGCCCCCTGCGCCGCTATCTCCAGCACACAGTGGAGACCCTCATCGGTCGAAAGATCATAGCCGATCAGGTAGAGCCTGGTGCCCATCTGTCTGTTGATGTCAGGGATGGCCAGTTGACTGTGCTTTGAGTTTTCGATTCCTCATTTCATCAGGTCGATTTGCCCCTAACAGCTCCAAAGATAGGAATTTCCCCCATATTTATCCCCAAAAACAGAGGAGGGGCACAGCCGCGGCTGTGCCCCTCTTCTATTTTTCCATTCAGCTCTCCGCATATCGGGCAAGAAACTGGCGGGTCCTCTCCTGCGCAGGGTGCTCAATGACTTGGCGGGCAGGTCCCTGTTCCACGATGACGCCCCCATCCATAAAGATGACCTGGTCAGCCACATCCCGAGCAAAGGCCATCTCATGGGTGACGATGATCATGGTGGTCTTTTGCTCCGCCAGGGAGCGGATAACCTTCAACACCTCGCCGGTGAGCTCCGGGTCCAAGGCAGAGGTAGGCTCGTCAAAGCAGAGAATATCCGGCTTGAGAGCCAGCGCCCGGGCGATGGCCACCCGTTGCTGCTGGCCGCCGGAGAGCTGGTGGGGATAATGGCCAGCCCGGTCGGCTAACCCCATCCTGCCCAACAGTTCCCGGCCATCTTTCTCAATCTGGGCGTAGATCTCCTTTTTTTTCTCCTTAAAATCGGGACGTTCCCTGGCCAGAAGCTGGCTGGCTAGGGTCACATTTTCCAGCGCGGTGTATTGGGGAAAGAGGTTAAATGACTGGAAAACCATCCCAAAGTGGAGCCTTTTCTTGCGGATCTCGCTCTCCCTCTGGGTAGAGGGGTCAGCGGCGTCAAAAAGGACCTTATCCTGGACCAGGATCTGTCCCTGATCCGGGGTTTCCAAAAAATTTAGGCAGCGTAGCAGCGTGGTCTTTCCGCTGCCGGAGGAGCCGATGATGGCTAGGGCCTGGCCCTGCTCCAGTTCGAAGCTGATGTCCTCCAGCACACGGGTGGCCCCAAAGTGCTTTTCGATATTCTTGACCTGTAAAACAGCCATTTCAGCGCCTCCTCATCTGAAGTAATCCAGCTTTTTCTCTGTCCGGCTCAACAGAAATGTGACCAGTCCATTGAACACCAGGAAAAACACACCGGCATAGAACAATGGCCAGATCATAGCCTTGTTTCCAAACTCCTTCGCCATGGCGATGACCTCTTTTACCATGATAAAGTTAGCCAGAGAGGTGTCTTTGATCAGGGTGATGATCTCATTTCCCATGGGCGGGACGATGCGCTTGATGACCTGGAGGAGCGTGACGTGGTAAAAAATCTGGCCCTTTGTCATGCCCAGCACCTGTCCAGCCTCCTGCTGCCCTCTGGGTACGCCCTGGATACCGCCCCGGAAAATTTCTGAGAAATAGGCCGCGTAATTAAGCACAAAGGCCAGACAAGCAGCCGTCATCCTGGGAAGCATATGTCCAGGATTCAAAAAACCGGGCAAATAATATACAATGGCCAGCTGGAGCATCAGTGGGGTGGAGCGCATCAGATAGACATACAGCCGG
Organism: Flintibacter sp. P01028; assembly: GCF_041925235.1. Lineage (NCBI taxonomy): Bacteria > Bacillati > Bacillota > Clostridia > Eubacteriales > Flintibacter > Flintibacter sp. P01028. The sequence goes on from NZ_JBHEVC010000001.1 coordinate 536,911, forward strand.
GAGACCCCGCTCAACGGCTTCCAGCGACTGATGGACCCAAAGGACACGATCAGCCCTAGCGGCAGCGCCAGCAACAGTGTCACGAAGAATATCTGGCAGTTGAGCAAAAAGCTCTTCCCCAGCATGACGTTCACAGTCTGAAAACTCATGTTCTCTCTCCTTTGCCTTCCCATCAAACACAGCACAGGGCAGGAGGGATCGCTCCCCCCTGCCTTGCGGTCTGGTCGCCGTGTCTTTTCTTTTTACTGATTGGCCAGCAGCAGTTCAGCCAAGTCATATTTCTCAGCCAGGGTATTCAAAGTGCCGTCCTCAATGAGCGCCTGCATGGCCTCATTGACCTTCTCAGCCGCATCGGAGTCTTTGCGGAAGCCGACGCCGTACTCCTCCACGGACAGCTGCAGATCGGGGATAATCATCAGATCGGAGTAGTCCCCCTGGCCCACCATAGCGCCGGCCAGTACAAAGTCCAGTACGGCGGCGTCGGCGGCGCCAGTCTTGACTTCCAGAAGGGTGTCGGTCTGCTTGGCAGCGGAGATGTACTCAGCCTGCTTTAGACTTTCGTCTGCACCCTCGCCAATGATGGCGGCCTCACCGGCAGAGCCGGCCTCGGCCTCCACTGTCTTACCCACCAGGTCGGCGGTGGACGTATAGACATCGGCGTTGTCGGAGCGAATCACCACCACCTGGTAGTTCTTGATGTAGGGATCAGAGATGGTCAGAGCCTCCTGCAGCTCAGGGGTAATGGTCATGCCGTTCCAGATACAGTCGATGGTCTGGGCCTGGAGCTCCATGATCTTGCTGTCCCAGTTGATCTCCACAAACTCAGGGGTGACACCCAGCTTCTCGCAGACGGCGGTGGCAAACTCAGTCTCAAAGCCAGTCAGCTCGCCATTGTCGTCAAAATAATTCATGGGTTCAAAATAGGTAATGCCGATCTTCATCGTACCGTTGCTCTCGATCTTAGCCCAGTCGGAGTCCGCCGCGTCCACAGAGCTGTTGTCCCCCTGCTGGCTTCCAGAGCTGCCATCCGAGGCAGAGGCATTGGAGCCGGACTGGCTGGACTGGTCCTGAGCGCCGTTATTGCCGCAGGCGGCCAGAGACAGGCACATGGCCAAGGCCAAAACAAGAGAAAGAGTCTTTTTCATAGTTATGTATCCTCCAATTCTTTCAGCAAACCCCAGGGATCACTCCCTGTGACACTTTCGCATTTTAGCACGCTAATGCGATATTGTAAAGAGGAAAATGAAAAATTTTTTTGATTTTCTTTTTTGCCAAACGCTCTCCTTCCTCTTTCCGGAAAAAATATCACCTTCCACAAGATAAGGGGGCCGGACGGCCATCCCCTTTGTTGGAGGAAAACTGTCACGGGAATGAGGTCGTTCATCCTCATGTCCAACTGACAGTGCTCCTCCGAGAGATAAACCGCCCGGCCCCTGATCTGCGTCACTCAAAAGGCGCTCATAATCTGTCCCAATGTGGACCAGATTACTTCATGCCGTTCTCGTAGGACTCGATCATCTTCTTGACCATCTGGCCGCCCACGGAGCCAGCCTGCTTGCTGGTCAGGTCGCCATTGTAACCCTGCTTCAGGTTGACGCCCACCTCGTTGGCAGCTTCCATCTTAAACTTGTTCATCGCTTCACGGGCATTAGGCACCATAATTTTATTGCTGTTGTTACTAGACATGATTCCTCTCTCCTTTTACTGTTTGACTGTTTTGGTTTGGATGGAACATCCACGCATATCATTTCCCCAGCCGGATCAACTATACCTGTATCATCTTTCCTTATCCAGGCAATTTTCCTGAAATATCCTTTCCTCTTATGATTGCTTAAATAAGCAAATTTCTCTTTTAGCGTACACCGCACAACTGACAAATAGCTGCACGCGATACTTTCCTATTTCTCTTGAAGGATAAAACGCCAACCACAAAATATTGCCTCTATACAATCCAACTGGAGCACACAAACTTCGGAGAGACAATCCATTTTTATTTTTTGCCTAGCTCTTTCCGCCAAAATACTCTTAATTGGCTATATCCTAAGCCCATCTTAATATCAGATATACACTCCTTAATAACGCAATAATGTCTGGCATGATAGGATAGCAAAATAGAAAATGATTTCCAGAATAAATCGGAGGGGAAGTGAAGTTCACATGGTTTCAGGGAAGGACAATCCTTTGCATGATGGAGGGAACCTGGTAGCTTCCGGTCAATTAAAAATATTTTTCGGCTATGCCGCCGGGGTGGGCAAGACCTATGCCATGCTGGAGGCGGCTCACCATGCTAAACGGGAGGGCATTGACGTGGTGGTGGGCTATGTAGAGCCCCATGCCAGACCGGAGACTCTGGCGCTGCTGGATGGGCTGGAGGTCCTTCCCACTATGGAGACGGACTACCGTGGGATCAAGCTGCGGGAGTTCGACCTGATTGGAGCGCTTGACCGTCACCCACAGCTCATCCTGGTGGACGAACTGGCGCACAGCAATGTCCCAGGATGCCGCCATATGAAGCGGTATCAGGATGTGGAAGAACTCCTCCAGGCGGGCATTAACGTCTACACTACCGTGAATGTCCAGCATCTGGAGTCCTTAAATGACTTGGTTTCCTCCATCACAGGCGTTGTGGTGAATGAGCGAATCCCCGACTATGTATTTGACCGGGCCAGCCAGGTGGAACTGGTGGACATCGAACCCTCCGACCTAGAGAAACGTCTGAGAGAGGGGAAGATCTACCGTGCACAGCAGGCAAAGCGGGCATTGCAGAATTTCTTTACTACGGAAAATCTGGCTGCCCTGCGGGAGATTGCCATGCGCCGGACCGCAGACCAGCTCAACCGCTCCGCGGTGAGCAAAGGGAAAGAGAAAAGCGCCAAGGCGGGCGAACATATCCTGATCTGCCTGTCCTCCGCCCCGTCAAACGCAAAGGTGATCCGAGCCGCCGCTCGGATGTCAGAGGCATTCCACAGCGGGTTTACGGCACTGTTTGTCCAGACGCCGGAGACCAAGGAGCTGTCTGGGGAAAATATTAAACGCCTGCGGAGCAACCTGCGCCTGGCGGAGCAGCTAGGCGCTCAGATCGCCACTGTTTACGGTACCGATCCGGCGGAACAGATCGCGGAATATGCCCGGGTCAGCGGAGTGACGAAGATCGTCATGGGCCGAATGAACCACAAACAGAACCCCATCTTGCGGAAAAAGAGCCTGGCCGACCGCCTGATTGAGCAGACAGACCTGGATGTCTATATCATCCCTGACAGGCAGCCGATCTATAAAAGGCCGATGCAGAAGGTCCGGCGGTCAAAGGAACGATTCTCCATTCGGGACTTGGGGACTACTCTGCTTTGCTTGCTTCTTGCTACGGCGCTTGGCTTCGGATTTTACCAGGCCGGCTTCAGCGAGTCCAATATCATTACCGTCTACATTCTCGGCGTGCTGCTGACTGCAGTCTCCACCAACGGGCACCTGTACGGCGCGGCTAGTTCTCTTATCAGTGTCGCAGCCTTCAATTTTTTCTTTACAGAGCCACGCTTCTCCTTTCAGGCCACCGACCCCAGCTATCCTGTGACCTTCCTGATCATGCTTACCTCCAGCATTATTGCCAGCTCTCTGGCCAGCCGGGTGAAAACGCAGGCCAGTATGGCGGCGGAGAAAAGCTATTACACGGAGTTGTTGCTGGAGAGCAGCCAAAAGCTGCAGACTGTCCGCACGGAATGGGATTGCCTGCGCCTAACAGCGGAACAACTCAGCCGGCTGTTTGATAGACCCGTTCTTTATGCTTTGAGCAGCCCAGAGACGGAACTGAGTTTTCGGATCGAGCCAGCGGACGAACAGGCACTGGTAGCAGGGCTGAGTACGGAAGATATCGGTGTGGCCAAGTGGGTACAGAAGAACAACAAGCACGCCGGAGCTACCACCAACACGCTGCCTGACTCCAAATGGCTGTTTCTGTCCGTGCGTGGTACCCGTGGGCCCATGGGAATCGTGGGTATCCCCATTTCCGGTTATCCTGTGCCGGATGCCTTTGAGAAAAACCTGATGATCGCTATCCTTGGCGAGTGCGGACTCAGTCAGGAGCGTATCCGCGTGGAATCGGAGCAGACCTGGGGAATGGACCGCTCACAGGAGTAATTTCTTAGAGGACAGTGCAGCCAATTTTTATTTTCTGTTAATACGAACGTGGAATCCTTAATCCTCGCTTTTTATGGATTGCAGTATCCTATGGAGGTAATTTGAGGCTGACAAACACTAGCTGTCAGCCAGAAGAGAAAGGAGAAATGATTGAATGATGGACATTTTCATGATAGGGACTCTGGCGGTCAGTTTCGGTCTGGTATGGCTCTTGATCCGCTGGTGCCAAAAGCAGTTGGATAACCCGGAATCCTAAATCTCACGGAAAGGAGAGCAAAACTGTGATTGCACTTGGAATTATCGTTCTGCTGCTGGGCGCCTATCTCGTTTACGCGCTGGTGCACCCGGAGCGCTTCTGAGATGCCTAATACCGCAGAAAATAGGAGGAATACGATATGTTGCAGCTGGCGCTGACAATTATCATTTTTCTGATTATTGTCATTCCGGTTGGACGGTATATGTATCATATCGCCACATGGAACCACACCTTGGCCGATCCGGTCTTTGACCGCCTGGACGGCGTTATTTACAAAATTGGCGGCGTAAATCCCCATCAGGGCATGAACTGGAAACAGTACGCCTTGGCCCTGGTGGGGACCAACGCGGTCATGGTGGCCATCGGCTACCTGATCCTGCGTATTCAGAGCGTCGGGATCTTCAACCCCAACAACATTGGCAACATGGAGCCGACTCTGGCGTTCAACACCATCATCAGCTTCATGACCAACACGAATCTACAGCATTACTCCGGCGAGTCCGGACTGAGTTACTTAAGCCAGATGCTGGTCATCATCTTTATGATGTTCGTCTCTGCCGCCAGCGGCTACGCCGCTTGCATCGCGTTTATCCGCGGGCTGACCGGCAAGACCAAAGATGATGTGGGCAACTTTTTTGCCGACCTGACCCGCATCACCACCCGTCTGTTGCTGCCGTTCTCCATTGTGGGCGGCCTGTTGCTGGTGTGGCAGGGCGTGCCCCAGAACTTTGATTCCAACGTCGTGTTGAATACTCTGGAGGGCACCTTCCAAACCATCGCCATGGGCCCCATCGCCGCCCTTGAGATCATCAAGCACTTGGGCACCAACGGCGGCGGCTTCCTGGGTGCCAACTCCTCCACTCCATTGGAGAACCCCACCATTATTTCCGACCTGATTGAGCTGTACTCCATGATGCTCTTCCCCGGCGCCTGCGTCATCACCTTCGGCAAGATGGTCCGCGGCCGCAGGAAGAAAGATGACAAGGACGACGATGATAAGAATTCGCCTAAGGGCGGCGCTTCTGGCGGTCAGTTGTCTACCACATCTTCCGCTGGCACATCTCATGGTCCCCGCCTGAACGACCACAGCCTGACCGCTGCCATCTACGGCTGGGAGGGCCGCACGATTTTCCTGGCTATGGGCATCATCTTCCTGGTTGGTCTGAGCGTCTGCTATTGGGCCGAGCTTCAGGGCAACCCGGCGCTGGCCAAGATTGGCCTGAGCCAGTCCATGGGCAGCATGGAGGGCAAGGAAGTGCGCTTCGGCATCGCGCAGTCCGCCATGTTCACCACAACTACCACCTCGTTTACCACAGGCACCGTCAACAACATGCACGATACCTTGACCCCCCTGGGCGGCATGATCCCCCTGCTGCACATGATGCTCAACGTGGTCTTTGGCGGCAAGGGTGTTGGACTGATGAATATGATTATGTACGCCATCTTGGCGGTGTTCATCTGTGGGCTGATGATCGGCCGCACGCCCGAGTACCTGGGTAAGAAGATCGAGGGCCGGGAGATGAAACTCACCGCGCTGTGCATTATCATCCATCCCTTCCTGATCCTGTTCTTCTCCGCCCTGGCGGTTTCCACCTCCGGAGGTCTGGAGGGGATCACCAACCCAGGCTTCCACGGCCTGAGCCAGGTGCTGTATGAATATTCCTCTTCCGCGGCCAACAACGGTTCCGGCTTTGAGGGCCTGGCAGACAACACCTACTTCTGGAACATCACCGCAGGCTTGGCCATGTTCTTCGGCCGGTATCTCTCCATCGTCATTCAGCTGGCCATCGCCGGCTCCCTGATGCGCAAGCGGTTCGTCAACGAGACCGTCGGGACCCTGCGTACGGATACTCTGTCCTTCGCTATGATCCTGGTGTTCGTAGTCTATATCTTCGCAGCGCTGACCTTCTTCCCCGCGCTGGCACTTGGCCCCATCGCAGAGCATCTGACCCTGTGGGCCTAAGGAGGGCGTTTTCATATGAGTAAGAAACAAAACAAGAAATTTATCACCCCGGAGATTCTCCGGGGGGCGGTGAAGGGCGCGTTTGTCAAGCTCAATCCCCGCTATATGATGAAAAACCCCGTTATGTTCGTGGTGGAGATTGGCTTCTTCATTACCCTGCTGCTCTCCTTCTTCCCCGGCCTGTTCGGGGATGTGGACGCGGCCTCCCTACGGATTTATGATATCATTGTGTGCGTCATTCTCTTTATCACCGTTCTGTTTGCCAACTTCGCCGAAGCCGTGGCCGAGGGCCGCGGCAAGGCCCAGGCGGCCAGTCTGAAAAAGACGCAGAAGGACACCGAGGCTCACCTGCTCCATGAGGACGGCAACGAGAGCATCGTCCGTTCCAGCGAGCTGAAGAAGGGCGATGTGGTCATGGTGGTGGCTGGCGAAGTCATCCCCGGTGACGGCGAGGTCATCGAGGGTATCGCCTCGGTGGATGAGTCCGCCATCACCGGCGAGTCTGCCCCTGTGGTCCGGGAGAGTGGCGGCGACTTCTGCTCAGTCACCGGCGGCACTACCGTGGTGTCCGACTGGCTGAAAATCCGCATTACATCTGAGCCGGGAAACAGCTTTTTGGACCGGATGATCGCTCTGGTAGAGGGTGCCTCCCGCAAAAAGACCCCCAATGAGATTGCGCTGAACACCCTGCTGGTATCTCTGACCATCATTTTCCTGATTGTGGTGGTGACCATGTACCCCTTCGCTGTGTACAGCGGTGTGCAGATCCCTGTTTCCACCCTGATTGCCCTGCTGGTATGCCTAATCCCCACCACGATTGGCGGCCTGCTGTCCGCCATCGGCATCGCGGGTATGGACCGGGTCACCCGCTTTAACGTTATCGCTATGAGCGGTAAGGCGGTAGAGGCCTGCGGCGACGTGGACACCATGATTCTGGATAAGACCGGCACCATCACCTTCGGCAACCGTCTGGCGGCCGACTTCTTCCCGGTGGAGGGGGCCAACCGCAGCGACCTGATCCGCTGCGCCGCCCTCACCAGCCTCCACGACGAGACCCCCGAGGGCAAGTCCACGCTGGAGCTGGCCCGCCGGCTGGGTGACAGCAGTGAGGAGACCACAGGCTCTGTATTCATCGAATTCACTGCCCAGACCCGCATGAGCGGCGTGGATCTGCCCGACGGCACTAAGATCCGCAAGGGCGCCAGCGACGCCATCGAGCAGTATGTAAAGGAAAACGGCGGCAGGATTCCTGCTGACCTGCACACCCATGTGGAGGAGGTCTCCTCCCTGGGCGGCACCCCCCTTGTGGTGTGTGAAAACAATAAGATCTTGGGTGTCATCTATCTGAAGGATACAGTAAAGCCCGGCATGGTGGAGCGATTCCAGCGGCTGCGCGCCATCGGCATCAAGACGATCATGTGTACCGGCGACAACCCCCTGACGGCAGCTACCATCGCCAAGGAGGCCGGCGTGGACGGCTTTGTCGCAGAGTGCAAGCCGGAGGACAAGATCGCCCTGATCAAAAAGGAACAGGCTGAAGGCAAGATCGTAGCCATGACTGGTGACGGCACCAACGACGCCCCCGCTCTGGCCCAGGCTAATGTGGGTCTGGCCATGAACTCCGGCACCACCGCCGCCAAGGAGGCGGCCAACATGGTGGACCTGGACAGCGACCCCACCAAGATCTTGGAGGTGGTGGAGATCGGCAAGCAGCTGCTGATTACCCGCGGCTCTCTGACCACCTTCTCCATCGCCAACGACATCGCAAAGTACTTCGCTATCATCCCCGCCATGTTCCAGTTGGCTATCCCTGAGCTGAACGTGCTGAACATCATGGGGCTGGCCAGCAACTACAGCGCCATTCTCTCCGCCCTGATCTTTAACGCCATCATCATCCCCTGCCTGATCCCCCTGGCCATGAAGGGCGTCAAGTACCGCCCCATGTCCTCTGGAAGAATGCTGGGCCGGAACATGATGATCTACGGCGTGGGCGGTGTGATTGCCCCCTTTATCGGCATTAAGGTCATCGATATGATTATCGCTCCGCTGCTGACTATGATTGGCTTTGGAATCTAAGGAGGGACCTGAACTATGAACGAGACAAAATATGGTATGGGCCACAATATCCGTCAGGCCTTCCTGGTTACGGTGGCGCTGCTGGTGCTGTGCGGCCTGGTGTTCCCGGTGCTTCTCAGCGGCCTGTCCGCCTTGATTTTCCCCAGCCAGGCCCAGGGCACTCTGGTAATGGCGGACGGCGTGGCAGTAGGCGCCAAGAATGTGGGGCAGGAGTTCACTGAGGACTACTTCATGTGGAGCCGCCCCTCCGCCTATCACTACAACACCTACTATGAGGAGGATACCGACGGCGACGGCCAGGTAGAGCAGTATTACAACGACGGCTCCGCGTTTGCCGGCCTGAGCTCCGGCTCCAACAACTACGCCCCCTCCAACCCCGCCCTTGCCGAGCGTGTGGAGGCCGACATTGCGGCCTTTCTGGAGAAAAACCCTGGTGTCAGCCGCGAGGACATCCCCACTGATCTGATGACCGCCTCCGGCTCCGGCCTGGATCCCCACATCTCTCCCGCCTCTGCCGATGTTCAGGTCCCCCGCATTGTAGAGGCCTCTGGCCTCAGCGATGAGCAGGTCCGTCAGATAATCGCCGACAATACGCAGGACAAAACACTGGGCGTATTCGGCGAGGAGACTGTCAATGTGTTGGGCGTCAACCTGGACATTGCCCTGGCCATGGGCCTGGTGAGCGAGGTCAACCACTGAGCGCCTTTCTTCAGAGAGGATAGACTGGTATGGAAGTTCACTTTGAAAAAATGGCTGAACGCCGATTTGCACCGCAGACCATGGCCACCGACGAGAGTCCAGCCATGCTGGTAATTTGCCTGATTCGGTCCCTGAAAAACTGGTTCGGGCAGTCCAGCAGGACTCAAACAGATGGCAGCCAACTGCAATTCGGTTATGAGCTGCTGGATCTCCCAGTTCAGGAATTTGCGGAGACCTTCGGCCCGTTGATCTATGAGATCCAGCGGGTGTGGCCGGTCCAGGCCTTTGGCCTGGGCAGCCAGGATGAACTGGTCGGGCTGTCCTTTCCCAACGATGGCAAATCGGCTGTTGTCCGGCAGCACAGTATCTCTGGCCTCTGGTACAATGAGCTCCGGGACCTGTATCTTTGCATTCAGTTCCCGGATCCTCAGACAGCGGAGTGTATGTCCCGGCTGCTGAACGCGGCGGAATATGATATGGAGGCTGTGGCGCTGGAGTGGAAGTACGCCGACTTCTTGGAGCAGCAGAAGCTGTGCCGGATCGATCACACACTTTCCTTTTGTTATGTAATCTTGCAGGAGGCGGAGGATCAGAGCCGGACCGGCGTGTATCTGTCCGCTTTGACGGCCCAGCAGAAATGTCAATTGTGGCGCACATTTTTGGAGAAGGGGCTGCCGCAGCCTGAATTTGAATGGCTCCGCAATGCTTTGCTTCAGGGCGATATTCCAAACTGGATCGAGTGGCATCTCGCGCTCTATCGCGTTCTCGAGGAGCTTGGTATTCGATTCCTGTGCCGGGATGGGCAGTTTGTACTGCTGGATCGGCAGGGAAAGAAGCTCTACTTTGGCATAGACCACGGTAATTCCGCAGCACAGGTATTGATGAAGGTGCTCTTCCCCCTCAGGCGTTGAGCGGCTCCCTTCCGCTCTCGTTGATATAGCCGGCGGCCAGTCTGAATTCATTCGGCTGGCCGCCGACCTCTTATTGTACCCTTAATGCCACAAAAGGTTTCTTTTCCCCACTTTTAACTCCACGGGATTATGATAGGGCCTGCAAGGAGGGATTGCTATGATGTCCGCAATGAAAAAACGTCTGCACCATTTTAATGCTTGGTTTGATGCGTCTTTGGAACAGTTTATGCTCCAACACAAATTGCTGGGCTTTCTGACGGTTTTTATTGGGATGCCTCTTTTTATATTGGCTGCGGTATTTATTTGTACAATTGGTATCGTCCTACCGATGGCATGGATTTTTGGAGTGATGTAACACAATGGCGATGGCCTTAATATTCCTTTAATGCCAAGGCAGATATGCTAACGCTTCATTAAGACTAAGTGTGGATAATATTGCTTAAGAAGATATAAAGGCATATTAAGAGGGTTAAGGCTTATGTGGCAAATTTTCCATAAAAATAACACATCGCCGTTTCAAATTATTATCATAGGATTCTCCCTCGTAATCCTGCTTGGAAGCCTAATGCTAATGCTTCCCATCTCGACTCAGTCTGGTACCACTACTTCGTTCTTGGACTCCCTGTTCACTGCGACCTCCGCTGTCTGTGTGACAGGACTGGTGATCCATGATACGGCGACCTACTGGTCAGAGTTTGGGCAGTTTATCATCATTTTGTTGATTCAAATCGGCGGATTAGGAGTTGTGACCGTGGCGGGCGCGTTCTCCATCCTCTCTGGCCGCAAGATCGGGCTTATACAGCGGAGCACCATGCAGGAAGCTATTGCGGCGCCTAAAGTGGGTGGAGTCGTGCGTTTGACGGGGTTCATCCTCAAAACAGCCCTGGTGGCGGAGATGGTAGGGGCGGCTGTGATGCTTCCTACGTTCTGGAGGGAGTTTGGTCTGGTAAAGGGGGTTTGGTATGCTCTGTTCCATTCCATTTCTGCCTTCTGCAACGCTGGATTTGATTTGATGGGCATTAAAGCCCCCTTTTCTTCCTTAACGGATTACTCGGACAATCCAGTGATTTCCCTGACTATCCCGTTGCTCATTATTATCGGGGGTATTGGCTTCTTAACCTGGGACGATATCAGGACAAACCATCTACATATTTCTCGATACCGAATGCAAAGCAAGGTGATTTTGACTGTCACTTGTGGACTGATCTTAATTCCCAGCATCTACTTTTACTTCTTTGAGTTTGCACAAGCCCCTCTGAAAGAACGGCTGCTTCTATCTTTCTTTCAAGCGGTTACGCCCCGGACTGCCGGATTTAATACGGCGGATTTGAATGCGATGAGTGAAAGCGGCCAGTCCATTATAACAGTTCTTATGCTTGTTGGCGGCTCCCCCGGTTCCACCGCCGGCGGCATGAAAATCACTACCTTAGCCGTTCTGCTGGCCAATGCCATGGCAGTTTTTCGACGCAGTGAGTTTCCTCACTTCTTTAACCGCAGAATTGCCAGGGAAACTGTATCTCAGGCAGCGACGATTTTCATGATGTATCTTACGCTGCCCCTGGCGGGCGGGTTGATCATCAGCCGGCTAGAGGAGCAGCCCATTCTGGACTGCCTGTTCGAAACGGCTTCCGCTATCGGAACAGTAGGCCTTTCTCTGGGGCTGACCCCGCAGCTGCAGACCGCTTCCCACCTGATTTTGATTGTATTGATGTTTTTCGGGCGGGTAGGCGGGCTCACGCTGATTTTTGCTACCCTGTCCAATACACAACACTCCAGCGCCAGGCTCCCGCAGGAGCACATCACAGTAGGATGAATCTGTAAATAAAAGAGGACGAAACAATGAAAACAATTCTGCTGATTGGTTTGGGCCGCTTCGGCCGACATATCGCAATCAAGCTGCATGAGTTGAACCATCAAGTGATGGTAGTGGATCAAAATGAAGATCGGGTAAACGCGATACTGCCCTATGTGACCAACGCCCAGATTGGGGACAGCACCAATGAGGAATTTCTTGCGTCCCTTGGGGTGTGTAACTTTGATGTGTGCATCGTGGCCATTGGGGATAACTTTCAGAGTTCTTTGGAGACCACATCCCTTCTGAAAGAATTAGGGGCAGTAAAGGTAGTGGCTCGGGCTACACGCGACATTCAGGCCAAATTTCTGCTTCGCAATGGGGCGGATGACGTGGTCTACCCCGAAAAACAAATGGCGATTCAGACCGCAATTCGGTATAGCTCAGACAATATATCGGATTATATCGACTTAGGTGATAACCACGCTATGTTTGAAATCGGCGTCCCCAAGAGCTGGGTCGGGAAAACGATCGGACAGTTGGACGTACGTAAGCGGTATCATGTGAGCATCATGGCGATTAAGCAAAATGGAAAGTTCTCCATGACGGTCATAACCCCAGAAACGTGTCTGCCGGCAAACTGCACCATGCTGATTTTGGGTACGCACAAGGATATTCAAAAGTGTTTCCATATATAGGACAGCTTCCTTGCGGGAAAGGATGAATTTGTGATGGAAGGTGTGGTTTTATTTGGCGGATTTCTGGCGATTGTACTGTTTGGCTATTTCCTGGCAGGAAAGCTGGACTGTTTTCTGAACAGCGTCCAGCCTTCCACACAAGCGAAGGGGGACTCCTGTTCTTTAAAGATTGCCATATCAAATCCCTGTGCTTTGGCGCCGGTTGCAAGAGCCCTAAAGGAACTGCAGGGGCAGTATCCGGATATAGAAATCAAGATGTACATGGGGAAAGAATGGGAAATTATGAGAGATCTTGAGTCCGGAGTTACCGACATAGCAGTAGTTTCCGCTGAAGCGGAAGACAGCGGCCAGACCCACAGTGCCTGCTTTATATGCTGCCCCCAGCCGCTTTCCGTCGATGGCATGACACTGATGCCCGCAGATACGGAAAATCAGCGGCAAAAGCTTCTTTGGAAAGACATCCAATCTCCCATCCCCATTCAAAAACTTGTCCAGCGGCTTTGCGGAAGAAGTGACTGAAATGTGTTATAATAAGGCCGTTGGAGGTGATTGTATGGAGCAACAAACTGCAGTAAGGATAGAAAAGGGCCGAGGCGCTCTGACGATTTTTGCAAGCTACTTCTCAGGCACTGGGAAGACCTTTCGAATGTTGGAGGCCGCAACACAAGTCCATCGGGCGGGCGGTGATGTGGTTATCGGGTTGCTCTCCTGTAGCCAGTGGCCCCAGACACAGGCTATGGCGGAGCCATTTGAGTCTATGCCCCAGCGGGTAGTTACAGCGGGCGATGACGTAATCTATGAGATCGACCTGGATGCTTGTCTGAAGCGAAGACCACAGATTCTTCTGATTGATGATCTATCCCATGTGAATGCCGAAGGCTCTCGCCACAAGAACCGCTATCGGGACATTGAAGAGTTGTTGAAAGCCGGCATCGATGTCTACACCACCGTGGATATTCAGCATATCGAGAGTATCCAGGAAACGGTTTTTGAAATCTTTGGGGCACCGGAGAGTGAGCGGATTCCAGACTGCGTATTTGACCAGGCGTCGCATGTGGAATTCATAGATATGGAACCGGAGCAGCTGCAGAATCGTTTGAAACAGGGGTGCGGCGCCCGAATACCATCAGCCGGCTGCACCTTATCCCAACTGAACGCTCTCCGGGAGCTTGGACTGCGCCGGTGTGCAGACCGTTCGGCCCTCTATGCCTCGACCCAGCCCGCCCAAAGTCAGGCGCTATACCGTATGCAGGAGCACATTCTGGTGTGCCTCTCTTCTGCGCCATCCAATGCGCAGGTCATCCGCACCGCGGCCCGTATGGCGGGCGCATTCCGGTGCGGCTTTACTGCCCTGTTCGTAGAAACCAGCAAGTTTCAGTGGATGCCGCAGTCGGATCGGGAGCGTCTGCGCGATAATCTGAAACTGGCGCAGAAGCTGGGAGCATCCATTGAAACAGTATACGGTGATGATATTGCCTACCAGATTGCGGAGTATTCTAGACTGTCCGGCATTACAAAGATCGTATTGGGCCGCGATATGATACCACATCGGTACATTTTTCGAAAAGCGTCGCTCACAGAACAGTTGATCGAACTTGCTCCGGATTTTGACATCCACATCATCCCGGATAACAGAAGATCAAACAGATTCACTTCCCGCTATCGGGAGGTTCTGCATACTCCCTCAGTTTCTCTGATCGATTTGGCGAAAAGCATACTGATTTTGGCGCTGGCCACCATCATCGGGTCCCTGTTTCACTGCCTGGGACTGAATGAAACTAACATTATTACAGTCTATATTTTGGGAGTTATGCTGACCTCGGTATTTACCAAAAACTCCGTATACAGTCTCATTAACTCGATCGCGGGTGTGTTGGCCTTCAACTTTTTTTTCACGGAGCCAAGGTTTTCCCTAAATGTACACAGCAACGACTATCCGGTCACGTTTGTCGTGATGTTTGTGGTTTCGTTTCTTACTAGCTCCCTGGCTGCCAAGCTCAAATCCCTGGCCAAGCACTCTGCGCAGATGGCTTGGCGGACAAAGATTTTGCTTGAAACCAGCCAAGATTTGCAAAAAGCGGGAAGCCAAACGGAGATTCTTTCTATCATTGCGGATCAGCTGCTGAAGATTTTGCAGCGGGATATCGTCGTCTACTGTGTAAAGGATGAGAAGCTCCAGGAGCCGGAGATTCTTTTGGCAGAGGAGTCTGACCTCAAAGCGCAGTACACCACGGACCAGGAAAAACAGGTGGCCCAGTGGGTCTTGACCAATAACAAGCGGGCCGGTGCTGGTACAGAAACTTTTTCCGATGCTCGATGCACTTACCTGTCGGTACGGGCCGGTGAGCATATATATGGAGTCGTAGGGGTTGCGGCAGCGGGCAAGGGGTTGGAGACCTCCGAAAACAGCATTCTCCTCTCTGTATTGGAGGAGTGCGCCCTGGCAATGGAAAATCAGCGGCATCTGGAGGAAAAGGAGGCCGCCGCGGTCTTGGCTAAAAACGAACAGCTCAGGGCCAATTTGCTGCGCTCCATCTCCCATGACCTGCGTACTCCGCTCACCTCCATTTCTGGGAACGCCAGCAATCTTCTCTCCAACGGAGATATGTTTGATGCTAAGACCAGACAGCAGATGTATACAGATATCTATGACGACTCAATATGGCTGATTAATTTAGTGGAAAATCTGTTATCTGTCAGCCGGCTGGATGGGGGCAGGATGAACCTGCATATTTCCACCGAGCTGGTAGATGATGTGGTGTCTGAGGCCCTGCGGCACATCAACCGTAAAAGTGTGGACTACCATCTGCACACGCAGGGTGACGACTACTTGTTGGCTCAGATGGATGCCCGCCTGATTGTCCAGGTCGTGATTAATCTGGTGGATAACGCCATCAAATACACACCGCCCGGTTCAGACATTGATATCAGCTGGAAACGGCAGGGGAAATATGTCCTGATCACTGTGGCCGACAATGGACCGGGAATCTCTGACGAAGCGAAACCTCATATTTTTGATATGTTTTACAGTGCATCCAACCAAATTGTGGACAGCCGCCGCAGTATGGGGTTAGGCTTGGCACTGTGCAAGTCAATTGTTAACGCCCATGGCGGTGAGATCACAGTTTCGGATCAGTTACCTCATGGGGCTATGTTTACATTTTCTATACCAGCCAGGGAGGTAGATCTGCATGAATAAACCATTGATTTTAGTAGTTGAGGACGATGTGGCAGTCCGAAACTTGATTACCACAACGCTGCGTGCCCATGATTATCGTTTCCTGACCGCGGCGAACGGAGAATCCGCAGTCTTGGAGGCCAGTTCCCATAACCCGGAGATTGTCCTGCTGGACTTGGGGCTACCGGATATGGACGGCGTCGAAGTGATCCGCCGCATCCGCTCTTGGTCGAATCTGCCCATTATTGTCCTCAGTGCCCGAAGTGAAGATACAGACAAGATCGGCGCACTGGACGCCGGCGCGGACGATTATTTGACCAAACCGTTCTCTGTTGAGGAGCTGCTGGCCCGTCTGCGTGTGACTCAGCGGCGCTTGGCCACTTTGCAGACCGGCATGCTGACTTCTGGCGCTGTTTTCACCAATGGGAAGTTGAAGGTGGACTATGCTGCCGGCTGTGCCTTTCTGGATGGCCAGGAACTGCACTTGACGCCCAGTGAGTACAAGCTGTTATGCCTGCTTTGCAAAAATCTGGGCAAGGTGCTGACTCACACCTTTATTACCCAACAGATTTGGGGACGAAGCTGGGAAAATGATGTGGCTTCTCTGCGCGTATTTATGGCGACTTTGCGCAAGAAGTTAGAAAAAGAACCGGGCTCTCCTCAATATATCCAAACTCACATTGGGGTAGGGTACCGTATGCTGAAAGTAGAATAATTTTGAGCGGAAGCAAGAACGACTGTACAGCAAAGTGTTTTATACTTTTCATTCCTCGCGGCCTTCATGTTTACTATCCAGAAACAGATGTAAATATGCAGAAAAGTTCTGCTTTATAGGTAAATGAAGCGCATTGTATGCAAGGCATACAATGCGCTTTTTTGAGGCAATCCGCCGATATAAATATTTACTTTTCACAGGTCTCCAAACAGTTCAAGTTTCACACAGGATGTTGGCGGTTCTTCCACTTAGGCAGTATGTACTGGACATAAAAAGTCCCAGCCGCTCTAAAAGGCCGGCCGGGACTTTTTTCACATCAGCTTGACTGTGTAGTAGACCAGCAGGGCAAACAGCCAAGCTACCATCAGAAAGATCAGGTAGTAGGCCACGAAGGAACCCAGCGCCATAGCTGCCGCCAGTGCCAGCAGACTGGCCAGGCAACTGACCAGCACCACAGGGTAAGAGGCGTTCTTGCTCAGGAACTGGAGCTCCCGCTCGCCATATTTGACCGTGCCTCCGCTCTTTTTCAGCCACAGCGCGGCTGCGGTCACTGCCAGGATACCCACAAAGACCAGGCCCGATTCCAGTGTCAATGCGCCTCCAAAGCGGACACACCACAGCCCCAGGATGGACAGCCCCACCGCCACGGCGGAGAGGAAAAACTCCTTCTGGTAGAGGTAGTACACTAGAGCCAGGCCGGCCCAAGCAGGAACCAGCAGGAACAGCATCCGCACCCCTGTTCCCTTGAATGCCAGAGTCACATGGGCACAGATGGCCAGAGCGCCAAAAGCAGCGGTCAGCACCACCGGAAGCACCAGTTTTTCACCTTTCCGGAAGCGCAGCACAGACCAGACCAGGCACAGTATGGCAGCCACAGCCCCGCCAATCCGCACCACCTTCAGCAGCGTATGGAGGGTAGTAGCCAGGTTCACGGAGGCCTCATCCACACGGAAGTTGATATAATATCGGTTGATGAGCAGCAGCAGGAACTCCAGGATGATGGCCGCTCCGACCCACAGCAGTCCCCGATTTAGGGCCATATCCTCCTGGTGACGGCGTGCTTCTCTCTGCTTTTTATCCATTTGCGTTCAATCTCCTTGCAACCGGGCACAGCATCCCGGAACAGTCTGACAAATTGTCTATGGTCCAGACAGATTATTATTGTACCAGATACGCTGTTTTTTTGCAACAGAAAAAAAGGAAAAAGAATCCTTAAGAATCTTTTACGAAAAATCAGGACACGGTTTCCCGTGCCCTGACGTGAGTGGCAGATGAGCTCAACCGTTGCTGCCAAATTCGCTGAAGAATCGGTCATGGACCGCCTGGACAGCACGCTCGGCGTCCCGCTCGTCCACCAGGACAGACACCTTGATCTCGCTGGTAGAAATCATGTTGATATTGATACCGGCGGAAAACAGGGCCTCAAACATCTTGCAGGCCACACCGGCGTTATTCGCCATACCCGCACCCACGACGGAGATCTTGGCGATCTGGTCATTGAGCTCCACCGACTTGCAGCCGATGACCTCCTTATTTTCCTCCATGACCTCACGGGCCCGCTGGCTGTCACCCCGTGCTACCGTGAAGCTGATATCCTTGCTACCGTCACGGCCGATAGACTGGAGAATGATGTCCACGTTGATATTCTCCTTGGCCAGCAGAGAAAAAATCTTAAAGGCGATGCCCGGCTGATCCGCCAGGCCCACCAGAGCGATCCGGGCTACATTCTTATCCTTGGCTACACCGCTAACATGGGTCTTTTCCATGGTTTTGACAACCTCCTTGACTTTTGTACCGGGATTTCCGCTGAAACTGGACAGCACTTCCAGATTGACGTTATACCGCTTGGCCATCTCCACCGAGCGGTTGTGGAGGACCTGGGCGCCCAAGCTGGCCAGCTCCAGCATCTCGTCAAAGGTGATCTCCTCCAGCTTTTTTGCCCCTGTAACACTGCGGGGATCGGCAGTATATACACCATCCACATCGGTGTAGATCTGGCACAGGTCCGCGTGGAGCGCGGCGGCCAGCGCCACCGCCGAGGTGTCAGAACCGCCCCGGCCCAGAGTGGTAATGTCGTCATACTTGTTAATGCCCTGGAAACCGGCGACCAGCACAATCTTTCTCTTATCCAGTTCTTTCTGGATGCGCTCGGTGCGCACTCGCTTGATTCGGGCGTTACTGTAAGACGAATCTGTGAGCATCCCTGCCTGCCAGCCCGTGAGAGAGATGGCCTGATAACCCATACTCTCAATGCACATGGCGCACAGGGAAATGGAGATCTGCTCTCCAGTGGACAGGAGCATATCCATCTCCCGCTTGGAAGCATGGGGATTGAGCTCCTTTGCTTTTTCGATCAGGTCGTCGGTGGTGTCCCCCTGGGCGGACAGGACCACCACAACATCGTTGCCTCGCTGATAGGTATCGGTGATGATACGGGCCACATTTCGGAGCTTATTAGCGTCAGCCACAGAGCTGCCGCCAAATTTCTGTACAATGAGTGACATTATGTGATTCCCCCTAAAGGTCAAGTGGTGATTTTATGATGAGGGCGGCTGACCGTCCCTCAAAAGCGGTGAAGGTGGCCGTCGGTTACCTTTGCAGCCAGAGCCTCCCCGCCATTCTATGCGTCAGTCCAGCACCCGGAACAGGGAGGCCACCTCCATCCCTCTCAGTTTGTCCAGCACCAACGGCCGGGGCATGGGAGCGGTAAGGAAGGCCACCTCAGAAGTAGGCGCGCCACTGCGGGCCAAAGGCTGTATCTCCCCACAGGCGAGTCTGGCCTGGTCCATGGTACCCTGGGCCCGGACGTACCATTTGGAGGTCAGGCCGTCGTCGGACACCACCAGGTCCGGAGACCCGGAGGCCCAGCCGTTATGCCGGGCCCGCTTCAGGTCCTTGGCAATATCAATGACATCGGCCACCACAGCGGAAGCGGTGGGCAGCTTACCCGCTCCCCGGCCATAGAACATCACATCACCGATGGCGTTGCCGGTGACGGCGATGGCGTTGAACACGTCCTCCACCCCGGCCAGAGGGGCTGTGTCCGCCACCAGATGGGGGGCCACAAAGGCGCACACCTTACCCTCAGGCTGGCGGATCGCCCTGCCCAGCAGCTTGATCTTATAGCCTTTGGAGTCGGCATAGGCCGCATCCCCTAGGGTGACGTGCCGTATCCCTTCCGTTGGCACCTGGTCTGGATACACGTGGTGTCCAAAGGCCAGCGCGGCCAGAATACAAATTTTCCGGCAGGTGTCATGCCCATCCACGTCGGCGGTGGGGTCCTTTTCGGCGTATCCTTTGTCCTGTGCCTCCTTCAGCGCCTGCTCAAAGGTGAGGCCCGCCTGTATCATTCGGGTCAGGATATAGTTCGTGGTGCCATTGAGGATGCCGACGACCTGGGTCAGCTCGTTGGCCGCCAGACAGGAAGTCAGGGGGCGGAGGATGGGGATACCGCCCCCTACGCTGGCCTCAAAGAGATAGCTCACTCCGTGCTCCTTGGCCAGCTGGAGCAGCTCATAGCCGTGGGTGGCCACCAGCTCCTTATTGGCGGTGACAACGCTCTTTCCCGCCTTTAAGGCCCGGGTGGTATAGTCCAGGGCCGCTCCGGTCCCCCCAATGGTTTCCACCACAATATCCACCTGGGGGTCCTGCTCGATGATCGAGAAGTCCTTGACGAATAAATCTTGATAGGGCCCGTCAAAGACCTCTCTGGCTCTCATAATATATTTCAGCCGGACCAGGTCATCCACCCGGCTGTCAATCAAGCCGCCGTTTCTGGTCAGCACCTCGGCCACACCGGAGCCTACTGTACCAAAGCCCAGAAGTGCTACATTAACCATAGTAATCCCACCTTGTTTGATTTGTTCCCAAAAGTCAGCCTGCCAGTATCTCGCATCGGATGACCCCCTCGCCGGCCGACAGGCTGTTCAGCACATCCTCCAGTGAGTCCTGGAGCGCGGAGGTCTCCGCGGTAATGGTGACCACAGCGCAGCCATTGACTGGGATGTTTTGATTGATAGTCAGGATGTTTACCCTGGTCCCCGCCAGCACGTTGAGGGCCCCTGACAGAATACCCGGTTCGTCCTTCAGCAGAATCTGGAAGGTGACGATGCGCCCATGGAGCATATCGTGGAAGGGCCGAACCGCGTCCTTATATTTGTAGAAGGCGCTGCGGCTGATGCCCACGGTCCGGGCCGCACCATTGACGGTGCTCTCCTCCCCTGTTTCCAGCAGCCGCTTGGCCTCTGCCACTTTTCGGAATATCTCCGGCATGGAGTCCGCCTCTACAATAAAATATTTTGCTGGTCCACTCATGTCCACACCTCTGTCTGTCCATCTGATACGGTCATCTGTTTCTGTGATGTGGTCTATTGTAACACACTCAGAGGCAGGATGCAACGAAAAACCCTATGGGGAAACGCTAAAATTCCCTCGACTATTCTCGGCCATCTCCGTCATTTTTGACAGAGTCCAGACAGACAGACGCCGCGGAGTGTCTCTCCGCGGCGTCTGAGCCGTTCCGATTCATGGCCACTGGTCTTGGGGGATATCCTGGGAGGGCGGAGGACTGTCGGAACCCGATCCGCTCCCTGATCCACTGGGGTCAGTCTGGTTCCCAGACCCCGGATCATTGGGGTCCACCGGCTGGCTTGGGTCCCATGGAAAGTTGGGATCACTGGGATCAGGCTGCACCACCGGGGCCTCGGTGTGGACAGTACAGGTCCCCTGGGCCTCCACCACGTCGAAGCGGTACATCTCATCCTGGGCTACGGCGGAGCCCACCTTCTCACGCTCGTAGTTGGGGTAGCAGACCTCCCGCAGGCTCTCCTCGGGGCAGTAGGGACCAGCGATGTGGTACAGGCCGGTCTCCGTGCCATCCTCGTTGAGGATTGGGCTGTCCACACACACCTTGACCACGCTCTCAGCGGTGTGGACGGTACAGGTCCGGCCATCGGGATAATCTTCCGGGAAAATATAATCGGTAGCCACCCGGCTGCCCCTTGGGTCCAGGGCGCAGTATTCACCAGCCAGCAGTCCGCTGTCCAGGCAGTAGGTGACCTGCTTCAGCCCGGAAACCTCAGGGAACTTCTTGTTCTCCAGCCCCTCGTGGACCTGGCTCATCACCTTTTTCCACAGCACGGCCGCCGGGTTGGCGCTTCCGGTCTTCATCTTCTCATTCTGCTCATAGCCGGTCCAGACGGCGGCGGTATAGTAGGGGGTATAGCCCACGAACCACCGGTCAAAGTTGTCGGAGGTGGTACCGGTCTTGCCGGCCGCCCGCATTCCGGACAGAGCCGCCTCACCGCCCGTGTGGCCGTCGCCGCCGGCCCCACTTCCGCTGATGACCCGCTGGAGCATGGTGTTCATATAATAGGCGGTGCTCTCCTTCAGCACCTGCTCCTTCTCTGGCTCATTCTCCAGCAGGACCACTTCCTCCCCGTCCACCAGCTGGGTCACCCGGGTATAGGTCCTGGAATAGGTGTAAACCCCGGCGCTGGGGAAGGTGGCGTAAGCCTGGGCCATCGTTCGGCTGGACACGCCGGCGGTCAGGCCGCCCATGGCCATGGGGGAGATATCGATATCGCTCATGATCTGGTCCCCAGACTGGACCGCGTCCACCAGATCCAGTTTGAACTTGTCCTTGCCGAAGGAAAAGCTCTCCTGAGGGGTAACATAGTCGGCCACCACCCGGACCGCGATAGTGTTGGCTGACCGCATCAGGCCGTCCTTCAGGGTGGTCAGGCCCCGGTAGCGGTTCCCGCCGGAGTTCAGGGGCCAGGCGGAGCCTGTTCTTGTGTCATAGGGATAGTCGTCCAGCACGGAGATTGGGGACAACTTACCCATCTCCAGCGCAGGGGCGTAGACCGTCAGAGGCTTGATGGAGGAGCCGGGCTGCCGCTTGGCGGCGTTGGCGTAGTTCATGCCCCGGTTCTCTGTCTTCTCCCCAAAGCGGCCCACAATAGCCGCCACGTCCCCGGTCTCATTGTCGATGATGGTGATGGAGGACTGCATCTGCTGGCCGCTCTTAGAGGTATAATTCAGATTGGCCCGGTCCTCATACACCGCCTCAGCAATGGCCTGAATCTCAGGGTCCATACAGGTGTAGATCCGCAGACCGCCGCGGGCCATGATCTGATCCAGCCGGGAGTCAGAAAAGCCATATTTTTCCTTCAGGTCCGCCCGAACATCGGAGATGACTGTCTCCTCGTACCAGTTGTAGATCTCGGTCTCCGCCTCCTCGCCCTCGGCCCGGACAAAGACCAGCTCCTGGGCCACGGCCTCGTCGTGCTCCTCCTGGGAGATCATGCCCTGCTTGAGCATCTCTCCCAAGATGACCTCCTGGCGGTACTTGTTCCACTGCCGGGCATCCCACACCTCACCGGTGCTGGTTTTAGACTTGGCGAAGGAATAGGGGCCGTACTTAGAGGGGTTGTTGGTGATGCCCACCAGGCTGGCGCACTCAGCCAGTGTCAGCTCGCTCACCGGCTTGCCAAAGTACTTCAGCGAGGCGGAGCCTACCCCCTCACAGCCTGCACCCAAGGGGATGATATTCAAATACATCTCCAGGGTGTCATCCTTGCTGTTGTTCTGGGTAAAGCGGATGGCACGGAATATCTCGGTGACCTTCCGCTTCACCGTAGTCTCGTTATAGTCTGTCATGTTTTTGATGAGTTGCTGGGTGATGGTAGAGCCGCCGGAGATGTCGTTGCCCAGGAACATATCCAGAACAGCTTTGGCCGTCCGCTTCCAGTCCACCCCCGGGTGGGTGTAAAACCGCTGATCCTCAATGGCTACAGCGGCCTGGGGCAGATATTTCGGCATCTCCTCCAGGTCCACCCAAACGGAGCTGGTACTACTGAGCAGGGTGGTCATCTCCACATACCGGCCCGTCTCTTTGTCCTGGTAGTACATGACGCTATTCTCACCCAGTTGGAAGTCGTCCATGCTCACCTCTACCTCGGGTAGAATGACCGTCTGGACATAGTAGGCACCAAAGCAGCACAGCACAGCGCCAGTGCACAGGCCTACCAGGAATAGGGTGCCCAGCACCTTTAGGATGGTTTTGCCCGTGCTCCCTCGCTTCTTTCTGGGCCGTCGGCGGGGATGCTGGTCGGCTGTCCGGCGCTGGCGGGAGGGGTATTCACTGTTTTCGTATAGAGAGTTATTGTTGTTTTGATCAGACACGTTGCTACCTCCAACCGGGGCGGGCTGTCCCCCGCGCTCCGATGGTCTTGGTGGATAACTACTGCTCAACACCGCGCTTCCCCAAAGGGCAAAAACGGCATGATACAGATACCATTATAGCATATTCTTTCCATTTGTCCACCCATAATCCCGGATAAGCCCTTTCCGGAGCACTCCCCATGGGACGGGCCGTTCTCGCTGTGTCCCGTCCCCAGCTTTTTACCCAGGCGAAATTTTACATCCTCCAGCCCTTGCATTTTTCCTCTCACCGGGTTAAAATAGAGAAGAAGAAAGAGCTGGAGGTAGCTTGCTATGAGTGAAGAGTTCGGCCCAGATTTCATCTCCGTCACCGACGAAGAGGGCAACGAGTTCGAACTGGAATTAGTCGATACCCTAGAGCACAATGGTGTCACTTACTATGCCATGTTCCCCGCCGTGGCAGAGGACGAGGAGACCGGAGAGCCAGTCGATGTGGATGCCGATGATGAGGAGTACGGGCTGGTCATCATGAAGGCCATCGTGGAAAATGGCGAGGAACTGTTGTCCACCCCAGACTCTGACGAGGAACTGGATACGGTCTATAACCTGTTTATGGAGCGTTTTTTTGAGGAAGAGGACGAGGAATAAGCGATCTTTCCTGCTCGGTGCGTGATGGGCTCTTTTAAACCCACATTTTTTAAACGGGATGCCCCCTCACACCGTGGGTCGCAGGCCTCCCGGTCCCCCTTTGAGGTGGATTGGAAGTTGGAAGCGGCAAAGCGGTGTGGAGGCGACCCACCTGCCATTCGTGCAGGTTTTAAACGGGCTCACACGGCCAGAGCGGGGTATATAGAACGCTTGGAACTGGGCCGCGGTCTTATGACCGCGGCCTCTTTTCGTCCTAAAAAACGTGAATAAAGTGTAAAACCCTTACTTTTCCCCGTCTGACACTTGAAAGGCAGGCCGCTTTCCTGTATAATAGTTCAGGTCGTCCCTGCCTTGCCAGGGGCGTGGGGCCGCCTCTGGGCCGGCTCCCATTGAACACAACGAGAGGACTGAAACAACTGTGAGTGCATCCAGAGAAAAGAAGACCCGCCAGGGTCAGACCAGCCAGGGGCCGGACGAGCGGGTCCAGGAGCGCCAGCGCAAACAGAAGGCTGACCGCCGCAGCTCCATCCTGTACGCTGTGGTCGGCGTCATCTGTGTGGCGGCTATCGCTGTGACCTTGGTCTTGAACAGCGGACTGATCCAGCGGTCCATGACCGCCGTCACCATCCAAGACACCAAGTATTCCGCGGCCGACCTGCAGTACTACTATAATGTCATGTATCAGAACACCCTGCAATACGCCATGTATGGCCTGCAGACCGGTTTTGATTATACCAAGGACCCCAAGGACCAGGTCTATGACCAGGAAACCGGCGACACTTGGTATGACCATCTGCTGGACGGGGCGGTGGACTATCTGACCACCATCACCGCCCTCTACGACAAGGCCGTGGCCGAGGGCTATGCCATAAGTGAGGACGGTCAGGCTGCCCTGGACGAGACGGTCACCACCCTGAACAACGCCTGGGTGGGGCAGTACAACACCCGCAACGAGATGATTCGCAGCAACTACGGGCCCTATATGACCTATGACCACCTGCTGGAGCTTCTGGAGCGGGAAGCCCTGGTGTCCGACTATGCCAGCACCAACAAAGCCGCCTACACCTATTCCCAGGCCGATTATGAGTCCTACTACCAGGAGAACAAGGACGCTCTGGACACCTTTACCACCAGCCAGCTGGCGCTCCGTGCCAGCGTCAACACCACGGACGAGAACGGCGACACCATTGAGATGACCGAGGAGGAGCAGGCCGCCGCTCTGGAGGAGGCTAAGGCCGAGGTCAAGGCCAAGGCCGAGGAGATCCTGGCTAAGATGGAGGCTGGCGAGGAGCCTGCTGATCTGGCTGCTCAGTACAGCGAGGACCTCTATTCCGACGCTGTTTCCCGCGTCCAAACCGGCTCCAGCGTCAACTCCTCTTATACCGATTGGGCCTTTGATAGTGCCCGCAAGGCCGGCGACGTGACTCTGGCCGAGTATGACGGCGGATCCAGCTATTACTATTATGTGGTCCGCTTTGAGGACCGCCAGCGCAACGATGGAGCTGCCGCTGACATCCGCAACATTCTGGTGACTGCCGACTCCGACGACGAGGCCAAGTCCTCTGCCGAGGACCTGTTGGCCCAGTGGCAGAGCGGCGACGCCACTGAGGACAGCTTCGCTGACCTGGCTGCTTCCAACAGCAAGGACCCTGTGTCCGCCACAGGAGGCGGCCTGATGACCAATCTGACCGCCCTCACTTCTGACGCGGTCTACACCAACTGGGCCTTGGATCCCGCTCGCCAGCCTGGTGACACCACCGTGATCCAGGATACGGAGGCGGAAGGCTATCAGATCCTCTATTTTGTGGCCCAGAAGGACCCTGTCTGGCAGCAGACCGCTGACAACAGCCTGCGCACTGAAGACCAGACCGCCTGGGAGGAGAGCGCGGCCGAGGGCTACGAGGCCGCTCTGGGCTTTGCCGCCAAGTTCGTCCAGTAAGCGGTTCCACCGAAGAGAAGGGCACAGACGGATGTCTGTGCCCTTTCTGTTATAGATAGAGAGGATATCACCATGATAACTGGTAAAACGCTTTCCCGATGGCTCACCGGCCTGCTCCTGCTGCTCTCCTTGGCCTCCTGCGGAGCGCCTGCCCCGGTCCTAACGGGCGACGGCTTCTCTCCCTCCGATATCCCGTCCTACTCCGGACAGGCCTATGCGGAGGTAAACGGCGGCCTTCCCTACTTCTCCCCCGATGATCTGACCACCGAGCCCTTTGAGAGATACAGCCCGTTGGACTCCCTGGGCCGCTGCGGCGCCGCCTGGGCCAATGTCTGCCTTGACATCATGCCAACAGAGGAGCGGGGAGAGATTGGGATGGTAAAGCCCTCCGGCTGGCACACGGTCCGTTATGACGACCTGGTGGATGGGAAGTATCTATACAACCGGTGCCATCTCATCGGCTTTCAGCTGGCCGGGGAAAACGCCAATGAGGAAAATCTGATTACCGGCACCCGCTATATGAATGTGGAGGGGATGCTCCCCTTTGAGGATATGGTGGACGACTATGTGGATGACACGGGCTGCCATGTGCTCTACCGGGTCACTCCCATCTTCCAGGGGGACAATCTGGTGGCTGACGGTGTCCTGATGGAGGCTTTCTCCGTAGAGGACGAGGGGGCAGGCCTCTCCTTCTGTGTCTTCTGCTACAACGTCCAGCCTGGAGTGACCATCGACTACGCCACCGGCGAGAGCTGGCGCTCCGAGGAGGATCCTCCTGCCCCCTCCCAGGGAGAGACAGGACGTTATGTCCTCAATACCAATTCCATTAAGTTCCATCTCCCGTCCTGCGGCAGTGTGAATCAGATAAGTCCCGGCAACTACCAGGAATATTCCGGCGGCCGGGAGGAGCTGATCCAGCGCGGCTACAGTCCCTGTGGCTCATGTAAGCCTTGACTCCACGGGGCTGTCCTATAAGTGAAAGAAGAGGTACGCCGTATGCGTACCTCTTCTTTTTAGACGGAAGGGCAAATGACGGCCTAAAAACCGAAAATCCGCTTGTTTCTCAAGCGGATCGACTGCATTTATTTAGATAGCTCCCTATGTACCACCGCTGTCTGGCGGTGGTCTGCTGGGCTGGCATCCGTTTTATAGAGTCAAAACGGACTCACAGCAGCGGTAGTCGCTGTCGATATTGTGGGCAATAAAGCGGGCTTTAAACTGACGCGGGCTGCACATCGTCTGGGTCGATCCGCCGGACACATCCAGGTCCTTGGGAACCACAAACTTGATGCACTTAACCAGTACATCCCGGCAGGAGGGGTAACTGTGGGCCGGGATGGTCACAGCCTTCGTCCCCCGCTGATACTCCGTACCGTTCTCATCTACCTCGGTAAGGATAACGGCCAAAGCGACCCGCTTTTGGGGGCAAACGTTTTTCACCGTCACATCCATCTGCAGAATCGTTCCCATAGACTCCAGATAGACATCCCCCGTATCTACTACTACGGCATCCGAACAGCTCTGGATCGTCAAATCTACCGGGAGAGGACATTCCTCCGGATTGACCACTACATCACATTCCACGGCCACAGCGGGCTCTGGGAAATCCACTACATTCCCCTCGGTATCGGAGTAGGTGATAGATTCATTGACCAACTTGGTGCCGGGATTCTGCCCCACATGGCGGACATAGAATTCCAGTGTGGCGCTCTCAGGAGCGGAAACACCCAATTCGGGGATGGTCCAGCGCAGAGAGGTGGAATTGAGCATGGTGGCGCTGCCCACCGTTGGATTCAGGATACTGGTGACCACAAAGTCATCCGTCACCTTCTCGTTGATCACAATATTGGTGGCTCCTGTCTTCGAAATATTGGCGGCTAGCTCCGCAAAGAGCTCCTCCAGGTCCGCTGTGTCAGGTGTGACGGCTACATGGGTCGCAGCCGGGTCGCTGGCCCAGTCGTTCAGCACTTCCACATCTACTCCGTCCGACCCGACCAGGCCAATGCAGTAGATGATGATGCCCTGCGCACGGGCCGCGGCGGCCACAGGAGCAGGAGGAGCTCCAGCCGTGGTATTGCCATCGGTGAACATGACAATGACCTTGGCGTTGCTGGAACTGGGATCAAATAGCGAGATGGCCTTCGTAAAGGCGTCGGCGTGGTTGGTGCTGCCGCCGGCCGACAGAGCGTCTACGGCGTTCTTCAGTGTTGCCACAGAGGTGATCAGCTGGGTGTCCTGCACGGCTGTGCTGGAAAAACTGACGATGCCGATGCGGCTGCCGGAGCCAATCTCTCCCGACGCCTGGCCCCCGGTGGACTCGGAGATGATATCGATAAACGTCTTGGCACCAGTTTTCATGCTGGCCAGCGGCTCGCCGGTCATGCTACCGGATCGGTCCAGCACCAGAGCGATGTCGGTGGGATTGGTGACGATATCAGGCGCGGCGGTAAGCGCCAGAGTGACCTTCAGGGACCCATCACAGTCGATGCGCTCCATATTGATCACCTTATTGGAATTGGTAATACCCATTGTTGTATTACTCCCTTCTGGGGGTTGCCCCATCACAGTCTATGTGACCGCGGTAGACCATGACACCATAGGGCGTCGCCGGTTTGTCCTATTTCAGAGCGCAGTTGCATACAGGGCGGCCCTCCTGAGGGAGACAGGGCAGCTCTATCAGCCTGCGTAATTTTATTCCCAAGGGTGGAACCGAGCAGAAACTGACGAGGCCAAAACGAAAAGGACAGTTAAAGCCGATATTTCTGCAAAATCAAAAAAACGCCGCAAAGCGGCGACACCAAATCGCAGCCCAGCGCAGCGGTTGTGATTTGGAAAGGAGGAGCAATAAAATGGGTGCGCTCTGACTTTTCATAAAAAAAGTCGGAGCAAACGATATGACGTTTGCTCCGACGTGGTGCGCGAGGCGGGAGTCGAACCCGCACGCCCTTGCGAGCACTGGCACCTGAAGCCAGCGAGTCTACCAATTCCACCACTCGCGCATCCGATTCAGTTGGCGCTGTACTGTTCAGCGCAAGGGTTATATTACCACAGCTGCTTCCATCTGTCAACACTTTTTCTTCATTTTTTTCAGTCATGGAAAGGAAGTCCAAAAAATAGGTTGACAAGGGACGGCCGGTCATGCTATGGTTAGATTCCAAGTAAGGGAGTAGTCGGCGCATGAGCGTGGCCCGGTCAACATACTGATGGGGATATTGCCCTTCTGGCCGGACCTGAAACGATGAGACTTGCCTGTTCCGCAACAGGCAGGTCTTTTTTTCTATGCTCGGCCTGTGCCGGTCTATCAGGGTAGGAGGTCAATATGAGTTTATTCGAGCTGTTCATTCTCGCCGTAGGCCTGTCTATGGACGCCTTTGCCGTTTCGGTGTGCAAAGGTCTGTCAGCAGATCATCTTCGCCCGGTCCATAATCTCACCTGCGGTCTCTATTTCGGAGGCTTTCAGGCCATGATGCCGCTGCTTGGCTGGCTGCTCGGCATCCAGTTCCAGGCCTTCATCTCCACAGTGGACCACTGGATCGCCTTTCTCCTTTTGTCCATCATCGGTATCAACATGGTGCGGGAGTCCCGTGAAGAGAGCGAGGACGTAGACTGCTCCTTCTCCTTCCGCTCCATGCTCCCTCTGGCGCTGGCGACCAGCATCGACGCGCTGGCGGTGGGGGTCACTTTCGCCTTTCTTCAGGTGGATATCCTGCCCGCCATCACCTTCATCGGTCTGACCACCTTTCTTCTGTCCGCTGCGGGGGTCCAGGTAGGCGCTCTCTTTGGCGCCCGCTTCCGCGGTAAGGCGGAACTGGCGGGGGGGCTGATCCTTATGCTCATGGGAATCAAAATACTCCTTGAGCATCTGGGCATCCTGGGGTAAATACCGCTGCTGATTGGCCAGCTTCGGGCTCTCACGGAACAGGAAGGCCCGGAGCCGGCCTTTCCATGTTTAAATAGGCCCGGTAGGCCCCGGCCAGACGATAGCCCAGTTTTTGGGCCAGATGGGCGGATCGCTTGTCATGGGCGTCCCAGCTGGGATATAGCCCCCGGTCCAAACAGTCCAAAATGAGCCGCGCCCCACAGGCGGTGGCCAGTCCTTTTCCCCGCTGGTCCGGCCGGGTATCGATCTCAATTTCAATCCCGTCCCGGTATACGGCGTAGGAGGAGGCTCCCGCTACCAGTTCCCCTCCGCACAGGACGGCCACCCCTATCCCCCGTGCCTCGTAATCCAGTCCGTCCTCAAATAGGGCGCACAGATCCCTGCTCCAATCCTCTTTCATGGCCTGTGTATAGAGAGCGCCGTCCATCGGCCGCAGTTCAAATCCCGTCGGCGGACCGGCATAGCCCTCCAGCTTGGCCCGGCAAAAGGAGCTTGGATCCTTCTCCGTGGCGTACCGGGTCCAGGGTATAATCTTCGCCCCCCAGACCTCCTCCAGCAGACAGGCCCATCCCTGGTCTCCGGGGACCAGGATAGACGCTTCCGCTTTCTGGGCAAGCGCCCTGTCCGGGCGGCCGGCGAAAAAGGCGAAATCCCCGATCAGGGCCGCCGCGGAGGCGGGCTCTTCCCCGCCTTCCACCAGCACCTGTCCCATACAGCCCTGGAGGCAGGACCACACCATGGTTTCCGGCCAGCCTTGAAAGAGCGCCGCCGCTTTATTCATTCCTTGTCCAGCTCCCTTCCGCCAACCGGGCCCTTAGGCCAGAGTACCGCCGGGTCTGGCGGTCATTGGCCACCATCTGGGCCACTGTCCCCTGGTCCCCTACAATGATAAACAGCTCCCTGGCGCGGGTAATCGCGGTATACAGCACGCCCCGGGTCATGAGCATAGGTGCCCCCTCCAGCGCAGCCAGGATGACCGCCCTGTACTCGCTGCCCTGGGCCTTGTGTACTGTCACAGCAAAGGCGGGCTCCAGCTCTCCCAGCATATCTGGAGTGTACTCTACCACCTTGCCGTCAAAGTCCACGGTGATGATCTCCCCCTGAATGGAGCGGATCACCCCGATGTCCCCGTTGAACATCCCCATGCCTGATGAGGTGCCCCCCTCCTCCCGCCAGAGGATATCGTAGTTGTTCCGCACCTGCATCACCTTGTCCCCGGCGCGGAATACCCAGTCACCGAACCTGCGCTCCCCCTTGTCCTCCCGGGGCGGGTTCAGGGCCTGCTGCAGCACCTGGTTCAGCGCCCGGGTCCCTGTGCCCCGCCGCCGGGTGGGCGACAGGACCTGGATCTGGTCGGCGGGAATCCCCATCCGCTCGGGCAGACGGCGGCGGCAGAGATCTACGATAGTGTCCAACACGCTCTGGGGGTCCCGACGGGACAGGAAAAAGAAGTCGCTGTCGTTGGCCCGCAAGTCAGGCAGTTCTCCTCTGTTGACCAGATGCGCGTTGCGGACAATGGCGCTCTGAGCGGCCTGGCGGAAGATCTCCGTCAGCCGGACAGTGGGCACCACCTTGCTTCGGATGAGATCGGCAAACAGGTTGCCAGGCCCCACCGAAGGCAGCTGGTCTGGATCGCCCACCAGCACCAGGCGGCAGTCCCCCTCAAGGGCATCCAGCAGGGCGGCCATCAGCGGCACGTCTACCATCGAGGTCTCATCCACGATGACAGCGTCTGCCTGGAGGGGTGCGTAGGAGTTTTTGGCAAAGACCAGCCGGCCGGAGTGGGGGTCAAAGCCCGTCTCCAGCAACCTGTGGATGGTAGACGCCTCTGTTCCGCACAGCTCACCCAGCCGCTTGGCCGCCCGTCCCGTAGGGGCCGCCAGGGCGGTCTCTAAGCCCATTCTGTCAAACAGGTCTAGTACGCCCCGCAGGCAGGTGGTCTTTCCCGTACCCGGCCCGCCGGTCAAAAGCATGACCTGCCGCTCCGCGGCCAGCTCCACAGCTTGGCGCTGCTGGGGGGCGTATGTGATGCGCTGCTCCCGCTGGATGCGGTCGATGAGCCTGTCCAGCCCATCGGGCGGAAGGAGCCGGCTGGCGCTCATCTCCCCCAAACGCTGGGCGATAAAGGCTTCCGCGTCGTGGAGGGCTGGAAGATAGACCGCTTCCTGTCCGGCGATACGCTCCAGCTCCGCCTCTCCCCGGTCCAGCAGGGTGGTCAGGCAGTCCTCCAGCATCTGGCAGGGCACCTCCAGCAGTACGCCCGTGGCCTCCACCAGCTTGCGCCGGGGCAGGAAGGTGTGCCCGTTGTTCAGGTTATTGTGGGCCATCTCAAAGAGGAGCCCGGCCTCCAGACGCAAGGGGTCCTCATGGCCCACCCCCAGGGCCAGAGCCAGGCCGTCCGCCTGGGAGAATTCCACCCGGAATTCCTCATTGACCAGCAGATAGGGGTTGGCCCGCACCACCTCCAGCGCCACGTCGCCGTAGGCCCGGTGAAGGAGGGCGGCCAGCTCCAGAGGGAGCTGATGCTCGGTCAAAAACTCCACCAGCCGGCGGGTGCCCATCTGCTGGCGGAATGCCTCTCCGATCTGGCGGGCCCGCCTGGGTGAGATGCCCCTTATTTTCGTGAGCTGGGCCGGGTCGTCCTCGATGACTGTCAGGGCCTCCTCCCCGAACTCCTCGATGACCAGCCGGGCGGTGGCCTTTCCGATACCCTTCACAGCCCCGGAGGACAGGTAATGGAAGATCTCCTTCAATCCCTGTGGCAGTCGGCGCTCCACTACCTGGGCCTTGAGCTGCACCCCATAGGTAGGGTGGCGGGTCCAGCGGCCCCGGACAGATAGGTATTCTCCGGGGGCCACACCGGGCATGGTGCCAACTACGGTGACCTCCTCATCCCGTACATCCAGCTTCAGGATGGTGTAGCCGTTGTCCTCGTTCTGGTAGATGACCACGGAAACGGTGCCCTCGACCAGCTCTAATTCCCGCTGTTCCATGGCGTCGTTTCCCTCCTTTGCATCTCCTGATATTGGATAGGGGCGGCCTCCGGCCGCCCCCTGGTTCAGCTCCTCGCTATGTAGTCCGGCAGGTCAGAGGCTGGCCACAGCACTACCCCAGGCCAGCGGGCCGTCAGCCGCAGGGCCAGCTCCCAGCCCTTGGGGGTCAGGCCAAGGTCAGCGATGATAATGGGGCAGTCCAGCAGTCCCAGTCCCCGGAGCCACATAAAAGCCCGCAGGGTCTGCTCCAGGTCCTCCCCCTCCCCCCGGCCGGGGATGAGCACCCGCACTCCCTGACCCGGCATAGGACGAAACAGGCGGCCAAAGAGCCACCAGGCCACAAAGGCCAGTCCCAACACACATACAGCCGCCAGCAGGGTATCCCATATCATCTCCACAGAGCAACACCTCCGGGCCATCCTATGCGGAAGGCGGGCCGCTGGTGTTTCCCCCCGACCCTTCTCTGCCGTCCGCTACATGGTGCCGGAGAATAGGTTGATCCCTACATGGGTCAGAGCCAGCATGATACACCCGGCGGTCAGCACGCCCATGACCACAGCGGGCAGGGCTTTCCTCAACCGCATCCCCAAAAAGGCGGCCGCCAGAGAGCCGGTCCAGGCCCCGGTACCGGGCAGGGGGATGGCCACAAAGATCCACAGTCCCAGATACTGGTATTTCTGGACCTTCTGCCCCTTCAGGTGGGCCTTCTTTTCCAGCTTGTCCACCAGGCCGTTAAGCCTTGGCATATACCTGCGCATTAGCTCAAAGATCCGGCGGATGTAGACGATGATAAAGGGGGCGGGGATAAGGTTGCCCAGGACCGCCGCCGGGAACGCCAGGTAATAGGGCAGGCCGAGAGCCACCCCGAAGGGCAGGCCGCCCCGCAGCTCGATGATGGGGACCATAGACACCAGCATGGTGAACAGGCATTTGCCCCCAGTGGTGTCGGTCAAGAACTGGAAAATATCCATGGAACACCTCATTGTTCGTCCGTTTTACAGTCCGCCATCACGGTGTCCCGCAGGCAGACCCAAAACGTCTCATATGTCCCCCTGTCCCAGGGGGTGGGATAGGTCATCACCGTCAGGGGATGACCTTTGAATTGGGGGCGGTAGGGCGGATGGACATGGAGAAAGGGATTCTCCCAGAAGCCAGCCCGCTGATAAAAGCCCTTTCGGCGGATGGAGAGTTCGTCCACCGGCGGATCGATCTCCAGCACCACGCTTTTGCCCCTGCTGTTCAACAGCTCCAGAGCCCTGGCTCCCAGCCCCTGGCCCCGGAGAGCCGGATCGGTAGCAAAGTGCTCCACATAGGAAAAGCCCTCCTCCTCCCAGTGCAGAAGAATCCCCACAAAGGTTTCTCCCTCCCAGATAACATCGAAGTGATATTCCGGATGGGACAACACTCGCTCCTGCTTCTCTCGTGTACGCTGTTCGTGGAGAGGAAAACTGATTGTATACAGGGCAAAGGCGCGGTCAAAGGCCGGATGGTCCGGGGAGGTAATCCGTTCAAAAGTCATTTGTCTTATTTCCTTTCCTCTGTACGTCCCAATAGATAGTCGGTGGTGACGCCAAAATAGTCGGCCAGAAAGATTAAAGTCGTGGATGGGAGGTTCACTTTGCCATACTCGATTCGTTGATAGTGTTGTACTGTACACTCCAGCATGTTGGCCATCTCTTGCTGGGTTTTATTTTGTTCCTGACGTAATGGCTGCAGCCGCTCCGCAATACCGGGCAAAATAATCTTCATTTCTCTCGTAACCCCTTGACATAACATTAAATGTTGTGTATAATAAAGGCAACTTTAAAAGTTGTCAGCAGGTGTTTATATGTCAGATCTCATGAAATGGATGTACGCCCATTATATCAAGTCCTACATTGAAAGCCAACCCAAGGATGATGGGGAAACCATGTGGTTTGATCTGTTGGAAAACGAACTGGGCCCCCTCCAACGGGAATCTCTGGAAGCGGTGACCACTTTTTTTGCCGTGCAGGGCTTTCGCCTCGGTCTCAAAACGGGGATGGCCCTGGCCGGGGACCTTGAGACCATCCCCCCGACGGCCGGAGGGGCCCACTAGCAGGCCGCCGCCTTCTCCGGCGTGCCAGCGCGGACGATGGTCCCCCCGCCGTCGCCCGCTCCCATCCCGGCGGGCCGGGATGGGGGCCCTTATCATTAAAATCCTCGGCGGAAGTAAATTCCGCCTCCGGAAATTCTCCGCCTTCGGCTCCGAATTTTTGGGGGCTCTGGCGGCGGCGTTATCTCAGCAGCTTTTTCAGATACTGCCCGGTATAGCTGACCGGACAGGCCGCCACTTCCTCCGGCGTGCCGGTACACACAATGGTCCCCCCGCCGTCGCCCGCTCCCATCCCGGCGGGCCGGGATGGGGGCCCTTATCATTAAAATCCTCGGCGGAAATGAATTCCGCCTCCGGAAATTCTCCGCCTTCGGCTCCGAATTTTGGGGGCTCTGGCGGCGGCGTTATCTCAGCAGCTTTTTCAGATACTGCCCGGTATAGCTGGCCGGACAGGCCGCCACCTCCTCCGGCGTGCCGGTACACACAATGGTCCCGCCGCCGTCGCCCCCTTCGGGGCCCAGGTCGATGATGTGGTCGGCTGTCTTAATGACATCCAGGTTGTGCTCGATGACCACCACCGTGTTCCCCCCCTCCACCAGCCGCTGGAGGACCTCGATCAGCTTGTGGACGTCGGCGGAGTGGAGGCCCGTTGTAGGCTCGTCCAGGATATAGATGGTCTTGCCTGTGGATCGCTTGGACAACTCAGTAGCCAGCTTGACCCGCTGGGCCTCGCCGCCGGACAGCTCGGTGGAGGGCTGGCCCAGCTTCACATAGCCCAGCCCCACTTCCTCCAGGGTTTTCAGGCGGTTATAGATGCGGGGCAGATTTTCAAAGAAGGGCAGGGCCTCATCCACCGTCATCTCCAGCACCTCGTAGATGTTCTTGCCCTTGTAGCGCACCTCCAGCGTCTCCCGGTTGTACCGCCTGCCCTTGCACACCTCGCAGGGGACATAGATATCGGGCAAAAAGTGCATCTCGATCTTGATGAGCCCGTCGCCGGTACAGGCCTCGCACCGGCCGCCCCTGGTGTTGAAGGAGAAGCGTCCAGGGCCATAGCCCCGGCTTTTGGCGTCGGGGGTGGAGGCAAACAGGTCCCGGATATCGTTGAACAGGCCGGTATAGGTGGCGGGGTTGGAGCGGGGCGTGCGGCCAATGGGGGACTGGTCGATGTTGATGACCTTGTCCAGAAACTCCTCCCCCTCGATGCGGTCGTGCTTCCCAGCTCTGGTCTTGGTCCGGTTCAAATCAGCTCCCAGCTTCTTAAACAGGATCTCGTTGACCAGGGAGGATTTGCCCGATCCGGATACCCCGGTAACACAGGTAAAGGTACCCAGGGGAAACTCCACATCCACGCCCCGCAGGTTGTTCTCCCTGGCCCCAAATATCTTCAAATACTTCCCATTCCCTCTCCGGCGCTGGGTGGGAACGGGGATTTTTTTGCGGCCGGACAGGTAGTCCCCGGTGATAGAGCCGGGGGTGTTCATGACCTCCTCCGGGGTGCCGGCGGCCACGATCTGGCCGCCATGAACTCCTGCGCCGGGACCCACGTCGATGATATAGTCCGCCTCCCGCATGGTGTCCTCGTCGTGCTCCACCACCAGCAGGGTGTTGCCCAGATCCCGCAGCTCCTTCAGGGTGGCAAGCAGCTTGTCGTTGTCCCGCTGGTGCAGACCGATGGAGGGCTCGTCCAGGATATACAGCACCCCCATGAGAGAGGAACCGATCTGGGTAGCCAGCCGGATCCGCTGGCTCTCGCCGCCGGACAGGGTCCCCGCCTCCCGGCTGAGGGTCAGGTACTGCAAGCCCACGGAGCGTAGAAAGCCCAGCCGGCTTTTGATTTCCTTGACGATCTGGGCGGCGATCATGGTCTGGGTGGGATTCAGCTCCAGCCGCTCCATGAAGTTCAGGGCGTCGCTGACGCTCTTGTGGCAGTAGCTGTCGATATCCAGCCCTCCCACGGTGACGGCCAGGGACTCCTTTTTCAGCCTGCGCCCCTGGCAGGTAGGGCAGGGGCACTGGGACATACACTCCTCCAGCTCCCGCTTCATACCGTCGGACTGGGTCTCCCGATAGCGGCGCTCCAGATTGGTGACGATGCCCTCAAAGGGCTGGTACAGGGTGCCCTGGCCCCTGGGCTGGTCATAGTGGAGGGTCAGCTTTTCCCCGCCCGTGCCGTAGAGGATAACGTCCAGCACCTCCTTCGGCAGGTCCTTGATGGGGGTGTTCAGCTTGAACTTATATTTCTTGGCCAATGCGTCAAAGTACATCCGGGAGATTCCGTCCGACTTGATGTTGTTCCAGCCAGAGGCGGTGATCCCCCCCTCGACGATGGATAGATTCTTGTTTGGCATGATGAGGTCCGGGTCGATCTTCATTTGGGAGCCCAGGCCCATACAGGTGGGACAGGCCCCAAAGGGATTGTTGAAGGAGAACATCCGGGGGGTGAGCTCCTCAATGGATATGCCGCAGTCCTCACAGGCGTAGTTCTGGGAGAACAGGATATCCCGGTCTTCCCCCACCACGTTGATGACCACCAGGCCCCCCGCCAGGTTGGAGGCGATCTCCACGCTGTCGGTAAGCCGGCGTGTGATATCCTCCCGAATGACCAGCCGGTCCACCACGATTTCAATATCGTGCTTCTTGTTTTTCTCCAGCTTGATCTCCTCGGACAGGTCATAGGTGATGCCATCCGCCCGGCAGCGGACATAGCCCGACTTTCGGGCGTCCTCAAAAACTTTGGCGTGCTCCCCCTTCTTTCCCCGGATCACAGGAGCCATGACCTGGATACGGGTGGCCTCCGGCAGGGCCAGCACCTGGTCGATAATCTGGTCTATGGTCTGCTGACGGATCTCCTTGCCGCAGATGGGGCAGTGAGGCGTGCCCACCCTGGCCCACAGCAGCCGGAGGTAGTCGTAGATCTCGGTCACCGTCCCCACGGTGGAGCGGGGATTCTTGCTTGTGGTCTTTTGGTCGATGGAAATAGCCGGGGACAGGCCGTCGATGTAGTCCACATCCGGCTTCTCCATCTGGCCCAGAAACATCCGGGCATAGGAGGATAGGGACTCTACATAGCGGCGCTGCCCTTCGGCGTAGATGGTGTCAAAAGCCAGGGAGGATTTACCCGACCCGGACAGGCCGGTGAGCACCACCAGCTTGTCCCTTGGGATGGACACGTCGATATTCTTCAGGTTGTTCACCCGTGCGCCTTTGACGGTAATATGAGTATGCATGATCTGGTTCTCCTTATTGTTTCCCTTTGGGCGGTCCGGCCTTCAGCAGGACCAGCCGTCGGACATCCTCCAGCTGCTCCTCCCGCTTCACATCCAGCACCAGCCACTTGCCGCCGTTGAACAGCGGGGTATTCTCAAACACGGTTTGAAAGGCCGGGGAAAAGGTGGGCAGCAGGGCGTTCAGTTCCTCCATCTGCTTTGCCCCCACCGTCACCAGGGCGGTAAACCAGCCCGCCCGGATGTAGCAGGCGCACAGGGCCCCGGATCCCTTTTTATACTTCACGTTCCAGCCACGATCCATGGAACACCCGCTGAACTCGATGGCGGGCTTCACCCCGTAAGTGTTCTCCATCCAGCTCTGGAGCCGGAAAAACAGTGGACTGCCTACCCAGCGGGCGATTTCATCCATGTTGGGCTGAATGTTCCGGGGAAATGCCGCATCCCAGGGAGTCGAAGGATCCAGTCTCATTTCCTCCGGTCGGGGCTCCCGGGCGAAGCGGACCAGGTCCTCCCGCACCGCCCCCCATTTCCGGTAGTTTTCCCGGCCCTGGCGCAGGGTCATGCCGCGGTTCTCATCGCTGGGGTCGTCCTCGCCGGGATCAAACAGGTCGTTCTCCCAGAAGCACACCGGACAGATATAGGCCAGGGCCTCCTCTTTGGGCACGGGGAAGGTAAGAAATCCGCAGCAGGGGCAGGGATAAATTCCCGCCGGCTCCTCTGGCTCCGGCTCAGGAGCCGGGCTCGGCCCGGACTCCTCCAGCACCGTCCAGCCCCCCTCCTCCGATTTTCCCAGCAGGAGAAACCCGTTTTCAGCGGTGGGGAGGTATTGGAATTTTTCCCTGTCTGCTTGCTCTCTCATGTCTGCTTCCTCCGTTTCCTGGGCGGTTGACTGTTTGGGGACACCAGCTCCGCCGCCCGGCGCAGGGTTTCCCCGTCGTCCGGGTCCAGGACATAGTGGGGCTTGGCCCCCTCATAGGGGGCGGCGGAGGGGCGGTCTCCCAGCAGCCCTTCCACACAGGGGAGCATCTTGACAAAGGGGGTGTCGTCGCACACCAGCAGCACAGGCCTGTCGTTGAGATACACCATATACTCTCCGAACATCTTGCGGGAGCGGACTTCCCCCGTTCCCTCCAGCTGTTCGCAGAGATAGGTAACAAATTCGGGGCTGGTAGACATAGTCTTCTCCTTTTCAAACAGTCAGATCGGCGGTCTCCGCCCCAACCAGCCCAATCAGGTCTGTGGGTGAAAGCTCCACCTGACAGCCGATTTTACCGGCGGACACGATAATGGTATCCAGAATCTCCGCTGTCTCATGGAACACCGTGGGGTACTGCTTCTTCATGCCGATGGGCGAGCAGCCCCCGTGGACATAGCCTGTCAGGGGGAGCAGCTCCTTCTGGTGGAGCATGGCGACGGACTTTTCCCCTACCGCCTTGGCCGCTTTTTTCAGGTCCAGGCTGTCGGCCACCGGGATGTCAAAGACATACAAGGCACCGGACGCCCCCCGGGCCACCAGCGTTTTGAACACACACTCCGGGTCCTGGCCCATGATCCCGGCCACCGTCACCCCGTCCACCGCCTCCCCCTCTTCGTGGGGATAGGTGTGGGGGGTATAGGGGATCTCTTTTTGGTCCAAGATCCGCATCACATTGGTTTTTTCATCCTTCTGCTTTGCCACGGGATCGCCTCATTTCTCTTACAGTATGTAGATCCACAGCACAGCCAGGATCAAAATATGGACGGGATAAAAGGCATAGCAGAAATATTGGAATCCCCGCCCGCCGGGCCCTCGCCGCCCGTTATACATCCAAATAGGGAGCAAGGCCAGCACGGCCAGCCCCTGCTGCGGGAAGGAGAACTCCAGTCCTCCCAGAGAGATTGGAAACTGCATCCCGCCCATCAGCACGCCGTTGATGATCCACAGCCCAGCCAGCTCCGCCAGCCAGCCAAAGGGCAGCTCCCGGCACACCCAGAACAGCAGCACCGTCAGCACCCCCAGACCGCCGTAGTCCACCATAGACAGCTGGCCCAGAACATAGCCCAGCCAGCAGGCCACTCCAAGGGTCAGATAGCGCCAGAGACCGCCTTTTTCCGCCCCAGCCCGGGCCAGACGCAGCATCAGCAGGGCCAGACAGAAGGTGAACAGCACGTTCTGATGGAAGGGATAGATCACATTCCCCCCGTACATCAGATTAAAGGGGATCTCGGAGATCAGGGCAAACAGAAAGATCCGCCCCAGATATCCTTTGAAATGATGGGTGCGGGCAAAGCCCTCCGCAATCTGGAAGGCAAAGATGGGAAAGGCCAGCCGGCCTATACTGGTCATCCACGCGGCCCCGGGAATCACTGTGGCCCACATATGGTCACACAGCATCAGCGCCATCGCCAATAGTTTCAAATGCAGGGAATTAAGGCATTTCAGCCGGTTGAGCACGGTCATTTTCTCTCTCCATATCACAGTAGTAGCGGTCCTCCCGCCATTTGGCGGGATTGGTGTCGATGTATTGCCAGATGCGTCGATAGTCCCGGTCGTTGCGGATGATGTGGTCGTAATAATCATCCTGCCACACTGGTTCATCCCACGCTACGGTGACAGAGCGTTTTAAATAACGCACCAGCATCGGCCCCTACGGCAGTCCCAAGTGTATGCCTCTTTCCGCAGGTGCAAATCGTGATGAAATAATACCCCGGTCGGCCATAGTCGCAATCGGTCAGGCGGTTTTGTTTGCGCCTGGGCATGACCATTGGCTCATCCCCTCAAACATTCACGCAGGCCGTCCAAAAAGGGTCCCAGGGCGGTCTGATCCCCTGTGAATTCAAATTTGAGGCTTTGGATCCCATACACACCAAACAGCGTACCGCTGACCTGAACATGGCCCATGCGGTCCAGATCGAAGCACAGCCTGCCTCCGTAGGAAACATCTTTGATCTCAGCGTGTTTCCCCTGGAGATGATTCATCTCATCCAGTTGACCCACAAAGTTCCTGACCTCTTCGATCCCGCACATCCAAGAGCCGGTGCCGACATATTCTTCCTCGCTCTCTCCGTAATTGTCCTCGCCATTGGAGCACACACGAACCTTGAACTCGGTGCCGTAGGGATCGTTACTTTCCCGGTCATTACACCAAAAATCGAATATCTCCACACAGTTTCTACCCATA
Organism: Flintibacter sp. P01028; assembly: GCF_041925235.1. Lineage (NCBI taxonomy): Bacteria > Bacillati > Bacillota > Clostridia > Eubacteriales > Flintibacter > Flintibacter sp. P01028. The sequence goes on from NZ_JBHEVC010000001.1 coordinate 578,419, forward strand.
GAAAATTTTGCGCTCACGGTTATTTCCCCCGCAGTTCAATGATCTGGTCCCGCAGGGCGGCCGCCAGCTCGAACTCCAGCATCTTGGCAGCCTCGCGCATCTCTTTTTCCAGACGGGCGATCCGCTCTGCCTTCTGCTGTTTAGTGAGGCCCTGGACCTCGCCCTTCTTCTCCGGGGTATCCTCCCCTTCGGCAGAGATATCCAGCAGAGCCCGCACCGATTTGATGACTGTCTTGGGTACGATGCCGTGGGCCTTGTTGAAGGCGTCCTGCTTCTCCCGCCTCCGCTCCGTCTCATCCATGGCCCGGCGCATGGAGGGTGTGATGGTGTCGGCGTACATGATGACCATGCCCTCGGCGTTTCGGGCCGCCCGGCCGATGGTCTGGATGAGGGAAGTCTCGCTTCGGAGAAATCCCTCCTTGTCCGCGTCCAGAATGGCCACTAAGGACACCTCAGGCAGATCCAGCCCCTCCCGCAGCAGGTTGATCCCCACCAGCACATGGAAGGCACCCAGGCGCAGATCCCGGATAATTTCCATGCGCTCCATGGCATCGATGTCGTGGTGCATATAGCGCACCTTGATCCCCGCCCCCTGGAGATAGGCGGTCAGATCCTCCGCCATCCTTTTGGTCAGGGTGGTGACCAGCACCCGCTCGTTCCTGGCGGTACGCTGGTTTATCTCGCCGATCAAGTCGTCGATCTGGCCCTCTACGGGACGGATCTCAATACGGGGATCCAGCAGACCGGTGGGCCGGATGACCTGCTCCACAATCTGTCCGGAGCGGGTGCGCTCGTACTCCCCAGGGGTAGCGGATACATAGACCACCTGGTTGACCCGCTGCTCAAACTCCGGAAATTTCAGCGGCCGGTTGTCAAAGGCGCAGGGCAGGCGGAAGCCGTAGTCCACCAAGGTGGTCTTGCGGGCCCGGTCCCCATTGTACATGGCCCGCACCTGGGGCAGGGTGACATGGCTCTCGTCGATAAACAGAACGAAGTCTTTTGGGAAATAGTCCAGCAGGGTATGGGGAGGCGAGCCGACGGGGCGGCCTTCAATCACCCGTGAGTAATTCTCAATGCCTGAGCAGTAGCCCAGCTCCTGCATCATCTCCACGTCGTACATGGTGCGCTGCTTGACGCGCTGGGCCTCAATGAGCTTGTTCTCCGATTCGAAGAAAGCCACCCGCTCCTCCAACTCCTTGTAGATCTCCTGGATAGCGGCGTCCATCTTCTCCTTGGGAGTGACATAGTGGGTGGCAGGCCAGATAGGGATATTGGTCAGCCGACGGATGGGGGTGCCGGTGACCACATTGATCTCGCTGATGCGGTCGATCTCGTCCCCGAAAAACTCCACCCGGATGGCCGTGTCCTTCCAGTAGGCTGGCCAGATCTCCACCGTGTCTCCCCGGACACGGAACATATTGCGTTCAAAGGCGATGTCGTTGCGCTCGTAGCGGATGGCCACCAGCTTTTTCAGCATCTCGTCCCGCTCCATCTGGGCGCCCACCCGGAGGGAAACCATCATCTTCTCAAAATCCTCCGGCTCGCCCAGGCCGTAGATGCAGGACACCGAGGATACCACGATCACGTCCCGCCGCTCCAGCAGGGAGGCGGTGGCGGACAGGCGGAGACGGTCGATCTCTTCATTAATGGCGGAGTCCTTTTCGATAAAGGTATCCGTATGGGGGATATAGGCCTCCGGCTGGTAGTAGTCGTAGTAGGACACGAAGTATTCCACCGCGTTGTTGGGGAAAAATTCCTTAAACTCGGCGCACAGTTGGGCGGCCAGAGTCTTGTTATGGGCCAGTACCAAGGTGGGACGCTGGACCTTCTCGATGATCTTGGCCATGGTGAAGGTCTTGCCCGAGCCGGTCACTCCCAGCAGGGTCTGCTCGTCCAGCCCCATCTCGATCCCCCGGGCCAGAGCCTGAATGGCCTCCGGCTGGTCGCCGCTGGGGGTATATTCTGAAACCACTTCAAATTTGGGCATTCCCTTCACCTCGCCAGTAGTCTATACAGATTACTCCTCATTATATCAGAACATTTGTTCCAACACAAGAGTTTTTCGCTCCTCCCACCGTTTTTGCAGGGGGAGGAGCGGGTACTTATAACAGCTGATACATGGGACGGCCCTGCCGGCGCTCTGTCTCCATCAGGGACACCACGTCCCCGTCCACGAAGATCAGATGGTCCTCCAGCGTCACCCCAGCGGGCAGCAGGGCGCTGCGGATGACATCAGTGGCCTGCCAGTCGGCGTCGGAGGGAAGGGCCAGATTGCTGATGTGGTTATGGGCCAGATACAGCCTGGAGGCACGCAGACCCACCGCCTCCTCCAAAATACGCCGGATATTGATGTCACAGGCAGAGATGCTGCCCTCTGACACCAGTCGGACACCCAGGGCCTTTCGCTTGCTGTCCAGGAAGAGGCCATAGACCATCTCGTTTCTGGCTCCAAAAAAATAGGGACCCAGGAGCTCCTCAGCCTGGTGGATGCTGTTGATAATCTTTCCCAGGTCGCTCCTGTCCATCTGGTAGCGCCTGCCCAGAGCGGGGATAAGCCGCAGCAGAAGCGCGGTGTGCTCCCCCACCCCCAGCACCTTTGTCAGCTCGTCCACCGAGGCGTCCAACACCCCGGCCAGAGAGCCAAAGCGGTCGATCAGGTCGTGGGCGGTGGCGTTCACATCCCCCTGGGGAATGGCGTAAAACAACAGCAGCTCCAGCACCCTGTGGTCCGGCCAGCCCTCCAACCCACGGGTCAGAAATTCTGTTTTCATCCGCTGCCGGTGGCCGGCATGGCGGTGCTTTCCTTGTTCTGCCATGGGACCTATTCCTTTCCCTCAGTACCTTGCCCCTCAGCCTGGGACATCAGCTCCTCATAGTCTACCAGCATTTTTTTACATATCCCGCACCAGAACGCACTTGGCCGCTGTGCCCACACAGCGCCAAAGGACTCCGGAGGCAGCAAAATGGCGTGCTTTTTCTTCAGGACAGCCTTGGTCCAGAGCTTGGGAGGCACCTCCCCGGCCGGTAGAATATAGCTGTCTCCCCTGTCGTGGAACGTCCCTTCCAGCATTGATCCGCCACAGTATGGACAGTTCATTCCAGCACCTCCAATCAAAGGCTCTCTCAGCCCTTGGCTCCGTACTCTGCCAGGTACGCCTCCATTCAAAATGCGGGTTTTCTCCTGCGGGAAAAACATATGCGCTTCGCACACCGCATTTTCAGGGGGGACCAGTTACCCCCTGATGCCCCCCATGCTCTCCAAGGGAACGGGGGGTTATGGGTTTATGCTTTGGCCCCGTACTCCGCCAGGTAGGCTTCCATTTTAGCCTTCATCTCGTCGTCAATATAGACTTTGCCATCCACAGGGTTATTATGGAGGAAGGCGATGACCTCCCGGACGGTAACGATGGGGTAAACCTGGATACCATAGTCCTGGCGCAGCTCATCCAGGGTGGAGCAGTCCCGGGTGCCCCGCTCCATCCGGTCCACCGACACGAACAGGGCCTTCATGTTGACCTTGGCCACATGCTTAAACAGCGCGATAGACTCCCGGACGGCGGTGCCAGCGGTGACCACGTCCTCAATAATGGCCACATCATCTCCGTCCTGTGGCTTGTAGCCCACCATGGAACCACCCTCGCCGTGGTCCTTGGCCTCCTTGCGGTTGAAGCAGTAAGGCAGGTCCCGGTCATAGTTCCGGTACAGAGAGGCCGCGGCGGACACCGCCAGAGGGATCCCCTTGTAGGCGGGGCCGAACAGGCAGGTAATTCCCTCCGGCATATGCTCCTGAATGCAGGCGGCGTAGTAGTCTCCCAGCTTGGCCGCCTGGGCCCCGGTCTTGTAGTTCCCGGTGTTGACGAAATAAGGGGTCTTCCGTCCGGACTTCGTGGTAAAATCCCCAAAGGTAAGCACGCCGGAGCGCACCATAAATGTGATAAATTCCTCTTTGTACGTCATCGTTTCGACCTCTTTTCTCCAGTTTGCCCGGCACAGGCCGGAAATCGTATTATTATATCATTTTTCCTCCCCAGATACAAGAAATCGCCGTCTTTTTTCATCCGGATTTTTCTTCGGCTTTTTTACAGTGTCTGTACTTTACGGTTCGGGCCAGGTTTGATATAATATTTTTGCCCAATGCCTCCGCTCCTCTGTGGCGGCAGGGTCCCGGAAGGAGAGAGAATAGATATGTCCGCCCTGACGCAGCGATGCAAAGCCCTCTTTGGCTATATGGACCAGTTGGTCCACCGAATACCTTCGGTCCCCCGGGATATCCTAACCACTGCTCTTCTGCTGTACGCCGCCTACTGGACCAGCGGCATTCTGATCTCCCACACCGGCGGGGAAAACAATTCCGCCCTGGTATTCGTGTTGGCAGTGGTGTGCATCTCCTTTTTTACCACCGGCTATGCCTATGGGATCACCGCCTCCATCATAGGGACCTTCTGCATCAACTACTTTTTTATGGTCCCCTATTCCGCCTTTTCCTTGAGCCATACGGGTTACCCGGTTGCCATGCTGTCCATGGTGGCTATCTCCTGTATCGTGTGCGCCCTTACTTCCCGGGTCAAGCAGCAGGCCATTGAGGCTGTCCGCCGGGAAAAGAACACCAAGACCCTCTATGAGATGAATGAAAAGCTCAACGCAGAAAAAGCGGCCATCCAGTTACAGTCCGCCAGGGAGACGATCCGGGGCAACATCCTCCGGGCCGTGTCCCATGATCTGCGCACCCCTCTGACCGCCATCTCCGGCGCCGCCTCTGTCCTTCTGTCCAGCGAGGACATCCTCCGGTCAGAAAAAAACGCCTCCCTTGCCAACGATATCAAGGCAGACGCTGATGCTCTGATCGTCATGGTGGAAAATCTGCTGTCCGTCACCCGAATTCAAGACGGCACCATACCCCTGAAAAAGCGGGAGGAGATGCTGGAGGAGGTGGCGGGGGACGCCATTCTGACCACCCGGCGCCGGTTCCCCAACTGTCATGTGGATCTGGAGCTGTCCGAGGATATCTTATACCTACCTATGGAGCCCATGCTCATCAAGCAGGTGATGGTCAACCTGCTGGAGAACGCGGTCCGCCACTCCGGCAGCCAGTCCGGCATCCTGCTCAATCTGTTCCGTCAGGACGAGTGGGCAGTGGTGGAGGTCCGGGACCACGGCAAAGGACTGCCCCCGGAGGTGTGTCAGGCCGTCCAGTCTGGCCGGCCTCTGTCCCGAGATCTGAACGGGGATTCCACCCGCGGGATGGGCATTGGTCTATCTGTCTGTCAAAGCATCATCAAGGCCCACAACGGCTTTTTTGCCGCGGGCAATGCCCCGGAGGGCGGAGCGGTGATCCGCTTCGGCCTCCCCATGAAGGAGTCTGACCATGAATGAAAAACGACTGATCCTGGTCATCGAGGACGAGCACGCCATCAGCAACTTTATCTGCCGCGCGCTGGCCGCCAATGACTATAAGGCCATCCCCGCCTCCAGCGGCAAGGAGGGGCTTTCCCTGTTCTTCTCCCACAGCCCCGACCTGGTCCTGCTGGACCTGGGACTGCCCGATATGGACGGGCTGGAGGTGCTGGAACAGCTCAGCGACCTGCCCCGAGAGGTCCCTGTCATCATCATCTCCGCCCGTGACCGCGAGTCGGAGAAGGTTCGCGCTCTGGACATGGGGGCGGATGATTATGTGGTAAAGCCCTTCGGCGTGTCCGAGCTGCTGGCCCGTATCCGCACCACGCTCCGCCGGGCGGATCGTTTGAAGATGTCCCAGGGCGCCCAGAGGGACGTGTATCAGGTCCAGGACCTTGTGGTGGATATCACGAAGCACCAGGTGCTGTTAGCAGGAGAGCAGATCCACTTCACCCAAAATGAATTCAAGATTTTGGAGCTGCTGTGCATCCACGCCGGGAAGGTGCTCACCTACGATTTTATTTTGGAGCACGTCTGGGGGCCCTACGGCGGCAACAATAACAATCAGATTCTGCGGGTCAACATGGCCAATATCCGCCGAAAGCTAAAGGAGGATCCCTCCAAGCCCAAATATATCCACACCGAGCTTGGCATTGGCTACCGTATGCTGGAGGATTGACCCCACCAGCAGAGCAGGCAGACCTTAGAGCAGCCCCGGAGCGGGTCTCTCCCTCCGGAGCTGTTTTTGTCCCCCGACGGTGATTAACGGTTTCTTTACATCTTCCTTTCTTTCATTTACACCCATTTCACTCCCCCGATGCTATAATACAGGTAGGAGCTATTCCCACGCGAAGGCAGACAGTGAATACTTCTCTGCCCGCATCATCCGGGTTTCCTCACTTTTCCCGGACCCTTTCTCTCTCCGGCTGACGCCCCTTTCTCTCTCCCGAAAGCGGTCTGTCAGCCAGCACACACGGACAGCCGCTTCCGCCAAAGCCGGCTGTCTACCTAATATTGGGCCCCCGGTTTCACAGTATGGGACCGGGGTTTTTTTATTGCCGGAGAGGCGTAAATGCCTCCTTGTCAACTTTTTAATCTGGACCTCCTTTTCGTTAACACCCATTTAATTTCTTCTCTGCTATAATCAGGATACAAACAACACAAGGAGGCAATGTACATCATGGACACCCGTTTGAAAAACATCCTCTGGGAAGGAGAAGAAGTCCGCTGGTCTGGCCGCCCCAAGCCCTTCTCCCTGTTCGATCACGACAGCAAAAATTCGATTCTGCTCACCTGGATCGTTTCCGCCCTGGTTCTGGCAGCAGTCATTGTTCTGATGGTCTTCAGCTCTATTACTGGCACCCGCTCCTTCACCGATGTCCTTATTATGGCCATCGTAGCCCTGTTTCTACCTGTGGCCCTCTCCGCTCGGCCCTTCATGGATAAAAAGTGCCTGGAAAAGAACACGCTCTATGCCATCACCAATTTCCGCATCATCGCCTTGGTCAAGGGTGAGGTGATGTACCTCCCCCTGGTCAAAGGGATCAAGACCGCCGTTCAATCCCACGAAGATGGCTTCGGCAGTCTTCGCTTCGGTGAGCTGGTCGGCAAGCCCGCCAAGAAAAGCCGTGACCACGCCGTGATTGGCATGCGAAATGTAGACAGCAGAGAAGATATGGCCGGTCTGATGTTCTATCACATCGATCAGCCCGGCCAGCTGCTTCGTTATCTAGCTTGATGTCCGGCGCTCCCCTCTCCCACTTTGCCGGACAATTCTTCCCTTATTTGGCCTTGGGATGATCTTCTTCTCTCCTTTTCATCCCCTATCCGGCCAAACCCTTTTGGACAGTCCCTCCTCTCCCTGGGACTGTCCTCTCTTTTTCAAAAAATGACCCAGGCCTTTGGGCCTGGGTCATTTTTCCTTTTTATGGGACCAATTCCTGACGTAGGCGGTCCAGCGCCCGACGCTCCAACCGGGATACCTGGACCTGAGACACGCCCAACACCCGCGCCGTCTGAACCTGGGTCATTCCTCGGTAGTACCGCAGCAGCAGCACCTGCTGTTCCCGCTCCGGCAGGGTGGAAAGGGCGGTGCGGAGTGTGAGCCGCTCCACCAGCCCTTCCTCTTCGCCTCCGGCAGTAAGCAGGCCCTCCAGGGTCAATCCCCCATCTCCGGTTTCCGCCTGAAGGGAGATAACAGGTTCCGCCGCGGTCTCCGCCGAGGCAATCTCCTCCGGAGACAACCCGGTGTCCTGGGCCAATTCAGACAGGGTTGGCTCCCGGCCCAGTTGGGTGGAAAGCTTACTCCTGGCATTCCGGACTGACATCCCCCGCTCCTTCAGCCCCCGACTCACCTTCACCGGCCCGTCATCCCGGAGGAATCTCCGGATCTCTCCGGCAATCTTGGGGACCGCGTAGGTAGAAAACTGAGTGCCATAGGACTGGTCAAAGCCGCGGACCGCCTTCAGAAAGCCCAGGCACCCCAACTGATACAGGTCGTCCGGCTCCACACCTCGGCCGTAATACCGCCGAACTACGCTCCAGATCAGACCGTTGTTCTCCTCCAGCACCTGTTCACAGGCCCGGCTGTCCCCATTTCGGGCCGCTTCCAGCAGATCCAGGTCGGAGAGAGTGCCGCTCACCGCCCAGCCCGGCGGGCGATCTTCCGCCGCATGGTCACAGTGGTCCCCTTACCGGGGGCAGAGCGGACCTTCAGCGTGTCCATAAAGCTCTCCATAATGGTGAAGCCCATTCCGGACCGCTCCTCGTTCCCTGTGGTAAACAGTGGTGTCCTGGCCTGGTCCACATCAGCAATCCCCACTCCCCAGTCCCGGATGACGATTTCCAAGCTGTGATCCTCCCGCAGACGCAGCTTCATGGCGATTTTGCCAATGGTGTCTGGATAGGCGTGGACGATGGCGTTGGTCACCGCCTCGCTGACCGCGGTCTTCACGTCGTTGACCTCCTCCAGCGTGGGGTCAAGCTGGGCGGCGAAGCAGGCCGCCGCCGCCCGCGCGAAGCCCTCGTTGGCGGAGCGGCTGGGAAATTCCAGATTCACATGATTTTCAATTTTCATATTATGTAGGTCCTCCTTCGTGCAGGGCGGGCCGCCCCCTCTATTCAAATCGGATGATACGCTGGAGGCCGGCGGCCCGGAACACCTTTTCCGCCTGCCCCGGCGTGTTGATCACCCGCATGGCTCCTCTCACCTGGCCCATCCGGCGGTGTGCCCGCAGCAGCACGGCGATGCCGGAGCTGTCGGTAAAGGTCAACCCTCCCAGGTCCAGAGTCAGTTCCCTGGGCAGTGCGGCGTCGATCCTCCGGTCCAGCTCCTCCATCACCGCTTTGGCCCCATGGTGATCCAGCTCTCCCGTCACCGCCGCGGTCAGCCGGCGCTCCTCTTCAGTGCAGTTCACAGGCATTTCTTGTGGCTCCTTTCCAGGGGAAGGCAGACGGCCGCCCCTATGTCCCAGATGGTTTGATTATAGGACAGGCCCTCTGTCATATCCTGCCTCTTTCTGTCTGTTGACAGTATTTCCCTCCTTTTCCGTTGTCATTCCTTCCCTATCTTTTGGGGTAAAATTTTTTATTTTACAAATTTTGTATTTTGCCGTATAGTAGTATGCGAAGAACGATTGACAACAGGAGGCGCTTTCGGGTGTCACGAGAAATACATCTTACCTCTGGCCCTATTATGCCCCAGCTGGTCCGGCTCTGTCTGCCTCTATTGGCTGCCAACGTGCTCCAGCAGCTGTACAACATCATCAATTCTCTGGTGGTGACCTACTACATCGGGGACAGTGCCTTTGCCGCCCTAGGGGTAGCCGAGAGCGTAATGAACCTGTTTATCTACGTCATCACCGGGGCCTGTATGGGCGCTTCCGTCCTGATCGCTCAGTTTTACGGCGAGGAAAACTTCCCCCGTCTGCGGCAGCAGCTCTATGTGTCCGCCGTCCTCATCGGCGGATGTACCCTGGGCGCCGTCCTGCTGGGCCAGATTTTCCTGCCCCAGTTACTGGGCGTCATCCAGACTCCAGCGGAACTGATGGGAGATGTGTCCTCCTATCTGCGCATTATTCTAATTGGCATGGTAATCACCTTCACCTATAACTATCTGGCCGCCACCCTCCGGGCTGTGGGAGACACCCAGGCCGCCCTGTACTTTCTTCTCGCCTCCCTTGGATACAACCTAGTCTGCGCCTGGCTGCTGGTGGCGGTGCTTGACATGGGCATTCAGGGGACCGCTCTGGCCACCGCTTCCGCCCAGCTGCTGTCCACCCTGCTATGCTTCCTCTACATTCGCAAACGGCGTGCCTTTCTTACGATTCATCGGGGAGATATGAGAATGGACCGCCAGTTGGTCCGGCTGACCAGCAGCTATGCCGCTGTGGCGGCCCTCCAACAGTCCAGTCTCTACCTGGGCAAGCTCATCATCCAGAGCGCAGTCAACGGCATCAGCCTGGTAAGTACCGCTCCCATCTCCGCCTTCACCGCCGCCACCCGTGTGGAGAACTTCATTCAGGCCTTCGGCATAAGTGGATGTGAGTCCATCGCAATCTTTGTGGCCCAGAACCGGGGTGCCTGCCAGGAACTCCGCACCTATCAGGGATTTAGATGGGGGATTTTTACCCTTTTGACCATGGGTCTTTTCTTCTCCCTGACAATAAATCTGGGCGCCTATCCCCTGTCTGCCCTATTCCTGGGCGGCAAGGCGGAAGGGATGGAGCTATGTATCTCTTATTTGAAGTACATCAGCTGGTTCTATTTCCTGTCCTTCACCGGTCACGCCTGGGTCGGCTGGTACCGGGGCGTGGGACGGATGAACATTACCTTCTGGGGCACCACCATTCAGATCGCCATGCGGGTAGCCGGGACCTATCTGCTGGTAGGGGCCATGGGGCTGGATGCGGTGGCTCTGGCCACCGGAGTGGGATGGGTCGCAATCAACATCTTCCACGCCTCTGTCTTTGTCCTGGCAGTCAAGGGCATCTGGCCCAAAAAGTCTCAGTCACCTCAATAAGTGAGAAAGCCGCGGCCCGTGGGCCGCGGCTTTCTCACTTATTCAACAATTTCAGGAAACGGACCAGCCGCCTCGGACCAACAGCTTCACATCACTGGCAGCTGCCTTCAGGGTACGGTCTGGGATGGTGGACATATAGAGGTGGTTTTTCGTGAGGGAGGCGCCGCTGTTCACGGTCCCGCCGGTGGAGATATCAATGAGGGCGGGGCTGGTATTGGACTGGACCGTGGCCGATCCCACCCGGAGTAGGACCTCGCAGCCTACCTCCAGAGCCATGGTCTGACCACTGGTCATCGTGACCAGGGTATAGGAGGCGCTGCCAGAACCGGCAGAACCGCCTGCCGCCTCTATCTCCTGCTGATATTTGGCTATCTGGGCAGCCAGCTGGGTGGATAGCTCCTGCTGCCGGACCTTAGTGTTCTCCTCCACCTTGGCCACCACCTCAGGAATAACCGTTTCATCCAGATAGCTCATGGTAACCAGAGGGTCATTTTGGTCCCCGTTGGCGGCCAGCACCACTCCAGCCCCCAGGCAGAGGGCGGCCAAGATGGCGGTTCCCGCCGCCAGGGTCCATCTCCTGCTTTTTTTCATGATAAGTACTCCTATCTCTGTCGCTGTCTTATGTAGGCTCCGCCCATAGGCGGAGCCGCTTACTTTTACACCATGGTCTCTGGGTGCAGCCCGAAGCTGACCGCGATAGCGGTATCCACCTGCTTCATGACTCCCTCGTCCAGCCGGCCCATCTTTTCCCGCAGGCGACGCTTATCCAGGGTCCGCACCTGCTCCAGAAGGATAACCGACTCCTTGGGCAGCCCGCAGCTCAGAGGTGCCACCGAGATATGGGTGGGCAGTCTGGCCTTCCCTGTCTGGGAGGTGATGGCCGCGGCGATGACAGTCGGGCTATGACGGTTGCCCGTATCGTTTTGGACGATCAGAACAGGCCGCACGCCCCCCTGCTCACTGCCCACCACCGGGCTGAGATCGGCGTAAAAGATGTCGCCTCGCTTCACGCTGTTATCCACGTACATTCACACTCCGCTGGAAAGATAGTACGCGTTACAGGCGCCCACCGGGTCCTATGTAACGCTGTACTATGATTCTCCCACGGAGCGGCGGGGTTTATACTCTCCGCCAAAAAATAGCATTTTTTGCTTTGACCAAGCCCGCCGCGCCTTTGTACCCTGGAGAGGTCCTCCCCTCTCCGCCGCTCCAACTCATCCTATGTGGGTCTGAGCCGGGCGGTCACGGGGCCGGACAGGCAGCGGGCCAGCCTGTCCGGTGGATTTTGGGGGCCAAACTCAACGGATCTCCCTTCCACCATCCAAATAGATACGGGGGACCCGCCGGGAGAGCTGGCACAATAATTCATAGACAATGGTCTCAGCCTGATCCGCAGCGCGCTGGGTCAGCCCAGGGCCATAGATCCGGGCCACATCCCCCGGCACCACGTCGGGCAGGTCCGTCACGTCCACCATGCACATATCCATACAGATGCGTCCAAGGACGGGGCACAGCCTGTCCCCGATCTGGACCTGCAGCTTGTTGGACAGGGATCTTGGCAGGCCGTCCCCATAACCGACCGGCAGGACAGCTACCCTGGAATCCCGCTCCAGCACGGCGGTACAGCCATAGCTGATGGGGCTTCCGGCAGGCATTGGCCGGACGGCGGCCACCCGGCTTTTCAGAGTCATGACCGGGATCAGGCCGGGGGCCTCTATCCCCGGCGCAGGCGGGAAGCCGTATAGGGCGATGCCGGGACGGATCATATCCATGTGGCTCTGCCCATAGTGTAACACAGCGGCGCTGGCGCCGCAATGGTAAATTGCGAAATGAAGCCCCCGGTCCTCCAGAGCCTTCTTCGCCTCCAGAAACCGCCTGAGTTGGGCTGCGGTGTAGGTCTCGTCCTCATCCGCAGCGGCGAAGTGGGTGAACATCCCCTCCACCTCCAGCCCAGGCAGGGCGCACAGGGCGGTCATCTTCTCCAGGGCGGAACCGTTCTCTCCATCCCCCCAGAGAAACCCCAGCCGTCCCATACCAGTGTCCACCTTCAGGTGGACGCGCAGCCTCTTTCCGGCGGCCAGCGCCACTCGGGACAGGGCCTGGGCGGACTCCAGATCCTCCACAGTCTGGGTGATGTTCCAGTCCAGCAGGTCCTGGGCCAGCGCCGGGTCCGTCTGGCCCAGGCAGAGGATGGGCAGGACAATACCGCCACGCCGCAGCTCCTCCCCCTCGGCTGCACAGGCCACCGCCAGCATATCCGCTCCCAGCTCCTGGAGCTTTTTGGCCACTGGAACCGCCCCATGGCCATAGGCATCCGCCTTGACCAGCCCCAAAAATCCGCAGCCCGCCGGGGTCAAGGCCTTTAGGGCCCGGTAATTGTGTGCCATGGCCCCCAAATCTATCTCCGCCCAGGTGCGGGCCTTCCGTCTGTCTGTCATCGGTCATACCTTCTTTTGTATCCAAATAGGGCCTGCTGCCCCATTTTCCTCTCCCAAGGGCCTGTTCCCCTAGGACATAGCAAAATCTGTAAACTCACATAAAATGGCCCGGAATCCGTCCACCGATATCTCGCCTCTGGACAGGGCATGGGTAGAGGCGTCGAACCACAGGGATACCTCGCTTCCGGTGCCCGGAGTTCCCTCCGGGTCCCCACAGTCCATACGGAGCAGGGCGCCGTCCTCCTCCAGCGCGCAGGACACGATGTAGCCTGACCGGGCCCCTTCCAGCAGGGCGGGGACGGCGGACACAGGACTCAACCCCTCCGGGTCCAGCGGGCCCGTTTCCACTGAAAGACCGTCATATTCCAGCTGTCCATCCTGCCCTGTAACGCGGGCCGTGATGCCGGCCACCGTGTCCGGAGCGGACAGTGTCAGAGTGGTCTCCTCGCCGTCCACCGCCACCGCCAGCTCATACTGGTACACCCGCTGCCCGTAGTCGGCGGTAATGGCCGCCTGCCCCGCGCAGGAGCTCATGGCCAGATACTCCCCCCGGATCTGTAAGGCCAGCTCCTCCGCCTCGTTCCCTTCCGCTCCGCCGGTACAGGCGGATAGCAGCAGGATCATCATTGGTACGCAAAACAGAAGTTTGCGCACAGTTTTCCCTCCAAAGCGTCATGAATAGGCTTTTATTTTCGCTCCTCATTCTCCTTCAGCACCTCGGGGAGCATCCCGATCAGGTCAGAGGGCAGCATAGCGTACTCCCCAAACCGTTGAGCACACTTGTCCCCGGCCTTCCCATGAAGCCACACAGCCAGAGCAGTTGTTTCCGACACCGTGGCATGGGGTCCCTGAAGGTGCTTTTGTCCCAGCAGGGCGGCGATCATCCCGGCCAGCACATCGCCGGAACCTCCCTTTGCCATGCCGGGATTCCCGGTGCCGTTGAGCCAAGTGTGGCCGTCTGGAGCGGCAGTGACAGTGCCTCGCCCCTTGAGGACCAACGTGCAGCGGTGATCCTTGGCAAAAGTCCGGGCTGCCGTCACCCTGTCCTGGATGGGGAGGGCACACCCCGTCAACCGGACAAATTCCCCGGCGTGAGGGGTCAGGACCGTGGTCGCCCGCCGTCTGTCCAAACTATCTATATGCCCGGACAGGGCATTTATGCCATCGGCGTCCAGCACCACTGGTATCTCCAGGTCACATAGCAGGGAGCGCACCAGCCGCTCCATCTGCGGATGCCGGCCCAGGCCAGGACCGATCACAGCCACATCACAGGACCGGGCCTTCTCCAATAGTTTATCATACTCCTCCGGCAGAGGAAAGGCCATGGCCTCCTGGCACTTGACAGCCACAATGGGATAGATCTCTCGGGGCACTCCCACATAGACCAGTCCGGCTCCGGTGCGCAGCGCCCCACAGGCGGCCAGCACAGGAGCTCCGGTATAGCCCTCGCTGCCCCCCAAAATAAACACCTTTCCAAAGTCCCCCTTGTGGCCGTCTGCCGGCCGGCGGGGGAGATTCCAGTGCATATAGTCCGGACGGAGCTCTATTGGCTCCGGGCCCCGCCATATCATCTGGTGAACCAGGTCCTGGGGGATGCCGATATGGGCCACCCGCACCTCTCCGGCACAGCCCGCACCAGCGCCCAAATAGAGCCCCGGCTTGGCGCAGGTGAAGGTAACTGTAGTTTCGGCCTGGACAGCCTGGCCCAGTACCTCCCCAGTGTCCCCATCCACCCCGGAGGGCAGGTCGCATGACACTACGGGAGCCCGCCGGCCGTTCATCCACTGGACCGCCGCCAAAAAATCCCCCTCCAGCGGCCGCTTCAGCCCCACCCCGAACAGGGCGTCCACATAGCAGTCGCAGGTCCCCAGCCAGGCCGCCAGCCTCCTGTCCTCCAGGTCCAGAGGCTCCAGCACGCCGCCGGCCTCAATCAGACGGGCCTCCATCGCCTTTGCGTCCGGCGTCATCTTCTCCCGGCCGCCCACCAAAAAGGCGCGGACACGATAGCCCTCCTCCAGCAGGATGCGGGCGGCGGCGATGCCGTCCCCACCGTTGTTGCCAGGACCGCAGAAAACAGCGATCCTCTGGGTGGGGTCGGTATTTTTGCTCTCCACGATGGCCCGGACAGCCTCCATCTCCCGCTGCTCCTCCGGCGTGGGCTCCCGGCTGTCCTCCATCATAATAAATGCTACCGAAACAGCCGACCCAATCACGCCATCCGGCCGTCTTGGCCCCTTCACAGGCCCCACCAGATCGACCACCGCCTGGGCCGCCTCCCGGGCGGCGTTCTCCATCAGCTCCAGAGAGGGGATCCCCCGCTCCTCAATGGTCCTCCGGTCCAATTCCCTCATCTGCTCTGTGGTGGCAAGCATACTCATTTTTCCCGCTCCTTCCATCCCTTTGGCAGCAGCTCCTCCACTGGGACTAATTCCACCACCTGGGCCGCCGCCGTCTTCGATGGGTATACCGTCAGCTCCAGGGCCGGCTCCCACAGCTCCCGGACCTCCTCCCCCGCCAGCAGCCGTCCGGAAAATCGCTCCATACCTTCCGACACCAGGAACACCGCCCCGTCCGGGGTGACGCAGTAAACCCCGTCTCCGATGGATTCCGCCCGGCCATACCAGCCGCCATCCCGGTCCCGGGCGACAAGTTCCATATAGGGCACTGTAAAAAACGGGGCGTTGGGAATGTCCTCGTCCTCAAAGAAAAAGAACACCCCGGCCCGCTCCGCCATCTCCTGATACTGAGGCAGCTCCTTCCGGATCTTGGCCTGCTCGGTGTGGATCACAGTCCCGGCGGGAAGGACCTTCGCCTCGCTGCTTAAGAGCCCCAGCGCGCCAAATCGATTCAGCTCCCCCATGTCAAAGTAGACGGTCCTCACAGTTCTCTCCCCTGTCACAGATTTTTTCCCATTCTACCACACTTCCCCGGACAAAAAAAGAGGGGGAGGGCCTCCGGCCCTCCCCGAATTCAATCTTTATTTCAAAAATCCGTTGACGATCTGTTCCTCGGCCTCTTTCTCCGTCAGGCCAAGGGTCATGAGCTTTGTGAGCTGCTCTCCGGCGATCTTGCCGATAGCCGCCTCGTGGATGAGCTGGGCGTCCAGACAGTTGGCGGTGACCTCCGGGATGGCGGACACCACGCCCTGATCCATGATAATGGCATCGCACTCAGAGTGGCCGTAGCAGGCGGCGTTCCCGTTGATGCGGGCCAGGAACACCTGCTTGGACTCGCCCCGGGCCACAGACCGGGAGATGACATTGGTGTGGCAGCCCTCCCCGTCCAGATCCACTGTGAAATCGGACTTGGCCAGTTGGCGGCCGTGGGTCATCACCTTCTCCTTGATAATAAGGGTGGAATTGGGCCCCAGCTTGGCCTTAGTCGTGCGGATGGTGGAGTCCACTCCCTTGATCTGGGTGGTCTCCATCTCCATGTAGCTGCCCTCCCGCATCTCCACGATGGTGGTGGGATTCATGATATTCTCTCCCAGTCCGTCCCCCTCGCCGTAGTGGCGCTCCACATAGCGCACCCGGGCGTTTTTCCCCACATAGAAGGCATGAATACCAGAGTGCTCCGAGTTCTGCACCCCGCAGTTGTGGATGCCGCAGCCGGCCACGATGGTCACGTCGCAGTCGTCCCCGATGAAGAAGTCGTTGTACACCGTTTCGGTCAGGCCGCTCTCACTGAGGACCACCGGGATGTGGACCGACTGGTTTTTGGTACCGGGCTTGATAATGATGTCGATGCCGTCCTTGTCCGTCTTGGAAACAATATCGATGTTGGCAGTGGTATTCCGGGCAGCCGCCTTCCCGTTGGCCCGAATGTTATAGGCCCCCTCAGGCACGCCGTGGAGCTCCGCTACCTGCTCCAGCAGGTTCTTTTGGATTGCGTCCATAAAAATCCCTCCTTTACCGCACCTTGTCCGTCAGGGCGCTGCAAACCTCAGGCGCCGCTCCCAGCAGCGAGGGCAGGATATCCTTCCTGGGCCCGTCCCGCTGGACCTGGCCGTCCGCCAGGACGATAATGCGGTCAGCGATGTTCAAAATCCTCTCCTGATGGGAGATGATGAGGATGGAGCCGTTGATCTTCTCATGCAAGTGCTCAAACACCTGGATGAGGTTGCTGAAGGACCACAGGTCAATGCCCGCCTCCGGCTCGTCAAAGACAGACAGCTTGGTGGAACGGGCCATAATCATGGCAATCTCAATGCGCTTCAGCTCTCCACCGGACAGAGAGGCGTCCACTTCCCGGTCGATATAGTCCTTGGCGCACAGGCCCACCTCTGAAAGATAGTTGCAGGCCTCCGGCACGCCGATGCTCTTTCCGCTGGCCAGGGTGATCAGATCCTTCACCGTCAGCCCCTTGAAGCGAACCGGCTGCTGGAAGGCAAAGCTGATGCCCTTCCGGGCCCGCTCGGTGATGGACAGGCCGGTGATATCCTCTCCGTCCAGCAGGATGCGCCCCTGGGTGGGCGTCAGGATGCCGGCGATGACCTTGGCCAGAGTGGATTTCCCCCCTCCGTTGGGTCCGGTGATGGCCACGAACCGCTCGCTGATGGTCAAATCGATATCGCGCAGGATGCCCTTGTTGTCGCCGTCCTGTTCCACGTCATAGCTGATATGCTGTAATTCCAGCATGGGAACCCCTCCTATGGTTTCCGGCTCTGGAGCCGGTCTGTCTAAACAGTATCATGCCCCCTGGACTGGGCCGCCAAACAGGGCCTGTCCTTTGAGGCGTCTTTATTCTATCACGGGAGGGAGAATTTGTCTATCCTTAATTTCCTACTTTTTTAATAGGAATTTTATTTTTCAGATTTTATGCTTTATTATCCTGGCCCTCAAGGGATCAGCCCCCTCTTTACAGGGAAGTATATACAGAATGACACCTCTTTTAAAAAGGAGGTCCCGCCATGAGAGATACCGCTCTCCCTCCTCCTGTGTCGCTACGGCGCGGAGCGCCTGGACTGGAAGGGGCTTATACTCTGCTTGATTGGGCTCAATCTTGTCCCGCTCCTCCTTGCGGCCCGCCCCGCCTGGCCCTCCTCTTTGGTTCTCCCGAGGGGCCCTGCATCCGGCCCTTTTCAGGCCTCCTCTTTCTCTGCGGGGCAGCTTTTTCATATTTTTCGTCGGGATGACTTGCATTCCCGGCGCTTTTGTGATATAAGTACCTTTAGTGTAAATTGCGGAGAACAGGAAAATAGGGGAACTGTGTTCGTCAGAGAGGGTAGGTCACCGGCTGAGAGCCTGCCTGGAAACGGCCCCTTGGTTCGCCTGGGAGCGGCCCCTGAGAGGGGGACGGTCTGCCCACCGTTATCGGGGCTTTGAGCGCGTACAAGTGTGTACGAATGCGGGTGGTACCGCGGAAGGCTGGCCTTTCGTCCCTGAATTTTGGGGATGGAAGGTCTTTTTGTTTTTTGAAACATGAGGTGATGTGCCATGAAGCGTCGATTTATCCCGATCCTGGCTGCTTTGACCTGTGTGCTTCTGCTAGCCGGCTGCCAAAAGGCTGGCCCCAGTCCCCTGCCCGGTTCTGATGTCAGCTCCTCTGTCCCTATTCCAGAGACGGAGGATACTGACCAGTCCACGCCCTCCGACACCGGCGATACTCTGCCGGACCTTTCTGTCAATCAGTTCCCCAGTTCCTCTCCCGATGAGCCTGAAGGCCCTGCTGTCCCTGTGGAGCCTTCGATGCCAGACGAACCTCCTGTTCAAGAGGAACCCGCTGAAACGCCGCCGCCTGTGGTGGAGGAGCCGGCGCCGCCCGTGGATAACCACACTCTGTATATCCTGATGTATCACCACTTTGTGCCTGATACCGACGAGGAGCTTAACGACTGGACGCTTACGGAGAGCCGCTTTCGGGAGGACCTGCAGTGGCTGGCGGACAACGGCTATACCACGGTCCTACCCCGGGAGCTGGCAGCGGGAGAGCCCCTGCCGGAGAAGGCGGTCATGCTCACCTTTGACGACGGTTATGCCAGCAACTACCAAATTGCCTATCCCCTGCTTCAAGAATTTCAGGCCAAGGCCGCCATCGCTATGATCGTCCGCCGGACCGTGGACGCCAAGCCCGACTTTCTCACCTGGGAGATGTGCCGAGAGATGGCCCAGTCCGGGCTGGTGGAGTTCGGCTCCCACACCTACGACTCCCACAAGGAGGCAGATCCCCGGGGCATCCTGCATATCAAGGAGGAAACACCAGAGGAATACGCCCAGCGCATTTTCCCGGATCTGCAGGCCAGCATCGACCTCATTGAGGAGAACGTAGGCGTAGAGGTAGACTACTTCGCCTATCCCCACGGGCAGACCGATTCCTGGTCCGACGCCTATCTCACCGAACATTTCTCCGTATCCGTCACCACCCGGCACGGCGCTGCCGATATCCGTAAGGGGCTGTACCAGATGCCCCGGCATAATATCACCATGCGGGCTCCGGTCAGCCAATATCTTCCCTGATCGTCCCCGAACAAAGGAGTTTTATCCATGAAAGAACAGTTAGCGAACATCCGGTCTCAGGCCCTTGCGGCCATCGAGGGGGCCGCCGATCCCGCCGCCCTGGATGCCCTCCGGGTTCAGTACCTGGGCAAGAAGGGAGAGCTCACCAATGTGCTGAAGAGTATGGGCTCCCTCTCCGCCGAGGAGAGACCCGCCATGGGCCAGCTGGCCAACGAGGTCCGGGCCGCTCTGGAAGGGGCCATTGAGGCAGCCGCCAGGAAGCTGGAAAAGCAGGCCCTGGAGCAGAAGCTCCGGGACGAGGCGCTTGATGTGACTATCCCCGGCAAGGCGGTCAAGCTGGGCCACAAGCATCCCATGTATATCGCCCTGGACGAGATCAAGGACATCTTTGTGGGCATGGGCTTTACCGTGCTGGATGGGCCGGAGGTGGAGCTGGCCGAATACAACTTTGACCGCCTGAACGCCGACGAGGGCCATCCCAGCCGGGACTGGTCGGATACCTTCTACTTTGACGAGGACAGCCGGGTGATGCTCCGCAGTCAGACCAGTCCCATGCAGGTACGGGCTATGGACACCATGCCCCTTCCTATCCGCATCATTGCCCCCGGTCGTGTGTACCGTAAAGATGAGGTGGACGCCACCCACTCCCCCATGTTTCACCAGGTAGAGGGCATGGTCATCGACAAGGGCGTCACCATGGCCGACCTAAAGGGCACCCTAAATACGGTGGTGGAGCAGCTGTACGGCAAGGGCACCAAGACCCGCTTCCGCCCTCACCACTTCCCCTTTACCGAGCCCTCCTGTGAAATGGACGTGCAGTGCCACAAGTGTGGCGGCGTAGGCTGTCCCACCTGCAAGGGAGAAGGCTGGATCGAGCTGCTGGGCGCCGGCATGGTCCACCCCCGAGTGCTGGAGATGGCGGGCATTGACCCCAATGTGTATTCAGGCTGGGCCTTCGGCATGGGTCTGGAGCGCACCGCCATGCGCCGCTTCAAGATCGCCGACCTGCGGCTCATCTTCGAGAACGACGTGAGATTCTTAGAGCAATTTTAACTGTTCCAAGAATCAATTAGGAATTAGAAATTAGGAGTCAGGAATTGGGGCGTCCCTTTCGGCGGCCTGATTCCCAGCCATCCGGCGGCAGCCGGACCCCAAAATTCCTAATTCCTAACTCCTCATTCCTAATTCAAACAAAGGGAGTTTTATAATATGAATCTATCTCGCAAATGGCTCAACGAGTTCGTCACCGTTGAGGCCAATGACAAAGACTTTGCCGAGGCCATGACCTTGTCTGGCTCCAAGGTGGAGCTGACCCACGACCTGGGCTCTGAAATTTCCAACGTGGTGGTGGGCCAGATCCGGTCCATGGAGCGCCACCCCGATTCCGACCATATGTGGGTATGCCAGATCGATGTGGGGCAGGCCGAGCCCGTCCAGATCGTCACCGGCGCCTGGAACATCCATCCCGGCGACCTGGTCCCTGTGGCCCTGCACAAGTCCACTCTGCCCGGCGGCAAGAAGATCGAGAAGGGCAAGCTGCGCGGCGTGGTGTCCAACGGCATGATGTGCGGTCTGTCTGAGCTGGGACTGGACGAGCGGGACTTCCCCTACGCTGTCATAACCGCCGCCGCTCTCCTAAACGACTACCACCCTCTGGATAAGGACAAGCCCTCCATCCCCGCCGATATCAAGGCCGGGGACAAGGTATTCGGCCCCGTGGTGTGCGCTAAGGTGTTGGAGGCCTCCGCCCAGCCCAACGGCTCCTTCCACACCTGTCTGGACCTGGGAGGCTCCACCGCCTGCCCCGACACAGCATGCGCCAACCTCCATGAAGGAGATTTAGTGGCCTATAACACTAAGATGGACTCCATCTGCACTCTGGCCGACCTCCACGCCCAGCAGGCAGAGTTCCCCCACTGCATCCCAGACGGTATCTTTATTCTCCGCGAGGACTGCAAGCCCGGAGATGACCTGAAGCCGGTCGTTGGCCTGGATGACCATGTGGTGGAGTTTGAGATCACCCCCAACCGCCCCGACTGCCTGTCGGTCATCGGCTTGGCGAGAGAAGTGTCCGCCACCTTTGACCAGCCCCTGCGCCTCCATCAGCCCTTGGTCAAGGGCGGGGCCGAGGGTTCCCTGGTGGAGCTGCTGGACGTGGAAACTCCGGCGGCCGACCTGTGCCCTCGGTACACCGCCCGGATGGTGCGAAACGTAAAGATCGCCCCCTCCCCCAAGTGGATGCGGGAGCGGCTGCGGGCTATGGGCGTGCGCCCCATCAACAACATCGTGGATATCACCAACTATGTCATGCTGGAGTACGGCCAGCCTATGCACGCCTTCGACTACCGCTACGTAAAGGGGGGCAAGATCATTGTTCGCCGGGCGGAGGAGGGCGAGGAGCTGACCACCCTGGACGGCAACGTACGCAAGCTGACCGCAAACCATCTGGTCATCGCCGATGAGCATCGGGCAGTTGGCCTGGCGGGCATCATGGGCGGTGAGAACTCCGAGATCGTGGCTGACACGGTGGACGTGGTCTTCGAGTCGGCCAACTTTGACGGCACCTGCATCCGTAAGGGGGCCCTGGCTCTAGGGATGCGCACCGAGGCCAGCGCCAAGTTTGAAAAGGGACTGGACCCCCTGAACACCCTCCCCGCCGTAAACCGGGCCTGTGAGCTGGTGGAACTGCTGGGCGCCGGCGAGGTGGTGGACGGCGTCATCGACATCCTCAACTTCGTGCCCCAGCCCCGGATCCTGACGTTGGAGCCGGACAAGATCAACGCCCTGCTGGGTACCGAGATCAGTGCCGCCGAGATGACCGCCATTCTGAAAAAGCTGGACTTCCAGGTGGAGGGGGACCAGGTTACGGTCCCGTCCTGGCGCGGCGACGTGGTGGGTATGGCCGACCTGGCCGAGGAGGTAGCCCGCTTCCACGGCTACAACAAGATCCCCTCCACCCTTGTTCGGGGGGAGACCACCCGGGGCGGCTACTCGCCGGAGCAAAAGCTGGAGCAGACCCTGGGCTCCGTATGCCGGGCCTGTGGGTATGACGAGATCATCACTTACTCCTTTATCTCCCCCACCTACTATGACAAGATACTCTGGCCCGCCGACTATCACGCCCGCAAGAGCTTCAAGATCCTCAACCCCCTGGGAGAGGACACCTCCATTATGCGTACCACTACCCTGCCCTCTATGCTGGAGATCCTGACCCGGAACTACAATTTCCGCAACAAGTCTGCCAAGCTGTATGAAGTGGGCCGGATCTATCTGCCCAAATCTGGCTCCACCCCTGTTTCTCCTGACGCTCCCGCTCTCGCCGCCTCCAAGGAGAAGCTGGAAAATATGGGAGTGAATGGGCTTACGGAAGCCCTTACCGGCGCGTTGAACCAGATGGATCAGGACGACGGCCTAGCCAATGAGGCCAAGGTGCTGTCCATGGGCGCCTATGGCGAGGATATGGATTTCTTCACCCTGAAGGGGACCGTCGAGGCTATTCTGAAGGAGATCCGGGCAGTAGACATCCACTTCGAGGGGCCCACCGGCGCTCCCTCCGACGCCTCCTGGCACCCCGGCCGGGTGGCCACCGTGTGGTCCGGCAGTGACTGTATCGGTATCTTCGGTCAGATTCACCCTCTGGTGGCCCAGAATTACGGGGTGGACGCCGAGCTCTACTGCGCGGAACTGTCCTTCGACGAGCTGATGCTGGCCAAGGGCCCCGATCCGGAGTATGTCCCTCTGCCCAAGTTCCCCGCCGTCACCCGCGATATCGCCGTCGTCTGTGATGAGGCCGTTACCGTAGGGGCCCTGGAGCAGGCAATCAGGAGAGGAGCCAAGGGTCTGCTGAAGGAGGTCTCCCTCTTTGATATCTACCGTGGGAAGGGCGTGGCCGAGGGCAAGAAGTCTGTGGCCTTCAATCTGGTCCTCCGGGCGGATGACCGCTCTCTCACCAGCGAGGAGGCCGACGAGGATGTGAAGGCTATTTTAGCGACTCTCGAGCAAGACTGCGGAGCAATCCTGCGCTGAAGTTTTCCATCTGCCGCTCCCCCGCGGGGTTTCCGCGGGGGAGCTTATATTCTGGCGGGACTATCATCCCGCCTCCCCTTTTTAGGAGGTAATCCCATGGTACGCTTTGAATGTGACTACGCCGCCGGGGCTCACCCCAAGGTGCTCCAGGCCTTGGTGGACACCAATCTGGAGGAGCATCCCGGCTATGGCACGGACCCCCACTGCGACCGCGCCCGGGCCCTGCTCCGGGACCTGTGCCAGGCTCCCGATGCCCATATCCACTTCCTGGTGGGGGGTACTCAGGCCAATACCACCGTGATCTCCGCCGCCCTTCGGCCCCATCAGGGCGTCATCTGTGCCCAGACTGGCCACATCAACGTCCATGAGTCCGGAGCGGTAGAGGCCACAGGTCACAAGGTGCTCACTATCCCCAGCCAGGACGGCAAGCTGACCGCCCACCAGATCGCCCAGTTCTGTCAGGGCCACTATGACGACCCCACCGCCGAACACATGGTCCAGCCGGGCCTCATCTATCTGTCCCACCCCACCGAGCTGGGTACCGTCTATTCTGTTGCTGAACTGGAGGACATCCGCAGGGTGGCTGACCAGTACCATCTGACCCTGTTTGTGGACGGGGCCAGGCTGGTCTATGGCTTGGCCGCTTCCGATGTAACCCTGCCCGATCTGGCCCGGCTGTGTGACGTATTCTATCTGGGGGGCACTAAGGCGGGCACGCTCTTTGGTGAGGCGGTGGTCATCACCCAGGATTCCCTGAAACAGGACTTCCGCTACCTCATCAAGCGGCACGGCGGGCTGCTGGCCAAAGGCAGGCTGCTGGGCGTCCAGTTCGAGGCGCTGCTGGAGGACGGACTTTACCTGGATATCGGCAGAAGGGCGGTGGTCCAAGCCATGCGGCTGCGCCAAGGCTTTTTGGACAAGGGCTGGCCCCTGCTGGCGAACTCTCCCACCAATCTGCAGTTTCCTGTCCTCCCCGACCACGCCGCAGCGGCCCTGTCCCAGCGATACTCCTTTAGTTTACAGTCCAAGCCGGACCCGACCCATACCGCTGTCCGGTTTTGCGTCTCCTGGTCCACCCGGGACGAGGATATCGACGCTCTTCTATCCACGATCCGCGCCTTATAGGCAGAAAGAGCCATGGAAAAATTTTTCCATGGCTCTTTTGTAACAATTTGCCCCAATCTGCATCCTATAAGCAGAAAGGAGGGAGAAGATGGAATCTTTTGAAGCGGTCTACGAGGAGCTGTTCCCACAGGTGTACCGGTATCTGTTGGTCCTGTGCGGCGACCGGGATCTGGCAGAGGAGTTGACCCAGGAGACTTTTTTTCAGGCCATCCAGCACATCGACAGCTTCCGGGGAGATTGCAAGCTCTATGTCTGGCTGTGCCAAATCGGCAAACGGAAATATCTAGCCGGATTGCGGCGGCAGAAGCGGAGCGGGGAGATGCCCGATCTGGAGCGCCAGCCCAGCCCCGACCAGTTGGAGGAACGGCTGCTGGACCGGGAATCCGCCATGGAACTTCACCGCCGGCTCCATGCCCTGCCTGAGCCCTATCGGGAGGTCTTTTCTCTCCGGGTATTTGGAGAGCTGTCCTTTGGAGAGATCGCTCAACTCTTTTCCAGGACAGAGAGCTGGGCCCGAGTAACATACCACCGGGCCAGATCAAAATTAAAGGAGGAAGATCAATGAACTGCAAAATCATTCAGGATCTGCTGCCCCTGTACCGTGATGAGGTATGCAGCCAGGAGAGCCGCCAGGCGGTAGACGAGCATATTCAAAGTTGTCCCCACTGTGCCGAGGTGCTACGCGAGATGGGAAGGGAGGAAAATCTGGACAGGGAGACAGCGGATGTGGACCGGGAAAAGGCCCAAGTCATAGCGGGCGTCAAACGCCGCTTCTCCCGCCGGAAACGCCTGTCTGTGCTGGCCACAGCGGCTGCCATGCTGGCCATGTTCCTGGTGTTCACCGCCGCCGCCGATGTAGAGCGGCCCGTGCCGTACCAGGAGGGCATGGTGGACGTCTCCCTGGCTTCAGACGGCGTCATCGACATCTACTACTATGGGGGAAATTACGCCTCGTTCCGGGTACTGGACCGGGAGATCGATGGACGGACGGCGGTCTATCTGTGCTATACCCAAAATATCAAATCCAACCTTACTCCCCTGTTCAGCCACGCAGGCAGGCCTGAATCCTCCGGCCACTTGTCCATTGGGAATGGGCTGCTGCTGGACACCGTAAAGGGGGCCGCTGTCCAGATCCCCTCCCAGGATCAAATTCAGGAGGTGTATTATCTGGCGGGAGACTATGCCGCTTTAGAGGATATGGGCGAGGCGGAATTTTCCGCTGCCACCGATGGAGCGGTCCTCCTCTGGCAGCGGAGTTAAGCTCCAGGCGACAGCAAAGGCCGGCGCACAGTCTGTGCGCCGGCCTTCTCTACTGTTACTGGTCCTTCATCAACAGGTACATAACTGCCTTCTGGGCGTGGAGGCGGTTCTCCGCCTCGTCGAATATCTCGTTTGCGTGGGCCTCAAAGACCTCGGCTGTGATCTCCTCTCCCCGGTGGGCGGGCAGACAGTGCTGCACCATGCAGCCGGGGTTGGCCAGCGCCATCAGCCCGTCGTTGATCTGATAGCCCGCAAATGCCTTTTCCCGAACGGTCTTCTCCCCCTCCTGGCCCATGGAGGCCCACACGTCGGTGATCAACACATCGGCCCCTGCCGCCGCCTCCTGGGGGGTGCGGAACAGAGAGAAGTGGAAACCGGGGTCGCTCCTGGCAAAGTCCAGCACCTGGGAATCGGGATCGTAGCCCTCGGGGCAGGCGATTGACACCTCCATCCCCGTCTTTAGCCCGCCTACGATCAGGGAGTTGGCCATATTGTTGCCGTCCCCAATGTAGCACAGCTTCAGTCCTTCCAGCACCGCCTTATGCTCTCGAATAGTCAGCAGGTCGGCCAGCACCTGGCAGGGATGGCAGAAGTCGGTCAGGCCATTGATGACCGGGATCTTGGTGTTCCGGGCCAGCTCCTCCACCTCGTCCTGGCCAAAGGTGCGGATCATAATTCCGTCACAGTAGCGGTCCAGCACTCTGGCCGTATCCTCAATAGGCTCCCCTCGGCCGATCTGACTCTCCTTGCCAGACAGGAACAGGGCGTGGCCGCCCAGTTGGAACATCCCTGTTTCAAAGGACACCCGCGTGCGGGTGGAGTTTTTCTCAAAGATCATGGCCAAGGTCTTGCCCTTGAGATAATCCCTGTGGATGTTGTGCTTCTGCTCGTACTTCAACTGGTCCGCCGTATTCAGGATCAGGGTGATGTCTTCCTGGGACAAATCCAGCAGCTTTAACAAATCTTTTTTCATATCAAATCACCAATCTTTGCAGGAGGGAGGCGTGAAGATGGAGTATCTCTCCACCCCTCACTTTTCTCTCTCCACTCTATCATAACAGCGCCGCTTTCATAATGGACAGCCCCTTGTCCATCTCCTCCTGGGTGATGGTCAGGGGGGGCAGCAGCCTCAAGCCGGGTCCCGCGGTGAGAATGAGCAGGCCGCTCTCGATAAGCTTGGCGGCCAGCTGGCTGTTGGTTTGCTCCCCCACCACATCGATGCCGATCATCATCCCCAGCCCCCGAGTCTTGCCCAGGCAGGGCAGCTCCATGGCTTCGATGGCCTGGCGGAGATACGCCCCTTTCTCCTTCACTTGGGCCAAAAAGGCGTCGTCCATCCGGTCCAGTACATGGCAGGCGGCGGCGGCGGCCACAGGGTTGCCCCCGAAGGTGGTGCCGTGAGTGCCGGGAGAGAACACCTCTCTGCACTTCTCATTGGCCATGATGCCGCCGAAGGGCAGTCCGCCAGCGATGCCCTTGGCGAAGGACACCACATCAGGCTGGATGTGATACTGCTGGAAGGCAAACAGGGAGCCGGTACGGCCCATGCCGCTCTGAACCTCATCGACAAGGAGCAGCCAATCCCGCTTGGCGCACAGCTCCGCCACTTTTTGGACGAACTCCAGGTCCAGGGGCAGTACCCCTCCCTCTCCTTGGACCAGTTCCATCATGACGGCGCACACGTCATGGCCGGCCACCGCTTCCACGCTATCCAGGTCGTTGGCATCGGCATAGCGGAACCCCTCGGTGAAGGGGAAAAAGTAGTTGTGGAACTTATCCTGCCCCGTGGCCGCCAGAGTCGTGATCGTGCGTCCGTGGAAGGAGTTACGGAGGGTAATGACCGTTCCGCGGCCCTTGCCATACCGATCAAAGGAGTATTTCCGGGCCAGCTTGATCATGGCCTCGTTGGCTTCCGCCCCGGAGTTGCCAAACATCACATTGGACATTCCGGTGCGGACACACAGCTTGTGGGCCACCTTGGCATAAGGCTCGGTGTAAAACAGGTTGGAGATATGTCCCAGCTTGGCCGCCTGGGTGGAAACGGCCTCCACCCAGCCCGGATCGCCGTATCCCAGCGAGCACACACCGATGCCGGCGGAAAAGTCAATATACTCCTTTCCGTCCACAGCCCAGACAGTAGCCCCTTTTCCGTGGTCAATGGCCACCTGGAAGCGGCCATAGGAGTGCATCACATACTGCTCGTCCAGAGCCTTGATCTCTTCAAAGGTCATGGTGTTCCCCCTTCAATCATATCCCCGCGAAACATCTTTTCCGCAAGGAATTCCGACACTCATCGGCGCGGAATCATAATTTTCTCTCGTTATCCTCCAGGATGGCACCGGAAATGTGCCATCTCCCACGAAATTCCTCCCGACGGTCTCGAAAGAAATCGAGGGTAAATTCATGCGATCCCTCTCCGCCAGATGCCGACGCCATTTAGGGGCGCCTTTAGTTGGTCAGCATGGTGCCGATGCCCGCGTCGGTGAGCAGCTCCATCAGCAGGGAGTGGGCCACCCGGCCATCCAAAATAACCGCCGACTTGACGCCGGAACGGACAGACTCCACGCAGCATTCCACCTTGGGGATCATCCCTCCAGAAATGACTCCCTCCCGCACCAGGGCAGGGACAGAGGAGAGTTGCAGCTCGGGGATCAGGGTGGCCTCATTCTTGGGATCCCGGAGCAGGCCGCGCACATCGGTAAGCAGGATCAGCTTCTCCGCCTCAAGGGCCACAGCCAGCTTGGCGGCGGCAGTGTCGGCGTTAATATTGTAGGACACCTCCGCATCTACCCCCTGGGCCACTGTGGCTACCACAGGGATATAGCCGTCATTCAGGGCGTCAATGACCGGGGCGGCGTCCACCTTGGTGATATCCCCCACCTGGCCGTATTTGTCATCCAGCTTTTTCGCTTGGAGAAGGGCACCGTCCAGGCCGCACAGCCCCAAAGCCCGGCCTCCCAAGCGGTTCAGAGTGGCTACCAGGTCCTTATTCACCCGGCCGCACAGGACCTGCTGGACAATATCCATCGTCTCCTCGTCTGTATAGCGCAGTCCGTCCACGAATTTTGACTCCTTGCCCAGCTTTTTCAGCATCTCGCTGATCTCCGGGCCGCCGCCGTGAACCACCACTACCCGGATCCCCACCAGGGACAGCAGAATGATATCGGAGATGACGGCGTGGCGCAGCTCATCAGAAACCATGGCGTTGCCGCCGTATTTCACCACGATGGTCTTACCAGTGAATTTTTGAATATAAGGCAGGGCCTCAGCCAGCACCTGGGCCCGGTCGATCTCATTAAAGGACATGGGACAGATCCCTCCTCATTTTTTATCAAGCAGCTTCCCCATCCGAGGGATGGCCGCCGCCAAAAGCAACAGCCCGCAGAAAGCGGCCGTTCTGATCCCCTCGTCCCGGAAGCTGGAGCCGTACCAGTAGTAGGACATTCCCACTTTGTCGTTGGGGTACAGGATCACCCCCAAGGCGCGGAGCACGCCGTACAGCAGCCCGGCGCTCAACCCCAGAACGAGAAGGCCAGCGCACCATCTCCCCACCCGGCTTTTTATTCCCCGGCGTGACAGCACCCCTAGGACTACTGCCGGAAGAAGATAGATGGGAAGCTTCAGGAGCAGCTCCGCCCCCAAGTCCTTCACCAATGCAGCCATCTCAGCGCAGCGCCTCCCATTTTCCAGGATCAGGTGCGGTAGTCGCCGTTAATTTTCACATAGTCATACGTCAGGTCGCAGCCCCAGCACTCCGCGCTGTCCTCCCCCTCGTGGAGGTCCACGGCAATGATGACCTCCTTCTGAGACAGGACCTCCTTGGCCTTGGCCTCGTCAAAATCTACGGCCTCACCCTGTTTACAGACCAGGAGTTCCCCTGCGGCAGAGCGGAACGTCACGTCCACATGCTCCGGGCGGAAGGGGGCTTTAGAGTACCCCATGGCGCACAGCACCCGGCCCCAGTTGGCGTCGGCGCCAAACATGGCCGCCTTCACCAAGGAGGAGCCCACCACCGACTTGGCCAGACGCTCGGCGCTCTCCTCGCTGCGGGCGCCGGACATGAGGCAGGTGATCAGCTTGGTGCACCCCTCGCCGTCGGCCGCGATAGACCGGGCCAGATAGCGGCACACATGGTCCAGGGCAGCCACAAAGATCTCGTAGTCTCCGTCCTTCCACTCGATAAGGGTGTTGCCCGCCAGACCGTTGGCCAGCACCGCGCAGGTGTCGTTGGTGGAGGTATCCCCGTCCACGGTCACCCGGTTAAAGGTTCTCGCTGCCACCTGGTGCAAAGCATCAGATAGAAGTTCGTGGGTAATGGCGCAGTCAGTGGTGATAAAGGCCAGCATGGTGCCCATGTTCGGATGAATCATGCCGGAGCCCTTGGCGATAGCCCCCATCCGCACCTCTTTCCCGCCTAGCTCAAAAGAAATCGCAATCTCTTTTTTCGCTGTATCCGTCGTCATAATGGCATTGGCCGCGCTGTCGGAGCCGTCCCTACCCAAAGCGGCGGCTGCCTTTGGCATACCTGCCTGAATCACACCGATGTTGATCGTTTTTCCGATGACTCCGGTGGAGGCCACCACAAAGTCCTCTGGCTGGCGGCCGGTGGCCTGGGCGGCGGCAGCGCACATGGCCTGGGCGTTCTCGTGGCTCAAAGGGCAGCAGGCATTGGCGTTGCCGCTGTTGGCCACCACACCCCAGGCGGTTCCGTCCTCCAGGTGGTCCATGGTGACATACACCGGGGCGGATTTCACCCGGTTCAGGGTATAGACGGCGGCGGCAGCGCACTCCCGCTCCGACAGGATCAGGGCCAGGTCGTTCTTATCCGGGCTGCTGCTGGCCTTGACGCCACAGTGGACACCGGCGGCCTGGAAGCCCCGGGCGGCACACACGCCGCCGGAAATTTCATTCAACATGAGGGATACCCTCCTTTTATTTCATCGGGGCGCACAGTGCGCGCCCCACCGCAGGACACGCTATTACAGGCTAAGTCCGGCAGTTTCTTCAAACCCCATCATAATGTTCATATTCTGGACCGCGGCCCCCGACGCTCCTTTTCCCAGATTATCAAACTGGGCAGTGAGCAGCGTCTGCTCCTGCGTTCCGGAAACCGTGATCTCCAGGCTGTCCTTTCCCGCCAGCTGGCTGGTATACAGCCGGGGACCGGCCCCTCCGAAGGGGGTGACCTGGACCAGCTTCTGGTCCTGGTAGTAGCCGGCCAGCAGATCGTGGACGTCCTGGGCATTGGGCGTGCCCTTCAGCAGATGGTTCTGGAGCATAACAGTGGTCGCCATCCCCTTGTAGATATCCCCCAGCACCGGCAGAAAATTGAGTGGAAAGTCCAGGCCCGCCACCTGACGCATCTCAGGCAGGTGCTTGTGACACAGGCCAATGGCGTAAGGAGCCGGAGAGTCCAGCAGAGGGTCCCGGTCCGGCGCCTCATACTCAGCAATCATCTTCTTTCCTCCGCCAGAGTAGCCGGTGAGGGAGTAACAGGATAAGGGGTAGTCCCTGGGCAGCACCCCCAGCTCTATCAGGGGGGCCACCGTGGACAAAAAGCCAGTGGCGTGACACCCTGGGTTGGCCACTCGGGAGGAGAACTTGATGCGCTGGCGCTGGCCGGGCAGCAGTTCGGCAAAGCCATATACCCAGCCCTCCGCCGTCCGGTGGGCGGTGGAAGCGTCAATAATTCGGGTCTTAGGGTTTTCTATGAGGGACACCGCCTCCACAGCGGCGGCGTCAGGCAGACACAGGAACACCAGGTCGGCGGCGTTGAGGAATTTCTTTCTCTCCTCTGTGTCCTTTCGCTTATCCTCGTCGATAAGGAGCAGCTCGATGTCCTCCCGGCCGCCCAGCCGCTCATAGATCTGCAGGCCGGTGGTGCCCTCCTTACCGTCGATATATACCTTTGGCTTACTCATATGGACCACCTGGATTTCTTTGAAATGATAGTTCTATTATGGTCTAACCTGGGAATTTTTGCAATGGCTTATTTGCGCTCTGCCACAAATTCTTCAATCAGGGCGATCTGCTTCTCCACGCTCTCCTTCGCCGGGCCGCCATAGACCTTTCTTTCATTCACACAGGTCTTGAGGGCCAGGGCCTGGTACACGTCCTCATCAAACAGGGAGGAGATGGCCCGGAAGTCCTTTAAGGTCAGCGTATCCAAGGTGTCCCCAGTCTTGATGCACAGGTTGACCAGCCGGCCCACGATCATATAGGCCTCCCGGAAGGGCAGCCCCTTTTTCGTCAGGTAGTCGGCACAGTCGGTGGCGTTGATGAAGCCGCCGGCCGCTGCCTTGGCCATGTTCTTAGGCCGCACGGTCAGGGTATCCACCATGGCGGCAAACACGGGCAGGCACAGCTCCACCGTGTCAATGGCGTCAAAGACGGCCTCCTTGTCCTCCTGCATATCCTTGTTGTAGGCCAGGGGAAGGGACTTCATCACAGTAAGCAACGTGACCAGGGCACCGTACACCCGCCCAGTCTTGCCCCGCACCAGCTCGGCCACGTCTGGGTTCTTCTTCTGAGGCATGATGGAGGAACCAGTGGAGTAGGCGTCGTCCAGGTCCGCGAACTTGAACTCCCAGGAGCACCACAGCACGATCTCCTCAGAGAACCGAGACAGGTGCATCATCAGGATGGACAGGGCGGACAGCAACTCGATGGCGTAGTCCCGGTCGGACACTGAGTCCATGGAATTGTCGGTTGGTTTTTTAAAGCCCAGAGCCTGGGCAGTGGCGAAGCGGTCCACCGGATAGGTAGAAGTGGCCAGGGCGCCCGCCCCCAGGGGGCACTCGTCCAGCCGCTCCAGGCAGTCCTCCAGCCGGGTGACATCCCGCTTGAACATGTTGGCGTAGGCCATCATGTAGTGAGCAAAGGTGGTGGGCTGGGCCCGCTGAAGGTGGGTATAACCCGGCATGACGGTGTCTAGGTTGGCCTCGGCCTTTTTGACCAGGACCTCCTCCAGCGCCAACACCTGGCCGATGATAACAGGGATTTCCTCCTTGACATACAGCCGGGTGTCCACCGCCACCTGGTCGTTCCGGGAACGGCCGGTGTGGAGGCGCTTGCCCGCGTCGCCGATGCGCTGGGTCAGCATGGCCTCGATGTTCATGTGGATGTCCTCGTTGTCCAGGGAGAACTCCACCTTGTCGTCCTCAATGTCAGCCAGGATGGCCTTCAGGCCCTCTACGATCTTTTCCGCCTCATGTGCCTCGATGATCCCCTGCCTGCCCAGCATCTGGGCATGGGCGATGGAGCCCTGGATATCCTGCCGATACAGCCGGGCGTCAAAGCCGATAGAGGAGTTAAAATCGTTCACCAGTGTGTCAGTTTCCTTTTGAAATCTTCCTGCCCATAACTTCATGTCAGTTACCTCACAAATATTAAGAATAGAATGGAGAGCGAAGATATTGGGCTTATCTCCACTCTCCACTCTTAAATATTACAGCTTGCCCTGCTCTCTTAGCGCCTGTACCTTGTCGGGAAGGCCCCACAGGTTGATAAAGCCCTGGGAGTCCTTCTGGTCATAGTCGCTCTCCTCAAAGGTCACCAGATTCTCTGAGTACAGGGTGCAGGGCGAGGTGATGGAAGAGGTGATGATATTGCCCTTGTAGAGCTTCAGCTTCACAGTGCCGGTGACGTACTTCTGGGTATCCACGGCGAAGGCGGTCAGGGCCTCCCGCAGGGGGGTAAACCACTTGCCATTGTACACCAGATCGGCAAAGTCCACCGCCAGCTTCTGCTTCATGTGCTTGGTATCCTTGTCGATGGTGATCTGCTCCAGCACCTCGTGGGCCCGGTAGAGGATGGTGCCGCCGGGAGTTTCGTACACGCCCCGGTCCTTCATGCCCACCAGCCGGTTCTCCACGATGTCCAGCAGGCCGATGCCGTTGGCCCCGCCCAGCTCGTTGAGCTTGCGGATGATGTCGGACGCCTTCATCTTCTCCCCGTCAATGGCCACAGGCCATCCCTTCTCAAAGTCCAAGGTGACATAGGTGGGGGCGTCTGGTGCCATGGCGGGGGACACGCCCATCTCCAGGAAGCCGGGCTTGTCATACAGGGGTTCGTTAGCGGGATCCTCCAGGTCCAGCCCTTCATGGGACAAGTGCCACAGGTTTTTGTCCTTGGAATAGTTGGTCTCCCGGCTGATCTTCAGGGGGACGTTGTGGGCTTCGGCGTAGTCGATCTCCTCGTCCCGGCCCTTGATGTCCCACTCCCGCCAGGGGGCGATAATCTTCATCTCAGGGGCAAATCTCTTGATGGCCAGCTCGAACCGGACCTGATCGTTGCCCTTGCCGGTGCAGCCGTGGCAGATGGCGTCGGCGCCTTCCTTCTTGGCGATCTCCACCAGCCGCTTGGCAATGATGGGCCGGGCAAAGGCGGTGCCCAACAGATAATCCTCGTACTTGGCCCCCATCATCATGGACGGGATGATAACGTCGTCAACCATCTCGTCGGTCAGGTCCTCGATATACAGCTTAGAGGCGCCAGTCTTGATGGCCTTCTCCTCCAGCCCGTCCAGTTCAGTGCCCTGCCCCACATCGCCGGAAACAGCGATGATCTCAGGGTCATTATAGTTCTCCTTCAACCAGGGGATGATGATGGATGTATCCAGACCGCCGGAGTAAGCCAGCACTACTTTTTTTACTTGAGCCATGATTTTTCCCTCCAAATCTCAGTGCGGGGCGCGCTTTTTCCTCTGTCTGGTGGCCTGCGCCGTCCGCTCTGCTTTCCATGGCAACAGTCTACCACTCCCTTAACGTAATTGCAAGAGGTTATTTGCATTAATATGCATATACTAACAATTATTTTCCATATATATTTACCAAAAATGAATATATATTTGGATATTCCGTTTATTTATTCACTTTAATACAAAAACATCCCCGGTCCGGGGACCGGGGATGTTTTGTGGGCTTTAGCCGGCCTGGATGGCGGCGGAGATGGCGTCAAAGACCGTATCCTGGTCCTCACACATAACCATCAGGATGGTGCCGTCCTCCAGAGTTTCCAGTCTGGCGTTCTTAGCTACCTCGTACTGGTCAGCCAGATACATCTCAAAGCTGCTCTTCTGTTGGTCGATGTAGCCCTGCAGCCCCTCTTTCACAGCGTCGCCCTTCCCCTCGGCGGGCATGACGGCGGCGATGGCGTAAGCCTTGACATTCATCATGGAGGCACTGATCCCAAAAGCGGTCATATCGCCAGTATCCAGCCCCAGCATCTCAAGGAGCATAGCGGAGCCGTCGTCCTCTTTTTTCTCTGTGATCACAGGGTTATACTCCACCATCTCGCCGCCGTTGTCTGTGATGGCAGTATGGTAGAGCTGGGCCAGTTCCTCCGGGCTCTTGTCAGACGTGGTCCCGCCGTTTCCGGAGCAGCCAGACAGCCCGGTGACAGCCAGGGCCAGGACAAGGGCAAGCGTTAAAATCTTCTTCATAACATAATCCTCCGTTTTGTCGTAAAGTTTCAGCCTATTTAGCTTTCCCTCTATTAGACGGCCCCTATCCCAAAAAGTTCCCTCCTTTTCCGTTTTTTATCATGTGCGGATAACAGGCCGGGAGGCCGCCGGCAGAAACCGGCGGCCTCCCGCGGGATGAAAAAATCAGATGGGAAAGATTAGGCGCACAGTGGTTCCATGCCCAGGGGCGCTCTCCAGCCTGATTGCGGCGTTGTGCAGGGCGGCGCCATGCTTGACGATGGACAGGCCCAGACCGGTCCCTCCGATCTCCTTGGAATGGCTCTTGTCCACCCGGTAGAATCGCTCAAAGACCCGCTCCTGGTCCTCGGCCGGGATACCGATGCCAGTGTCGGCCACGGACAGCTCTATCTCTTTCTCCCCTAGGGAGAGGTTCAGTGCCACGCTCCCTCCCGGACGGTTGTATTTGATTGCGTTGTCGCACAGGTTATACACCATCTCCTCCAACACTGCCGGGATCCCGTGGATCGTAGCTGGCATCCCCTCTACGCTGACGCTCACGCCAGCCCGCTTGGCGGCGGGCTCCAGCCGCTCCATGACCCGGCGGCACAGCTCCAGCAGGTCCACCGGCGCCGTCTCCAGCCCCACGCCTCCCTCATCCAGGCGGGACAGGTGGATGATGTCCTCCACCAGGCTAATGAGTCGCTGGCTCTCCTTATAGATATCGCCGGCGAAACCCGCCACATCCTTCGGGTCCACCAGACCATCCTTGATGATCTCGGCCATGCCGGAGATGGCTGTCAGGGGAGTCTTCAGCTCATGGGACACGTTTGCGGTGAACTCTCGGCGCATCCGCTCCCCCTGCTCCCGCTCTGTTACGTCCAGCAGTACCAGGACCGCTCCGCTCACAGCTCCCTCCCGGAACACCGGGTCAGCCAGGAGATGGACACACCGGCCCTGGCGGTCCAGGCGGGTCTGTCCGCGCACCCCGTCCAGCACCTGCTCCACTACTCGGCGGAAGGCATCCGTCCGGTCCAGCGTCAGGACATTGGCCTCGCCCCCCGGCGGGATGGCGCCCAAAAGCCGCAGGGCGCCGGAGTTATAGGAGAGAACGTGGCCCTTTTGATCCAACAGCACAAAGCCCTCGGTCATGTTCTCGGTGAGGGCGGAAAATTCCTGTTGACGCTGGCGGAGCTGGTCCATCTGGCCCCGGATGGTGTCATTCTGCCGCCGGATCCTTGTCAACAGCGGGGAGAGCTCGTCATAGGTATCGCACTCCTCCGGGTGCTCCAGATCCAAGTCCAAAATAGGCCGGATGATCCCCTTGGACAGCCGGTTGGCCAGCACCGCGGCCAGGATCAGGGACAGGACCAGGATGATCAGCAGGGGCTGGACCATGGATACCAGCAGGACCACCACTGTATACTGGGCGCTGGCCAGACGGATGACGGAGCCGTCCTCCAGCCGCCGGGCTACATAAAATGTCTTTTCCGACAGGGTGGCCGACTGGCGCTGGGCCGTCCCCCGGGAACCATTCATCGCCTCACGGATCTCCTCCCGGTCGGCGTGATTCTCCATGGTGGAGGCGTCCGCCACACTGTCATAGAGGACCGTTCCATCCTCCCCTACCCAGGTGATGCGGCTGGAGGACTGGAGGCCGTCAAAATAGTCCATTCCCATGGACTCCACACCCCGGGCCACCAGCCACGCCTCGTTCTCCAGCTCACCGGTGATTTGATCGCCGAAGTATTGGTACAGCACTCCCATGAACAGGGCCACTGACAGCAGAAATACGGACAGCCCTACCGCCATGGAATTGCGAAAGATCTTTGATGTCAAACCGCTACACCTCTCAATTCTGACGGCCTTGTCCTATTCCGATACCTTGTAGCCGATACCCCGGACTGTTTCGATGCAGGCGCCCGCCTCTCCCAGCTTTTGCCGCAGGGTGCGGATATGGACATCCACCGTGCGGCTGGCCCCGTCAAATTCATATCCCCAGATGGTATTAAGCAACTGGTCCCGGGTGAATACGGTGCCTCGCCGCTCCAGCAGCAGGCAGAGCAGTTGAAACTCCTTTAGGGTCAGGGTTACATCCCGCTCCCCATCCCGGACCACATGGCGGCCTGGGTCCACATAGAGAGCGCCCACTTGATAGGTCCTGCCTCCGTTCTCCCCCTGCCCGGAGTGGCGCAGGGCCGTACGGATGCGGGCCATCAGCTCCATCATGCCGAAGGGCTTGGCGATGTAGTCGTCCGCCCCCTGGTCCAGCCCCAGCACCTTGTCATACTCGGTGCTCTTGGCCGTCAGCATCAGGACCGGCAGCCTTCTGGTGTTGGAATCGGCCCGCAGGCGCTTCAGCACCTGCAGCCCGTCCTCCTCCGGCAGCATGATATCCAGCAGCACCAAGTCGGGCTGCCGCTCCTCCAGAGCGCGCCAAAAGCTGGAGGGGCGTTCAAAGCCCTCCGCCTCCATCCCCTGGCTGTTCAGGGTGTATACCACCAGCTTGCGGATACTGGCGTCGTCCTCCAGAATATAGATCAAGGGGTCCACCTCATTCCAGTCTTGTTTCCCCGGCGGGAGAGAGACTGTGCCTTCTTCCCCATGCCGCCGTCCGGCAATCTTCTCTTTCAGTCATCCTCATAGTCCCCGGTGATGGCGTACTCCACCCACTGGGCGATATTGCAGGCGTGGTCGCCGATGCGCTCGAAATACTTGGCGATCATCAGCAGGTCCAGGCAGAGGCCGCCATTCTCCCCTCCGGCGATCAGCGCGGTCAGCTTTTCCCGGACGGACAGGAACAGGCTGTCCACCTGGTCGTCCTGGGCGATGACTGAGTGGGCCAGGGCCAGATCACCCCGGACAAAGGAGTCCACACTGTCCGTCACCATTTTAATGGCAGCCAGGGCCATCTCCTCCATGGGCACCTGCCGCAGAATGGAGCTTTTCTCCATATACCGGGCGATTTCAGCAATATCGGCGGCCTGATCCCCGATGCGCTCCATATCGGAAATCATCCGCAGGGCGGCGGATACGGCCCGCAGGTCCTTGGCCACCGGCTGCTGACGCAGGAGGAGCTTCATACACTGGCTCTCGATATCCCGCTCCTTGTGGTCGATGTCTTGCTCCAGGCTCCTGGCCCGCTCTCCCAGCTCTCGGTCTCCCTCCACATACGCCTTGGTGGCGGCGGAGATGGCCTCCTCGCACAGAGCTCCCATTTTAATCAGTTCTACATTCAGCTGCTCCAGCTGTTCATTAAAACGGTTCCTCATATCAGCCAAACCTCCCGGTGATGTAGTCCTCGGTTCTCTTGTCCTGAGGCATGGAGAATATTTGCTCCGTCTCTCCAAATTCCACCAGCTCCCCCATGAGGAAAAAGGCGGTATTATCTGAAATACGGGCGGCCTGCTGCATGTTGTGGGTCACCATAATGATAGTATAGTCTTTTTTCAGCTCTGAGGCAAGGTCCTCTATCTTGGAGGTAGAGATGGGGTCCAGGGCGGAAGTGGCCTCGTCCATCAGCAGTACGTCCGGCTTGACGGCCAGGGCTCTGGCAATGCACAGCCGCTGCTGCTGGCCGCCGGACAGGCCCAGGGCGGACTTCTTCAGCCGGTCCTTCACCTCTTCCCAGATGGCGGCCCCCCGAAGGGACTGCTCCACGATCTCGTCCAGCTTCACACGGTTGCGGATCCCATGGGTCCGGGGGCCGTAGGCCACGTTGTCATAGATAGACATGGGGAAGGGGTTGGCCTTCTGGAACACCATGCCGATGCGGCGGCGCAAATCGGTTACATCCCTGCCTGGGGCGTATACCTCCTCCCCCCGATAGGTCAGGGATCCAGTGATTTTCACCCCCGGAATCAGGTCGTTCATCCGGTTAATGGTCCGCAGAAAGGTGGACTTTCCGCAGCCGGAGGGGCCGATCAGGGCGGTGATCTGCCGCTCCGGCAGGTCGATCATAATATTTTTCAAGGCATGGTTCTCGCCATAATACAGATTTAGGTCCCGGGCGGACAGGATAGTATGGTCCATGGCTCTGTGCTCCTTTACTTCTTTAGCTTCTTCCCAACCAGGCTGGCGGACAGGTTGATAACCAGGGTGAGAATCATCAGGATGGCCGCGATGGCAAAGGCGATATCCGTCCGGCCCCGCTCGTTGGCGTAAAGGTATAGGGCCACGGTAAGGGTGGCGGAGGAGTTATTCAGCGCCTCGCCAAAGCTGTACAGCACTGTGCCGAAGCCAGCGGTGAACAGCAGGGCGGCCGACTCGCCCACGATACGGCCCACAGCCAGGATACAGCCGGTGACGATCCCGTCCACGGCGTTGGGCAGCACGACGGTGCGAATCATATGCCACTTGCCGGCCCCCAGGCCCAGGGCCCCCTCCCGGTAGCTCTGGGGAACAGTCTTCAGGCTCTCCTGGGTGGTGCGGATGATGGTGGGCAAAATCATGACCACCAGCGTCAGGCCGCCGGCCAGGATGCCCGCCTTCAGTCCCATAAGCTGGAT
Organism: Flintibacter sp. P01028; assembly: GCF_041925235.1. Taxonomy (NCBI): domain Bacteria; kingdom Bacillati; phylum Bacillota; class Clostridia; order Eubacteriales; genus Flintibacter; species Flintibacter sp. P01028. The sequence goes on from NZ_JBHEVC010000001.1 coordinate 618,066, forward strand.
AAAAACCATCATGCCCACCAGGCCGAAGATGATGGAGGGGATCCCGGTGAGGGTTTCGGCGGCAAATTCGATGATAGCGGCCAAACGCCGGTTGGAGGCATACTCCGTCAGATAGATGGCAGCGCCCACCCCCAGTGGCAGGACGATGGCCATGGACAGCACAATGATGTAGATGGTGCTGGCGATGTGGGGCAGGATGCCGGTGGTTCCCTTGAGCATACTGGTCTGGGTGGACAGCAGCTCCCAGGTGACTAAGGGAAGTCCCCGGACGAAGATATAGCCGATGAGAAAGACCAGCAGGGCGCACACCAGCAGACCACACAGGTAGAGCAGGGCACGAAGCCCCCGGTCGTAGAGCCAGCGCCTCTTAGACAGCTTTTCCATGGCTTCAGCCCTCCTTTTTGTTCTTGATAAACAGGTTAAGGATCACGTTGATGAGCATAATGAAGAGGAACAGCACCAGACCCACGGAGTACAGGGCCTGCCGCCACAGGGTACCCACTCCGGCATAGGACATTTCAGAGGCGATAGCTGTGGTCAGGAACCGCACGGGGGTAAACAGGCTGTCCGGCATATTGGGTACATTGCCGGACACCATGATGATGGCCATGGCCTCACCGATGGCCCGCCCCACCCCCAGCACCACAGCGGTTGCCACGCCGGACCGGGCGGCGGGCAGAGTCACCCGGAAGATGGTCTCAATGTGGGTGGCTCCCAGGGCCAGGCTGGCCTCCTCATACTCCTTGGGCACCGCCCGGAGGGAGGTCTCCGCCACGTTGACAATGGAGGGCAGAATCATGATGGCCAGCACCACGATAGCGGCCAGCAGGCTGGCGCCGGAGGCCAGCTCGAAGGTTCGCTGGATGGCGGGGACCAGGACGATCATGCCCACCAGACCGTAGACAATGGAGGGAATGCCCGCCAGCAGCTCCACGGCGGTACGGATGACTTTAGCCGCCTTGGGCGGCGCTACCTTGGCCAGAAACATGGCGGTCATCAGCCCAATGGGCACCCCCACCAGGACGGCGCCGGCCGTGCCGGCCACCGAGGTGAGGATGAAGGGCAGGATCCCGAACTTCTCCTGTTTGCCCGCCCACTCCGTTCCGAACAGGAAGTCGGTGACGCCAATCTCCAAAATGGCGGGCAGCCCGGCAATAATTAGATAAATACAGATAAAAAGCACACAGCCCACCGCTACAAAGCCGCACAATAGGAATACCATCTTGACGATGAATTCCATAGTGTCCCGGCCCCGGCGGAGACTGGAGGCCGGCTTGTGTTCCGCCCTAGAGGCGGCCCAGTCCATGACCTTCTCGCTTTCCAATGCCAAAACTCCTTTCGTTCAGCCCAACAGCCTCCACTCTATCAGCAGAGCGGAGGCTGTCGCGGAAGGATCTCTCAGAATCAGACCATAGGCACCGCGCCGGCGGCACGGATCAGGTCGGAAGCGGCGGCGGAGGTAGCCCAGTCAAACCAGGCTTGGGCGGCCTCACTCAAGGTCTCGCCCTCCTTGGTCACCAGGATGAAGGGGCGCTGGATCTCGTAGCTGCCGTCCAGCACGGTCTCCTCCGAGCAGGCGACACCGTTGACGGTGATGGCCTTGATGCCCTCCTGGCCCTCCACAGCGGAGAGGGAGGCGTAGCCAATGGCCTGGGGGTTATTCTTCACTGCCTCGATGACAGCGCCGGTGGAGGTCAGCTCCTGGGAGAGCACACAGAGGTCCTCCGTCCCGGTGATAGACTCAAAGCCGTCCCGTGTGCCGGAGCCGCCCTCCCGGCCGATGCAGGCGATGGCGCCGTCCGCGCCGCCCATTTCCGACCAGTTGGCGACCTCGCCCTTGAAAATCTGGGCAATCTGCTCCACGGTCAGGTCAGAGATGGCGGAGTCGGCGTTGACGATGATGGCGATGCCGTCCAGGGCCAGGGTGGTGCTCTTCAGACCGTCGGCCACCTCCTCGTCCTTCAGGGCGCGGGAGGCCAGGCCGATGTCGGCAGAGCCGTTCTTGGCGGCCTCGATGCCAGTGCTGGAGCCGGTGGGGTCGTAGGACGCCTTTACATCGGGGTGGTCGATCATAAACTGCTCATTCAGCGTCAGGACCACCTTTTCCATCGAGGTGGAGCCGTTGGTGGTAACGGAGCCGCTCAGGTCAGTCTGTGTATTGTTGTCTGTGCTCTGCGCCCCGGCGGCGGAGCCGGTGTTGGAGTTGCCGGCGCCGTTTGAATTGGAGCTGGAGTTATTGTTGCCGCCGCAGGCGGTCAGGGACAGGGCCATGACCAGCGCCAGACCCAGGCAAGTCAGTTTTTTCATCTTCGTGATTACTCCTTTTTATTCTGTCTTGGTTCTTTTGATCTGTGCTACGGTGCCCAGTATAAAAAAGGAATGTAAAATGCGAAACACTACCTCTGTTAAGTCTTTGTAAAATTCCGTCTCAATGTAAAAAAAGAGGGCTCTAGCGCGTAAAACGCGCCAAGGTCCTCAGAAAAGCCGGCCCGGACCGCAGTGCGGTCCGGGCCGGCTTTATCGGTTATCTCTGACTGCGCAGGGGTCAGCTCCGCTCCTCGACGGGGTCTCGATCCCGGAACAGCAGGGAAACACACCATACAGCGGACAGGCCCACTAGGGCATATACTACCCGGCTGACCAAGCTGCCGGCCCCGCCGCAGGCGAAGGCCACCAGGTCGAACTGGAACAGTCCCACGCTGCCCCAGTTCAGCCCGCCAATGATCAGCAGGGTCAGGGCGATCTTATCCATGACCATATCAGGTCACCTCCTCGGATCAAGTTCCACAGGTAGTTTGACCAGATAAGGGCAGTCTATGCACACGGAAAATATTTCCAATCAACAGTCTACTTCAAGGACTTGGGTCCAAAGCCGTGGGGCAGCAGTTGGGACAGTTTGGTCTCAACGAAGGCGCCGTCCCCACGGGCACACAACACACGCAGATCCGGGGCAAACTCGTAGAGCATCTGCCGGCAGGAGCCGCAAGGCCAACAGTAGTCCTCCCCCCTGCCGGCGATGGCGATGGCGAGGAAGTCCTCCCGGCACCCCTCACTGACCGCTTTTAGCAGAGCGGTGCGCTCGGCGCAGATGGTGGAGCCGAAGGCGGCGTTTTCCACATTGCAGCCGGTAAACACCCTGCCATCCCCGCACAGCAGAGCGGCTCCCACCGGAAAATGGGAATACGGCACATAGGAATATTGGTGCATCTCAAAGGCCTTGTCCACCAGTTCTTGATCTGTCATTCTATTTTCCTCCTATTCCGCCACATCTATCCCCAAGATACGGGCCACCACCGCCGCCTGATGGGGAGCAATCCTGGCTCCCTTCAGCTCGGCGCAGCTGGCCGACAGGGAGATGCTGTCTATGGTGCACCGGGACAAGTCGGTTCCCTTCAGCGAGGTTCTGAACAGCTCCGCTCCCGTCAGGTCCACCTTTTCCAGCGTCAGCTCCTTCACCACAGCGCTGGAGAGGGTGGTCTCCCGCAGGTCACAGCGCTCCAGCTTTGCGCTCCTCCACTGGCTCTCATTGAAGTTGGAGTAACGGAGCAGCGTATCCTTCCAACCGCACTCCCTTATCCTGGCCCCGCGGAAGTCGCCGCCCTCGGCCTTACATTCTAGGAGGGCGGTATCCCGCCAGCAGCTGTTTCCAAAGCGGCACTGAACCAACTGGCAGCTATGGAACAGGCATCGCTCAAGGACAGCGCTGGAAAAATCGCAGTCTGTAAAGCGGCAGCCATGGAAATGGCAGTCCCGCAGCTCCAGCTCCGACAGGTCCAGTCCCTTCAGCTCCTGGCGGAGCTGAGTCAGACGACATATCTGGTCGTCCTCCTCCCTGGCCTGGGCCAGAGCGTCTAAAAATCCTATTTCTTCCACGCTCGCCTTTCCACCTTTTTTATTTTTAGGATACTCCAGGACAAAAAAACTTGCAATCCCATTTTGAAAGTATTATAATGAGGGCCGGCTCCAGCCGTGGGATGGGGCCAAACAACAAGGGAGCTCGCAAACGGGCTGAGAGGAAGCTGTGCGCTTCGACCTGTGACCTGATTTGGGTAATGCCAACGTAGGGAGATAGTTTTTTCGGCTGATGCCGTGGGAACGTCTTTCTAAGAGGTAAAAGACAGGCCCACGGCATTTTACGTTTTAGGAGGAAATATCGATGCAGCAGATCCAAGCAAAAACCCAGCTCCGAACCAAGAAGATGGTGCTTACCGCCATGCTGGCCTGCCTGGCCTTCGTATTGAACACCTATGTCTACTTTCCATCCATGGCGCCCTTCCAGCACTTCGTGGATGTGATCGCCGCCGTCCTGCTGGGTCCGTGGTACGCCTGCGCCGCCGCTTTTCTATGCGGGATCATGCGGATGATGTCCGGCCGGACCATTCAGGCAGTGGTCGGCGCCGTTTTTGGACCCATCCTGGGCGGACTCATCTATCAAAAGACCCATAACATCTGGCTGGTCCTGGTGGGTGAGGTAGCTGGCACCGGCCTGCTGGGGGCCATGACCGCCTATCCGCTGATGAAGCTGTTTTACGGCCTGGACGCCCAGTCCCCTCTGTACTACATCCCCCTCTATACCCCCGCCGCCCTGGTGGGAGGCGGCATGGGGGTGGCCGCGCTGCTCATCTTCAAACGGTCCGGCCTGCTGAACCGGATGCTGGCCGAGCTGGGCCGGGAGGCGCCCCGTGGTTGATTTTTCCAACGCCCTGCACCTGGTCCGTGAGCGGGCTCCCCTGGTCCAGTGCATCACCAATTTCGTCACAGTAAACGACTGCGCCAACATTATCCTAGCCGCCGGCGGCTCCCCCTCTATGGCTCATGACATCCGAGAGGTGGAGGACGCCGTGTCTGGAGTGCGGGCCTTAGTGTGCAACATGGGGGCCATCGAGGACATAGACGCCATGGTGCTGGCCGGGAAACGCGCTAACCAGCTTGGCACGCCGGTGGTACTAGATCCAGTGGCCGCCGGTGGCACCCGCCTTCGGCGGGAATCCGCCAAGCGGCTTTTGGAGAAGGTACGGTTTACCGCCATCCGGGGCAACGCCTCGGAGATCCGCAGTCTGGCCGGCCAGGAGGCGTCCGGCAGCGGGGTGGATGCGGCGGCGGCCGACACCGTGTCTCAGGACAGCCTACCTGCCGCTGTCCAGACGGTCGCGGGGCTGGCCCGGCGCATTGGCGGCGTCATCGCCCTGTCCGGCCCTCTGGATGTCATCTCTGACGGGGAACAGACTATGGTCCTCCGGAACGGCTGCCCCACCATGGCCCGCATCACCGGCAGCGGTTGTATGCTCACCTCCCTGATCGGCGCCTTCTGCGGCGCCATGCCGTCGGACCCCTTTGCCGCTGTCTGTACCGCCATGGCCGCCATGGGCGTGTGCGGTGAGGCGGCCGAGGCCCGCCGGCTGAAAAACGGCACGGGAAACGCCACCTTCCGCACTGATCTCATCGACGCGGTGTTCAACCTGACTGAAAAACAACTGACAGAGGGTGTAAGATATGAAATTTACTAGGGATGAAATCCGCCGGTCCATGCTGCTCTATGCCATCAGCGACCGCACATGGCTGAAGGAGGGGGAGAGCCTGGCCGACGTCTGCCGCCGTGTGCTGGACGGCGGGGCCACCTTCCTCCAGATTCGGGAGAAGGACCTGGAGCCCGGCCGCTTTGCCCAGGAGGCGGAGGAACTGCGCCAGCTTTGCCAGCGGCGGAACGTCCCCTTTGTGGTCAACGACAGCGTGGAGATCGCCCTGTCCTGCGGCGCCGACGGCGTCCATGTGGGACAGTCCGACCTCAGGGGGAGGGACATCCGCGCCCTCATCGGGCCGGACCGCATTTTAGGCATCTCCGCCGGCACAGTGGCCGAGGCTAAGGCCGCTCAGGAAGCCGGGGCTGACTACATCGGCGTAGGCGCTGTATTCGGCACCAGCACCAAGAAGGACGCCCGGAACCTGACGGTGGAGGCCCTGCGGGACATCGTCCGGGCCGTGTCCATCCCTGTGGTGGCCATCGGCGGTATCAACGCAGGCAATATCGCCCAGCTGAAGGGCAGCAATGTGGACGGTGTGGCTGTCATCTCCGCTATTTTCGGCGCGGAGGACCCAGGCGCGGCCACGTCCAAATTGCTGGCGCTGGCAAAGGACATGGTGGCCGCCCATGGATAAAGCCTTTGCCATTTTCGACATGGACGGGACCCTGGTGGACTCCATGGACTACTGGCGTGGTCTGGCCCGGGAGTATCTGGCCCGACAGGGACTTGCCCCCTCCCCCGAGCTGCTGGAGCGGATCAAGCCTATGACCATGACCCAGTCGGCGGAGCTGTTCATCCGCACCTTTGGACTGTCCGGCACTCCCCAAACTCTCGCTGGGGAGATGAACGCCATGATTGAGGCGCACTACCGGGGAGACATCCCCTTGAAAGAGGGGGTTGCCCTCTACCTAGACCGGCTTCGCCGGGATGGGGTGCGGATGTGCGTGGCCTCAGCCACCGCCCTCCCGCTGATGAAAGCCTGTCTGGATCGGCTGGGGGTGCTGGACTATTTTGACTTTCTTCTCTCCTGTGAGGAGGTGGGCTGGGGCAAGGACCGGCCCGACGTGTACCACGAAGCCGCCCGGCGGCTGGGGGCCTCCCCCGGAGAGATCGCCGTTTACGAGGACGCCCTAGGCGCTGCAAAAACCGCCAAAATGGCGGGGTACTATGTGGTAGCCGTCTACGACGGCGGTACCCAGCCCTGGGAGGAATTGAAGAAGCTGGCGGATGAAGCCATCGACAACTGGAAGGAGGAAACTTAATATGAGCGCAAGCATCGCCATTCAGGTACTGCCCCAAGTGGACAACGATGCCGAGGTGTGCCGGATTGTGGACCGGGTCATCGACTATATCAAAAGCACCGGCCTGAACTATCAGGTGGGCCCCTTTGAAACCACCATCGAAGGGGAGAGCTACGACCAACTGATGGATATCGTGAAGGAATGCCAGCATGTGGCCGTTCGGGCAGGAGCGCCCAAGGTCTCGGCCTATGTGAAGGTGGTCTATCGCCCCGACGGCGAGATTTTGACCATCGACCAGAAAATTGGGAAATATCAGCGGAGCTGATTTTTCCGCGGCAGCTCGGGGGCACCACCTGCTGTCGCGTAATAAAACTTCAATGCAAAAAAAGAAAGGAGTTTTCACAATGAAAACAGCATTGACGATCGCTGGGACCGACCCCAGCGGAGGCGCCGGTATCCAGGCCGATATCAAGACCATGACCGCCAATGGCGTATACGCCATGAGCGCGGTCACAGCCCTGGTGGCCCAGAATACGACCGGCGTCAAGAGCATCATGGAGGTCACGCCTGAATTTCTGGCGGAACAGCTGGACTGCGTCTTTACGGACATCATGCCAGACGCGGTAAAGACCGGAATGGTATCCAGCGTGCCTCTGATCCAGGTCATCGCCCGGAAGCTGAAGGAATACCGAGTGGAGAAGCTGGTGGTAGACCCAGTGATGGTGGCCACCTCCGGCGACCGTCTCATCTCCGAGGAGGCGGTGGATGCCCTGAAGGCGGAACTGCTCCCCCTGGCCACCGTTCTCACCCCCAACATCCCGGAGGCGGAGGTCCTCTCCGGCATGACCATCCATGGTCCCGAGGACATGGAGCGGGCCGCCCGCTCCATCAGTGAGCGGTACGGCTGCGCCGTGCTGTGCAAGGGAGGCCACGACCTGAACGACGCCAATGACCTGCTGTGGCGCTCCGGCGAGGCCAAGTGGTTTTATGGCCGCCGAATCGACAATCCCAATACCCACGGCACCGGCTGCACCCTGTCCTCCGCCATCGCCTCCAACCTGGCCAAGGGCTACGACCTAGACACCTCCGTGGAGAGGGCCAAGACCTATCTCTCCGGCGCCCTGGCCTCCATGCTAGACCTGGGGCAGGGAAAAGGGCCGCTGGATCATCTCTTTAACCTAGAGGGGGAGTTTGTTAAATGACCCCCTCCACCATGATCACCGCTGTCTTTACCGTCGCCTATCTGGCCGTCACCGCCTGGCTGTGCCGGGGACTGCGCCTAAACACCAGGTCTGTGTGCTACGGCGGATTGACGTGTGCCGCCACCCTGGTTTTGGGCTCCTTTCTGCTCTACCTTCCCACCGGGGCGGCCATCAGTCCGGGCTCCTGGATTCCCCTGATGCTGCTGGCCCTCACCTATGACTGGCGGCTGGCCTGCGTCACCGGCTGGGTCACTGGTATTCTGGCCATCTTCCTCATCCCCGCCTGGGCCCCCGTCCACTGGGCCCAGATTTTCGTGGAGCACCTGGTTGCCTTCTCCGCCCTGGGCTATGCCGGGATCTTCGGCAACGACAAGAAATGGAAGGTGCTGTGCGGGGTACTGCTGGCCATCCTGCTGCGGTTCATTGGCCAGATGCTCTCCGGCGTAGTCTTTTTCTCTCAAAACGCCTGGGACGGCTGGGGGGCCTGGGGGTACAGCATCACCTACCACCTGTCCTGCAAGATCCCCGAGGGCACCGCTACCACGCTGATTATGCTCGCCCTGCCGCTGAAGACCATCCAAAACGCCATAGGAGGGAAACAGTCATGAACTTTTTAGAGGAGTGCATCCAGGACAGCCTGCCCATCTGGGAGTCCTGCCTGAATACAAAATTTTTGAAGGGTGTGGCCGATGGCTCTCTCCCCGAGGAGTGCTTCAAGGGCTACATCGTGGACGACAGTCTGTACCTGCGGGAGTATTCCAAGGTATTTGCCTGGGGGATGATCCACTCCCGGGACATGGCGGAGATCCGTAACTATTACTCCCTGCTCTCCTTTGTCAATGAGAGCGAGGATGCCACCCGACGTTACTACCTGAAACGCTACGGCATCACGGACGAGGAGATCCAGCCCCTCCCCCTCCGGCCGGAGAATCGGGCCTATGTGGACAGTATGCTGGCCGCCGCCCGGGACGGGGAGGGGGCCGCCGAGTGCATGATGGCCTGTCTGCCCTGTATGTTGAGCTATGGCTGGATCTTTGGCGAGCTGATCCGCCGCTCCCCCGGAGTGGAAAATACTCCCTACTGGCCCTTTGTCCGGGACTACGCCGGCAACCGCTACGACGCCATCTGCCGGGCCTGGTCCGAGTTTACCGACCAGGCCTGCCAAGATCTGGCACCGGAGCGGGCAAAAAAGTGCAGGGAGATTTTCCGCGCCTGCTCCCTCCATGAGCTGCATTTCTGGGAGATGAGCGCTCACCCCAGGGAGGACCTCCCTACATCCCCCTGAAGACTGGATTCAGAAATCGGGAACCTGCAAAAACAGAGCCGGGCAGTCCAGGACTGTCCGGCTCTGTTTTGCCTTTACAGGTCCATGGCCTCGGCCAGGTTTTCCACCGCCTCATTGACCCGCTTGGCGGCCATATGGGCGGCCCGCTTGATCTGTCGGTGGGATGGCGCCATAGTCATGCCCAGGGCCGCGCCCGCCGCCATTCCAGTGGCCACGCCCAGAACAAATTTTCCGCATCCTCCACAACCGCTGTTGTTCATTCTCCTCGCTCCTTCCCTGTTTTCAAAAGGCGTGGAACGCTTTGTTCCACGCACCATTATTCTTTCCCAAAATTTCAAAAAATCTGTTGTCAAATTTTTAGCAGCTTCCTGCTACACCCCGTGTTCTGGTAAAACTTGCGGCAAAACAAAAATTTCTCTTTTTGCCACATCTCCACAAATCCGCACGGTCGTCATATCATTTATGGTTGCCAAGCAAAAGAAGGGGCCGCTCCATGATGGAGCGGCCCCTTTGCCAGTACACGATTGGAATAAAATCGGCCTTACTTTGCGATATCCTCACAGAAGTTCATGAAGATCTGTGCTACCTCGGCACGGGTGGCCCCGGCGGTAGGCGCCAGGGTGTTGTTCCCCTTGCCGGACAGCAGACCAGCGTTTACCGCCCAGTCCATGGCCTTCACGGCATAGCTGGAGATGGAGGAGGCGTCCAGATAGCCCTCTGTCCCCTTGCCGCTCTGGCTGGTCTTGTACCCCTCGTTCTGGGCGTAGCGGTACAGGATGGCCGCCAGCTGCTCCCGTGTAATGGGATCGTTGGGGCCGAAGGTGTCGCCGTAGCCGGACACGATGCCCTCACCGGCCGCCCAGGAAATGGCGTCGGCGTACCAGGCGCCCTCCGCCACGTCAGCGAAGTCAGCGCTGCCGGCCGCGGGCTTGCCCTCCAGGCTGTACAGCATCTGGGCCACCATGGCGCGGGTCAGGGTGCTGCCGGGGGCGAACTCCCGGTCGGACACACCGGACATCAGGCCGTTGTCCAGGGCGTAGTCCACCGCCTCATGGTACCAGGCGTCCTCGTCCACATCCCGGAAGCCGGCGGCGGGGCAGGTATCCTGGTGGTCGATCTCCACGAAGGAGGCCTCAATGGTCACCTTGGACCGGGGCATCTTGAAGGTATACTTGCCGTCGCCCTTGTCGGTCAGCTTGATCTCGTCCCCGTTCTTGTCGGTGACGGTCAGCTCGTCCAGCTCATAGCCCTCGTCGGCCTTGACAGTGATGGTCACCGTCCGGCCGCTGGAGGCGCTCTTGGGGGACACGGTCACACTGCCGTTGTCAATGTTCTTGTCCACGCTGATGGAGTAGCTGCTGGAGCCGCCTCCGCCGCCGCTAGAAGGAGGTATATAAGTATTTAGATCATCAGGCTCCATTTCAGGTCGCAGATAATACTCATTGTTGCTGACTTGACTTTCACTGCCCGCCGCAGGCCTATATTCAGCAGTTCCTTCTCCAAAGCTGAATTTGTCCCCGTCGCTGGAGGCGTCCTGTACCTTAGGCTCGGATACAGTACCGTTGAAGTTGTAATAGTTTTTGTTGATGTCATAGATTCCGCAATCCTTATTTCCATCAGGATTCAGCTCAAAGGCAAACCGCACATCAATAAATCTATTCTGATTGAAGGTCAGACTCTCGGCCTCCAATGTAGAGTTGTCCACGGCCAGGGCTCTGTTCGCATTCTTAAAAGTGTTATGCGTAATCTCAACTGCGCCTTTTCCAGCGGCAGCACATAGGGACAGAATACTGGTTCTGCTGTCAGTGTCACCATGGCGCTCACTAATCAGGTCAAAGGTATTGTGGGTGATGACGCTGTTGTTTCCGATACCAACGATGGCCGCTCTGGAGTTTGCATTCACGGTATTGTTGGTAAAAGTAAGGGAATAGGTTTCGTCCGTTGCCGGTTTTCCTTCTCCCATAATGAGGTTGCCCGTTTTTGTTACCCCTGCAGCCATTGTGAAATCACAGTTATTTATATGCAGAGGCCCCGCACTGTGGTAAATATACCATGTTTCGCCTGTGGCTTCCAGATTCAGATTTTCCAATGTAAAAACTCCAGCCCCGCTCTGGCTAAACAGGCCACTTGAACCGCTGACTTTGACCTTCGTGTCGTCTCCCTTTACCGCTCCCCGGAACGTCAAAGTCTTTTTAGGAGAAATGGCGGATGTGACAGTGATATCCTGGAGTATCATAATCGTATCACCGTCCTTGGCGGCCTCCACGGCGGCCGCTAAAGTGGTGTAACCTACGTTGCCGATGGAAGCTACGGCCTTGCTCTCATCAACAACCACGTTGCCGCTTTCGTCCTGAGTGGTGCCCTCAGGAAGATAGCCGCTCACATCTACCTTACCGCCGTCGGCATTCTGGAAAGTGCCGCCGGTAACAGATATACTGCCGCTGCCATCGGTATTCACGATCTTATCGGAGGCGCTTGTGCTTGAGGTGGAAATTACAGCATCGCCGCTGATGCTGACGGACGCATTGTCCTCAGCATAGACAGCCTGTTTTTCCGTGGAGATCTTTCCACCAGTGATATTCACGGTTGCATTTTCTTCCGCAGAAATCACACCGCTTGTTGTACTGGTAGTGGTGGAGCTGATCTCGCCGCCGCTGATGTTGACGGTGCTGGTTTCACCACAGGAGATTGCGCTGGAGCCACTTGAACTCAGGTTTCCGCCCTCCACATTGAGGATGGTGTTCTCCTGGACCTGAACAGCATAACTACTGGTAGATTCAATTTCTGCGGTGCCGTCAATGGTGACGGTAGCTCCCTTATAGAGCTGAATGGCACCGCTCATGCCGCCGGTATGGGTCAGCTTTCCGCCGGTCATGGTGAACTGGATGGAGTCCGGGTCGCCGTAGCAGGAGATATACACGCCGGTGCGCCCGTTGCTCACTAGCTCACCGCCGGTAATGGTCACCTTAGTACCGTTTCCACGAACACCTAATACATTGTCCGTGGTGCTGATAAGTTTACCTCCAGCAATATCGACGATACAATTAGAGGTACTGTCGTAAATGTCCACTGTTTCCTGGGTAGTTTCAATCGTACCAGCCTGGAGCGTAAAGGAGCTTTCGCTGTACAGCCGAATCCCGTAACCATAGCTGCTATCTGTTGCCTCGATCTTGCCGCCTTTATCCGCAGAGTTATCGGTAACGGTCAGAGAGCCGCCATTTTTAACCGTCATGATGAAGTTGTTCATTTCGCCGTAAGAACTGCGGATGGTGCAGTTATTCAGATCCAGCACAACTTCTTTTCCGTCGACAGTCCAGTTCTGTTTCTCACTCACTTCAATGCTTGCGGTCAGTTTGATATTGCCGCCGTTGGTCAGAGCGGCGCCCAGTGCCTCCGCGCCGCTGACCTCAGTCCATCCATCTTCCGTGGTGTCCGGCTCCTGGCCGGACGCCTCTGTGGCCGTGGTCCCGCTGGACTGCGGGTCAACGCTTTCCTCCAGTGCCGCCGCTGGGAACATTGACAGCACCATAATCATCGCCATCAATGTGGACAACAGCTTTTTCTTCATGTTTTTTCTCCTCCTCTTCTGTCCAAATTGGACTAAATGATTATTTTGCGGTGACTCTTGCTGTTGACATATGCCTATTGTGTAACAAAATGATTATTTGGTCACACATCCGCTAACAGAGCCGACCATCCATGGCATTATTGTAACGCACTCCAAAAGAGAATGCAAGTTTAACAGTATAAAAACCGGACCGTATGAGAATTTTTTCTCCGACGGCTTAACTTTCATACACATTTTTCCAATTTTTTCCTTGATTTTCCTTTTCCTCTTTAAGTACGGGAGAAAAATGTCTGACCTAAATCGCTTTCCGGCGGCTTTCCTATTGACAAAATAATCATTTTGTCTAGCAGACCAGACGGAGCCGGTCCAGGGTTCGGATGTGTTCCGCCCCGGAGGTCAGCAGATAGATGCGCGTCGTTTCGATGCTGGAGTGGCCCAGCACATCAGCCAGCTTGACGATATCCCCACAGGCCCGGTAAAAGACGGTGGCAAATAGGTGCCGCAGGTTGTGGGGAAAGACCTTGGACGGCTCCACCCCGGCATGATGGCACAGGTTCTTCATCTCTGACCATATCTGTTTTCTGGACAGGCTTTTGCCGCCGCCGGTGCGAAACACCTCGCCGGAGGCGATTTTTTCTTTTCGGGCATATTTTAGAAGCTTGCGGCACAGCTTGCCCGGAAGCAGAATGGTGCGGATCTTCCCCTTTAGGGATATCTCGGCCCGGCCACTCCGGGCGGCCTCCACGGTGAGATAGCGGACCTCAGACACCCGGACCCCGGTGGCCCCTATGGTTTCCAGTACCAGGGCAAGGCGCTCCCGTCCCAGCAGGCGGGCCGTTTCGATCAGGTGTTCATACTCCTCCCGCGTCAGCTCCCGGGAAGGGTCACGGAATGCCCGCCGCTGGACACGCAGCGCCTTCACCCGGCACTCCTGCCAACCAAAGTAGGAAAAGAAGCTGTTGAGCGCGGACAACATTCCATTTATAGTGGCCGGAGCGTAGCGGCAGGACACCAGATGCTCCTTCCATTCGACTGCCTTCTCTCTGGTCACGGCACGTCCGGCCAGCCAGAATACAAAGCGGTCTACATTTCGCAGATAGTTTTCGACGGTACCGGGGGCGCGCTCCTCCTCCCTCAGATGCTCGCCATACCTGGCAATCTGTTCGGCTGTGATTGTGTGAGCATTCATACTAAGCCCTCCCATCAAAGTAATATTCCTATTTTAACTTGATGAGGCGCTGTTATACGCTCTTATGTTCCCTTTTGTGAAGGCTAAAAAGTGATCAGACAGCAGGCTGCCGGCCCTTGCCCGCTCTCAAAAACGCCCCGCCTTGGCTTTTTGCCAAGGCGGGGCGCTTCTACAAAGCTCTGCGTGCCTGACGGCCTCCCCGCTCCAAATTTAATTGTAAAATCCGTTGCGAAATTTTGCGCCTTCCGCTATAATTTACAGTTAGATAGATATGCGTTTCGGCGCGCCGAAACAACACGGCTGAAAAATAGCTTTTCATTTCCGGAGGGACCTCATGAAACTTTTAATCAAAAACGGGCGGGTGGTCCACCCTGTGACCTCCGCCGTCATACTTCAGGATATCCTGATTGAGGACGGAAAGATCGTCCTGATTGAGCGCGGCCTGGAGGCAGAGGCTGACCAGGTCATCGACGCCTCCGGTCTGGCCGTCTCCCCTGGCCTGGTGGATATGCATGTCCACCTCCGGGACCCCGGCCTCACCTATAAGGAGGATATCATCACCGGCTCCAACGCGGCCGCCCGTGGCGGCATCACCGCCATGGCCTGCATGGCCAACACCAGCCCCACAGTGGACTGCCCCGAGCAGGTCCAGTATGTGCTGGACAGGGCCAACCAGGGCTCTGGGGTCCAGATCTTCCCCATCGCCGCCCTGTCCAAAGGGCTCCGCGGGGAGGAGCCCACCGATGCCGACGCGCTGAAAAAGGCGGGAGCCATAGCTCTGTCGGATGACGGGAACAATGTGGACAACGCAAATCTCATGCGGGATGTATTGATCCAAGCCGGCCAGTTGGACATTCCGGTCCTGTGCCACTGCGAGGACACCTCCATGGTGGAGGGGCGGGCGGTGAATGAGGGCAGCGTATCCCGACAGCTTTGGCTGGAGGGACGGCCCGCCATCGCCGAGGAACTGGTGGTCATGCGGGACGCCATGCTGGCCGAGGAGACCGGGGCCCACGTCCATATCTGCCATGTGTCCACCGCCCGCAGCGTGGAAATCATCCGAAAGATGAAAAAGAAGGGCATCCACATCACCTGTGAGACTTGCCCCCAATACTTCACCCTCACCGAGGACGAGGTGCTGGTCCAGGGTTCCCTGGCACGGGTCAACCCGCCCCTGCGCACCGCCCAGGATGTCAAGGGCATCATCGCCGGCCTGAAGGACGGCACCATAGACGCCATCGCCACTGACCACGCCCCCCACTCCGCCGAGGAGAAGGCCCGCCCCCTTGTCCGGGCGCCCAGCGGCATGATCGGGCTGGAGACCAGTCTGGCCATCACGCTGACCCAGTTGTACCACACGGGCAAAATGGAGCTGCCTGAAATCATCCGCCGCATGAGCACCAACCCCTCTGACATCCTCCACCTGCCCAAGGGTCGGATGTCCCTTGGGGTGGACGGGGACCTAACCATCTTCGATCCCAATGAGGAGTGGACCGTTGACCCGGAGCGGTTCGCTTCCAAGGCCCGGAATACTCCCTTCGGCGGCTGGAAGGTCAAGGGCCGGGTGAAATATACCATTGTCAAGGGCCGGGTCATCTACCGCCAGGCCTGAGCCATCACATAAACAGAGGAGGAAGGACGCTATGTCTTTTGACGTATTACAGGATAAGATACGCGCCATGAAAAACCCCACCGTAGCCGGGCTGGACGCCCGGATTGAGTATGTTCCCGAACACATCCGCCGGGCCGCTTTTGAGGAGCACGGCGTGGGGCTGAAGGGGGCCGCCGAGGCCATCTACCAGTTCAACGCGGGCCTGATTGACGCCCTGTGCGACGTCGTTCCGGCGGTGAAGCCCCAGTCTGCCTACTACGAGAATCTGGGCTGGCAGGGCATGGAGATGCTGGAGCGGACCATCCGCTACGCCAAGAGCAAGGGGCTGTTCGTCATCGCTGACATCAAGCGGGGGGACATCGGCTCCACCGCCGCCGCCTACGCCGAGGGCTGGCTGTCCGGGGCCAGCATCGAGGGCCAGCAGTTCAAGTCCTTTGACGCCGACTGCGTCACCCTGAACGGATATATGGGCTCTGACTCCATCAATCCCTTCCTGAAGGCCGCCAAGGAGGAGGGCAAGTGTGTTTTTGTCCTGGTCAAGACCTCCAACCCCGGCTCCGGCGAGCTTCAGGACATCGTGGCCGGGGACCGGCTGGTCTACCAGGTAATGGGCGACCTCAACGAGCGCATCGCCGCCGGCACCGAGGGCAAATACGGCTATACGATGGCTGGGGCCGTCACCGGAGCCACCTACCCCTCTGACATCCGGGCCCTGCGGAAGCGGCTGGAGCATACCTTCTTCCTGGTCCCCGGTTACGGCGCTCAGGGGGGCACCGCTGACGATGTGCGGTACGCCTTTGACAAATATGGCCACGGGGCCATTGTCAACTCCTCCCGTGGCATTATGTGTGCCTGGCAAAAGACTGGTGGGGATGGCCATGATTTTCAGGAGGCCGCCAGAAACGCCGCCATCGCCATGCGGGATGATATCAAGCAGTTTGTGACCATCGTTTAACGGGAGAGACGGAGGACCCCGCCCCGGTGCGGGAACAAGGAGGCGGTATCATGGCAAATTGTGTCCTATGCGGCCAGAAGCTGGGTATGTTCGACAAGGTAAAGATAGACTTTCATAACACCAAGCAGTCTGTGTGCTCGGACTGTGCCAATCGGCTGGACAATACCGTGGGGCCGGAACGGGCGGAGCTGTTCCGCCAAATTTTGGATTCCCCCTATTTGGAAAACGGGGAGGACATCCGCGCCGACATCAACACTGGCAAGCCCTGCCCTGCCTGCGGCGCCATCCTCCACCGGAAACTGCGGAATTTCTCCATCGGCTCCGACGGGTACGGCGGGCTCTCCTCTTTGGGTCTGCCCAGCTATGAGGTGGACCTGTACGCCTGCCCCCAGTGCGGCAAGGTGGAGCTGTACACCGCCGCCCCTGGCGCCTGGGCCGCGCTGACCGACCAGCCGGAAGCGGAGCAGGTCACCTGTCCCGACTGCGGGACCCGCCACAGCCCCCTGATCGGCTGTCCCAGCTGCGCTGTGCGCCAGGCTGGATTGGGCCGGACTTTCCCCCAGGAGGAGAAGCAGTCTACCAGCAAGAGGTCCAAAAAGGTCCCCTGGGAGAAGTGACTATCCCTTTTCCCGGTTCAACACAGTATAGAAAGCAGAGATGTCTATGAAAGTAGAACGAGAATGTAAGATTGTGTCCAAGGAGCAGGTGGGTGATGCCGTCTATATGACACTGGAGGTGGGAGACATGATCCGCGCCTCCTTCCGGGCCCCCGGTCAGTTCGTCCATATCCGGTGTGGGGAGGGGCTGCTGCTGCGGCGGCCCATCTCGGTGTGCTCCTGTATGGAGGACGAGCCCGACGACCTGTTGTCCATCGTCTTTGAGGTCCGGGGAGAGGGGACCCGGTGGCTGGCCGGCCGGGAGCTGGGGGACAGTCTGGATGTGCTGGGTCTGGCGGGCAACGGCTTTGATCTGAAGCCGGAGGGCCGCTACCTCCTGGTGGGTGGCGGCATCGGCATCCCGCCTATGCTGGGCTGCGCCCAGTACACCGGGGGAAGGGCCACCGCCATCCTGGGAGGCCGCTCCCGGGACAAGATTATTTTAGAGGATTTCTTCCGGGAGGACTGCGCCAAGGTTCTGTGCGCCACTGATGACGGCTCTCTGGGACATCACGGCTTTGTGGACGCCCTGGTCCGCCGGGAGCTGTCTGAGGACAGGGGCTATGACGGAGTGCTGGCCTGCGGCCCCAAGCCCATGCTGCGGAACGTGGCGAAGGTAGCGGAGGAGTTTGGCATCCCCTGCCAGGTGTCTATGGAGGAGCGGATGGGCTGCGGCGTGGGGGCCTGTCTGGTGTGCGCCTGCGACATGGCCGACGGCAGCCGGAAGCATGTATGCAAGGACGGCCCGGTATTTGATTCCAGGGAGGTAGACTGGGATGCCTGATGTGAATTTGTCCGTCACGCTGGCGGGGATGACCATGAAAAATCCGGTGGTGGTGGCCTCTGGTACCTTTGGATTCGGCCGGGAGTACAGCCAGTTTTTTGACCTGTCGGAGCTGGGAGGCATCTGTGCCAAGGGCCTGACTCTGCTCCCACGGGAGGGCAATCCCGCTCCTCGCATCGCGGAAACCCCTATGGGTATCCTCAACTCCGTGGGCCTGCAAAATCCCGGCGTTGACGCCTTTATCACTGAGGAGCTGCCCTTCCTGCGGCAGTACGACACAAAGGTGATCGCCAACATCTCGGGCAACACCCCGGAGGAATACGGCATTATGTGCGAAAAGCTGGCTGGGGCCGGAGTGGACATGATAGAGGTGAACATCTCCTGCCCCAACGTGAAGGCTGGAGGGCTGGCCTACGGCACCCGGCCGGAGCTGGCCGCTGAGGTCACCCATGTGGCCAAGGCCCACGCGGGGCAGGTCCCTGTGATGGTCAAGCTGTCCCCCAATGTCACTGACATCACCGAGATCGCCAGGGCAGTGGAGGGCGCCGGGGCGGACGCCATTTCCCTCATCAACACCATCCGGGGGATGCGGATCGACGTGAACACCCGCCGCCCCATTTTAAAGATGAATACCGGCGGCCTGTCCGGCCCCGCTGTGCTGCCCGTGGCGGTGCGGATGGTGTGGGAGGTGGCCCAGGCTGTCAAGGTGCCCATCTTGGGCATGGGCGGCGTGTCCAAGGGGGAGGACGCGGCCCAGCTGATGCTGGCGGGGGCCAGTGCCGTGGCGGTGGGCACCGCCCTGTTTGCCGATCCCTATACCCCCTTAAAGGTCCGGGACGGGCTGGCCGTCCTCGCCGCCGGGCAGGGCCTTGCGGCGGTCCGGGAGCTGACGGGAAAGGTCCTCCCCTGGTAAGTCGGCCGGGTTGATCTCCTGGAAACCTGCATATACTATCCCATCTCTGTGAAGATGGGAGGATGAGCCTGTGCTCCATCTGGTCATTGAGCGCACCCTGCCCACAGTCATCTCCCTGTGTGAGTTGATGGGCATTTTCGTGGTGGCCGTGTCCGCCCTGGGGGGCTTTTTCCGGTACTGCCGGGGACTGATCACCCACCGGGCGGTCAACATCAAGGCCGACCTGGCCAATGGGTTGGCTACCAGCTTGGAGTTCAAGATGGCCGCCGAGATCCTCAAAACCGTGCTGGTCCGGGACCTGAACGAGCTTCTGGTGCTGGGGGCGGTCATCCTGCTCCGGGCCCTGCTGTCCCTGCTCATCCATTTTGAAATGAGAGGCGGGGGGTGAATGCACCCCCCCCGCCGTACATAAAGGAATGTAGCCTATGACCACCATCTATCTCATCCGCCACGCCGAGGCCGAGGGCAACCTCCACCGGCGCATCCACGGCTGGTATGACGCCTTGATTACAGAAAATGGCTTTGCCCAGATCAAGGCTCTGGAGGATCGCTTTCGGGATATCCACATCGACGCGGTCTGGTCCAGCGACCTGTACCGCACATGTACCACCGCCCGGGCCATCTATGTGCCCAAGGGTCTGCCCCTCCACACTGACCCCCAGCTCCGGGAAATCAATCTGGGGGACTGGGAGGACCAGACTTGGGGGCAGGTGCGGCACTTTGATCCGGCGGGGATGGCGGCCTTCAACCGTAGCGACCCTGCCTGGCGGGCCCCTGGCGGCGAGAGTCTGGCCGAGGCGGGGGATCGGCTGGAGCGGGCCTTGACCTCCCTGGCACGGCAGCACCCCGGTCAGACCGTCGCCGTATTCAGCCATGGCACGGCTATCCGCCAATTTCTCGCCAATGTGAAAGGCATCTCCCCAGAGGACTGGCACACCCTCAGCCACAGCGAGAACACCGCCGTCAACTGCCTCACCTTTGACGGAGAGCGGTTCCAGGTAGTCTTTGACAGCGACGCCTCCCATCTGCCGCCGGAGCTGGCCACCCTGGGTAAGCAAGCCTGGTGGCGGAAGGACAAGCAGAAGGCGGAGGACGTGAACCTGTGGTTCCGCCCCATCCGGTGGGATACCGAGCGGGAGCTGTATCTGGGCGCTCGGCGGGATGCCTGGGAGTCCACCCACGGTCTGGAGATCCCCTTTGATGGCGCGGGCTTCCTCCGGGACGCCCAAAAGCACCTGGACCAGTCCCCCTGGGGGGTGACGGTGGCCATGGCCGGGGAGGAGCCGGTCGGCCTGCTCCAGTTGGACCAGGAGCGGTACAGTACCGACAACGCCGGGTACATCCCCTTCTGCTACATGAACCCTCAGCGGAGGGAGCAAAACTTAGGCGTCCAGTTGGTTGGGCAGGCCGTTTCCTACTTCCGCCCCCTGGGACGGGACAGGCTCCGGCTGCGCTGTGCCCCCTACAACGACCGGGCCCAGCATTTTTACCGCAAGCACGGCTTTGTCAAGATTGGGGAGGAAACGGGGAGCCGGGTCCCCCTGGACATCATGGAGAAGTACATCGGCTACCAGCGGTAGGGCCCCCCTCACCCCAGCATCTGGCGGATCAGCTCCTGCCGGAGGCCCAGTCCGAAGGCGTAGTAGCCCCCCTGGAGGTAGCTGCCAAAGTCGGCCAGCTTGGCGAAATAGTCCTCGTACGCCGGGAGCCCCACCGCCGCCTCGATCTGCCGGGCCGCCTGCTCATACTCCCGTTTGGCGGCCTGATAGGAGGGCACCGTGTCCAGAAAGCGCTCCACCGCCTCGGGCACTTCCCCGTTGAGCCAAAAGAGCTGGGCTAAAAGTTGTTGCATATTTAACACCTCATTTTTATGGACTTTAAGCAAGTATTATTATATACTTGCTTAAAGTAGGTGTCAAGAGATTTCGGAGGGAAATATGGCCCTATTTTGTGAACGGTTGAAATTATTGCGAAAAGAAAGAGGTCTGAAGCAGAGGGAGATGGCCGAACAGCTTGGTCTGGCCCTTAGCTCCTATCAATGCTATGAGTATGCCCAGCGCTTTCCCGACTTCCACGGCCTGATCGCCATCGCTGACTTCTTCGATGTCAGTCTGGACTATTTGGTGGGCCGCTCGAATGTCCGGGAGCGCCGGTGACCTCTCTCCTCCATATGGCAAAACAAAGCCGGGACCGTCCACAAACGGTCCCGGCTCTGTTTTATCCTTCGATGGTCAGCCCCGGCTTCCCCTGCCGCACCCCCTCCACCAGCAGGAGGGAGGGCGGATGGCCCGGCCCGTGGGACACCAGTTTGAGCCGCTTAGGCTCCAGCCCGCTGGCCCGGAGGATGCACACCACATCCGTCAGCCGTTCAGGCCGGTGGCACAGGGCAAACCGCCCCCCATTCCGCACCAGTCGGGCGGCGGCGGCGCACAGCTCCTCCAGGGCACAGTGTTCCTCGCTCCGAGCGGCACCGCCGCTCCCTCCACTGCCCAGGGAAAAATAGGGTGGGTTGGACACCACCAGGTCAAAGGCCCCGGCAGGCAGAGGGACGGACCGCAGGTCAGCGGGCAGGATCTCCCCCGCCAGACCGTTGCGCTCCAGATTGTTCCGGGCGGTTCGGGCGGACAGGGGGTCCAGCTCCACCCCGGTAAGGGACAGGCCCTCCGCCCTCCGGGCCAGCAGCAAAAGCAGGACGCCGCTCCCCGTTCCCAGGTCACACACCCGCCACCGGGGCCGCACAGTAGCGAACTCCCCCAGGGCAAGGGCGTCGCCCCCCAGTGGAAATACCCCTTCCGGCCAGGAAAGGTTGTAAGGGCCAAGCTGTTCCGTCTTCATGAGCTTTCTCCCGCCTCTCTCAAACAGATAAGAAAAGAATACCACAAAAGAGAGAACTATGGTATAATACGGAGGAATCTTTTGACACTGACAGAGGAGGCGAAGGGCATATGGCCGGAACCTTATATCTGGTCCCCACCCCCATTGGCAATCTAGGGGATATCTCCCAGCGGATGGCGGACACCCTGGCTCAAGCGGACTTCATCGCCGCCGAAGACACACGGGTATCCATCAAACTGCTCAATCACCTGGGGCTGAAAAAGCCCATGGTGTCCTATCACCGCCACAATACCGACAGCGGCGGCCGGGCGGTGCTGGACCGGCTGCTGGCTGGAGAGAATTGCGCCCTGGTGACCGACGCAGGGATGCCCGCCATCTCCGACCCCGGCGAGGAGCTGGTGGCCCAGTGCGCCGCCCTGGGGATCCCAGTGTGTCCCATCCCTGGTCCCTGTGCCCTGGTAGCCGCTCTGGCGGCCTCCGGCCAGCCCACAGGCCGCTTCACCTTTGAGGGCTTTTTGCCCATGAACAAGAAAAACCGCCGCTCCCACCTGGACTCCCTTCGGGGGGAGGAACGGACCATGGTGTTCTATGAGGCCCCCCACAAGCTGGCTGCCACCCTCCGGGACCTGGCGGACACCTTTGGAGCGGACCGCCCCATCTCCCTATGCCGGGAGCTCACCAAGCTCCATGAGGAGATCCGCCGCGCCACCCTGGGGGAAGCGGCCGACTACTATCGGGACAACACCCCCAAGGGGGAGTTCGTGCTGGTGGTCCGGGGCTCAGAGCCGACGGAGGAGGGCGAGGTCACCCTGGAGGACGGGCTGCTGCTGGTGGACCGCCTGCGGGGAGAGGGACTATCCCTCCGGGACGCTGTCCGCCAGGCGGCCAAAGAGCTGGGCCTGCCCCGGAAGCAGCTCTATGACCGGGCCGTGGACCGATGAAAAACAAACAGGCAGTCATCCGTTTGGATGACTGCCTGTTTTTGTCTTCACTCCAGGTCGGACTGGCTCAACAGCTGAAGGCCCGCGGCACATTTGCGGCAGACATTTTTCCCCCGGAACGAAAAAATGTCCTTCTCACTATCACAAAAGACGCAGGAAACCTGATACTTTCTCAAAACGATGCTGGGCCCATCCATATAGATCTCCAGCGGATCTTTCTCCTCGATCCCCAAAGTACGGCGCAGCTCGATGGGCAGTACGACCCGGCCCAGTTCGTCCACTTTCCTCACGATACCGGTGGATTTCATCGCTCTCTTCCTTTCTATATATTTCTCCGGCCCACGGGGAGGGGGCCGGCGGATTGTTTGAAATCATTGTATTGGTTAAAGTTTACTTTGTCAATGTTTTCCTGTCGAAAAAGGGCGAAAAGGAAAAATTTACCTGATATTTTCCTAATTTTTGTCCCATATTTATCCAATTCTCAAAAGGCAGGCATACCGGCCGGGGCCCGCCCGTATAAATGGGGACAAGAGGGGGTGGGCAGTATGACGATGACGGTAATCTGGACAGGGATGGTGGTCATCTCTGTGCTGTGCGGTCTGGCCACCGGCCGAGGGCCGGAGGTGGCCGCCGCCGCGGTGGAGGGCACCTCGGCAGCGGTGGAGCTGTGCCTCTCCATCGCCGGGATGATGTGCCTGTGGACCGGAGTGATGGAGGTCATGCGCCGGTCCGGTCTGGCCGATCGGCTGTCCCGCCTGCTGGGTCCGGTGCTCCGACGGCTCTTTCCCCAGATGGCCCGGGATCGGGCGGTGATGGACAGCATCTCCGCCAATGTTTCGGCCAACCTTCTGGGACTGGGAAATGCCGCCACTCCCCTGGGACTGGAGGCCGCACGGGGCATGGCCAAAAAGAGCCCCGGCGTGGCCTCGGACAGTTTGTGTATGCTGGTGGTGTGCAATACCGCCTCCATCCAGCTCATCCCCACCACAGTGGCCACCGTGCGGGCGGCGGAGGGGTGCGCCTCTCCCTTTGACATTCTTCCAGCGGTGTGGCTGGCTTCCGCCCTGTCTGTGAGTGTGGGGATTCTGATGTGCAAAATCTTGGCAAAGCTCTGGCCAGAGTGAGTTTGGCTTATTCTGGCCGCCGCCTGTTTTTTCCCCTTGAACTCTATTCAAATCTGTTTCCGTCAGGGAGGTCTTCCGGACTGTGCAGCTCTTTTTCAACATGATCGTCCCCTTTACCATCTGTGGGGTGGCCCTCTATGGGGCCTTTCATCGGGTGGATGTGTACTCCTCCCTGGTCCAGGGAGCGGGGGAGGGCCTGTCTACTCTGGTCCGCATCGTCCCCTCTCTGGTGGGGCTGATGACGGCGGTCTATATGCTCCGAGCCTCCGGCACCCTGGAGCTGGCCGCCCTGGCTCTGGCCCCTCTGCTGGAGCGGGTGGGACTGGACCCGGAGCTGCTGCCCCTGATGCTGGTCCGGCCCATCAGCGGCTCCGCCGCCCTGGGTGTAGGCGCGGAGCTCATTTCCACCTACGGTCCCGACTCCCAGCTGGGCCGGACGGCGGCGGTAATGCTGGGCTCTACAGAAACCACCTTCTACACCATCGCCGTCTATTTCGGGGCCGTTGGCATCACCCGTACCCGGTACGCTGTCCCGGCGGCCCTTTGCGCCGATCTCACCGGCTTTCTGGCCGCCTCTTGGGCTGTGGGCCTGCTGTTTGGAGGATAAGAAAGAGGATGCGGGAACCGTCCCGCATCCTCTTTTTGCTATGTATCGTCCTCTTCGGTCAGCTGCTGTGGGTCCGGAGGCACCAGGGGCTCATCGTGCTCCAGGGGGTCAAAGTAATCCTGATCCTGGATGACAGGCTTGCGGTGCCGGGCGATGGCGACGATAGTGGCATAGAGCACAATGGCCACCAATCCGCCGGAGAAGCCGTTGTTGTACAAGTTCATCCCCGCCACTGGGGAGCCGGTATACAGCACCACCGAGGAGTGGATGAAGCCGGCCAGCACTCCATAGGGCCAGCCGAAGTACCCGGACACCGGGGCCAAGGTGGTGCAGAACAGGCAGGCCAGTTGGACCGCCGGGTCATTGAGAGACCAGTGCATCACAAGGCTGCCCAAAAAGACGCCTCCCATCACTGGGATGATATTGAAGGCATGTTTACCAAAGGCGGAGAAACCCATGATGGTCAGGATGCCGCCGATGGTCGGACCGTTGAGTTCGCCCCCTCCGGCCAGAATAAAGGTCATCCCAATCAGGCCGTTGACTCCCGTGTTGATAAGCACTGGGGCGGCGCCAAACATACGAAGATAATCGCTGGGGGCACGGCCGCTGGTCTGGAGCAGACGACGGTATCCCGCCCACGCCGCCCACACCGGCCTTTTGCAGAAAAACAGCCCGGCCAGAATCAGCAGCAGGCACAGGGCGGCCAGCATGGGGGCGAAAATATGGTCATAGCCAGTCGCCCACCGATAGTAGGTGGTGGGATCGGCCCCCATGGAGCTCATGAGGGGAACCAGGATAAAGGCCACCAGCCCACAGGCAAAGCCGATGTTGTACAGGTTCATACCATTTTGCACCTTGTAGGTATAGGCCGAAAGCGGCGGCATAATGAAGCCAATGAGCACTCCTACCAGCACCCCGGAGGCGGGGGTCCCCCAGCCGTTGTCCAGGGCGATGTAGCTGACCACTGGGGCTAGGGCGGTAGCCATCAGGCCAGTGGCGGCGTATTTGCCGAAGGGCTCCTTCCGGCTCTTGGCATACAGCCAGCTGCCCAGCAGTATGGGCCAGATGTTCACCGGGTTTTTGCCGAACAAGGAAAAGCCGGACATCAGGCCGATGACCACCAGGCTCATTCCGTTCAGGGGCTCCCGTGAGGCCCGGAGGACCAGAATGGAAATGGCGGTCACCAAGGCGGAGTTGACCAGAGCCGGCCCCGGCCCGGACACTAGGATATAGTCGGTGATCAGGGCGTCCTCCGTGAGGACGATACGGGCCAGGCCGGACAGCACATCCCTGGGACCGGCCCACACCAGACCAGTAAAAAACAGGATAGCGGTGTAGATCCATAGGCAGGGGTACATCTTTTCATAGCGCCAGTGGTGATGTTCCAATGGACAAGCCTCCTTTCTTTCCGGGGGCGGGTCAGTTCAGGGAGCGGAAATAGGCTCGGGTCTGATCGGCGTTGCGTCCAATCTCGTCCGCCAGGGCCTCCAGGGAGGGAAACCGGCGCTCTCCCCGCAGGCGCTTGAAGAACTCCACCCGGATCTCATGGCCGTACAGGTCCCCATCAAAGTCCAGGATATAGCTCTCCACCGTCACTCGGCCGTCGTTGTCCTCTACCGTGGGCCGGACGCCTACATTTGTCACGCCGTTCCGGCACTGGCCGTCGAACCAGACGCGAGTGGCGTACACCCCAAAGGCCGGGACGATAACCCCTGCCGGCACCCGCAGATTGACCGTGGGAAACCCCAGGGCGGAGCCGCCGATCTTCTTCCCATGGGCCACCCGGTCGGTGAGCGTATGGGGGTGGCCCAGAAACTCCCCAGCCCGCTCCATCTCCCCCTGGGCCACCAGGGTACGGATATAGGTGGAGGAGATGGTGATGCCGTCCTGCTCCACCCTGCCGATGATGTCACACCCCAGGCCGAGCTGGGCGCATTTCTCCCGCAGCCGCTGGGGATTTCCTTTCCCCATATAGCCGAAGTGGAAGTCATGCCCAGCCACCACATGGACCACATTCAGCTCCCGAACCAGATAGTCGGTGATAAAATCCTGCCAGTCCATCCGCTGCATGGCGTCAAAGGAGGCCACTATCACCTCCTGGATGCCGTAGTACCGGCGCATGAGCCAGATTCGATCTTCCACACTGCTCAACAGCGGGACCATCTGTCCAGTGATGACGGCGGTAGGGCTTCGGTCGAACGTAAAGGCGCAGGGAGCGGCCTCCAGCTTGTCGGCGGCAGTCCTCACCGCCCGGAGCAGCTCTCCGTGGCCCAGATGAACCCCGTCGAAAAAACCCAGGGCAATCACACGTTTTGGTTTATCTGCCATATCTCTTTTCTCCTCTGCCGCCCGACGGCGTGCGTCCGGGCGCTGTTTCCATAGGGGGCCAGTCAAACCTGGAAAAAACTTTTGATTGTCGTCAGCTTGCCGCTCCCAGCCCGACACAGGGCCAGAAATTCACCATTCTGGCCATACACCCGATATTCTCCGGTCGCTAACCTGGGCATAACCACTGTCATGCCGTTGCGGACTTTCCGCTCTGCCGCTGGGTCTAGGACCAGCTTCTCCCGGTCAGCAAAAAAGGCGTCCACAGGGCGCAGCAGGGCCGCTGGGTCGGCCGCCTCCCCTGCCTGGTCTAAGGTCAGGGCATCCTCCAGGCCGAAGCCGGCAGCCATTGTCCGCCGCAGGGAGGACATACATCCGCCGCAGCCCAGGGCCATCCCGATATCGTGGCACAGGGTCCGGACATAGGTGCCCTTGGAGCACCGCACCCGGATGGTAAACTCGTCGGGGGCGCTCTGCCCTTCCACCATAAGGGAGCGGATGGTCACCGGCCGGGGCGGCCGCTCTACTTCCCTCCCTTTCCGGGCCAACTCGTAGAGCTTTTTTCCATTAATCTTAATGGCGGAATACATGGGAGGCACCTGGAGGATATCTCCCCGAAACTGCCCCAGCACCTCCTCCAGCCGGTCCGGCGTAACGGAAACCGGGCGCCGCTCTTCCACCTGGCCGCTGGTATCCTGGGTATTGGTGATAACTCCAAGTTTTAATCCAGCAATATATTCCTTATCGGACTTATCAGCAAACTCCACCGCCCGTGTGGCCCGGCCGACGAACACCGGGAGCACTCCGGTCGCCATGGGGTCCAGTGTGCCGGCATGGCCCACCCGCTTCTCATGAAGGATACCTCGGAGCTTGGCGCACACGTCCATACTCGTCCAGCCCTGTGGCTTATCGATGATAACGATCCCATTAGCCATTCCGCACCTGCTCAATCGCGTCGATGACTGCCTGACGGGCCTGGGCCATAGTACCCTGAATGGTGGCTCCGGCGGCGGCGGCGTGGCCGCCGCCGCCCATCCGGGCGCAGACGGCGCTGGCGTTCAGGTCCCCTGGGTCGGTACGAAGAGACAGCTTGCATACCCCCGGCTCCAGCTCCCGCAGGGTCACCCCGGTCTTGACGCCCTCCACTTGGCCCACAAAGGCAGAGATATCTTCGATATCCCGCTCCTGGGCCCCTACCTGGGAGAGCATATCCAGAGTCAGAAAGACCAGCGCCGTTTCTCCTCTATCCCGCAGTTCCATCCCGGCGGCCAGCAGTCCCTCCAGTTTCAGCCGCTTGAAGGACTTTGTCCGGAAATGCCGCCGATTGACAGGATAGGGGTCAAAGCCGCTGTCCATCAGGTCGGCGGCGACACGGTGGGTGGCGGCGGTGGTATTGCTGTAAACAAAGCAGCCGCAGTCTGTGGAAACAGCCACATACAGGGCCTCCCCTATCTCTGGAGAAATCTGGCAGAAATGTTGTACGATCTCATACATCAACTCGCCGCAGGCGGCTTTTTTTTCATCCAGACAGGTCTCATGGGCGAAAAACTCTTGGGACGGGTGGTGGTCGATGGCCAAGTCCACCCGGTCTACATATTTCACAGCATTGTCTGGAAACAGGGAGCGGGCGGCGATATCCACCGAAATCACCGTTTTGGGCTCATAGCCCGACCGGGCCAGCAGTCCCTCCAGATAGGGGGTAAAAAGGGAGGTAGCCTCTGGATTTTCCAGCACATAGGCCTCCTTCCCAACCCGGCGCAGAGCCCGGCACAGGCCGGCGGCACAGCCGATGGTATCCCCGTCGGGACGCAGGTGGGTCAGGATCAAAAAGTTATCGCGGGCCATTAAAAATTCGGCCGCCTGTTTGGCTGTCATATGCCCTTGTCCTCCTGATAGGGATTGTCCGGGTTGACCGGCTTGACCACCTCAGGGTCCCGGAGCAGCTCCAGGATGTGGGCTCCCTTGACAATGGAGTCGTCCTGGACAAAGGACAGCTCTGGGGTGTAGCGCAGCTGGAGCGCCCGGCCCAGCTCCCGGCGCAGATAGCCGGAGGCGGACCTCAGCCCCTTGAGCACCTGGGCGCAGTCCCCCTTGTCCAGTACGGAGATATAGACCTTGGCGTACCGCAGATCCGGTGTGGTCTCCACCGCCGTTACTGAGATCATGCCGGTAACCCGTGGATCTTTTACATTGGGGATCAGAGAAGCCAGCTCCCGCTGGATCTCCTCATTGATCCGGCCGATTCGATTGCTTGCCATAAATGTTTCCTCCTTTTGGGGATGTCTTCGGGCAGAGGTTCACCGCTCCTCGTCCTGAAAGCCCAGCAGATAGTCGGCGGACACCTGGTAGTGCTCGCAGATCAGAGCAAATTTTTCAAGGGTCGTACTTCTCTTCCCGGTTTCCATATCACTAATCTGTGTAATAGTCACATCTAATATAGCAGCCAAATCTCCTTGGTTTTCATTGGCCCGCTTTCGAAGTATCCGCAGACGTTCCCCGAATTGATTTTTATTGAACACAAAATTCCCCCTTGACTTTTAGCTAAAAGCTGATATACTAAAGACGATTAAGCTTATAGCTAAATTTACGTGAGGTGAATAGGATGACTATGCTCTTTGAACTCTTGTACCATTACTGGTGTGTCCCGTACGACCCGGAGCGTTTCCCGGAATACCTACGCAAAGATCCGGTCCACGCCTATGGGCAGTACGCCTTTGAGGAGGGCTTTAAGCTGGGGGCCCAGCTGACCTGTCTCTCCCTTCACAATCCGTATATGCAGACGCTGGAATAAGCGGCACAGGGCGGGCACTTTGTGCCCGCCCTGTGCCATATTGTATTATACAATGATTTTCGGAAGATTAAAAGGGAAATTTTCAGGCCGGGGCCGCCTTCGGCGGCCTTTTCCCTTAAACCTCGATCTGTTCCATAACGAAGGCCTCGATAATGTCGCCCTCTTTGATATCCTGGAACTTCTCGAAGGTGATGCCGCATTTCCCCACGGGATGTCCCATCCCGCGGGGACCCCTTTGATTTGAAATGCTCGGGCGGAATAAATCCGCCCTCCGCAAATCTCAGCCTTTGGCTTCGATTTTACGCGCCAAAGGGCGCGCCCCGCTACGCGGGGTACTCATGCGCCATCAGCGCTCCACTTCCTCCATCAGGAAGGCCTCAATGACGTCGCCTTC
This sequence comes from Flintibacter sp. P01028, assembly GCF_041925235.1. Classification (NCBI taxonomy): domain Bacteria; kingdom Bacillati; phylum Bacillota; class Clostridia; order Eubacteriales; genus Flintibacter; species Flintibacter sp. P01028. The sequence continues at coordinate 648,010 of NZ_JBHEVC010000001.1, forward strand.
CTTGATGTCCTGGAACTTCTCGAAGGTAATGCCGCATTCGTAGCCGGCGGCCACCTCCTTGACGCTGTCCTTGAATCGCTGGAGGGAGGCAATAGCGCCATCGTAGATCACGATGTTGTCCCGGAGCAGGCGCATCTGAGCGTTGCGCTGCATCTTTCCGTCCAACACATAGCAGCCGGCCACCATGCCCACGCCGGTGATACGGAACACGTTGCGGACTTCGGCCCGGCCCAGCTCCACTTCCTTGAACTTGGGCGCCAGCATCCCCTTCATGGCCGCCTCGATCTCGTTGATGGCGTCGTAGATGACCCGGTACATCCGCATATCCACATGATTGCGGGCGGCGTTCTCCTTGGCGTTGGCGTCCGGGCGGACATTAAAGCCTACGATGATGGCCCCGGAGGTGGTGGCCAGCATCACGTCGCTCTCGCTGATAGCGCCTACAGCGCAGTGGATGACCCGGACCCGGACCTCCTCGTTGGACAGCTTCTCCAAGCTGGCCTTCACCGCCTCGGCAGAGCCCTGGACGTCGGCCTTGACAATGACGTTTAGATTCTTCATCTCCCCGGCCTGGATCTGGCTGAACAGATCCTCCAGAGATACCTTGCCCACAGGGGCGGAGGCCGCGTTCTTCTGTTCGTGCTTGCGCTGCTCCACCAGTTCACGGGCCATGCGCTCGTCGGCCACGGCGTGGAAGTCGTCGCCAGCGCCGGGCACCTCGCCCATGCCGATGATCTCCACAGGGACGGAGGGACCGGCCTCGGTCAGCTTGCGGCCCTTGGCGTCAGTCATGGCGCGGACACGGCCTACGGCGGTTCCGGCGATGATCACGTCGCCCTGCTTCAGGGTCCCGTTCTGGACTAGCAGGGTGGCGATGGGGCCGCGGCCCTTGTCCAGCCGGGCCTCAATGACCGCGCCGTGAGCGGAACGGTTGGGGTTGGCCTTCAGCTCCCGCATCTCGGCGGTGAGGACCACCATGTCCAGCAGGTTGTCAATGCCCATGCCTGTCTTGGCGGAGATAGGACAGACAATCGTTTCGCCGCCCCACTCTTCGGGCACCAACTCATACTCGGTGAGCTGCTGCATGATGCGGTCGGGGTTGGCGGTTGGCTTATCCATCTTGTTAATGGCCACAATAATAGGGATCTCGGCGGCCTTGGCGTGGTTGATGGACTCCACGGTCTGGGGCATAATGCCGTCATCAGCGGCTACCACCAGGATGGCCACGTCAGTAATCATGGCGCCACGGGCCCGCATGGCCGTAAATGCCTCGTGGCCGGGGGTATCCAGGAAGGTGACCGGGCTGCCCTTTACCTCCACCTGGTAGGCGCCGATGTGCTGGGTGATGCCGCCCGCCTCGCCGGACACCACGTTGGCGTTGCGGATGTAGTCCAGCAGGGAGGTCTTGCCGTGGTCCACGTGGCCCATGACCACCACCACGGGGGCACGGGGCTCCAGATCCTCGGCCTTGTCCTCGGCGGTGTCGATGAGCTTCTCCTCGATGGTGACGATGACCTCCTTCTCCACCTTGCAGCCCATCTCCTCGGCGATGATGGCGGCGGTGTCGAAGTCGATGATCTCGCTGAGAGAGGCCATCACACCGTTTTTCATCAGGCACTTGACCACCTCGGCGCCCGTTTTCTTCATCCGGGAAGCCAGCTCGCCCACGGCGATCTCGTCGGGGATCAGGACCTTGACCGGAGCCTTCTTGGCGATCTCAAGCTGGAGGCGGCGCATCCGGTCCTGCTCCTCCTGCTTGCGCTTGTTGCCGAAGGAGCCCGCCTGCTTACCGCCCCGCTGGCGCTGGGCGTTGCGGCCCTGGAACTTCTGCTTTCCACCCCGGTCCTGCTGCTTCTGATCCGTAAAGGACTCCAGGCGCTCGTCGTACTTATCCAGGTTGACGGTGCCACTGCCCCTGGTATCCACCACCTTCTTCTCCCTGGTGGTGGGGCGGGGCGCCGACTGCTGCTGCTTGGCCTGATGCTGCTGAGTCTGGGACTGGGGCTGGGGCTGACGGCCCTGCTGAGGCTGGGCGGCCTGCTGGCCCTTCTGCTCGGCTTTGGGCTGCTCCCTGACCTCTGCCTTAGGGGCGGAGGGAGCGGGCTTTTTGGCATCGGGGTCATGGTAGATATCAGCATAGACCGATTCAATGGAGTCAATCTGGTTATTTTGAGTCAGATACTCAAAGACGATGGACAGCTCCTCGTCGGTCAAGGGCTGCATATGGTTCTTAGGCGGGTGTCCATACTGGGTCAAGATGTCCATGACCGCCTTGGAGGGCAGGTCCTTGCCTCCCTTTTTAAAATCCTTTGCTACTTTATGGAGCGGATATTTTATCATCATAGATAGAAGCCACCTCGTTTCTTAGCTATCATGCCGGAGCTTACCAGACAGGCGCCGGCCGCCGGGGCCTGTCTTGCGGGTACGGTCAGTCCGGCGGCCGCCGGTCTTGGCCAAACGGGGCCCGCTCCCCTCTTGGGGAGCCTTGGGTCCAGCTTTTTTCCTGGCGGGGGCAGGGGGGGCCTCCTCCCTCTTGGGAGGCGGGGCCCAGGGCTTTCGTTTGCCCTCCCGCAGGTTTTTCTCGTGCTGCCGCTTCTCCCGCTGACGCTGGAGGGCCCGGTCGGCCTTCTCCCGGATCTGCTGGGCGGCGGGGCCGTATTTTTCCGGATCGCGGGCGGCCAGCTTCTCCAGGATGGAGGCGGCAAAGCCCGAATCTGCCAGGGCGACCATGGCACAGGACGAGCGGCCCAGCGCCAGCCCCAGTTCCGCTTTGGAAAAGGGGAGGGCCAGCCAGAGCACGTTGCCCGCCTGGCCGAAATGGGCGGCCCTTCGGCAGGTGTTAGGGGCGGCGTCAGCGGCCAGCAGCACCAGCTTGGCCTGCCGGGCCCGGCACAGGGCCCCCACCGGCTCCTCACCGACCTCCAGCCTGCCGGCCTTTTTGGCCAAGCCCAGCAGGTGGAGGATGGGATCATTAGCCATCCGCCGGCACCTCCTTCATCTGCTCCTCCAGCCCAGACCAGACCTCATCGGGCATCTGGGCGGAGAAAGCCCGCTCCAGTGCTCTGGCCTTTCTGGCCTTTTTCAGACAGTCTGGATTGGGGCACAGATAGGCTCCCCTACCGGGCAGCTTGCCCTTAAAGTCCAGGGACACCTTTCCCTCAGGGGAACGGACCACCCGGATCAGCTCCATTTTTGGTTTCATTTCCCGGCAGCCAAGACATTGGCGCATGGGAATCTTCTTGGGCACGGTCCGCACCACCCTTTTGGTCAGAGTTGAGAGCAGCGAGCTAAGATAGGAGATATCTTCACTCTCCACTCGATTCAAATCAGGCTTCTTCCGGAGCCTCAGCGTTATCGTTCTCAGTGATCTCCCCCGCAGGCAGGTCCTCCTCAAGAGCCTCAATGGGCTCCAGGGGGGCGGAGGCGGGCTTGATGTCGATCTTATATCCAGTCAGCTTGGCGGCCAGGCGGGCGTTCTGCCCCTCCTTGCCGATGGCCAGGGAGAGCTGGTCGTCGGGCACCACCACCCGGCAGCTCTTGCCGTCGGGCAGCTCCTCCACCGAGAGAACGTCGGCGGGGGACAGGGCGGCGGCGATATACTCCGCCGGGTCCTCAGACCACTTGATAATGTCCATCTTCTCGCCCTTCAGCTCATCCACAATGGTGTTGACCCGCTGGCCCCGGGGGCCGACGCAGGCGCCGATGGGGTCCACGTTGGGGTCGGCAGACCAGACGGCCAGCTTGGTGCGGGAGCCGGCCTCCCGTGCCACAGACTTGACCTCCACGGTGCCGTCATAGATCTCAGGCACCTCCAGCTCGAACAGCCGCTTGACCAGTCCAGGGTGGGTCCGTGAGATGAGAACCTGGGGACCCTTGCTGTTGGGACGGACCTCCACGACATAGACCTTCAGCCGCTGGCCCTCCACATACCGCTCGCCCTTCACCTGCTCATTGGCGCCCAGATAGGCGTCGGTGAACTCAGAGCCGGAGTGGATGCGCAGGGACACGGCACCGTTCCGGGGATCGATACGGGTAACCACACCGGTAACCAGCTCCTGCTCCTTGGAGCAGAACTCGTCATAGATCATCCCCTGCTCCGCCTCACGGATGCCCTGGATAATGACTTGGCGGGCGGTCTGCGCGGCTACCCGGCCGAAGTTCCGGGGCTTGATCTCCATGCGGACCACATCGCCCAGTTGGGCCTGGGGCAGGGCGTTTCGTGCCTCGTCCAGGCTGATCTCCGTGGCGGGGTCGTCCACCACCTCCACCACTTCCTTCTTCAAAAACAGGCGGACAGTGGCGGTCTCCTCATTGGCCTCGATGACCAGATTTTCCCCCATCCCCTCGTGGTCCTTCTTATAGGCGGACAGAAGGGCCTGGGTAATCTTCTCCATCATATAGCCGGGCTTGATGCCCTTCTCCTGCTCGATCTGGGCGATGGCGGCAAAGAACTCCTTGCCGTCCAGCTCATTGCTGTTGACTTTTTTGGTTGCTCTCTTAGCCACGATAGTTTCCTCCTAAAACAGCGGAAGCGCCGCCGTTCATTGTATAGCTTTTGCGCAGCGGGCCGCCCCAATGGCGGTCGTGTCCGTCAAAACCGGGGATACAGCCGGACCAGGGCGATCTCCTTCTTTTCAAAGTCCACCGGGCTGCCGCCCACCTCCAGGGTCACATTTCCGTCCTCAAAGGCACGGAGCAGACCCACATGGTCTTTGCGGCCATCTCTGGGGCGGTAGAGCTTTACCTCCACCTCGGCCCCCAAGAATTGGGCGAAATGATCCGGCTTTTTCAACACTCGGTCCGCCCCGGCAGAGGACACCTCAAAAGTGTAGCTGCCCTCAATGGGATCGGCCTCGTCCAGCAGGTCGGACAGGGGCCGGGAAACCGCCTCGCAGTCATCGATGGACACGCCGCCCTCCTTATCGATGTAGACGCGGAGGAACCACTCCCCCGCCTCCTTCACATATTCCACATCCCAGAGGGTGCATCCAGCCCCCTCCACCACGGGGAGGGCCAACGCGGCCACGGTATCGGTAACTTTTGCCATAAAGTTCCTCCTATTTTGCCCCTCACTCCCGGAGGTTCGGCCCATTTGGTCAATCAAAAAGAGCGGAGCCTTGACCCCACTCTCACCAATACTACCTTAATAACATCATGACTATACCACAAACCAAGGCGGATTGCAAGAGCTGGAGAAAAGTTTTTTCCAGATCAAGGGCTTTTTCCAGCGCAAAACATAGAAAAAATTGTCAATGAGAACAGTCATTACCGGATTTTTCGGCAGACAAAAGACACATACTACCACCCGGATGGAACTTCCGTTGGACAAACAGGACGGGAGGAAGTTGAGAATGAAACGATATCTAATGGCTCTTGGCCTGGCTGTGACCATGGTGGCCACCCTGGCCTCCTGCGGCAACACGGACGGGAATACCAACAGCGGTACCAATGGCCCTGCCAACGGCTCTGTGTCCGGTTCCGCCCAGACCAGAAACCGGCGTACCACCTATGACCGCAGCAACGCCTATGACTATCTGGAGGACGGCCGCTATTCTGCTGACGCCAATGGGCGAGTATACGGCAGCCGGAACGACAACATGGGCCGAGACCTGACCCAGGGAGCGCGGGATCTGATCCGCGGAGCCGGTGATGCCATCGGCGACGTGGGCCGGGGTATCGGCGATGCCGCCCGAGACATCACTGGCGGGACCACCGGCACCCCCAGCTGGGAGCCTAATCCCGGTAACCGGAGCACGATGAATTATTAAAAAAGAGGCAAACCCCAAAGGGGTCCGGCAAAACCAGTTTGCCGGACCCCTTCTCATTCTATTCACGTCTTTTTTCAGCCCGGTCCAGGGTCTCATTTCTTGCGGCCTCCCTTTTTGGGCTTGGCCTTAGCCCAGCCCGCCTTACGGGCCGGACGGGCCTCCTTCTTCTCCACCCTCTGCCGGCTGTGCACGCTCTCCCGCCGGGTGGTGCCGACGCCTTTCTTGCCAGCTGATTGGCCGCCGCCCTTTCCCTTGGCGGCTGGAGCCCGCTCCCCCGGTCCGTCCGAGGAGCGCGCTCCTCTGTCCGGTCGGACCAGACAGTGCTTGCCGTAGCCGATCAGGTCCTCCCGGCCCGTCCGGTGGAGGGCCTCCAGCACCAGCTTACGGTTTTGGGGCTTGCGCCACTGCATCAGCGCCCGCTGGAGGGCCTTGTCGTGGGGCGTCTTAGGGACGAACACCGGCTCCATAGTCCGGGGGTCCAATCCGGTGTACCACATGCAGGTGGCCAGGGTGCCCGGTGTGGGATAGAAGTCCTGCACCTGTTCAGGCATATGGCCCTGCCTGTTCAGCCACTCGGCCAGCTTTACCGCGTCCTCCAGAGTGCAGCCTGGATGGGAGGAGATGAGGTAGGGCACCAGATACTGGTCCTTGCCATACCGCCGGTTGAGCTTAAAATACTTTTCTCGGAATTTTTCATATACCTCAATGTGGGGCTTTCCCATGTAGTCCAGAGTATGGGCCACACAGTGCTCCGGCGCCACCTTGAGCTGGCCAGAGATGTGGTGCTGGACCAGGTCGGTAAAAAACTCCCCGCTGGGGTCCTTCATCAGATAGTCAAACCGGATGCCGGATCGGATGAACACCTTTTTCACCTTGGGGATCTCCCGCAGCTTGCGCAGCAGCAGCATATAGTCGGTGTGGTCCGCATCCAGGTTAGGACAGGGCTCCGGGGCCAGGCAGGCCCGGTTTTTGCACATCCCGTGCTTGAGCTGCTTCTGGCAGGAGGGCCGGCGGAAGGTGGCCGAGGGGCCGCCTACATCGTGGATATAGCCCTTGAAGCCGGGGTGCTCCGTCAGGGCCTTCACCTCACGGATGACCGACTGGTGGCTTCGGCAGGAGATGGTCCGTCCCTGGTGAAAGGCCAGGGAGCAGAAGTTGCACGCCCCAAAGCATCCCCGGTTGTGGGTGACGGAGAAGCGCACCTCCTCGATGGCGGGCACGCCCCCCATCTCGTCGTACATGGGGTGGGGCTCCCGGACATAGGGCAGCTCGGCCACCCGGTCCATTTCCTCTGTAGTCAGGGGGAAGGCCGGGGGATTGACCAGCAGGAACTGGCGGCCGTGCTTTTGCAGGATGGCCCTACCCACCACAGCGTCATGCTCCTGATACTCCACCATATTAGCCTTGGCGTAGGCCTCCTTAGAGGCGGACACCTCCTCGAAGGAGGGCACCTCCACCCTGGGATATATACACACATCCGGGTACTTCACCGCCACACAGGTGCCCCGCACATCGGTGATCTCCCCCACCGGAGTGCCACTGGCTAGCCGGGCGGCGATCTCGATGGTGGCCCTCTCCCCCATACCGTAGGTCAGCAGGTCCGCCTGGGCGTCGAAGAGGATGGAGCGGCGCACCTTGTCCTCCCAGTAGTCGTAGTGGGCGAAGCGGCGCAGGCTGGCCTCCAGTCCGCCGATGACCAGGGGGATGTCCCCAAAGACCTCCCGCACCCGGTTGGAGTAGACAATGGTGGCGTGGTCGGGGCGCAGGCCCGCTCGCCGTCCGGGGGAGTAGGCGTCATCATGGCGGCGCTTTTTGGCGGCGGTGTAGTGGGCCACCATGGAGTCGATATTGCCCGCGGAGAGGAGCACCCCCAGCCGGGGCCGCCCCAGGGCGGCAAAGGCTTCCGGGTCCCTCCAGTCGGGCTGGGCCAGCATGGCCACCCGATAGCCCTCGGCCTCCAGCACCCGGCCGATGATAGCCGGACCGAAGGAGGGGTGGTCCACATAGGCGTCCCCGGTAATTAGCAGAAAGTCATAAAAGTCCCAGCCCCGGCGCTCCATATCCTGGATGCTCACCGGCAGGAACCGCTCTCGGTCAAAACTCATGGTCATTTCCTCGATTTCATGAAAATCAGGGTAAAACAGCGCGCAGTCCTCGCCCCAGGCCCTCCGCCACCGCCCATGGGGAGGCAGCAGGATCGAGCTCCCGGCCCCATCATGATCTTCAGCCGGCGGGCCAACAGCATAGAGATCACTCTCTCAAGAAAGAGCATATCACACCAGGGGCGGAATTACCACTGTTTTCTCCCGTCCAGACTGGCCCCTTGAACCCCCCCCTTGACAACCCGCTTTTCTCTCGGTATAATCCTTTCGGTCACTCGGAGGGTACGCCATTCGACAGAAGAAATGGTACGCTGGATAAGGTGACGGGCTGAAATGCCCGTTGGCTTATCCGGCTTTTTTGTTGTCCTTCGGACCGATCTCACAACTGGGAGTGATCTTCTGTGGACCTGCTGACAGGAAATGTAAAAAAGCTCTATTTCCGGTATCTGGGCGCCGCCTTTGGCAGCGCCATCATCTCCTCCATCTATGGGCTGGTGGACACCGCCATGGTAGGCCAGTACCACGGCCCTCAGGGGGCGGCGGCAATGGCGGTGGTGGCCCCGGTGTGGAATATCATATACAGCCTGGGCCTGCTGGCTGGCATCGGCGGCTCCGTGCTGTTCAGCACAGCCCGCGGCCAGGGCCAGAGCCGGCAGGAGCGGGAATATTTTTCCGCCGCCCTGCTGGGCGTGTCCGGGCTGGCTATTATCAGCTGGCTGGTCATCTTCCTACTGGACGCCCCCCTTCTCACCCTGTTCGGGGCTGACCAGGCGCTGCTCCCCCTGGCCCAGGCCTATCTTCTTCCGGTCAAGTGGGTCGTGCCTGTCTTTCTGTTTAACCAGATGCTGGCCGCCTTTCTCCGCAATGACGGAGACCCCGGCCGGGCGGCGGCGGCCGTCCTGTCCGGGGGTATCTTCAACATCTTTGGGGACTACTTTTTTGTCTTTGTGCTGGATATGGGTATCTTTGGGGCCGGGCTGGCCACCGCTATTGGCTCGGTGATTTCCCTGCTGGTAGCCCTGACTCACTTCCTGTCCCCAAAAAACACGCTGCGCTTCCTGTGGCCCAGCCGCCTGCCCCAAAAGCTCCGCGCCATCCTGGTCACCGGCTTCTCCACCTTTTTCATCGACATCGCCATGGGCATCCTCACCACCCTGTTCAACCGGCAGATCATGTCCTGCCTGGGGACAGACGCCCTGGCGGTATACGGCATCATCGTCAACGTAAGCACCATTGTTCAGTGCTGCGCTTACAGCGTGGGCCAGTCCGCCCAGCCGATCCTGTCCATCAACTTCGGCGCCCACCAATGGGACCGCCTCCGCCAGACGCTCCGATATGCCTTGTGGGCCGCCGCCTTTTTCAGTCTGGCCTGGACCGCCCTGATCTGGGCGGCTCCCAATGGGTTTGTCCGTATCTTCATGGACGCCGGGCCGGATATCTACGCCATTGCCCCGGCCATCCTCCGGACCTACGGCCTGTCCTTCCTGCTCCTCCCGCTGAATATCTTTTCCACCTACTACTTCCAGTCCCTCCTGCGCCCCGCCGCCGCCTTCTTTGTGTCGGTGGCCCGGGGGCTGGTCATCAGCGGCGGGCTGATCCTCGCCCTCCCCGCCCTTCTGGGGCCGGAGGCGGTATGGCTGGCTATGCCGGTGACCGAGGGGGTAGTGGCCCTGGCGGTCGTCCTTCTGATCCGCCGGTACACCGGCGGCCTGGGGAGGGCGGAGGTGGGCTGACCCTCTCCCCGGCACAAGGGAGGCGGCCGCCCGATGGACAGCCGCCTGATGCCCTTTGCCCGTTCCCCTTAGTCCTGGGCGGGGGCGCTCCCCTTGTGCTCCGCCTGACACAGCTCTATGCAGGCATAAAATTGGGTGTGGAGCCTGTCGTACATCTGGTCCAGGTAGTCCCAGAGGGCATGAAATCCGCTGGACAGATCGCTGTCCTCCCGGTCCACCGCCAACGACATGACCCAGAGGGCGCAAATGCCGTCCCGCAGGCGGTTCATCGGGTCCTCCATCTCAAAGAGGACCTTATGCAGTTCCATCTGAAAACCTCCTTGTGTTTCCCCCGGAGGTGTGGTATCATAGATTTGCCAGACCTTCGGGGATGGTGTTTGTGGGGTGTTGGTGTGCTTGTCAGGTGGGCCAACACCCTATTTTATTTTCTCATAGACCTCACGAATCCCTTGACGAATCACATCCGCCTTTGTCATGCCGGTTTTCTGGCAACAGATCTCCAGCAACCGGATATCCTCGTCTGACATGCGGATTCTTGTTTCGTGATTCTTTGGCTCCGATGTCGGCCTTCCCCTTGGTGACAAATTTTTCGCCTCCTTTTTGTATCACCAAAATAATTTTAATATATGGTGATACAAAAGTCAAGTATTATTTTTCTGTTCTCCTATCTGCCTGCCATCGTGTCCTCCTTGTATTTTCCCTGGAGGTATGATATCATAGATTTATCAGACCTTCGGGGATGGTGAGGGAGTAGTCGTTGACACTTGTCGGGTGAGCGGCTACTCTCATTTTTTAAGGCTCTTTTCCACCAAATCAATTCCCTTTTCGATGACCTCGGTCCGAGATATTTGAAGCTTTTCCGCACACATTTTCAATTTATCAGCGGTTTCCGGCGTCAATCTCACACCGAGGTTCACACTTTTGGTAATCTCTTTGGGCGGACGGCCAGTCCGTGGAGACATCTTCTCACCTCACTTTTTGCTCCTGCAATAATTATATTATTGTATGAGCAGAAAGTCAAGTATTATTTTTTTGTTCTCCTATCTGCCTGCCATCGTGTCCTCCTTGTATTTTCCCTGGAGGTGTGGTATCATAGATTTACCAGACCTTCGGGAATGGTGTTTTAGGAACAGTCCGTGACTTTTTGAGGGTGGCGGGCTGTTTCTATTTTTCTTGGTAAAGTTCCTCATCCAGCTTTTCACGGAACCATTCTGTTCTTCCGATCCCCTTTTTTGCCAGCTTCTGGTCCAGCTGTTCCGCCTTTTCCCGGTCGACCATGAATACAAGCTGCTTCATGTTCTTCCGCCGCTCTCTGAAGTACTCTGCCCTGCTTTTATCAGCCACATATTTACCTCCTTTGTAGCTAACTACATTATATACTTGTAGTTAGCTACTTATCAAGAGTTTTTTTTGCTGTGATCTTTTCTTCTATCTTCTTTTTGCCCCTTTTCATAATAGGTGCTGTCAGCAGGAGGCCCACGGCAGGTAGGGCATGACCGCCGGGCACGCCCAAAGCACGGTCCAGAGAGAGCGGCGCGCCGAGGTCGCCGCGCTCTACCCGCAAATCGTGACATTTCCCCTAAAAGGAGCTTATCATCATGAGGCCGTTTTGATCCGTTTTCCCTTTCCCACACAAAAAGCACCGTTCCGCAATTACGGAACGGTGCTTTTATAGATAAAATTACCTTTTGTATTCAAACTCCAGGTCGTACATGGACACGATATCCCTAACAGCTTGATCACCAGTTCTCCTTAGTTCTTAAGCATTCTCCACAGCGTGGTTCGGCTGATTCCCAGCCTTTCCGCTGTTCGGCTCTGGTTTCCGTTCTCCCGCTCTAAAGTCCGCAACACAATGTCCCGATTGATCTCCTGCAATGTCCGGTTTAAATCCAAGGGCGCCTCAGTATCCTCCCCCCTGTCCCCTACCGGCACTACAGAGCCTTCCCGTTTCAGCACCTCCTCAACAGCTTCGGCGGTGATATAAGGCTGTTCAGTCATCATGGCCAGTTCTTTTACAATACGCTGGAACTGAGAATAATTTCGCGGCCAGTCGAATTTTTGCAGCTTTCGCATCGCCTCTGCCTCTATACCCGATACCTGCTTGGTCATAGTGGTATTCAGATGGCTGAGATACATATTGACAATGGCCGGAAACTTCTCGACTCGCTGACGCAGCGGGGGCAGATAGAGGGTAAGACAACTCAGCACCTCAACAAACTCTACCCCGGCGTCAGGCATTGCCTCGTCCTTTTTGCACACACAGGAGAATATGAGCCGGTTCATCTTATGCACGTTCATGGCAATAATGTTAGCCAATAGCTGCCCCCGCTGGTCCGAGGTGAGCACGTCTATATTTTTGATAAAAATGGTACATTCGCTCCTGGTCAATGGCGAATTATGGTGGTTCATCAGATAGCTCCACCCCTTTGTATTTAGCAGGAAGCAGTCTACCACCACCAGCGGCGAATCCCACCAGTCGCTCTGCAGGTACAGATAATTGACGGCCTGCTCTTTGCATGTCCCCTCCTCGCCAAATACCATAACAGGCTGGCTGGTACGGTTGATGTTTTGGATCGTATGATACAGATCTCTCAGCAGTCCTACCACTGAGTACAGGCTGCCCGAATACTGCTCTTCCACCTCAGATTGGCCCGAATAGCGGATGCCACGGCGGATATCCGACAGCGGCACCTGACTTTCGGAGAAATAGTAGGCGGTATAATGCTCATTGCCCACAGTTTCTCGGTGTGAGCGGATAGAATATTGAATATTGTCTATCTGCTTCAGGATGTGCTTCTGACTGTTTGTTTCGCCTCGAAGGCTTTCTTGACGCAGGTAGTCTATAATAGCAGTGCCGCTGTCCTCGATGGTGGAGAAAAACAGTTCCCCCTGGTCATTAAACACTACGGTTTGATTGATCTGATTCCAAATCAAGCTCCGCAAAAAACGGTTCTCTGCCCTGAGATTTCGGTAATTCCCGTACAGTTGAATCGTCTGGGTAAACGCCATACGCACTCCCTCTGCTCCAGAGGTGATAAGCACTACATCCAGTCCCAGCTGCATTGCCGTGGTGTGCGCTACCATATCACATAGGATGGCCTGGGTCCCCTTTTCTCGGATAGACTGTAAGACAGGCTCAACCTCCGCAGCGTTGCGAATAGTATAGATGTCGATTTGGTATTGCATCACCTCACACAGCAGCCTTGCGCTTGTGGTCACATTGGGAAAACCTACAATCGCATAGTGGTCTGATACCTGCTCCGCCAACTGCATTGCCCGGAGCAGGTCGAAGGGCAGAATCGGAATCTCAATAACCGGAAGATCCAGCCGTTCTCGAAGCATGGTAGCGGTCCCGCCCCGGGAGATAATGACATCATAATCGTTATAGAAATTCCGGCGGGCCATCTCTACCCCCTTCTGCAGATCTCCTACATAAACTGTCAAGTCGATGTCCTGATACTCCTTGGAAACCTCCAACATTAAGGGGCGCATCTCCGAATAAGGGGCTATGCCCAGCAGTCTAATTTTCTGTTCCATCGACGATCCTTTCTGATGGTTCCGATCCAATACCATTACGTAAGGGGATCTCAAATTCTCCCTCCGGCGTATTTTGGTTATAAATCACATTTACAGGGCGGTCCGACTTCACCCGATCAATATACTCTGAAGGAGGAATCCCAGTCATTTGTTTAAACAGGCGACTAAAATAATGGATACTCTGATAACTCAGTTTTTCAGCGATCTGGCTCACATTTAATTCTGAGTAAAGCATCAGTTCCTTGGCCCTCTCGATCTTCCGGTGGTTGATATATCGGTTTGGCGGCACTCCCACTCGTTCCCGGAAAATTAGCCGGAAATAGTTTGCACTATATCCACATCTGGCTGCCAAATCCTTCACCCATAGCGGACTGTCAATATTCTCTTCAATCATCTGGAGGATCTTCCGCATTTCCGGATCTTCTCGCTGGGCAGCTAGATCATACAGCTGCCAGTTCTCCATCTCCTTGTGTTCCCATCTCATCAAGGAAATAAGCAGTTCATACAAGCGCAGACTAATTACTTCGTCATAATCCTGATTCTGGTTGATCGCTTCCTCAAAAATATCTCGCACCATGCTCCCTACAGGCTCCACTGTGGACGCGAAGAATAGTGGTAACTTTTTCACCCGCTCTTCCAACTCCCTAGAGCAGGTAAATTTCAAATCCAGGCAGCAGGAAGTGTCCAGGCTCGTGATAGAGTGGCATATCTCTGGTGGAACCAGAACCAGGCTTCGTGGTCCGGTTTCAAATCGTTCCTGCCCAACCCGCACACAAGTGTGTCCGCTCAGACAATATATATAATGAAAAAAGTTGTGCCTATGGGGCTCGATATACTGCCCTGCCATCTTTTTGTTTTTTACTACTCGGTGAACTGACACATCGTTGCGCATAAAATTACTCCCATAGGTCTTTCTACTGATCATACACTCTTAAAACATTTGCTTGTCTCCCCAAGGATCCGCAAGTCTGCAACAGAAATATTCAAGCCATTCCTGACCGCTGTAATATTTCTTCTTATTCACTCTTGGATCCCAGAGATCTCCTCAGGCCGGATATTGGTTACCTGGCCATAGATACACAGAGCATCCAGGAATCCTCCTTCATCATATCCAAACACATGCCACTCCAGCTCTGGAAAATGCATTATATCTCCCGGGCAGAGCCACTGTTGATGTTCTAAGCTGTCTGGCCCACTCCCCCATTTCACATATGCCCTCGCGCAGTCCAGCACTACTACAGACTCCTCCGCGTGGTTATGAGGGGCCATAGGGCCGCTGTCTGCGCAGTAACGGCAGTAACTTACAGTCATTTTCGCGCTGGCTATGGCGCTGTCTTTGCCTACGGCATTTTGTACTACCCGTCCTGGCAGACTAGTTCTGAAAATCTCATCTCTATGCTTAAAATCCATCTGTATTACCTCCTGATTTTTTTCATAGGCTTTTTTCTTGTGGCGGTGACATTACAGGAAATCATTATAGTCAATGCACGCTTTTATTGTATTTATCTTTTTCGCCTGTACCCGTATCCTTTTCAACTTTTCCATTTTCACTGGTACTAATCCTACCGTTCTGATAATAGATAGAGCGAAAAGTATAAATGAAAGAGTGCTTTATATCAATACTTTTCTCTTGTCTATCCTTATACTGGATACATCAAATATCAGGAGGTATTCCTTATGAGCAAGAAAGAGATTATCGGCGTCATTCCGCCGATCATTACTCCTATTGACGATCAGGAAAAGGTAGATGAAAAGGCTCTGCGGGCCCTAATTGACCACTGTATCAACAACGGTATCCATGGTATTTTTGTGTGTGGATCAAACGGCGAATGTATGGCTTTGACACAGGAACAGCGGGATCGAGCCATTCAAATCACCTTGGACCATTGTGCTGGCCGAGTACCTGTTATTGCCGGTTGTATGGACTCCAGTACCCAGCGCGCCATAGAAAATGTAAAGCGTTTTGAAGATATGGGTGGCCAGACTGCTGTGATTACTCCTGTGTTCTATGCCCGTCACGCAACACAAGATGAAACCGTCCAGCATTTTGAGCAAATCAGCCGCAACACCAGCGCAAATCTGATGATATACAACATCCCGCCTTTTACCGGTCAGTTGCTTACAGCAGATACCATCATCCAGTTATCTAAAATAGACAAGGTCATCGGTGTAAAAGACACATCTGGTAATTATCCTCTTTTTATCAAGCTGCTTAATCACTTTAAAGGCACAGATTTTCTAGTACACCAGGGCTCTACAAATCTGGCAGTCCCCAGTATGCTTATGGGAGCCGACGGGTATATCCCTTCTCTGGCCCCCCTGTTTCCAAAGGCTCACATCAAACTGTATGAATATGGAAAGGCCGGTAATATTTCGGAAGCCATGAAATGGGGCGCCATTGTAGATGAGATCTGTAAGCTTTACCCTATGGCGAAGAGTCAGACCGCTTCCACCAAGTACGCCATCAGCACCCTCGGCTTTGCCAGCGAACGGGTATGCCGCCCCACTGAACCTATCACTGTTGAGGAGCGAAAGCGCATCGATGCCCACATTGCCACGCTGAGGCAATATATGTAGAAACGGGGGTGAGTGACATGGCCGACAACTTCATCCTGATTCATCTGGATCCAGCCGACAATATAGCAGTGCTCCGTGCCGCAGCGGAGGCTGGCACTGTACTTACCCCAGATGGTCTGACCATCCGGCAGGACATCCCTATCGGGCATAAGGTGGCCATACGCCCCATCGCCCAAGGTGAGCCAATCTTAAAATACAATACAGTCATCGGCTATGCTTCCCAGAATATCTCTCCTGGAGATCATGTCCATAACCACAACATCCGTTTTGATACCATCAAAGAAGTCTACCATTACTGTGCTGATTACACCCCAGTCCCCATTCTACCGGCCCAGGAACAGCGTACTTTTCTGGGCTATGTGCGGCCTAACGGGCTAGTCGGCACACGGAACTGTATTGCTGTCACCGTATGTAGCAATTGTGCCGCAACCGTGGCCAGAAAAATTGCCAACCACTTTACCCCAGAGATATTGTCCGCTTATCCCAATGTAGACGCCGTGGTTCCCCTCATCACATCTTCCGGTTGCGGTCTGGAGAAGTCCGGTGACCCCATGATCTATTTGCGCCGGGTACTGGGCGGCCTTATCAAGAACCCCAATATAGCAGGTGCCCTTGTATGTGCCCTGGGCTGTGAGTCTAACAATATCGACAACTTTTTTCAGGAAGCAGGTCTAGTCCCCAGTCCCACACTGGGTCGCTTGGTAATCCAAGAGGAGGGCGGCTCCCGAAAATCAGTGGAAAAGGGCATCTCTATGGTAGAGGCCATGCTTTCCCTCGCCAATCATTCTGTTCGCCAGGAGGTACCTGTTTCTCATCTGAAGGTCGGACTGGAATGTGGCGGCTCCGACTCTTTCTCTGGTTCCTCAGCCAATCCAGCGCTGGGCAAGGCAATCGATCTTCTGATCCAGAACGGCGGTACCGCAGTCCTCACAGAACCCACCGAGCTACTCGGTGTGGAAGGAGCACTGGTCCGACGCGCCAGATCTCCCCAGGTAGCGCAAAAGCTCATCGACATCATGCGGTGGTGGCTGGACTACTGCCGTGGAAAGGACTCTCAAATCTATGGCAAAGTTACCCCCGGCAATAATGCTGGCGGCATCACCAATGTCCTGGAAAAAGCTCTTGGAAGCGCAAAAAAAGGCGGGAGCACCCCACTCAACGATGTAGTTGGCTATGCGGAACCTGTTACCACTCCCGGCCTTAACATCATGAACTCTCCTTCTTATGATCCGGTATCCGCTGCAGCCATGTTTTCCGGCGGCTGCAATCTTTGCGCTTTTACCACTGGCCGGGGCTCCTGCTATGGCAGCCAGCACTTCCCCACTCTAAAGATTTCTTCCAATACCCCCCTCTATCTCCGCCAAAAGGATGATATTGACCTCAATGCCGGCGCTGTTATCGATGGGGAAAAAACTTTGGAGCAGATGGGGCAGGAAATTTTCGATGCTCTCATCGAAGTGGCCTCTGGGAGGCGAACTAAAAGCGAGCTGTTCGGAATGGGTGGCGATGAGTTTATCGTTTGGTGGCTTGGCATCACCGCTTAACTCAGTCCCAGCATATAGAATGCCAAACCTGCTGGAAGGGGAAATCGGCCAAGCCGGTTTCCCCCATTTTATCAATCCAGACTTCTGGAAATGTCCCTCATCTCTTTCCCCTGGCCATTCCAGAACTCCCGCAGCTTTGCCATCTGATCTCCAAGGCTGAAATGCCGGACGCCCAAGTCGATGTAATACTGGGCCTCTGCGGGCGAATTGATCTCACATCTCGGCTGAACACCATGCCGCAAGGCCGCTGAGATGACCTGTCGTTCAGCCTGCTTAAACTCCTGTGTATGATCCGCTCGATTCCAGCCACGGCTCATGCAGTAGTCCGCCGGGCCAAATTGCACCATATCTACGCCTGGGATATCGCAGATCTCCTCAATCCGTTCCACAGACTCCCGCTTTTCGATCATGAAGCATAGTACAATATCGTTAAGCCGTTGAATATGCTCCAACTGGGATACTCCATTCGGGCTGCTGATGAATCGCCGGTTTGGACATCCATATACGCCATCTGTGCCTTCTACCAACGGACGGATGGCTCTGACAGAAGCATACACATCCTCCGGAGTCCGGCAATCAGCAAAATTGACCCCTTGGAATCCAGAGGCTACCGCCTTTTGTGACACATAAAATCGATTTTGAAAATCCACCTTTATCATAGTGCCCATTTCATACAGTTCAGCTGCCCGGGCCATGTTCTCCAGATCCATCTGTGTGAATGGAGCGTATTCCGCTACAAATTCCATGTAGTCAAAGTTTCCGCAGGCACCTAAAGTTTCGGTGAAGATCGGCCAAGTGGACCACATACGAGTACTCACCGATGTCTTTCCTTCCTGTAAGATCCTGCGCAGTTTGTTTTCTCTCATCATTTCTTTTCCTCTTTCCCATAGAACGCAAGACATGTAAGCATACTACTATTACAGCGGGCCTGCCAGCGGTAAAACCATGCGGCTGTGTCTCGCTCATTCATATCCCCAATGGCATTTTTACCATAGCTGACAGCACTGGGATGATATCTAACCGACCAGGTGTTCAATCACTTTTATACAGGAGGGGCCCCCGCTTTGGCGGGGGCCCCTGTTGTTTATTCGACGGCCTCGAATCACAGGAAGGGCACAAAGCTTTGGAACAGGTCACGCTGCTCCTTCAAATTCGCAAGGGTTTCCTCCACGTTAAGTACAAAGGGATTCTGGAAGCAGTAATCATTCACCATTTGTTTCCAATCGTCCGTAGCGGTAACGTCTAGGATGGCGGCATTCATAGCCTCAACAATTTCAGCAGGAGTCCCCTTAGGCGCCAGAAGAACATACTCCGTATCTAGCTTCAGCTCAGGGATCAACTCGCTGGCCGCAGGCTGATCTGGGATCAGGTCAGGGGCCTTGGAAAGTACGGTGCATAGGCTCTTCAGCTGACCGTTCTCAATATAGTCAGCCGCAGTGGAATAGGGCAGGGAGGTAGCGTCGATCTCGCCGCCCAACAGAGCAGTCAGACGAGTGGCGCCATCGCCTGCGTCAATAATATTGAATTGAGCGCCACCCAGGTTGGCCAGAACACAGGACAGAATGTATACGCCACCGCCGGTAGAGATGCCCAACTTGATCTGACCAGGATTGGCCTTGGTGGCTTCGATCAGTTCCTCCAAGGTATTATAGGGGGAATCCGCGGGAACAACGATATTCTCACCGGACTGCATTCCATACACCGCTACTGGCTCAAAAGCATCATAGCCGAAGTCCACCATGCCGGTCGCTTCGTTGCCGTTTAGCGCCGCAGTATTAGTGGCAATAAAGGTGTAGCCGTCGGTCTCGCCATCCTTATATTGCTGCATACAGGTAGCGCCGTTGGCGCCGGTCACATTGGTGACGACCACAGACACGCCCAACTCACTTTCCAGCGCAGTGGCCAACTGACGCCCCATATAGTCAGTATCACCACCGGCTCCGTGGGTCATATAGATGTTGATCGTCTTGTCGGGCCAACCCTCCGCAGCATTGGGATCGCTGGGAGCATTTGAAGTAGAGGCGCTGGTAGTGCTCTTGTCATCCCCCGAAGAGGGTGTTCCAGGATTGGCGCAGCCGGTAGCCATAACCAGCACCATAGCTGCACTCAGCATCAGAGAGATCATTCTTTTCATCTTGTTCTTCCTTTCTTTTTGGCTTTTATTTATTCATCACCGCTGGCAGCCATCTTGATAGCCTCAGCTTCTTCTGCACGTTTCGCGTCTTTCAGGTTCGCACGGGCAGAGAAGATGACCACCAAGACCGTCGCAATGATCAATACACAGAAAATCGGATGATTCCAGAAGGGATCGCTAGAGGCCAGCTGAGATACGCGGCGCAGGTTCTGCTCAAAGGTCGGGCCTAAAATAAATCCAAGGATCATAGGGACCGTTGGGATCTTGGCTTTTACGAGCAAATAGGACATCAGGCCAAATAAAACCATGGCATAGGTATCAAAGAGCATATTGGCGTTTCCGATAGCGCCAATGGCGCATAGCACTACAACCACCGGAAGCAAATAATTCTTGGGTACTTTTAATACAGATATGAAAAATCGCATACCCAGCATCATGAACACCAGCATAAAAATCGCGGCTAATACCATAGCAAAGAAGATCGCATAGACCACCACGCCGTTCTTCTCATAGATCAGGGGCCCTGGCGCCACATTATGCACCTGGAGTCCACCTAGTAACATTGCGGTAACAGCATCGCCGGGAATACCCAGGGAAAGGAGAGGGATCATAGCGCCGCCTATCGTTCCATTATTGGCGGTCTCAGAGGCTACCACGCCATCCATGATACCTGTCCCGTACAGTTCGCGGCGTTTAGAGGTGTTCTTGGATACAGTATAGGAGATCATACAAGACACACCGCCACCGATGCCTGGCAGAATTCCAATGCCGACACCGATCAGCGCGGATACAATGGCGTTTGGAATATTACTCACAAACTCCTTCATAGAGAAGCCAACGCCCCTGATCTTTACGTCCTGTCGAATGGTGTAATCCTGTTTTTGGCGCACTGTTTCGGCATAGGCCATGACCTCGGAAATGGCAAACAGACCGATTAACAGAACTACAAGGGCAAAACCGTTGTTCAACTGATACATACCGAAGGTAAACCTAGGCTTGGAGTCAATGGGCGAAAGGCCAACTGTAGCCAGCAAAGCCCCCAGCACAGCGGAAATCAGGCCCTTCGGCATATCATGTCCTGTAAGGGCGACAACCATGGACAGGGAGAAAACAGCCAGGGCACAATACTCATATGCCTGGAACTTAAGCGCAAAGTCACACAGCACAGGAGCCAGTACCACAAGCAGGCCAATGCCAATGACGGTTCCAATAAATGAGAACACCACACCGGTGCCTAGCGCTTTGCCTGCCTCGCCCTTGTCTGCCATTGGTTTTCCATCAAAACAGGTGGCTACAGAGGAAGGTGTACCGGGAATATTCAACAGAATAGCGGAAATCAAGCCGCCGGAAATACCGCCAATGTAAAGTGCCATCAGCATCGAAATACCTTCCGAGGCTGTCATTGAGTAAGTGACCGGCAGGAACATAACAATAGCCATGGTGGCGGTCAAGCCTGGGATGGAACCAAAGATGATACCCACCACTGTACCTATGGCTATTAGAGCAATAGTCATGGGCTGAAGGACTTCCATTAAGCCTTGAACAATCATTCTTTTAGCCCTCCTTTACAGTCCGAATATACTCAGGAGTCCAATGGGAAGTAGGACATTCAGCATGTATCTGAAGATATAGAACAGGAGACAGCCTGTAATAATAGCTGTAATCGCTGCGGGCAGCACATTCTTTTTCCGATGTTCGCCCGGAGTAAGCACCAGGATCTGTACAAATACATACAGGATTGTAGTAGGTACAAACCCAATGGGCCCCATTAATCCCACATACAGGCCCAGAGCCACGAAACTGACCACAACCTCTCGCTTCTCGACCAATGCTGCTATCATAGAATTTTTTTGCGTCACACCGCCTTCGGCCTTATAGGCTTTGCGCTTCTTCATCCCTCTTACAATCAGCCACAGACTCAACACCAGCATGGCCCCACCCCATAGATAAGGCACAAAGTGGTTAGTCAAGGGAGTGGCTCCCAGGCCGGTGAAAGTGGGGATCCCAGGGATATTGAGCAAATACCATATCGAGAAAATAAAAATTACCGTACCGGGGATAATATCCAGCCTATACTTGCTGTTTTTCATATACCCTTTTCTCTTCCTTTCTGATCAATCTATCCTGTTTATATCAAATCCAGCAAGTTGCCCTTCTGGTCAAAACGCAGGGGTCTCGCTTCTTCTAATATCTCAATATCTTCTCTGCCTCTCATCTGCTCCAGAAGCGTTTCAGAAATCATGATCGTTTCCAGGGACAGCGTGTTTTTGATATAAACCATCCGAACATGATTCTTGTCCGCTTTTGTCAGCGTACGTACCGCGACTTGAAGTGCCATTTTGTCGTCCTCCAGCACCATCGGAATCTTTCCCACACCCAGCACAGTCGAGGTGATCATGTTGAAATAGGTGGCATTGGTATCTAGCTTTTCAAACACGCGCTTTGTCGTCGTGTCCGCATTTCCAAGTCCAATATAGCTGCCGTGACTTTCGGGGGAGATGTCCAATACTACTACCCTCTCTTTTTTAATACCGCCAGTAGCATAAGGCGTCCCAAAAGTCCCTGTCACATTAGGATCCATGCCGCTGCCTGAAAAATTTTTCCCAATCTCTCTCACCAGCAGCACGTCCGTTTCCGGCATTAGAAGCCGGGGAAGGCGGCTTTTAGCAAAAAGCAGCAGTTCGGGCTCTTTGTCAAAGATTTCCTCCGCGGGAAGGACCTCGATCCGGCAGGTCTGATCAAATTCATTTTCGATAGTACCTACGCCAAAAATTATATTGGTGTGATCAAAAATCACCTTGGCATATTGTGGAAGCCGTTCCCCCATCCATTGAAATCCCGCCCGGTGCAGGGAGTCTGCTCCCTCACGTTTTCCCATACCAATGGCCATCATCTTGACCAGGCCTGACTCATAAGCTCCCCGGAATGCTGTATGGGCTTTGATCCGCCCCACAACGATGACTGCGTCCGCCTCATACGCAAAGCGATCCACTCGCACTTCATCGCCGTTGGAGAGAGAACCCACCTGCACAGTTTCCATACTGGAGAAGATGGGGCATCGACAGGCCTCCTCTGTAATTCCATAACTCTCTAGGATCTCCCGTTGTCCTTCCGCCGTAGCACCTCCGTGACTACCCATCGCTGGTATGATATAGGGATGAGCGCCTTGCGCCCTCACATAGTCAGCCAATTCCCTCAGGATCAGCGGCATATTGGCAATCTTTCTACTGCTGCCGGTGAGAACCACCCGCATTCCAGGCTTAATACGGGACCGCAAGTCCTCTCGATCCAGCTTTTCCATCAGATAGGCAGCAACATCCTCTATTCCATCTCTGGGGAATTTTTGTCTAATCATGGCCATTCGCGGCAATTCTACATCTGCTAGCACCGCACGAAGACCAGATTGTTCTTTAATTTCCATCGTATTTTCCTTTCCAACGGCAAGTCACATCTCTTCCCTCTTGTGCAAGCGAACCAACTGAAGCGCCCACCCCAGCTCTGGAAGAGGGTTATACGTTATGCTGCGCTCCGTGATAGGCATCAAAGGATTGATCCGATATCCGAGGAATCGCCCCCGCAGAATCAGTTCCAGTCTGTCCCCTTTTATGCAAAGAAATAGGCCATTGGCCGCCATAGATCCAATCTGTTTAATCAGCTTCTTTTCCTGTTTGGGCAGTTCCGGCATTTCCTCTCCCTCTATCCAAAGGGGGACAAATTGAATCCCCGGATAGGTTATCCTGATATAGCACCCACTGAGCATAGCGTTCAAGCCATTTTCCACAACAGGAAACGTCACATCTGCCAACTCCACCTGGATGTCTCCCATTTGGCCCCGGACTAGCTCTCGGCTCAAAAAAGCTCGTCCGCTACCAGAGCAGCCCAAACCGCCCGACAGAACCGCGGCCTGGTCCACGCCGTCTTTAGGGCTGTACTCAAATTGGTCCAAGCAGGCGCAGACAGCATAGGTCAAGATGGCCCCACGGACGCACCCAATATATCGGCGGTTCAGCGGCCTGACCAGCAGCAGGTAGACAGCCAGCAGAATACCTGCCACCATATAGCCCATCGGCCCGATCCCTACCAAGAAAAGCGCAACTCCCGCAATGAGAAGAGCCAGAAAGTACAGCAGATTTGCCGCCATCATGATCAGCCGTTTTCGGCTCAAATTCTTTATAGCTGTTTCTATGGGACTCATACCTGGGCCCAATCTTTGCCTGCCCATCTGGGATGATCATATGCTGCTTTGTCTGCTACATACGGCCATTTCTCCCCTCGGCATACTGCCAGACACCCCTTAACGCACATCTGCGCCATCTTAATGACTGCCTCCCGGGTCTGGGCGGCTGAGTGGGGGCTGAGGACCAAGTTTGGACAGGTAAGCAGTGGATCATCTGCCCTGGGTGGTTCACTACAGAACACATCGGTACCTGCCCCAGCGATAACACCTTCTTTTAAAGCTTCCACTAAATCAGACTCATTGACGATCCCTCCCCGGCTACAATTAATAAGTAGAGCTGTCGGCTTCATCATAGACAGTTGTCTCTTAGAAATCATGCCTCGGGTCTCCTCTGTAAGAGGGACATGGATAGTAACTACGTCGCTGATTTTCAGCAGATCTTCGTAATTTTCATAGTAGTCAGCTCCCAAAGCCTCAATCTTTTCTTGTTCCAGGAAGGGGTCATAACCGGCCAGTTTCATGCCGCAGCCCCGGCATATCTTGGCAGTTTCCCGGCCAATGGCGCCTAACCCAATTACGCCAACTGTTTTTCCTTCCAACTCAAAAGCCTTCTTGGCCCCACGAATCTCCCAGTTACCCGTGCACATTTCGTTTTGCCCCTCTATTAAATTTTTAGACAGGGCAAATATCATGGCTACAGTATGTTCGGCTACACTTCGGTTGTTTGCCCCCGGAGTAATTACAACCGGGATGCCCTTTGCGGTCGCAGCTGCTATATCTACTGTGTCATAGCCCACTCCGGTCCTGCCGATAACCTTCAGGTTGGGGCTATGCTCAATAGCATGTCCATCACATTTGGCGATTCTGACAATAAGTGCATCCGCATCCCGCATTTGGTCCAAATAGTTATTAGGGTCCTGGTCATCTGCCACATAGATGTCAGCTGTATCCTTCAGCAGCTCCATCCCCTCTGGACAAACAGCCTGGGTCATAACGAATTTCATAGGGTCCCCTCCTTACCTTTTCTTATGGTTCGCCAGAGTGATTGCATAATCCATGGCGTTGACCAAGCTCAACTCATTTGCGTGTCCGTTACCTGCATGGCCAAAGCCAGTACCATGGTCCACACTGGCCCGGATAATAGGAAGTCCCAGAGTAACATTGATTCCCGCTACAGCATCCCAGTGCCTCTCAGCTTTGTTATAGACAAATCCCTTCACTTTCAGGGGGATATGGCCTTGGTCATGATACATGACTACAACAATGTCATACCAGCCGCCCAGCGCCTTCGAAAACACGGTATCAGGCGGTGTAGGTTTTTTCTCAGGAATCCAGATTCCTTCAGCCATGGCCGCGTCAACAGCGGGCTGTATCTCCTCAATCTCTTCTCGACCGAACATCCCGTTCTCCCCGCAGTGAGGATTTAAGCCTGCCACGCCGATCTTAGGCTTCTCAATTCCTAAAGCTTTACATCCCTCATTAGCAATGCGGATACATTCCAGTACCCGCTCCTTTTTCACAAGATCGCAGGCCTCTCTCAGGGAAACATGGGTCGATACATGAACCACCCGCAGGTCGTTATGGGCCAGCATCATAGTATACTTGTCAGTTTTGGTATAGTCAGCATAAATCTCAGTATGACCGGAGTAGTGATGACCGGCCATATTGATCGCTTCTTTGGCTAAAGCATTAGTAACAGTAGCATCTATCTCGCCCGCCATGGCCATTTGAATCACTTTCTCCACATACCGAAAGGATGCCTCACCACCTAACCGGCAAGCGCCTATGCCGAAAGGTTGCGGCACATCCTGGTCAGCAGTATCTGGAATTTGATCTACAGCTACTAATCCCAGGTCTAGCACGTCGATAGTTCCATATGTAAACTTGGCTTCTTCCACACACTTGACTGGGTTAAGGGTCAGCGTGGCGCCTCTTACTTTCTTGGCCACCCGAAGGGCATAGTCCATGCTGCTCATATCCCCTACAACCAGGGGCCTGCAGCGGTCATAAATGCCCTTGTTCGCCAAGGCCCGGACCGTAATCTCCGGGCCATTGCCGAAGGGATCCCCCATTGAAATACCCAAAATCGGTCTGTCCATTTTCTTCCTCCTCAGCACATGCCCTTATCCGCGTTTTCTTTCAGCACCTTTCTCAACTCCTCTACCCCCTCGTCACATAGGTAGTTGAAGGGGCGTCGACAGTCGCCCACCGGATAGCCCAGCATGGAAACAGCCTTTTTGACTACGGTGTTGGGATTTCCATATTTAAATATCGCCCGGAATGAAGCGATGGATTCCTGGGCCACTTCAGCTTCCTCCAGTTTACCGGCTTTAAACAAATCATAAATGGAGGCCAATACATGGGGATACACATTAGCACAGCCCGCAATACCACCGGCCCCTCCCGCTTTCAAGCATGGAAGGATTAAAGAGTCGTTTCCAGACAGGACTTTAAAGCCCTTGTCCAAATCCCTGGTCAGGTTGATATATGCCTGCAAGTTGTCCCAGTCGCCGCTGGAATCCTTGGCCCCCATAATCACATCCACATCCTTCGCCAGCTTGGCAACGGTTTCCGGCAGCAACTTGTTGCCAGTACGTGCCGGGATATTGTACAAAACGATGGGAATATCCACATGCTTGGCCACCTCAGCATAGTGGTTATACAACTCCTTCTGAGAGGCCAGGGCAAAGCTCGGGGTAATAATGGACAGAACATCCGCGCCCAATTCCTGAGCCTTTTTGCTCATTCGAATCGTGTCAGCAGTGGAAATACAGCCTGTGCCGGCATAGACGGGTACCCTGCCATTTACTTGGTCAATAGTAACCTCCAGCACCTCAATCTTTTCCTTTTCACTTAGTATATAGCCCTCACCATTTGTTCCAAAGGGAAACAGGCCGTGAACGCCGCCCTCAATCATTCGTTCAATTTGCTCCCGCAGCACATCCAAGTTAACGGACTCATCCGAATTCATAGGAGTGAGGATTGGCGGGATAATGCCTTTTAACTCAATCTGCATCATTTTTGCTTCCTTCTTCCTCTAAATTAAAGTATTTCAAGATACAATGCCCTGGCATCCTCAGGAGTAACCTGTCGCATATTGTTGACCAGTAGTCTCTGGACCTGCATCCCAGCCTCTACTAAGCCGTCTAGGTCTTCCGCCGGAACGCCAAACTCTTTTAGACTGGTTGGAATGTCCAAATCCTTGACGATCTTCTCCATCCAGGCCAGCATGTACGCGCTCTTTTCTTCCACAGTCACACAGGTCTTCTCTCCATGGACACAGCGGTCATAAGCGACAGCAAATCTTTCTCGGCACTCAGGCTCATTGAATCGCATGACAGGGGCCAGCAGGATTGCGTTAGAAACGCCATGGGCAATATGGTACTTGCCGCCCAATGGATAGCTCAGTGCATGAACCGCTGTAGTACCAGAGGCCGTGATGGCTAATCCCCCATAATAAGCGGCGATCTGCATCCGGTTTTTGGCCTCCATGGCCTCCGGATCGTTACAAGCATCCATGATATTATTCAAGATTAAATCCAGACCTTCTAGGGCATACAAATCACTGAAAGGGTTCGCTTTGTTGCTAGTAAAGCACTCGATACAATGGGCTAAGGCATCTACCCCAGTAGCCGCCGCAATTTTCCTGGGCAAATTTTTGATCATTCTGGCATCCAAGATCACATAGTCTGCAATCATATTTTCGTTAACTATACCCACCTTCAAGTTCTTTTCTGGTACGGCCACGATAGCATTTGGGGTAACCTCTGCCCCCGTTCCAGCAGTCGTAGGGATAAGAATGATAGGGACACACTTCTGTGCCTGACCAGGCTTGTCCAGCAGCTCCTTTACACCATACTGGTCTGTTACTAATACGCTAGCGAGTTTTGCTGCGTCCATTACCGATCCGCCACCGCAAGCGACAATTAGGTCTGCACCGGATGCCTTGAATTGGTCAACTAACTTTTGAACTGCTTTATAGGAAGGTTCTGCGGGAAGATCATCCAGCACATAGTAGTCGGCACCAGATGCCTTCACAGCTTCCTCAGGTAAGGCGAACAAGCCGCAGCCTTCGATGCCTTTATCTGTAAACATAGCTACCCGTTTTGCTCTACAGTTTTGAATAATAGCAGTGATGTTCCCGATGGCATTCTCTCCACCATATACTGCGTGGGGCATTTTCAAATTGTATTCTTTCAGCATACTAATTCCTCCTCGCCACTGTGGGCAATTATTTTGGCTAGATCAGTCAGCAATTCCGCTGAACCAAATCCTCCGGATTTTGAAATTAGATCGATTCGTTTCCCATTGTACTCTGTTCGGGAAAGAACCACCCCAGGCACCAGTTCACACACTGGAATCAAACTGTCTTGATTAATTTCCCTCATAAATGCCAACAGTGTGTCACCACCAGTCAGCATCAGTGTCGCTTCCAAACCGCCTTCGAGCATCCGCTCTAATAGTCTTCCCATAGACTGGGCAATAGCGCTTCTTGTCGCTTCTATATTCATATCCCTAGTCAGCGCATAGCTGCGGGTCTCCTCAGCTTCCTCCGGTCCTCCACAATCGATTATAGCGGCTGTACTATGTTGGAGCTTGTTCAGCCATTGAGCAAGAACACACTCTCCATCCTCACTCTCCAACCAGGTGGGATCCAATTTCTGTTGTGGTGTCAATCGGATACGATGCATGCCATTCTTTTCCGCAGTGTCCAACTGCTCTATAGTGATGGGATTGATGCTACCACACACGGTGATGAGGCGTGGATTCATAGCGGGTCGTCTACAGTCATACTGTGTCAGATTTAGCAATTTTGGCAATACCGCGGCTAATCCGGCACAACCCGCCAGCAGTTTCAGCTGATGGCAGTCATTCAATCTTTGAGCGATTTGAAGAAGGTCCTCGTCGGTGACTGCATCATAAATCAAAATACCTTCTTTATCGGGTATGTCTTCTCCCGCAGCGACTAAATATGTTGGTATATTACTTTGCTCCCCAATTATGTTCTGGATATTTGAGTGCCTGACTGGCTCAAAAGGGTCAGAACCGAACACGCTGTCTGCCACTGGGACCTGCCCAATATAGTGGATGCCATTTACTGTTACTCGATTCATTTTAGGAAAGGCCGGAATAAAATGGAGCTGTTTACCATGGGCCGCAGCCCGCATAGCAGAAAGTTCACTGCCTATATTGCCCCTCAATGCGGAATCTATCTTTTTATAGATACAGGAGACAGAGGCCTGCTGGGCCTGACTCACGATCTTTGCCACGATCTCTCCAGCCTCTGCTGGAGGCATATGCCGAGTCTCAGCAACAATAATAAGCACTTGGACTCCCTGTTCCAGCCCAGCAAAAATATTCTGGTTTTGGGGGGTATATACTCGAACCAAGGTCCCTTTAGCCTTAAATTGTATTCCTGTGTCCAAAGCCCCAGTAAAATCATCTGCAATAACCAGTAGCTTAATCATGACATTCCCTCATTCAAACTGCTTTATTTTGGAACATCCTTAATCTTTGAAAATGAGTTTGAGAAAAGACATCCCTATATATCATTTACTTAATCAAATCCTAACTTTTGTTTCTTTTCATATCAATCCATTTGACTTGTAAAAATTGTTTATATTTGAAACGATTTCTCTAGCGTTTTATGCAAAAATATATCTCGCCGCCCTCTCATATAGGAAAGCCCTCTATCATCATTGGGCAGTATGACCATATCTAATTGCTTATGGGCATAAAAATCCCCCCGCGGATACCGTGGAGGGATCTTGGGGGCATTTCCTGTTGTCAATCTACGCTAACTCGGCTTCACTGGTATACATTTTACCATTTCACTGTTCCCTCTCCTATGGTGTAGCCGTTTTTATTCCTGGATGTAAGGTAGAAGGAAAAAGGTAGAAGAAAGAAGGCGCGTAACTTTGTCATGACCTTTGGATAATGGGAAGACAGCAATATAAATCGTTTCATACCATATCTAACATACGCAAGGGACCAAATTTCCTTCTGACACATATTCGGCAGTAATAGCAGTAAAATAGTGTATGTCTTATATAAATAGACCTACCCCCCATTTTTAAGTACAGATACTTCCTCTATCAACAAACTTATAGAAATAGATGCAGGTCCGTCCTAGTCTTTTGATAGCCCTCCTAAATTCATTACCCAACTATTCCTGTATGGACTGTTCACTCTATTTTTGCCCTCTTTGGGTAGCCAAATGTATTGCTAAACATTTGCTTAACCGTACGAATACAAATATCGGTTTTCTTGCTGGCGGCCTCGTAATCGTCTATATTGTTGCCTGTATATTTTTTTATTCTGTTAGTTGACGGCAAAGCTGGATTTTACCAATAGACTTACTACGTCTTGGTTTACACTACTTTACTGTGTGCATAAAGTTATACCGTAATATACCAAAAGCCCTTCAAAAAACAACTAGTCGGAATTTCAGGAATAACGGATCTTCTACTATTTTTTAGGAAATATAGTAACGGGCAACAAAATTTTATATAAGATTCTAAAATCAAAAGCTTTATGTAAATACAGTACGAAAAAATTTCCTCCATATACGAAAAACACCGTTCCGAAATTATGGAACGGTGTTTTTATAGATAAAATTACCTTTGGTATTCGAACTCCAGGTCGTACATGGACACGATATCCCCGTCCTTGATGCCCATCTCCTCCAGCTTGTCGAACAGACCGGACTGGCGCAGCTTCTGGTCGAACCAGTTGCGGCTCTCATAGTCGGAGAAATTGACGTTGGCGATAAGCCGCTGGAGCCAGGGGGCGTCCACCACCCAGGTGCCGTCAAACTCCTGGATATTGACCTCTCCCTCGGTATCCACCTCCGGGGGCCGCTCCACATAGGTGGGCTCGTACACCACCACGGGAGGCAGCTGGGCCAGCTCCTGGGCGCATCGCTTTATCAGCTCCTGGGTGCCCTGGTGGGCGGCGGCGGACATCTCAAAGAGCTCCAGTCCCTTTCCCTCCACATGGGCCCGCAGCTTGTCCAGCAGGGCGGGGTCCTCCATGATATCCACCTTGTTGGCCACCACCAGCATCTTCCGCCCAGCCAGTTCGGGGGAGTATTGGGCCAGCTCCTCATTGATGGCCTCAAAGTCGGCCACTGGGTCCCGGCCCTCGCTGCCCGACACGTCCACCACATGGACCAGCAGCCGGCAGCGGTCGATATGCCGCAGGAAATCGTGGCCCAGGCCAGCGCCCTCCGCCGCCCCTTCGATGATGCCGGGGATGTCGGCCATGACGAAGGACACCCCATCCTCCACATAGACCACCCCCAGGTTGGGAAACAGGGTGGTAAAATGGTAGTTTGCGATTTTGGGCTGGGCCCGGCTGACCACCGACAGCAGGGTGGACTTGCCCACGTTGGGGAAACCCACCAGCCCCACGTCGGCCAGCAGCTTCAGCTCCAGCACCACATCCCGGCTCTCTCCGGGCAGGCCCGCCTTTGCGAACCGGGGCACCTGCCGGGTTGGGGTGGCAAAGTGCTTGTTGCCCCAGCCGCCCCGCCCCCCTTTACACAGGATGAAGGGCCTGTCGTCGGACATGTCCCTGATGATCTCCCTGGTCTCGGCGTCCCGGATGATAGTGCCCCTGGGGACCTTGAGGACCAGGTCCTCCCCGTCCCTGCCGGTACATCGCTTGCCGCTGCCGTCGCCCCCATTTCCCGCCACATACTTCCTCTTATAGCGGAAATCCATCAGGGTGGACATATGGTCGTTGACCTCTACCACAATATTTCCGCCCCGGCCGCCGTCGCCCCCGTCGGGGCCGCCGGCCGCCACATATTTCTCCCGGTGGAAGGAGACCACACCGTTTCCCCCGTTGCCAGAGCGGACGGTGATCTTTGCGGTATCTACAAAAGGCGCTGCCATCTGGGGCACCTCCTCACTCTCAAATCAAAATTCCAGCAGGTTCAGCCCCACTGTATCGCTGAATTTCCGCCCTACCTGGCCGTCCCACACCTGGAGGAACAGCTCCAGCGTGGCGCTGATGGTGGCGGAGGACAGGTGGCCGGCATGGACCTGGCCGGTGACCGGATTGCCGATGGTAATGTGGAGGTGGAGATAGGGCTCGCCCTCCTTACGGGTGACATTCCCCACCAGAGCGGAAATTTCATAGTCCCCCTGGTATCGCTGGGAGTAGTATTTCTTCTCCACTGTGTTGAAAATACCAATGGTCACGTCGTTGGCCGCCCCAAGAGCGGATACGCTGGCCAGTTGGATACTCTCCTGCTCCACCAGCCGGGTCAGGCTGCCCACGATCTCCTCGCCGGGGTCCAGGCGAAGCACATAGCCCTGTTCAAATTTGCGGTAGTCCATATTTTATCCTCCTTCACAATATTCCCCGTTTTCTGTCCCATATCCTTGTCCAAGGCGGGGCGTCACATTCCGGGACTGGAAAAAGGCCGCAAACGGAGTCCGTTTGCGGCCTTCTGTTAAGCAACGAAATTACTGGGCGATCTCCACAATGGAAACCTGCTTGCGATCCTTGCCCAGGCGCTCAAACTTGACCCTGCCGTCCTTCAGAGCAAACAGGGTGTCGTCGCTGCCCTTACCCACATTGACGCCGGGATGGATGTGGGTGCCGCGCTGACGGACCAGGATGTTGCCGGCCAGCACGAACTGTCCGTCGCCCCGTTTGACGCCCAGGCGCTTGGCCTCGGAGTCACGGCCGTTCCGGGTGGAACCAACGCCCTTTTTATGGGCGAAAAACTGCAAACCGATATTCAGCATAACTTACACCTCCATGACGGAAATATTTTCTGGGTACTCCTCTGCCAACTGGACACAGTGGACCATCAGCGCCACCAGAAGGGTCTGGCAGGTGCTCTCGTTAGTCTGGCCCAGAGCACTGGGGAGCTTGAGGGAGATGGATGCGTCCTTTTGCTTCACCTTTACAGCGGCCTCCAGCCCCAGTACGTCGTTGACGGCGCACTCGGTTAGGCGCACGGCGCTGGTGATGGCGGCGCAGACGATGTCTTCTCCCTCCGGGGCATAACCGCTGTGGCCCTTCACCTCGAAGCCCACGATCCGGCTGCCCTCAGTCTGAAAGGTTACGGTGGTCATCAGGCCTTAATAGCGCCGATCTGCACCTTGGTATAGGGCTGGCGGTGGCCCTGACGCTTCCGATAACCCTTCTTGGGGGTGTACTTGAAGATACGGACCTTCTTGCCCTTGCCGTTCTTCACGACAGTGGCAGCCACAGAGGCACCCTCCACCACGGGAGCGCCGAAGGTAGCCTTGTCCCCATCCAGGATGGCCAGCACCTGGTCAAAGGTGATGGTCTGTCCGGCCTCGGCCTCCAGCTTCTCGATAAACAGGGTGTCCCCTTCGTTCACTTTGTACTGCTTGCCGCCGGTCACGATGATTGCCTGCATTTGTTTCAACTCCTTCATTACGGGCTCGCTCTCGCAGGAGGGGGCCGTTCCCCGCTTGTCACACCTGGGTCCCCTTGCGGCCGGGTCGTTCACTCCCCTGACCGGAAATCTGGTGCTTTTCCTGTTCAATGCGGCTATGATAGTTTATCAGCAGAGCAGAAGGTTGTCAATAGAAAACGGAGATTTTTTCTCCTGTTTCCACCTTTTTTGGCCTCTTTCCTCCAAAGGTGGAATATACCATCCAATTAATAAGAATCACTTGCGTTAATATTTGTTCTGTGCTATATTCTTCTCATCCAATACCATTGAGAGGAGGCGTTCCCCATGAAATTCAAGCCCGAATTGTCCACCGCCGTCCTGGAGCGGCAGCTTCTGGACCGGGAATTTTCCGCCGCTTGGGAGGCGGGGCGGGTGCGTCTGGGGGAAAGCTGTCTGTTCTTTCCCAAATTTTCCGGCACTACCTATCTCCCATACAGCCAGATTGTGAACGCCTATCTACGTCAGGAGGAGGTCAACGCCAATTTGTGCTGTGGCCGGGCCAATTTTGACCAGTTTTTCCTCATGGTCCGTGGGACCGACGGCCAGCTGCGCCGGGGACAGGTGCTGTCCAAGGAGAAGGGGAAGGAGGCCCTGGCCCTCCTCGCTGCCGCCAATCCCGCCATTGAGATCGGCTACCACCCCTGACCAGACATAGGCAAAACGGCCCGGCCGCATAGGCGGCCGGGCCGTTTTCAGTTCCTCTCCAGGGAGCGGACCAGCGCCACCAGATGGCGGGTGATCCGGGCGGTGAGTCCCCAGATGGCCCGCCCCTTCCAGGGGTAGATGGGGACGTTCTCTCCTCCCGGCTGCCAGCGGTAGTCCCGCGGGATGCCCACCAGCTCATAGGGGAAGTTCTCCCCCGTCTGGGGAATCAGCTGATAGTCATACTCCAGGGGCTGGGTGGCCAGCAGGTGGCGGAGGGGCACCAGAAAGGTCTCCTCCACCTCCGCCGAGTTTGGGCACATTTTCTCTACCGCCCTCCTGTCCACCAGGGCCAGGACAGGGTACATGATGAAGTTGGCCCGGTGGGCGATAAAGTCCAGCCGTCCCAGCACCCGGACGGCAGACCGGGGGATGGACAATTCCTCCTCCGTTTCTCGCAGGGCACATTCCTCCGGGGACTCTACCCCCTCAATCCGGCCGCCGGGAAAGCACACCTCCCCCGGCTGGCGGCGGAGTGTATGGGCCCGGACCTCGTACAGCAGGGACAGGCCCTCCTCTCCCTTCACCATGGGGACCAGTACCGCATATCTCCCCGTGGCGTCCATCAGGCCGGGCTGGCGGCGGGCCAGCAGGCGAGTCAGCGCATCCAGTTCCATAGCCACCTCACACCAGGTTGTTGTACAGCAGGGCAAAGGTGAACAGCAGCCCAATGAGGGAGCCAGCCAGATAGACCCACTCTCTTGGCCAGCGCCAAAACAGGGCGGCAAAGATCTCCGTCATTGCCAGATTGAGCAGCAAGCCCTGCCCCTTGGGGACATAGTGGTGGTTCGCCGCCGTTGGGGGCCTGATGGTCACCATATCAGGCAGCAGCCCCCAGCCCACTAGAGCGCCCAGCAGGCCCAGCACCACCAGCAGGTAAGTGATCAGGTTGCGGTGGCGCTGAAGGGCGTCCCTCTGGCGTGGGAACCATTCACGCTTTGCCATGGCTCATCCTCCTTTGGAAAAACACGCCCCGTCGGGGCGTGTTTTCCCGTTCTTTACATCTTTTCTGGGGCGGACACGCCCAGCAGCTTTAGGCCGTTAGCTAGAACGGCACGCACTGTGTCCGCCAGCTTCAGCCGAGCGGACAGCACAGCGGACTCCTCTCCCTTGATGCGGCAGGCATTATAGAACCGATGGAAGTCCCCAGCCAGGGCGGACAGATACCGGTTGATGCGGCTGGGGTCATAATCACGAGCCGCCAGATGGAGCTCCTCGGGGTATTGGGCCAAGGACTTTACCAGGGCCAACTCCTCTGCCGCCGCCATCAGGCTGGCGTCCACCTCCGCGGCGGCGGGCACCTTGGCTCCCTCCTCCGCCAGGCGGCTCACCAGGGAGCAGATGCGGGCGTGGGCGTACTGGACATAGTACACAGGGTTGTCGCTGTCCTGGCGAACCGCCAGGTCCAGGTCAAAGTCCACCGGGCTGGTGGCCGTCCGGGAATTGAAAAAGTACCGGGCAGCGTCCACGCTTACCTCGTCCAGCAGGTCGTGGAGGGCGATGGCCTTGCCCGACCGCTTGGACATTCGGACAGGCTTGCCGTCCTGCATCAGGTTGACCAGCTGCATCAGCACAATGACCAGCCGGTGGGAGCCGTCCAGCCCCAGCGCGTCCAGGGCAGCCTGGAGTCGGGCCACATGGCCGTGGTGGTCGGCGCCCCAGATGTTGATGGCCAGATCAAAGCCTCGCACCTCCAGCTTGTTCCGGTGGTAAGCGATGTCAGCGGCAAAGTAGGTGTAGAAGCCGTTGGCCCGGCGGAGCACATCATCCTTCAGATCCAGCTTGTCCACCTGCTCCTGGCTCTTGCCCTCCCGCATGAATTTCTCCTTGAGCAACTGAGTGGTGTTCAGCCATAGGGCCCCGTCCTTCTCATAGGTCCAGCCCTTTTCGGTGAGCATCTGTACCGTTTTTTCCACATAGCCGCTGTTGTGCAGCTCAGACTCGAAAAACCACTGGTCATAGACGATGCCGTATTTCTTCAGGTCCTCCCGCATCTTGGGGATGTTGACCGACAAGCCGTATTCGGCCAGCTTGTCCAGCCGCTCCTCCTCGGGCAGGTTCCCCCAGCTTTCCCCGTGGGCCTCATAGATGGCCTTGGCCAGCTCCCGGATGTCATCCCCATGGTATCCCTCCTCGGGGAAGGGGAAATTGTCCTCCCCCAGAAGGAGCTGCATATACCGGGCGTTGATGGACACGGCGAACTTGTGGATCTGGTTGCCGGCGTCGTTGACGTAGAACTCCTTCCAGGTGTCCCAGCCGTCCCGGGCCAGCACATTGGCCAGGGTGTCCCCCAGCACGCCCCCCCGGGCGTTGCCCATGTGCATGGGGCCAGTGGGGTTGGCGGAGACGAACTCCACCATGACCCGCTTGCCCCGGCCCTCCTCGCCGGAGCCGTAGCGGTCCCCCTCAGTCTCCACGGCGGACAGCACCTCGCCGTACCACTTGGGGCCCAGAGTGAAGTTCAAAAAGCCGGGGCCGGCGATCTCCACCTTCTGGAAGTAGCTCCCCCCCAGTTCCAGGTGGTCCACGATAATCTGGGCGATCTGCCGGGGGGCCATATGGAGAGCCTTGGCACCGGCCATAGCGAAGGAGGAGGCGTAGTCCCCATGGGAGGTGTCCTTGGGGATCTCCACTGTGGCCCTCACCTCGGCTCCAGCGGGGAGTAAGCCCTCGGCGGCGGCCTTCTCATAGGCCGCCTGGGTCAGTTTGGCCACCTGTGCCTTGGCGCCTTGGATCATATTTGTCATAGCGATCACATCCTCATTTCTCACGCGGACTTTCTCTCCATCGCCCGTCCCGCGTCTGTATATTTCTCTACTGCTTCAGGCTCCCGGAACCCTCCGCCTCCTTAAATTGGATACAAAAAATATTCCTGCTGGCTACCGCGTGGTCCACCTCGATACAGTAGTCGATCTCGATGTTCCCGCCGTGGTCGTCCAGCTCGGCCAGCAGGTGCCGGGTATTCACCCCGATGGCCATTGCGCCATAAGGTGTATTGTACATGGAGAGGTGGCGCCGCCCCTCCCGGAACACCATCTGGGTATTGAACTCGCCCACCCGCATCAGGGTGACCTGCTCCCCCTCCACCTGGATGGTGGTCATCGTCCCCTCCAGGCCGGTGAGCTCACTCTCCTGATAGGAGAGGGTGTAGCCAGCCTCGTCCTGGGCCAGCCGCCCGGCGGTGACCAACTCGACAGCGCCGGGCTCCCCTCCGTCGTATTTCTGCGTCCCTTTGATGGAGATGATGACATCCTTTTCCATGAGTCCCTCCAGGGTATTCATTCTCGCGCCGCGGAGGCGGACCGCCACCGGGCAGGGGGTATTATACCCTTCCCCGCCCTGGTTGTAAAGGGCAGAGGGGGCGAAGCTAGGTATTTTTTATTTTATGTTATCTTCTCTGGAAAGACAAGGGGAAATTTCCATGGAAAATACCCGTTTTTTCTCCGTTCCCCTATTTGACAATCCCTCAGACTTGATTATAATATAGATACCCATTCCAAGGAAGGAGGTCCTGACGATGAACTTGGAATTGAGTAAGAAGCAATTTCGCCGTCTGCTGGACCTGGTATACATCGGCAACTGGATCCTGAACTCCACCCGTGGAGACCAGCGTTTCGCCGACTATGACCAGGTGGAGAGCCTGCTGTTCGGCCGGGCCGCTTTAGAGGGGATGCCTGATCTGGCCGAGCTGTACCAGGGGGAGGTTGTTCCCTCCAGGGCCTTTGTGGAGG
Source organism: Flintibacter sp. P01028 (assembly GCF_041925235.1). Taxonomy (NCBI): domain Bacteria; kingdom Bacillati; phylum Bacillota; class Clostridia; order Eubacteriales; genus Flintibacter; species Flintibacter sp. P01028. Next base: position 685,457 of record NZ_JBHEVC010000001.1, read on the forward strand.
GAGGCATCCACGAGGCCATCATTGAATATGAAAACAACGTCTTTTTTGATATTCTGGCCGAGGACCTGGCCCGCCGGGACATGGATGACGCCCCCATCGATGAGAGCAACTACGCCGAACTGACCAGCCGCATCGACGCCTATATCGCCGAATTTGAGGAACACGGCACAGACAACATTTTAGTGGATATTGATAGCTGATCCGCCCTTTTGATTCAACTAGACCGTAAGGTATGGATATACTGGCCAAATCAACGGCCATTTCACCTGAGAAGTATTTCCTTTTTTCAAGAAAAACAGGCGCGCCCCCAGTTATCTGCTGGGGGCGCGCCTATTTTATCCCTTTTTCCGGAGCAAAAACGACAGCGCAAACCACACCGCGAGATAGAGAGTGATAGACGCTCCAGCGGAGGGACCCAGATGATAGGAAGTCATCAGGCCGGCCACGCCGGCCAGCACCGCTCCCAGCAGAGAAAACAGATGGTACTGCCTCATGTTCCGGGCCAGGTTCCGGGCCGCCGCCGCGGGCAGCACCAGCAGAGAATTGATGACCAGCAGGCCCACCCAGGTCATGGACAGGGTGACCACCACGGCGATGGCTACGGAAAACACCGTCTCCTGCCAGAACACCTGAATCCCCCGGCTGTCTGCCAGGGCCGGGTGAACAGCGGACAGCATCAGCTTGTTGAAGGACAGCAGCCACAGGGCCAGCACCAGCAGCAGAATACCCGCCAGAACCCCGATCATGGCCGGCTCCACCGACAGGATGTCGCCGATAAGCAGGCTGTTGAACTTGGTGAAGGACCGGCCGTTCATTGTGGACAGGAAGATACCCAGCGCCACGGCGGTGGAAGAGAACACCCCGATGACCGTATCGCTGGCCAGAGCGGACCGGCGGCGGACCAGGTTGAACAGCAGGGCGAAAACCACCGCAAAGATCACCGCCGCCAGCGTGGGGCGGTCGAAGCCACAAATGGCTCCGATGGCCATGCCGGTGAAGGCGGAATGGCCCAGGGCGTCGGAGAAAAAGGACATCCGGCTGTGGACCACCATAGTGGACAGGATACCGAACAGGGGCGTGATGACCAGCACGGCCAGCAGGGCGTGCTTCATAAAGTACATCTGCCCAGGCTGGGCCCAGTCAAAGGGCAGGACCGACAGGAGAGAATACCAAAGCTCCATCAGCGCTCTCCCCCTCTCCCCATCCGCAGATGGAAGGTGTCATAGAATTCCGGAGAGGACAGCACCTCGTCCGGCGGACCCGCCCGCAGCATTCTCTTATTCAGCAAAATGACCTTGTCCGCGAACTGGCCCAGGGTGGCGAAGTCATGGGTGGACAGGAAGATGGACAGATCATATTGGGTTCTTAGCTCATCCAGCATCTCCAGCAATTGGTGCTCCCCCTCAATATCCACGCCGGACAGGGGCTCGTCCAGAATCAGAATGTGAGGCACTGGCTCCAGGGCCAGGGCCAGCAGCACCCGCTGGAGCTGGCCACCGGACAGGGCCCCCATGGGCCGGTCCAGTAAGTCCTCCCCATGGACACGGGCCAAGATGGCCGCCGCCCGGTCCCGGTATTCCCGCGGGATAGGGAGAAAAACCGGCCACTTAGAGGTTGCGGCGGTAAAGAAGTCTAAAACTGACACCGGGTCCCCCCGGTCAAAGCTGGGAGACTGGGGCACATAGCCCACCAGTGGCCGGGTGCCCCCAGCCGCCGCTCCGTCGGCCAGCCGGATGGCGGGGCCGCCCGCCGGGGAGAAGGTAATACTCCCTTTATAGGGGGTCTGCCCTAAAATGCTTCGAAAAAGGGTGGATTTGCCAGCGCCATTTGGTCCGATCAAAGCCACGATCTCCCCACAGTGTAGGTGGAAGGACACATCCTCCAGGATCTGGTCCCCCTCCATGCTGACGGACAGGCCCTCCAGTTTCAGGCAGCAGGAGTCGGCGCAGCCACCGGATAATTTTCCATGCTTGAACTTTCTCATCCCAGAGCCTCCCTCACCGTCTCTAGATCTCCCTTCAGCCGGGAGATGTATTGCTCCATGATCTTCTCCAGTCCCCAGTCCTGGGGCACGTCGTCACCGCTCATCAGCATATCCAGCATCCAGACCTGACAGCCCGTCTCCCGTCCGATAGCGTTGGCGGTGGCGTCAGAGCCGTTGACCTCGGTAAAGATTGCCGGAATATCATGCTCCCGCACCAGCTGGGAGATCTCCACAATCTCCTTGGCGGAGGCCTCGCTGCCCGCCTCCTCCTCGATGGCAGCCAGCAGCTCCAGATCAAAGGCCCTGGCAAAATATTGGAACCCGTCGTGGAAGGTAATCAGTTCCCGGTGGGTCAACCCACCACCGTCCCGCCCCTGGTATGTATCCAGCAGCTCTCTCTCCACCAAGTCAGCGGCCAGCCCAGTATTGGTCCGGAGCAGAGGCTCCCACTCCGGCATAATTTGAACAAGTCCCTCTACTAGATTGTCCAACATGGTGGGCACGCTGGCAGGGTCCATCCAGTAGTGGGGGTCATAATGGCCGTGATCATGGTCCTCGTCCCCTTCCTTGTGGTCGTGGGAGAGATTTTCCAGCAGCTCTGCTCCAGCGGAGCAGTCCACCACCTCCGCGTCCGAGGTGGCTAGGGCATCGGACAAAAAGTCCTCCAGCCCCGCCCCGTTCAGGGCAATCAGGTCGGCTCTCTCCAGCTTTTTCATGTCCGCCATGGACAGGGTGTAATCGTGGAGGCAGCTGGCGCTTCCTGTGTCCAGCCGCTCTACCACTACCCCCTCCGTCCCATCGGTCACCGCCCGCGCAAACAGATAGATGGGATATGTGGTGGCCACCACAGTCACTCTTTCCTTTTCTTCCTGGGCCGCACATCCAACTGCGGGCAGGAGCAAGGCCAGCAGCAGGAAAGCTAAAATAATCTTTTTCATGGAAACCTCTTTTGAAAAAATTGAATCCCCTGGCCGCACCTGCGGCGCATGGGGTATCCGGAACTGATTTAGTATATCGCAGTTTCCTCTGTTTGTAAAGGAAGGCTGTCCGCCAGTAAGCGGACAGCCTTCCTTTTCATTAAAATATTCCGGGGACGAACAGGGCCAGCACCCAACCCAGGGCCAGCGACAGGCCGTTGGCAGCCAGCGCATAGGCGGCGAGTTGTTTCCCCCGCCCCTTCCCACCGGGCATGAGGCCGAGATAGGCCCCTCCTTCTGCCAGCACCACCCCCAGCTCCATCAACAGATAGGGCAAGAACAGGAACATGGTGCCATTCTTATAGGCGTACCAGTTTAGTCCCAGGTTCAGCGCGCCCTGGGTAAGCAGGTTGACAACCAGAATCAGCGCCATCTGCCCCCTGCTCCGCAGATGGAACAGCCAGGCCACCCCCAACTCCGCCCCAACCGTCAGCACCACCCGGACGGCCAAGGAAACCAGCTCCTTGGTGTAGTCATAGCTCCGAGCCGCCGTTGGGAGCCGGACCGCCCCGCCAGGCTCCAACTCCGCCCCGGACAGATCCAGATGGTAGTAGCTGTCAAAGGCGTACTGCTCGCAGGTCTGGCTAAGAACGACGGCATTCTCCCCCGGAAACCACAGCGCTATCTGGAACTGGTCCGGCGGGTAGTAGGTCCAGGCAAACGCTCCATCGGAGGCGTCCCACACCTCCTGAAGGAAAAACCAGTCCCTCCTCTCCTCCTCATACTCGGCGAAGGCAGCCCATGCGGGATACTCCGGATCAAGCTGGGTATACCGTGGCAAGATATGCTGGTTTTTTACCCACTGCCCCCTCTCACTTTCCCGCCACAGAGAGCTGTGTGGGCCGGTGGAGGAACGGGCAGACAGCAGGGTGGCCCAACAAGCCCGCCCCTCCAGTCCCTCGATCGTTACATTCACTGACGGCTTGGGCCCCGTGTCCCCGTAGACGGGCAGAGCCATGGCGGACAACATCAGAAGCAGGCAGGCCAATCTGATCAGCGTCTTTTTTCTCATGTCATTTCCCTCCCAATCATCCATGTCCCCGCCACTCCCGGCGGTACATTTCTACTGGTATAGACGGAAAAACACGCTTCTCATGACAGGTCCGGGGCCATCCTCATTTAATTCTTGCGCTGGTCCACATAGCGGCAGGCAGCCAGACCAGCCACAGCCCCGTCGCCCACGGCAGTAGTCAGCTGGCGGACCTCCTTCGCCCGACAGTCACCGGCGGCGAAAACCCCAGGCAGGCTTGTAGCGCAGTCCTCATGGACCACAAAATAGCCTCTGTCGTCCGTCATGACCAGGTTGGCAAATATCTCGTTCCGGGGCTCCTGACCCACGGCCACAAAAAGGCCGTCAACCTTCAGCTCCTCCTCTGTCCCCCTCTTCCGGTCAGCCAGCCGCAGGCCGGTCAGCTCCCCGTTGGCTTGTAACAGGCCGGTCACCTGGCTAGACAGGCGGAAGTCCACATTGTCACGGCCGCGGAGCTGGTCCACCAGCCGCTGTTCCCCCCGGAACAGGTCCCTTCGGTGGATGACCGTCACTTGGGCGCACCGCTGGGACAGAAAGAGGGCCTCCTGGAGGGCCGCATCACCGCCGCCCACCACCGCCACCGGACGCCCCTGGTAAAAGGCCCCGTCACACACCGCGCAGTAAGACAGGCCAGCTCCCACCAGGTCGGCCTCCCCAGCCAGTCCCAGCTTCCGGTGGCTCACCCCAGTGGCCAGCACCAGGGCCAGACACTCCTCCGTTCCTCCGTCCGTTGTCAGCTCAATAACCTCTCCTCTGGTGCGCATGGCGGACACGCCCTCCATCCGCAGCTGCGCCCCCTGCTCCCGGACCTGCCGGGCCAATTGGTCGGCAAAGTCGCCGCCCCTCATGCCGGGCAGTCCCGGATAGTTCTCCACCAGGGGGGCATAGGCGATCTGACCGCCCAAAGTCTCCTGCTCCAGGACCAGGACCGACTTGCCCGCCCGGGCAGCATACAGGGCGGCAGTCAGACCGGCGGGCCCGCCGCCCACAACGATAATATCATACATATCAAAGCACCTCTTCCTGTCAGGTCGTGGAAGGAAAAACAGCCCCGGAATCCGGGGCTGTTTTTATGATACACGAGTTTGTCCTCCAGCGCAAGGGTCATCCTACACTGGCGGGCCGATTCTCCTGGATAAACTGGCGGATGGGCCCCAGGCCAACCACCTTCGCCGGGCCGCCCTGTCCCTCAAAGACTAGGGTTGGGGCCTGGCGGACGCTGTATCGAGTGGTCAGGTCGGGATTTTCCTCTGCCAGCACCTTCCGGTAGGGGATGCCCGCCTTCTGTAACTGTTCCTCCGCCTGACGGCAGTTGGGGCAGGTCCGGGTGGCGAAGAGCATCAGTTCCTCCGTGGGAACAGGCCGGGCCGCATGGTCCTCCACCGTCACTTGGCTGCCGGCGATGCCCGCCCGGCGCAGAGAGGAGCGGCTAATGTCGTACACCTTTCGGTCCTTGAACTCCTGACTCTTGCCGTCGTTCCAGTTCTTCACCGGGCGGTAGTAGCCGGTAATACGGCTGTACACCTCGGCTTCCTTGCCACAGTGGGGACAGACGTGCTGCTCCCCTGCCAGATAGCCGTGGTCGGCGCAGACCGAGTAGGTGGGGGACATGGTGTAGTAGGGCAGCTTATAATTCTCCGCAATCTTCCGCACCAGGGCGGCAGCCGCCTTCCAGTCGGGCAGCTTCTCCCCCAGGAAGGCGTGGAACACAGTACCTGAGGTATAGAGGGTCTGGAGCTCATCCTGGACATCCAAGGCGGAGAAGATATCCTCGGTGTAGCCCACGGGCAGATGGGAGGAGTTGGTGTAGTAGGGGGTCCCGTTCTCATTGGCGGTGATGATGTCGGGGAACTGGGCCTTGTCGTGCTTGGCGAAGCGGTAGGTGGTGGACTCGGCGGGGGTGGCCTCCAGGTTATAGAGGTCGCCGTACTTCTCCTGATAGTCGCTTAAACGCTCCCTCATATGGTTGAGCACGTCCTTGGCAAAGGCCTGGGTCTCCTTGTGGGTCAGGTCAGCCTGGAGCCACTTGGCGTTGAGCCCCACCTCGTTCATGCCAATCAGGCCAATGGTGGAGAAATGGTTATCAAAGCTTCCAAGATAACGTTTTGTATAGGGATACAGCCCCGCATCCAGCAGCTTAGTGATAACGGTGCGCTTGGTCTTCAGCGATCTGGCCGCCACGTCCATCAGGTGGTCCAGTCGCTTGTAGAAATCCTCTTCACTCTCCGCCAGATAGGCGATGCGGGGCAGGTTGATGGTGACCACGCCCACAGAGCCGGTGGACTCGCCGGAGCCGAAGAAGCCGCCGGACTTTTTCCGCAGCTCCCGCAGGTCCAGCCGCAGGCGGCAGCACATGGAGCGCACGTCGGAGGGCTCCATATCGGAGTTGATGTAATTGGAGAAATAGGGGGTGCCGTACTTGGCGGTCATCTCAAAGAGAAGCTTGTTGTTCTCCGTTTCGCTCCAGTCAAAGTCACGGGTGATGGAGTAGGTGGGGATGGGATACTGGAAGCCCCGGCCATTGGCGTCCCCTTCGATCATGATCTCGATGAAGGCCTTGTTGACCATATTCATCTCTTTTTTACAGTCGCCGTAAGTAAAGTCCATCTCCTTCCCACCCACGATGGTGGGCAGGTTCTCCAGGTCCTTGGGCACCGTCCAGTCCAGGGTGATGTTGGAGAAGGGGGCCTGAGTCCCCCAGCGGGATGGGGTGTTCACGCCGTAGACAAAGGACTGGATGCACTGCTTGACCTCCTTCTGGGTCAGGTTGTCCACCTTGACAAAGGGGGCCAGATAGGTGTCGAAGGAGGAAAATGCCTGGGCCCCAGCCCACTCATTCTGCATGATGCCCAGGAAGTTGACCATCTGGTTGCACAGGGTAGACAGGTGGCTAGCGGGGGAGGAGGTGATCTTACCCGGAATACCGCCCAGCCCCTCCTGGATGAGCTGCTTCAGAGACCAACCGGCGCAGTAGCCGGTGAGCATGGACAGGTCGTGGATGTGGATCTCGGCGTTCCGGTGGGCGTCAGCAATCTCCTGGTCATAGATCTCACTGAGCCAGTAGTTTGCCGTAATAGCCCCGGAGTTGGACAGAATCAGACCGCCCACGGAGTAGGTGACGGTGGAATTCTCTTTCACCCGCCAGTCGTTGATCTGCAGATAGTCATCCACCAGGTCCTTGTAGTTCAGCAGGGCGGAGTTGACATTGCGCACCTTCTCCCGCTGCTTGCGGTACAGAATATAGGCCTTGGCCACATCGGCGTAGCCCGCCTCAGACAGCACCCGCTCCACACTGTCCTGGATATCCTCTACGGCGATCCGGCCGTCCTTGATCTTGGGCTCAAAATCGGCGGTGACCCGCAGGGCCAGCATATCGATCACACTGGGGTGATACTGCTTCTCCATGGCCTCAAAGGCTTTGGTAATGGCGGCGGATATCTTGTTGAGCTCAAAGCTGGCGGCGGTGCCGTCCCGTTTTGTCACCTGGTACATCAGAAGTCCCTCCACATTTCTTTCTATGACAAAGCCGGCCTCTCCCGGCGTTTCAGCGCCTTTTTACTATACCACCGGCTGGAGCGGCCGTCAATATATAGTTTCAAATATTTTCAACAAACACAATATCTTGTTGCTATATACAAAAAGGCGAGGGCAACTTTTGGTCACCCTCGCCAAAGCCCTCTCACTCCAGCCCCCGCAGGCTCACCTCGTCCACATAAGGGCGAACCAGGGCGGCGAAGCCCTCCAGCTCCTCTCGGGAGCAGGGGTGGAGGCCCGGCTGGAGTACGGTGTCCCGGTCCGCGAAGGACTGGAGGAAGTACCTCCTGGCGCCGGACAGCCAGGGGCCGATGGCCCGGAAGGAGTCCCGGTTGTGAAACTCCCGTACCACGGTGGTCCGAAATTCATAGTCCACCGCCCCAGACAGCAGATAGGACACGCTGTCCCGGACAGACGCCAGCTCCAGGCCGTACACCCCCGCTGTTTCCCCGTACCGCTCCGGGCTGTTCTTCACGTCCATGGCCACATAGTCCACCAGCCCCTCCTCCACCAGCCGGCGCAGCCGGTCCGGATGGGTGCCGTTGGTATCCACCTTGACCCGAAAGCCCAGCTCCTTGATCTCGCCCAGCAGTAGGGGCAGGTCGGGGCGCAGCAAGGGCTCCCCCCCTGTGACGCACACCCCGTCCAACAGGCCCTTTCGTCTGTTCAGGAAGGCCAGAAGCCCCTGGTCGTCTGTTTCTGGGGGACAGGTGCCGGTAACCAGCTCGCCGTTATGACAGAAGGGGCAGCGGAAATCGCAGCCGCTCAAAAAGACGGTGCAGGCCACTTTGCCGGGATAGTCCAGCAGCGTCATTTTTTGCAGTCCGTGTATCTCCATGGCTTATACCTCCTCTCTCTCCGTACGGGCCAGCTCCTGGGGGCTGTCGGCGGGCCGACGGCGGACCGTCAGCCTATCCAGGTACCGCTGGTCCTCTTCCTCCCCCTCCGGTCCGGGACGGTGTTCTAAAAGTGTCTGCTGGAGCCGGTCCAGCTGCCCTTCGTCCAACACGGGGTGGCAGACGCTCCCCATAGTCTGCGGCTGTGTGTTGGCCAGCCAGGGGTTGCGGTACAGCTCATGGAGGGCGTCTATTCCCCGGCCCTCGCCGGCCTGGGCCAGCAGGACCTCTATATCCTGGTCGGTCACCCGGAAATGGAGATTGCCCTGGTCGTCCAGATAGCCGGTTTTGGCACATTGGCCCAGAGAGCGGGGAAAACCTCTCAGCGGGATATAGAGCCGGTCTCCCCTGCCCTCCGCCAGCTGCTGTGCCGTCCAATCCCGGCTGTTCTCCAGCAGGCCAAGGATCTGTTTGCGCAGGTCAGGTCTCCGGTAGAGCAGGGGAGAAAAAATCTCAGAGGGCTCCCCGGTGTAGTAGTCCAGCGCCTCCGTCTCGCCCCCCTGCCAGCATACGAAGTAGTAGGGAGTAAAATACTGCTCCAAAGGCTCTCCGCTATTGAGGACCACCCGGCTCACCCGCTGGGGCAGATTGCGCTCGATCCGCTCCTGGCCGGACCAGGGGTCCAGGATGCGCCGCTTCAGAGCCTCCTCCTCCAATACCACCCGCTCGTCGAACATGTCCAGTGGCAGTCCGTCCCGGAAGGGTACCTTGGCTCCCTCCTCATGGTGGAGGGAAATGTAGAGGTCCTGGCTGTTATAGGGGATCAGCCGGGTACCGGGCTGATACTCCCGCGTCAGGGGAATCAGCCCCAGGGCGTCCACATAGAGCCGCCGCAGCGACCGGGCCGGGTATATCTTCCTACCTCTTTGGATGGACTTGGCACACAGCTGGGTGTATTCCAACCCCTGGGGTCCTTCCACGATGTGCCCCTGGGTTATCAGCGCGGAGTAGAAACTCTTGGCCATCTCCACTCCCTCCAGCCCAAGCAGGCGGAGCAAATCGTCCCGGTCCTTCAACCGCTGGCTGGGGGCGCACTCCATCACCGCCCGGTCCATAAATTCCTCCAGCACAGACCAATCGCTCTCCAACTCCTCTACCAGCTCCAAAGGCAGTCCATAGACCGGGTGGTACACCTTGGCGAAGCAGGCCACCGGCCGTACGGCGGCCAGGGCGCTCAATATCTCATTGACCCGGCGGGGCCGGTTATTCTTCCTTGCCATGGGACACCTCCAGCCGCTGATAGACGCCGTTCTGCCGGCAGTAGTCCAGCAGAGCGGAGAAATACTCCCGGGGGTAGCGGCTCCCCTGGAAGGGGGGCTTTTTGGCCCGGGTCTGGGTCAGGGTCTCGCTGTCCCCCACCATGACCAACAGCCGCTTGGCCCGGGTCATGGTCACGTTCAAGCGGCGGACCTCGCTCTCAAAGCCAATGCCGTGCTGGGGGGAGGAGCGGACAAAGCAGTAGAAGATGATCTCCTTGTCTCTCCCCTGAAAGGAGTCCACCGTGGCGATGTCGATCCGGTCCAGGATCTCCTGGGCGTGGAGCTTGTCACCTTCGCACAGCTCCCGGGCGAGGGCAGGGAGTAAGAATTTGCGGATGCGGCCAATCTGCTTCTTATAGGGGGTGATGATACCCACCGAGCGGTAGTTCAGCTCCACGTCAAACTCCCGGCTGCCGTCAAAATCCTTGACCACATAGGGCAGCTGTTTGAGTATCTTGACGGTTTCATCCACCAGGATCCTAGCTTCACAGTCGTTATATACTCCCTCGCCTCCCTCCGCCATGGTCTCCTCCTTGTCGGGCAGGCCGATGGTATCCAGAAAGCGGATGGGGGCTTCGCCCCCCCGAAGGGGCAGGACACGGTATTCATCCAGGCACCCGGTTTGGTAGGTCCCGTGATAGAACTGGTCCGAGATGTACCGCGCGATGGAGCTGTGCATCCGGAACTGGGTATCCAGCATGACTTTATTTGCCTCCGGCGCCCGCTCGAACAGTTCCTCAAAGAGGCTGACGGAATAGTATCGGTCCAGGCCCTCCTCCTGCTGGAAGCGTTCGTCCTCCTCCATGCGCCGGATCAGGTCGCTGTCTGACACAGGGGGCAACTGAAGGTGGTCTCCGATGAGGATGACCTTCCTGGCCTTGGCCATGGGGACGATTACGTCGTGGAGGGTAATCTGGCCCGACTCATCCACGATGGCAACGTCGTACTCCAGCTTTTTAAAGTTCCGGTCCGTTTCGCTGGAAATACAGGTGGCCCCGATGACCTTCACCTGGGCAAACAGGGCGTCCTCCAGTTCCTCGCAGCGGTTTTGCAGCTCCCGCTCCCACTGGCTCAACAGTTGGAGACGGGCTCTCCAGGTCCGCTCCTTGGCCTGGAGATCAGCCAACTCCCGGAGGATATCGGTCGCCAACTGGCCCACATCCACATCCCGGCTCCCCATGCCGTGCTCCACACAGTACCGGGCCAGCAGCTCTCGGGCAAAGGCCAGCCGCTCCTCGGTATGCTCCAGTTCCTGCTCCCACTCCTTCGTCCGTTTGGAGCGGAACAGGGCCAGCAGCTTCATCCACAGGCGCTGTCCCATCAGCCTTCGGCGCTCCTCCAGCAGCTCCTGATAGCGTCCGGCGCTCTGGGCACAGTCCTGGAGGGCGGAGATCTGGGGGGCAAGCTCTGTCATCTCCTCCTCCAGCCTGGCCCGCTGGCGACCGCTGTTTCGGAGCACGTTTCGCTGCATGGTCAGCAGCTTCCGGTTGGTCCATACCTCTCGGACTACGGGGACTTGGATTTTCTCCTCGTCAGTGGTCAGGCGGACACAGTCTACCTGCTTCTCCACCAGCTTTTCCAACACATTGTCCACCGCTAGATTGTTCTTGGAACTGATCAGCACCCGCATCCCCCGGTCTACAAACAGGCGGACCATCTCGATAATAATGGTGGTCTTTCCTGTGCCGGGCGGTCCCTGGACCAGCAGGAAATCCTTAGTGGCCACTGCCAGGTCTACCGCCCGTTTTTGGGCGGGGTTTCCTTTTCTGGCCACTTGCTCCACCGGCCCCATGGGGGCATACCGCCCTTCCAGCAGGATGTCCAGAATAGAGCGGTTCACCGCCTTGTCCTCCGCCAGAGTCTGGAAGGCGCTCTTCTGGATCGCGTAGCCGATATTGGGCCGGCTGAACAAAGTGCCCTCCTTCGGCAGGGCGTCCAGGGTACACTCCCGCCGCTGGGGCAGCTTGACCCATACCGCTGGGCGCTGGCTTTCATACCGGACGATGGTCCCAGTGCGCCGGCTGTTCTCTCCCGGCTCCTCACCCAGGCCGCACAGCACCACGCCCTGTCCCTCCAGCTCCTGACCGCTCTGGGAAGAAGGCTCGGCCAGCAGGAAACAGTAGGTGCCGCCCTCGGCGTTGAACTGGTCCGTGCTCTCGATACCCCGGTAGGACAGCCGGATGGCCTTCTCCTGCTCCAAAGCCGCCTCGGCGTCGATCAGGTCACAGTGAAGGGTACAGTAATCCACCCGTTTCTGCTGCTCCTCTTCGGGCCGCTGTTCCTCCTCCCGTTCCAACTCCACCTGGCCCAACAGGCAGAAGTAGCTGTCCACCCGGCTAATGAACTGCTCCACATAGGCCAGCTCCACGCCGGACTGCCCCTTCCTGGCCAGAGATATTTTTTTATTGTGCCGGAAGCGGGCAGTCCGCCCTAACATATTCACCGTATCCAGGGTGGTCTTTCTGTGCCGGAAATGGATGGTAGCGTAGTAGTTGCCGCTGGAAACAAATTTTTTCCACTGCAGCTCAAAGACACAGTTAGCGGAATAGAGGAGGTATTGGGCATATTGCTCCGTAATCTTTCCTGGCTGAATCCACAAGTAGTCGTTCAGAGCCAGCTCCTCTTTGACCAGCCGCTCCAGCTCCCCGTTGGGGATGGTCCTCCGCTCCATCTGCTCCGACGGAAAGAACAGCGGAGTGGGGCCGGTCAGGTCCAGGCCCTCGGCCAGCTCCGCCCGTAGGGTGGCCGCCTGCCGCCCGTCCACAGGAGGTGTCAGCCCAGTTGGACAGCCAGCCACCTGCACCCCCGTCTGGCGGGCCGGAGGATTGCCCAGAGGGTATCCCAGATCACGTTCGGCCTGTACGGTCCTTTCCGTAGCTTCTCCGCCAATCCGGATTCCATTGGCCGCCTTTCCGGTCCCCACAGAGGCTCTGCCCCTCTCCTCCAGCCAGGCAGCGCCTCCATCGGCCCAGCGGAGCAAGGCCCCTATCTTTTCCCGAAAGATCCATAGTCCAGCAGGGATCAGAGGCAGAAAGAATTTTACATACTCGACCAGCCTCCACAGCAGGAAGCCTGCCGTCAGACACAGCAGCAGCCGGACAGTCATCGTCCGCAGCAATATTCCCTGCCTGTGTTCCTGGAGAAACACCAGGCTCCGGCTGCTGATACAGGCACTGACTCTCTCCGCGGCCAGAAAAAGCAGTCCGGTCCCAATCGGCCCTGACTCTATTATGATGTCGTAAAGAACATCACACAAAAACAACCATATCCCAATGGCAAGAAAGACCCATATCAAAGAAACCATACCGCCGCCTGCCGAGATCCAATCTCCGTATCGGCTTCCATCCCGGTATCTGTATTGTCCGTTTTTCTTTTTATGGATCAACCCCGTTCACCTCTCCTCTGGCTAAAGTCGGAACAGGTAGGGCGGCCGCCCCACCCAAAAGTCTGTGGGCAGCACGCCCGGCCACCGCAGCCAGCTCCCTGGCTTTAAGGCGGGGCCCCCCTCCGCCAGACAGAGCCGCCAGCTGCCAGCCCCATCCTCTGAGGGCAGTTCCTCCGGTCTGGCGGGTATACCAGCGGACAGCAACAGCCAGCGTTCCCCGGCCGCCGGGGGGACATCCATCTGCCCCTCCACAGTCAGCACAGCGCCGGCCATCTCCAGCTCACGCCCCGGCGCCAACGCCAGCTCCCGGGGCAGGAACACCTCCAGCGTCAGATCCTGGTCCGCCTCCCACACCATCCGGTGGACCAGCCCGCCCCGGTCCAGTCGGGCCTGGGGCCGTGGGATGGGAAGACGCACCTCCCCCAGCTCCGCCGGAGCCAATATCCCGTTCTCACAGCGCCAGCGGCCAGCGGCCAGCCGGTCCAATGCCTCCTGAGAGAACCAGGGTTGAAACAGCATCCGAAGCAGGCCCGGAGCCCGGGCTACATACTGGCTTTTCTTCAGCTTCTTACCCAGCGTATAGCTAGCAGCATCCCCCTGATCCCCGCTCTGGACACCGGATGGCCCCAGAGGACTATAAAATGTCCCTCCAGGCAGCAGATCGCTGAGGGCGTCTCTCTCCTCCAGCCCAAAGGGGGCCAGAGCTTGGGCCACGGCGGAGGCCGGTACCGGAAACAGATCCATGCACTGACCCCGCTCCATCTTCAGGCGGAGCGCCTTGTCAGCCATATGGGACCTCCTCTCTGCCAAACAGAGCCAACAGCTCACGGGCCTGTGCCCGGTCGCTGTCCCGGCCGCTGTGGTCCAAAATATCCTGGAGGAGCAGTTGGGGAACTCCATAGTGATGGGCGCTCCGGCCAAGCTGCCGGAACAGGTATTCATTCTCCTCCAGCAGCCGGCCCAGCTCCTCCGCCTGTACCCAGCTCAAGGTCCTGCCCCCCATCGCCAGCCGGTCTTTTCCCTGGGCCTTGGACAGCTCCAGTTGTCCCTCCGCCCGATCCAAATAGTACAGGGCGGGCAGCCTGGGGTCGAAGGAGGGCAGACAGCCGCAGGACAGGCCGAAGCGAGGGCGGTAGGCCTCCAGCGCCGCCTCTCCCTCGATCTGCCGCTCCAGCTCCCGCCGCAGGGCGGCGGCCACGGACAGCGCCCGCTCCGGTGGGCACAGGAGCAGCAGGTCATCCCCTCCGGCAAAGAGGGGATATAGCTCCTCCAGGTGGGTGACAGCCCCCAGGATGGCCCGGTCCAGAGCCTGTCCCGCCGCCTCCCTCTGGTCCACGGTGCCGAAGGCGGAGAAGAACAGGCCCAGGTTGTCCAAGTCCAGCTTCAGCAGGCCAGGCCGTGCCCAGGGAGGCGGTAGGAGCTCTCCTTCCCCTTTTAGCAGGGCGGCAGGCTCCAGCCAGGGCATCCGGTCCCTCGCCCGATCCAGCCCGAACAGGGCCCGGCTCTGGAACTTATCCCGCTCCATGGCCCGGTGGACCTGGGCCATCCCGTCCGGCCAGGGCCCGCCCATCAGGCGTCTGCCCCCAGGCCGGACCAGTACAACAGGGACCGTGCCCGCCTCCAGCTCCAGCCGGCCGCCGGAGGCCAGAAACAGCCCCCGCTTCAGCCGGACCAGCTCCCTCTCCAGCTTTTCCAGGGGTGTTCCGGGGGCCGTGAGGAGCCAGCCCTTGCCGCTGCTCATCATCAGCGGGTGGGGACGGTATCCCCCCATGGCCCGGACCAGGTAGGCCCCCACCGCCTCCGTCGCCAGGGACACATAGCGGGAGGCCCGCCGCACCCTGGCCGGGGTCCACTCCCCGTTTATCCTGCCAAAAAGATAGCCCTGGATGCCGGACAGGGCAAACCCGGTAAGCAGCGCCCGGCTTTTTTCCGGGTAATCTGCCGGAAATTCCTCAAAAAATAAGCCGTACCGCTCCCCCATGGGTGACCTCCTCTCCGCTAGAAGCCTTTTATCGGATGGCCATAGCCATTGTTTTCCTGTAATTCTGCCGGTGGAGGTCGATGCTGCGGGTGGTGACCTCCTTCCCCCAGGCCAGAGCCACATATGCCTGATATACGTCTGTGGGCAGGGGCAGAGGGGGCTCCGCTCCGCTGTCCCGCTTTGGGACCAGAAGCCGGTATGCCTTCAGGGCCGTCCGGCCCAGCTCCGTCAGTGTGCGGCACACACAAGTCATGCAGTGGTCCAGAAAATCCAAGTCCATACTGCGAAACAGCTCCCTGGGGTGGCGCACCTGGCGGAGCCAGCCCTCTCTGGCCATCTGGGTCACATTATCAGTAAAAAACAGCTGGTAATAGGCAATGACCACGTCTTTCCTGACCGACCGGCCCCGCTCCTGCTGGAGCAGGAACACCTTGGCCGCCAGCTCACAGGCCATGGAGGCGAACACACTGTCCTCCTCCACCCGCTCCAGGGTCTTCAGCCCTTCCGGGTCCTGGACCATGTCGCCCAGCGTGGCCTCCTCCTCCCCCATCGGTACATCCAGCGAGAGGGCGCTGATGCCGCGGTAGACCGCCCGGCGCACCTCGTCCCTGCGGTCCGGGTCCGCCTCCCGGATGCGTTGGCGCTCCCCATGGGTCAATTCAGGCACACCGTCCCGCTCCCTGCGGATGAAGTCAGACTGCTTCCATTTCATCCCCTTGGCGATATATACCAGCCAGGGGGCCCGCTCCGGGTCAAAGCGAGGAACACCCTCCCCCTCCTGTCCTGGCCGACCAGTCAGGCCGTTCATGATCAGCTCGGTGAGCAGCTCCATCTTTAGGTCCTGTTCCTCATAATCCCGCCCGCTGTTGGCGATTCGGCGCTCCTGGTCCAGAGCTCGGCCCCCCAAGGTCCGTTCCATAGCCTCCACCGTGCCCAGCCAGATCTGGGTGGACAGAGCGGTCAGCCGCTCGCTGTTCCGGTCCTGGCCTCTGTTCACCAGCTCTACATACTGGGCGGCCAGCTGGTTGACCCGCTGCTCCTGTCGGGTGAACGCCGGTCCTGTTGTCCTCTCTTCCATCCCGCTTCCCTCCCCTCACAGGTTCAGGATGCGGTCCAGTACCGCCTTGGGGTCGGATACCCGCTGCTCCGCCAGGCGGCGCACGATGTCGTCCAGCGTGATAAGGGCGGTGATGTCATAGAGCTTTGCCGCCGGGGGCTGGACGCTGTGGTCCATCTGGCCGTATACCGCACAGGTGATGGTCACATCCCTGTGGACCCGGTAGGCATACTGCATGGCCATCACCTCCACCAGCGGGGTGGGCTTGCTTCCGAAGGTAAGACAGGCATATAGATCGTCCCCGTCCTCCGTCCGGTCGATCAGCTTTTGAAAGGTGGCGATATGGCTGTCCAGGCTCTCGTCAAAGGGGACCTCCACTGCCTCCACCCCCTTGGGACAGGAGAGTCCCCTGTCTTTGCAGAGGGCCTCCAATTCCTCTTTGAGCAGCTCCAGATTGCAGCGGCAGTTGTCATAGTCGGCCGACAGGGCAATAACACGGATCTCCTCTCCCTCCTGGCCATAGCCCCAGATCAGCGGGATCACCGGGAACCGGGTGGCCCCAGGATAGTCCAGCGCCCGGTTCCCCTGGGCCTGGTAGCGTACGTTGCTCAGGTCCCCGGCCTTCTGCCTGGGGATGACACAAATAAACTTCTTCATGGGAACGCGGTCCTTTCTGTTTGATCTTTCCTCCTGGCTCCAATTACGGAGCCATAACGGGCCATTTTTACATATTGTAGCACACATCCTCTCCGTTTGACAGACCTATCCGGCCCTTCTTCTCCCCTATCCGGACATTTTTTTACCAGAGAAGCGGGATTCCCTTGTTCCAAAGATGTTGGGATGCTATAATAATTATGATTATTTTCCGGCGGAAGCTAAAAGGGAGTGTCCCCATGTCCACACGGATCATCAGCTTTTTCAGCGATCTGCGTCCTGGCCTGACCGAACGTTTATACCGCTATCCCGGCCAGCAGGGCCGGCCGCCCCTGTCTGGAGCTCACACGAACGAGGCTCCGCTCTACTATTTGCTGACCACCTTTGCCCCGGTGGATGAGATCCTGTACCTGCGCACCCGCCAGGTAAGGGAGGACAAAGTGGACTGCGGCCGCGAGGGATCCCTCACCGCTGAGGAGTACCTCCAGAAGCGGGTGGCCCGCTTCTGCCAAGACCGGGGGCTGCCCCAGCCCCAAATGACCCCTCTGGACTACGATCCGGCCAATCCGGACATGGAGCAGGCCCTCCGGGCCCTGCTGACCGGCATCCAGCCCAGGGACCGAATCTATCTGGATGTGACAGGCGGCCCCCGGAACGTCAGCTTTCTTATGCTGCTCCTCACCCGTGCTCTATCCTATAAAAACTGCTCGGTGGAGCAGGTGGTATACAGCAGCATCGTCAACGGCCAGAACGCGGTGGTGGAGCTGGCCAATGTGCCCCAGCTCTTTGACATCATCAACGGCCTCCATGAGTTCACCTCCTTTGGCAGCGCCGACACTCTGGTACGGGTGCTGGCCCAGGACCCCGCACCTCAGGTACAGGACCTGATCCGTGACCTCCAGGCCTTTACCGAGGCCATCCGCCTGTGTCGGGCGGACCTGGACCTTCTGGAGCAGATGCTTGCCGACCTGAACCGCGACCTGGACCGGTGTGGAGCACTCCAGGACAGCCACCCCCTGTTATCCGCTCTCCTCCCTGTCTTTCGGCAGGAGCTGGGCTTTGGCGACCGGAAGCTTACCATCACCGGCCTGGTCCGCTGGTGCGCCCAAAACCGGATGATTCAGCAGGCTATGACCATCTATAATGAGCATCTGGCCCACGCCATGATCCAGGGGGAGACCCCCTATCTTCTGGTATCCCCTGATGCCAGGGAGCTGCTGTCCCGTGAACCCTTCTACGCCAAATCCCAGAGAGAGGTCACCGACTCCGACTGCTTCCAGAGCTTCTCCTACCATCTGGTGGCCGAGCTGGAGCGTTGGGCCGCTTCCACTGGAAACGTTCCCTTCCCCAAGCTCGCCGGAGCAGAGCGGCGGCAGATCCTCCAGCAGGCCCTGTCCCAACCGGGGGTCCGAGCAGCTCTGATGGTAGAGGCCGCTGCCGACCCGTTAGAGGGGACGGCCATTCCCCCTGCCCTGCCCAGCCTACCCGTGGAGAGTCAGGCTCTGGTCCACCTTCTCCGGGCCCTGTTCCAGTCCCCTGGACAGCGGCGGACCCGAGAGGGCAGCTTGTCTTATCTGGCCCAGCAGGACCAGTTGGATCTGGCTCTGCCAGTGCTTCAAAAGGACTGGCAGAGCCAGATGGCCGATGTACTGGAGCGGCTGGCCGATCCCGGACACAATGGCGACCGTCTGCGCCGGATTCTCCTCACCCCGCTGTCCGCCGCCCCTTACCGCCAGGTGGTGTTGGACCTGCTGGACCGCCGGAAGCTCCGGCTTCGTCCCGGTGCGTCGGTGGCGGTCTTTGTCCGCCTGGCCCTGGACAACCAGTATGTCAACCTGATGCGCAACCAGATCAACCACGCCTTGGGCGACTCCAGCAACCGGGGCAAAATGCACGCCCTAAACCGGCTGGGCTACCATGCCAACCTGGGCCGTCTCACCACCCAGGAGCTGTCCTCCTTCTTCCTGGAGTCTGTGGGCCGGCTGGAGCACTTGGGCCGCGAGGTCAAGGCCGCCAGCGGCGCTCCACTCCCCCAGCCGCCGGAGTCCCCATCCCCTCAGGTCACAGAGGACCTCCTGCGCCAGCTCCAGAAAAAGACCAATGCTAGGATGCTCTGAACTTATTTCAAAGGAAAATGCCCCGGCTGTTCAAAAAGAACAGCCGGGGCATTTCTCTATCTTCACTTCTCTGCCTGATCCTTCTCCGGATAGGGTAACTGTACGGTCCAGCGCCTGCCGGATATCCCCAGCGGCCCCAGGCCGCTGTTAGAAAGGAAGGATCCACGATGAAAAACTCCCGTTTCCCGGCCCTCCTCCTGGCCATCAGTCTGATCACGACCTCACTCCCCGCCGCCTTCGCCGCGGGTGAGTCGGCGGGCCAGAGTACCGCTTCTTCGGTCGTCCCACTCCTCTCCCATGCGGGGGTGGACGGCGCGTCCTCCTTCCTCTACCTGCTGGGCACCCTTTTGGGGCCCAACCCTCTGCTGGCCCTGATGCAGCAGCCCTCCGAGTCGGAGGAAGCCCAGCCGGTGGAACCCGCGGCCCCCGCCCTGCCCGACCGTTGGGTGATCGACACCCCTTACATCAGCCAGGTGACCCCGGTGTACGCCCCGGTAGGCTGCGAGCCCACCTCCCTGCTCATGGGGCTAAAGGCCAAGGGCTATGCCCAGGAGGTAGACCTGCGCTCCTTCCTGGACGCCATGCCCAAGCATGAGTACGACCCCGCCCAGGGCTTTGCCGGCTCCCCTTATCAGCCCGACCAGAGCAAACGCACCACCATCTACCCCGCCAAGCTGGCGGAGTACGGGCGCAAGTACGGAGACGTGGCGGATTTCTCTGGACGGTCTGTGGAGGAGCTCCAGAGAGAGCTGCTGTCAGGCAACCCTGTCGTGGTTTATGTCACTCTCTGGTGGGCGGAGCCATACTACCGCACTTACCGCATGGGGGACCATGAGGAGACCTTGCTGCGAAACAACCACGCAGTCCTTCTGTGCGGCTATGACAGCCAGACCGACCAGTACAATGTAGCCGACCCCTATAACGTGAAGTGTCAGGGGCAGGACTACTTTTACTGGCAGGACGCCTCTGTGCTGGAGCCTCTGTACCTGGTCCGGCAGCACGCCGTGGTAGTGCGGTAACTTTTTTCCCAGCTCGCTTCTCTCCCTCATTTCCGTCCGGACAGTACCCTGGGCACCGGAAGCGGTGGGAAAAATAATTTTTCTGTTTCCCTTCTCTCCCGCTCCCGGAGCCGGACAGTACCTTGTAAGTCACAGCGGCCCGGCATCCGTCGAAAGAAAGGAGGTCGCTATGGACCATTCTCCTCTGTCCCATTCCATCGCCGCCATGGTTCGGCGCGAGAGTGTTCAGGCCCATCGGGAGCTGGACCGCCGGCAGGAGCAGCTCCAGCAGCTACTGGACTATAACCAGACCCACGACCTGGACCCCAGGCTGACGGAGGGCTTTTACCGCTGCCTGCGGACCGCCCTCCAGGCTATGGACCTGGCCCAGCGGGACGTTCTTTCCCTCTCCTTTCTGGACCCCCTCCCCTAGTCAATGCCGGCCCCTGGAGGAGCCGCCGCCTGACTTCTCCCATTCCGTCCCAATATGATACATTTAAGGAGGTTATAGATATGAAAGAAATTTTTTGGATCTCTCATTCTCCCATCCACCAGGAGGAGTACCAGGACCTCTGCCAGCGGTCCGGAGCGCCCCTTCTCATCCGGCCTATGGAGCCGGAATCGCTGGAGGAGCAGCTCCAGCTGCGGGGTAGCCGGGTGGAATCTCTGGTAGTCAATCTTCCTCTGCCCAAGGCCGCCCAGGTTTTCCGCACCGCCGCCGGCCGCTTTCCGGTCCTGTTCCGGGCCTCCCAGAGAATCGCCACCGGGCGCAAGGTCCCCGGCTACTGCAGCGGGCTGCCGGAAGACGAGTACGAAAAGCGGTTTGTGGGCTGGCGCAGGTTGCTCCGCTGCGACGTGGAGGAGCTTCCCGCCGCCCAGCTCTCCCTTCCCCCCGCGTCTGGCCGTGTCTTTCTCTGGCTGTCCCGCCACCAGCTCTCTCAGCCGGCCCTGGACGCTCTCCAGGCCGACTGCGGGCCAGTGACGGTCCTCCAGTACCCCCTCCCCATCCGGGATGTAGCTGACCTGCTCCCTCTGCTGCCTATGGCCGACCTTGTAGGGGCTGTGCTGCCCCCTCAGATGCTGTCCCAGCTGAAGCTGCTGCTTGGGGACACCCCCCTCCTCCGCTCCGATTTCTCCCCCCAGGACGGCTTCCATCGCTGGCAGACACTCCTCTCCTGCTCTGTGGAGTATGAGCTTTTACCTCAGTTGGTCCCTGAACAGCTCCACACCGCTTGATTCTATCCCTCTATCCTCATTTTTTGTATACAGAAAGGAGTTTTATGATGAGAAACTACACCCAGGAGCAGAAGCTCCAGCTCCAAACTCTGATCAGTCAGGAGGCAATGCTGCCCGCCAAGCTGTTCAAGTACCTACGCTCCGAGGAGCATCTCCCTTCTCTGTTGGCCCTGGTGGATGTGCCCGGCTTTTCGGAGCCCCTGATGTGCTCCGTCCCCGCCAATCAGGTGGACCGGTTGAATAAGCCCGTGTCCATCCGGGACCTGCAGCCGGGCTTCCGGGTGGTCCTCGGCGGGCTTGAGGAAGACGGCAGCCTGACGGCCTCCCGCCGGCGGGCCCAGGAGCTGATCTATGACCGCCTCTTCCTTCATCCCGACCGCCGCCAAGTCTACCAGGGCCGGGTAATGGGCATCTCCCCGCAGGGCTTCTTTCTGATGGTGGAGGATCAGCCCGCCATCCTCCTCCGGGAGTTTTACCGCCCCACAGAGGGGCAGGAGGTCTCCGTGGGCGACCTGCTCCCTGTCTGTTTCGCCAACTCCTCTCCCCATCAGCGGCTCTGGTTCCGCTCCCCTCAGGATGAGAACTACCTCAACTATCCCTTCCTGGAGGAGCTGGAGCCCGGCCTGATCTTCCCGGCACGTGTCGTGGGCACTCGGAACGCCTCTATTTTCTTCCAGATCTTTCCCGGCTTCAATGCCATCTCCCCCCGCCCGGATGGCTGGCAGGCGGCAGCGGGTGACCAGATCCTATTCCAGATCAGCGGCGTATCCCGGGATCAGGCCAATCTTAAGGCCTGGGGCAGACCCCTGTGCCCCGTAGCCTGAATCTCACACCCGGTGATGATTTGATTTGAATGGAGGTTTTTTAGATGGATACACTTTACACGCTGAAGGACCGGAATCAGCGCTACTATGCGGCCCAGGTCCCTGGCGGCCGGACCGACTGCCCAGACCGGGCCGACACGCTCACTCTGGATAAAGTCAGGGAAGTAATGAAGCGCCCTGCCATGGCCGGCAGCTGCTGGCAGATGGAACCCGCCGCCAGGACCAAGTCCACCCCCGCCCCTCTGCGGCCCTTTGACTGTTTCCCCACACCCAGGCCAGAGGTACAGGCGGGCTCCGCCCCAGCTCCTGTTCCTGCTCCGCCCTCAGATGGAGCCCCCTCTCCCTCTGAACTTCCGTCCCGTTCCGCCGCCCCCCTTTCCCCCGCACTGGGGCGGCTGGCCTCCTCCCTACGCGCCTTTTTGACCCAGCAAAAGGGGCAGCTGGAGGCACGCCGGGACCAGCTCCGTGGTCGTAAGGATTCTCTGCTCCAACAGGCAGCAGCGAACCAGCTGACGGGGCAGGCGCTTACCCAGTTCTACCAGCAGCTCCAAAACACCCTGCTGGAGTCCGCTCAAGCGGAGCAGGACCTAGCCCTGGCAGTGGAGCTTCTGTCTGCCCCAGACGATAGCCAACTGCTCCAGTCCCTCCAGCGGGCGCAGAAGGGAGGGGCAGCGTGAGCTTCGCCAACGGAAGAGAAAAGGGCGTTTCCTCCAGTATCAGGAGGAAACGCCCTTGCTCCGCCGAAATCAGAGCGCCTTCAGTTCTGTCTGTCCAGCTCCCGACGGACAGTCCGAGACAAGAGCTCCTGCCCTTCGGGAGAGCGGAGCACTTCTAGTACCATCGTCCGCACCAGCTCCTGAAAGGGAGCACTTCGCAGGAAGGAATCGAACACAGTTCCCTCTCCTCCCACAGACTGGGCGGAACTCCGAGGCTCCCGCCTGGGAGGGGGAGATTGGACCGGGTCCTCCTGGTACGCGCCTTCTAGCCAGCTTTCTTGACGGGTACAGTCGTCGCTCTCTCCCCGGAGGTAAAATATGGACACGCCAAAGTAGGCGGCCAGCTTCTCCTGCTGCTCCTGGTTGGGTGTTTGGCGGCCCGTTTCAAACTTCTCAATGGCGTTCTTAGGAAGGCCCAGAGCTGCGGAAAGGCCAGGCCGGCTCATTCCCCGCTGGGTCCTCAACTCCTCGATTCGCTGTGCCAATGTGATCATGGTCATTTCCCTCCTGGTTTTGTTGTCTTCCAGAGCCTATTATACCTCCTTTTTTCCTCATTGGAAAGAGGTATGCGAAGGCCGTCCACGTACTCATGTGGACGGCCCTCTCTTGTTGTCGTCGCTGCCCCTATCTTCTGTTCCTATTGACACCATAGTCCTTCCTGGTAAAATAGGAACTGCTCATACCAGTGTCAAACGGTATTTCCCGCCAGAATAATAGCTGGGTGGTAAGGTGAACTATGAGCCCCCCTGACTTTTGAAACCGTTGGCATAGGAGAGCGGACAAATGACGTCTCTTTTGCCACAGGCATAAAAAGACGTCGGAGCAAACGATATAACGTTTGCTCCGACGTGGCGGAGACGGTGGGATTCGAACCCACGTGCGGTTGCCCGCAAACTGATTTCGAGTCAGCCCCGTTATGACCACTTCGATACGTCTCCATTTGGATTCACATTTAAGTCTATGTGATAGGATATCAAACTATTGGGGAGAAATCAAGCACTTTCTTGTTCTCTCTCCAGGAAAGGACAAACCATGTATCGTATCCTGTTCGTATGCCACGGCAACATCTGCCGCAGCCCCATGGCGGAATTTATTATGAGGGATCTGGTCACACATGCTGGTCTTGGTGGGAAGTTTCATATTGCCTCTGCCGCCACCAGCAGGGAAGAGCTGGGAAATCCAGTCTATCCTCCTGCCCGGCGCAAGCTGGCGGAACATGGCATCAGCTGTGCCGGCAAGACAGCCCGGCAGCTGACACAGGAAGATTATAGCCAATATAATCTTCTCATTGGCATGGACCGCACCAATCTCCGCAATATGTCCTATATCTTAGGCGGCGACCCAGAGGAAAAACTCCACCTGCTGCTGGAGTTTGCGGGTCGTTCTGGAGAGGGCATCGCGGACCCCTGGTATACAGGCGACTTTGAGAGCACCTTCCGGGACGTTTTAGCCGGCTGTAAGGGGTTATTAGCTCACTTTACCGGTACGAAATAAAACAGAGAGTGGAGCACAACACTCCACCCTCTGTCACTCTTTGTCTTAATTAGCCGAAGTAGCGCTTCAGCAGGCCCTCAAAAGCCTTGCCGTGACGGGCCTCGTCGCGGGCCATCTCATGCACGGTGTCGCGGATGGCATCCAGGCCCAGCTCCTTGGCCTTCTTGGCCAGCTCGGTCTTGCCGGCGGTCGCGCCGTTCTCGGCGTCCACGCGCATGCGCAGGTAGCCAAACGGCTGTGCCGTTCGGCGCCGGGGCAATACAAACGACGAAAATATAGCCTTTTGTAAATCTCTTCCTTTATCCACAAGTGGACATTTTCACACTCTGGAATTCAGATTTTTGCCACAAAAAAATCCACAAGGAGGATTTACAAGTGGCAAAGCAGAATGACGCAGGTGTTTACAAATTAAAGAATGGGAATTGGGCTTATCGCTATGTTCTCATGGTGAACGGCATCCGCAAAGAAGTACGAAAGGCAAAAGATGAATTCGGAGCGTCTTTCAAAACAAAGCGTGAGGCAATCAAGGCGCGGCAAGCAGCCATTGACAGCGCCCAGAACTCCCGCAAGCCAAAGCCCACGGTACGGAAAACGGTTCAAGAGGTCTATCAAGAATACTGTATCAATGGGCGGAATGATAGAGCATATACCACCAAACGCAAGCAGGACAGCCTTTGGAAAAACCACCTTTGCGCCCGGTTCGGGGCGCGGTACATTGATGAAATCAGCGCGGCGGAAGTAGTGGACTACTTGACGGAACTGTATTGCAGCCGGGGCCTCTCTTATCGCTATGTGGAGGGCTTTTTGAAGATGTTCTATCTGCTGTTCGGGCAAGCCTACTCCCGCGATTACCTTGCTGTGGACAGCTATAATAAGCTCTGTGTCAACAAAGACACGAAAATCCACATGCCAAAACTGAAAACGGATGATGATTTGGATATTGTGTCATTCAACCGGGAAGATCTTGCCGTACTGGATGATTATTTCCACGACACCAATGCGGAAACGGCGTATTTGTTGGGACGGTATTGAGGTCTGCGTATCAATGAGTGTTATGGTCTGAAATGGTCGAATGTCGATCTGGAAAACGGTACGATATTGATTGACCGGCAAATGCAATACCAAGAAAGCCGTATCAAGCTGGTGTCCCTCAAAACCCGCAACGCAAAGCGGACAATCCAGATGTGCGACAAATTGAAAGTGTACTTTCAAGAACTGGCACGGCGGCGGGAGCATGACCAGCTTCACCTTGCCGATCTGCGGGAACAGAACCAACGGATTATAGAGGACTTGGATGGAATGAAAATCCCCTCCACTGAGCTTGTGAACTGCCTGCCAGACGGAAAAATCCAGACGGTAAATTCTATGAAGTACCCTACACGGGAGATTAAAAGCAAATACGGGATAATGTTCAAGTATCACTATTTACGGCACACCTACGGAACCATGATGGCGGAAATGAATACCCCCACGCACCTTCTCTGTAACCAAATGGGCCATGGCAATATCCAGGTCACACAGCGGTATTATATTGCCATTTCCAGAACAGGGGTAGATATATTAAAAGATAACTTAAATCACTTATAACTAAGAACTTTCAAGCAAAGAGCAGTCAGAAGCAACAACTTTTAACTACTCTTTGATATTTTCATGGTCAATATCTTCATCTAAATCAATATATTCAAGAACTTTTTGTCCAAAAAATGTAATGTGGAATCTATCAATATTATTGGATGAGGTGTTCCCTAATGTTGTTATGAAATCATATTGAAGAACACCAAGGGATTGGAGTTTTATAATGGATCGTGCAATAAATGAAGGTGCAATAGTAAAGATTTCTTCGCCTTCTTTCGTTTTCGCAATACATTGTCGGTTGAGCAACTGCCCCATATCTTTGATATCGCTTCCAAAGAGAAAAGCAGAAAAATCACTCCAGTGGATTGTGTTTCCATCTTGGTATAGTTTATTACGATCTGTCATGCGATCACCCCTCATTTTGAGAACTATTTGCCTCTTGCTGCTGTTTAAACCGTTTTATATTTTTTAAAAGTGAAATATCATCTGCATTTAGTTGCTTGATAATCTCACAAGCATACTCAGCCATTGTTGGCTGATCGGACATTATAATTTCAATTAACGCCCGATTGAAAGAATCTACTGTTTCTGGAAGGGCAGACAGGCAAAGAAATTTTAGATTATTCCTAACCACATAGTATTTATGTTCGTCTTTTTCAAGTTGATAAAGTCGTTCTGTAAAATCACTCATTAAGATATCTAAGCTTCGAACTGTTCGCTCTAATTTGGATAGTCTTTTTTCAATATAGCGTTGATCTAAGCAGCCAATTACTTCAGCTATGACGCCTCCTACAATGGGGATTTCGGACATAGCTCCTACAACAACAGCTTTGGCAATATCCTTTTTTACGTTTTCTTCCATACTCCACCTCTATAAATTTGTATACATGTCGCTGATACCATGCAAAAAGTGTTGCATCTTCTCTACTATATCTGATGGATTGATAATTTTAGCTCGATTTCCAAATCCACACACCCACGCAAAAAATTGGTCGCTGACTTCCACATCGGCGGTTACTACATAATGCTTTTCATCATCCTGCCTGTAAAATACATCGGGGCTTGTGCCGAAGCGTTCAATCGCCGTATCAAGCAGCGGATTGATAAAGCGAATACTGACGCGCTTTTCCTTTCCGCCGAACATGGAGAACACGCGGCGGGTATAACTTTCCATATCCAAATCGGCAAACGTTCTTGCACCCTCTCGCGGTTCATCAATGGCCTTTACTTCCTTCATGCGGTCAACACGGTATGTCCGCATGGCCTGGGACTTATCATCAAATGCCAGCAGATAATAATTGCCCTCATTTATCAGCAGTTTATAGGGGCTGACTTTATAGGTGGCCCCTTTGCGGCGCTCCACCTGTTCGCTCTTGTTTTGAAGTGTATATTTCAAATATTTGAAGGTGATTTTTTGCGGTGTGTGTGGCTTTCCGTCCTGCTTGGTAGCCATAGCCGCATGGATAATGCCAACAGTCAGCAAAATGTTGTTGCGCGTTGTTTTCACGCGGTCACAAAGGAACACTTCTCTTTGCAGCTCTTCCGCCTGGTAGATACTGCAAAACTCGCTGATGGTCTGCACAAGCTCCTTGGCCTTGGATGCGGATATAAACTTGGCCGCATGGACGCACTCGGCCAGCAGTCGCAAATCTTCAAATTCAAACTGACGGGACAGCAGCCGATATTTGCCGCCTTGTCCCCCGGCTATGTCCATACCGTACACATCACGCAGGGCGGCAATGTCGCGGTAGATGGCGCGGCGCTCGGCCTCAATGCCGCACTCTTCCCGCAGATAGTCCACAATATCCCCGGCGGTGATTGGGTGGTTCTCGTCTGAATTCTCCAAAAAGTATTTTGCCACAAAGAGCGTTTTCACTTTCTGATTTTCCGACTTTGCCATGTGCGCCGCCTCGCTTTCCCAGTCTTATATCCAGTGTACCATAAAACCGGGAAAAAGGCCGTAACAAGTATTATATCGTTTTCTGTCTCATATGTAACCTCCCTTCTTTCCTGGCCATGCTCAATTCATGAAATTTCGCGAAAAGACAGATAAATCAGAATGTGAGAGTTCGTTATTCTTGAATATAAGTTCATATTTTGGTAAAATGTAATTCAGCTATTATGGAAGGAGACTCTTTATGATAGTATCACCATATGAAGGATTGCCTGTCGGCGCTTGGGAAGAAAAAACCAAAGAGTTAATCAGGCTACATCCCATTACTACAAGTGCTCTGGTAGATGCAGTGATTAACTCTTGGAATAAAATTTATGGCTCTATAATTGGCGAAAACATAGTAATTGGAAAAACATATTTCCCTACACCACAAATTTTAGGGGATTTTATTCATGAACTTGTGCCATTTGAGTTAAGAGAAAACTATCCTGATTTTAGAAAGGGCATTGGCACCGCGGAAAAAGACATTCACTGTGATAGCAATGACTTCTTTTCTATTGAAATTAAGACATCTTCACAAAAGGGAATTTACGGGAATAGAAGCTATGCACAAAAAGGCAGTCGCTCTAGTAAAAGTAAATCTGGATATTATTTAGCTGTAAATTTTCCCCCCGTACATAAAATTGAAGAATGGCAACCGATATCCCTCATTCGATTTGGCTGGCTAGATGCTTCTGATTGGCATGGGCAAGCTGCGGCAACAGGGCAGCAAGCAAATTTAAGCAGAGATGTTTTGCAGAAAAAGCTCATAACATTGTATTCCAATTAGTAAAAGACATCTGATCTTCATTAAGATAATCTCCAATTCGCTGAGCGGCCAATTCGCAATATTCCTCTGAAATTTCGAATCCAATTACTTTTCGGTTATGTTTTAATGCAGCAATACAGGTTGAACCAGAGCCTAGAAATGGGTCAAGGACTATTTCATTTTCATTGCTCATCCCTAAAATGAATTTTTCAATTACTGCAATAGGAAATTGGGCTGGGTGCTTTGCTCGTTCCTTAGAGCTTCTATTTTCTCCAGAAGTAACTTTAGGAAAACACCATACATCTCCAGGATTTTTCCCTAGGGGATTACAACGTAATTTTCCGCGCTTTTTCTGATTGGGATATTTTACATTTGGATCTCGTATTGGATCAAGATTAAATGTATAATGTTTTTTATCTTTAACATACCATATAAATTTTTCATTGCGGGGAGATAAATACTTTTTACTGGCAACACCAGCCTCATAATGCCACACAATCTCTTGTTGCATAAAAAAAGGTGATTTATCCCACAAAAGATAGGAAATCGGAACAGCTCTCCCTTTTTGGGGAACCTCAAGATATCCTAAATTCAAAAGAAATGCGCCATCTTTTGCAGTAACGTGGTATAGACTATGCATCCATTTTGTACACCAGTTGATATATTCGTCAACTGGAAGGATAGATTCATAAGACTTCCCGATGTTATATGGAGGACTAGTTATTGTGAGATTGATTGATTCTTGGGGAATCTTAGACAAGAGGGTAAGCGAATCTGTATTATAAATCAAACAATTATCAGACTCGTAATATGGCGTTCCTAAGGTACGTTTAATATCTAAAAACATTTTTACTCCTTCAAACATATGTTGTTCCTCCGTATTATACCCTATTGTGCATACGCTGACAATATTTCTTTAGGAATCCGCCTATAGCAATCTAGTATGATTTGCAATAGCAGCCTCTATTCGCTGTGGCTCAATGCCGATATAGCGCTGTGTTACGGCGGCGGAGCTGTGTTGTAGTAACCTCTGCACCAGGGCAATATCATAGCCGTTCACCTTGTATATCTCGGTGGCGTACCACTTGCGGAAGCTGTGTGTACTGATACCCTCAAAGCCCAGGTAATCGCACACGACATGAAGCTGTTTTTGTATAGCCCGCTCGGTGATGGGAAAAATCAGATCTTCACGGCGGATATTGTGGCGCAAGCAATAATTCTCTATGTATTGCTGGATAACAAGCGGGACAGTGAACACGCGGCGCTTGCCTGTTTTCTGCTCGGTGATTTCAAGGCGGTATCTGTCCCCGTCCCGGACAATATCGCTGGGCCGCAGCTTCAATATATCGCTGATACGCAAGCCTAAATTCCCTTCCAGCACAAGGGCGGTGGCTATGCGCTCATTAGGGCGGCAGCAGCAACAGCCCTCTTTCATGGTCTGGATAATCTCTTTATATTGCTCGGTGGTGAGCGCCTTTGTTTTCTTGTTCATAGTGGCCTCCATCGTCAAAAGTTCGTTTTTTCGGGCGGGAAAGTTCGGATATTTCGAGCGGCAACGGGAAAGCCCCGGAATCTCTTATTTTTGGTGTTCGTATAATCCCGATTATACGAACTTTGGGGACTGGGCGGGGATTTCTCCCCGCCCACTGTCTTATTATCCGGCAAGTACCATCGGTACAGCACAATCCAAACATGCTATGTGTACTTCTTTGGTGGCTCGAACAGAATTCCCACAGCAAGGACAAATATACTTTCGCGTGCTGCTCGTCCGTGGCGGTGTGGCGGTGCCCTCCGTCCCGCTGTGCGTCCCTGTCCCGGTGACACGGAACCCGGCGAATTCGTTGCGGCTTATCAGAATGTCGGTCAAGCCGTTTTCCAATATGAAGTCCAGCAGTTCGTCAGAGGGGCTTGTGTGGCTCCATCCGTATTTGTCGCTATGGGTGACTATCAGGCCGTGAGCCTCGGCAGCGGCCTTGAAGCGGCGGTTGTGGTAGGTATTGCCCCGGCTGCAATCCTGTATGCCGTTCTCGTAGTTGTAATAATGCACCATTTCGTGAAGCAGGGTCGCGGCCACTTCCTCGATGGGGCGGGCCAGTGTCCCAGCTCCTATATTGATTTCGTGGGTGCCGCCCAGCTTGGAAACCCAGGTATCTTCCCGCAGGGAGAAATGACCGTAGGCGCGGGGCGTAGATTGTATGGTGATGGTCGGTCTTGAAAGTGCATTTTCAAAAAATTCAGCGTTCAGCAGATCAAAAACCTTGTTCAGATACCCGGCTACCCGGTTATAGCTTGTCAATTCTTTCATGTCTTTTTCTCTCCTGTTCTTGATTTTGGGGAGAGGGCAAGCTATAATGGTCTTGCCCTCTCCGGTTCGGTTAGGGTGGAAGCTCTTTGTCCGCTTGCTTTGGTCGGCGTGTCGGACAAGGGGCTTTTCTTTAGGCGCTGATGGAAAAGCGGCGGCTGGCGCTCTGCTTGGTGTACTCCTTATACAGCTCGCCGTGGGCCTTTTTGAAGGCCGTGGTATCGAACCGATTAGAGAGAACCGAAGTCCAGCGGACGATATACTTTCCAGCGGTCATTTCCTCGGTGTCGCGCTCCATCATTTCGGCCTTGATACTATCCCGGATGGCCTCGGCCTCCGCTTTGGCTTCCTCGATAACGGCTTCCCACTCGTTCAGGGCCTCGATTTTGGCAACCAGTTCATTCTTGCTCATGGTCCATTCTCCTTTGTTTTGATTTGGGGTGTTCCCCTTAACTGATTATAGTTTACACCTTTTTTGAGTGTAATTCAATTCGCAAAACGCACAAGTTTTACACTCGAATTATGTGTAGTTTTAACACTTGAAAAAGGTGCAATTTTGTGTTAGAATAAGGATAATGGAAGATAGGCACAATTTTTGGAGCACCCCGGAGGGAGGGACAAACATGCCAATCAAATACAAGGTCGATGTAATCGCCGCGCTGAAAGAAGCCGGGTACAACACTACCAGAATACGGAAAGAGAAAATCATGGGTGAGGCCATGCTACAAAAAATCCGCAGCGGTCAAATGGTGTCGTGGGCCACGCTTGAAACCATTTGCGAACTTCTCAACTGTCAGCCCGGCGATTTATTGGAATACGTCAAAGAGGCCCCAGGGGATAGGTAAATTATGAGAAGCGTAAAAGACCACTAATGTGGATAACGATAGTACGAAAATCCAGCGCAGCGCAGGAAACAGGAGAGCGCGTCGTGACATTCGCCACGACGCGGCAGCTTCAAGCGATACTCGGGAGGTGATATCATGTTCGGGGATACGGATTTGCCCCTTGCCCTTATCATGGAAGAAATACTCGGCTGGGAGAAGAAGCCCGGCGAAAAAGATGAAGAAGAGAAGGAAAATACACAACTTTCATCAACTTCTAATTCTAAAAACTCTTGAACACAAAAAGAGAAGTCGGAGAGAAGATTTTACATCTTCCTCCGACTTCTTGACTTAATGGCACATCTTTATCCGATCAGCTGTTACTTATTAAGTTTGAAATAATACCCTGTCATTTTATCAGCTATCTTCTGTAATTCCTTCTCTGCCGTCTGCTCTACGCCTTTTTCAATCTGTTCCGTACTGTCTGCAATAATACTTCTTTCTAAACAGTCTAACAAATCGCGCCGTCTTTGCAGGAATTGAAGAAATCGTTGCGGGCGTAAGAAGTCTTTACTTTGCTTGTGCAGCTTATAGGTAAGACTGTCTTTGTCAGCAAAAGTTTCCAGCCAGCTCCCCCGGATTTCCTCTTTCTCAAACTCTCTGAAAATCTTTAGTATCTACTCTTGATACATGGTATTACTCCTTTCGATGAATTTTGAATGTGTACTTTCAAGTGCGGAAGCGGAAACCCGGCGTACCCCGTGGGGATTATATCTTTCTCTTTTAACCCCTCGGGGCGTGCCGGGTTTCCGCTGGAATTACACGGAAAGCACCAAATAATGACCACGCTTTATCCTTTTTAAGACACCGCTATCAATCAGCCTTTTTCTCGCTTTATCATCGGTGTACCCCATTCCTACAAGCTGTTCCGTTGTTAGAGTATCTCCCACCTTTGCTTCTCCACACGCAGCGGAAAAACGCTCCTGTATTCTTTTCTTGCCCTTCTCCTTGTTCCTAGCGGCGTTGGTTTCCTGGTTGTATTTTGCCATCTCGCCGGGGGCCTTCAAATCCCGGTTGTCCACAAATTCAACATCGGTATTGTAGTCAATCACAAATTTGTAATCGGCGGCAGGTGTTGCCCCGGAAAGAGGGAATGGAGCGGAACCTCCCACAAAATATTCATTTATCCACTCCGTTATTACTCTGTAATTCTCTTGTGTAAGGGTGAGGTAGCTACCGTAATAGTCAAACTGATAATACATAGCGGGTCGAACCTATTTCCACATTTCTGAATAGCTGCAACTGCAGGCCCGGCACCGATCTAAAACTTCAATCAACTTTACTTGCCAGCGCTCCCAGGTCATTGCGCTTCCCATGAAAACGGCCTTGTCCTTCTGATAATCAACGGAATAGCACCACGTATGCTGTGCGGTCCCGTCCAGTTTCATCCCCACACCAAAGGTCACCAGCTTTGCCAAACCACGGGGCCAATGCAAGCGGGCCAGTAAAGCATCGGCGGTTTTATTGTCCTCTTCACACTCACAAAGGCGGATTAAATCAAGGGCATCCTGTCCGCTCACTTCTTCCAATCCATACTTCCATGCCAAAATTTCATACATCAACTTGGTGCGCTGTCCCCCTGTCAGCCGCAGCACATCATCCGCAGCTTGCCCCAAAAACTTCACGCGCTTCTTGACTTTGTTGTATTGATCGGGGAAGGCCAGCTTGAAGAACTCTTCCCGCTTGGAGCGGGTGCCGTTCCAGACAATCCAATGCCCGGTTCTCTGCTTGCCGTTATCTTCTGCTATTACATTCTCCCAGACAATCGGAAGGCCACGGAAGGTCGGCTCAGAAGTAGTTTCTTCGAACACGACAGAAGTATCATCTTCGAGCGGGACTTGCGGCTCTGCTTCTGGCGCTACTAAGTCTTGCTCCACTTCACCACGGTCAAAGGCAGTTTGGGTGCCTTGCAAAATTCCAGCCCAATGCTCATCCCAAAGTTCACTTTCTGACCCAATTTCACAAATGTAGTCCCATGTGTTCGCACAACTTTGAGGCTGGAATGTCTCCCCAGGCTTGCTCCAATACAAGAACACCTTTCCACCCAAATCAGCGCCGAATACATGAAAAATATCAATACCAACAGAAAGCCATCTTTTCTGTTTCCAGTGAGGCGATTTTGTCTTTTCCAGATCGGCAAAGACTTCTCGCTGCTCTGCGCTCATTTGCTGCAACAGCTCTTCTTCGGGAAGCTCTTCCAGCATGGTATAGCTCTTGCCGTCTTTACCACTTGCGCGTTTCCCCTTGCCGCTGCTCTTGGGACGCGACAAGTCAAAGTTTTCCTTGATAAGCTGGTAAAGTTCCTGCGTCTTATCGGTCAGGCCAATGGTATTATCCCACGGCTCCCATTCGTAGATAAAATGGCCTGTATCACAAAATAAATCGACTTTGTTTGCTCCGTCCCGTGTGACAGCAGTTTTGCATACAAAACTTGCGGCGTTTTCACTTGTCAGTAAATTGATACTGTCAAAGAGCGGTTCCGCCTTTTTCTTGTCTATCCCATAAAACATGTGATAGCCACCACTCTTTGACCGTGTTACTTTATTCGCTAAACGGTGAGCTTCTTTGAAAAAACGGCTCTCTTCATCAAAATCATCAAAGTCAATCACAAAAATGTGAAGGTTGTCAAACATAGCATTGTCCAGCCAAAGGCCGATACGCAAATCTTTACTGCTTCTTTCCCAATTCTCACTACTCTTAAAATAGTAATATTCTATTACAGCTTCTTCGTAAGAAAGTTCGTAATATTTACGTTTATCACCGCTTTTAGCGCCATACAAATTCTGAATTGTATCATCGTAATGGTCGATAAAAACGGGAATTTTCTTTGAACCTAAAGTAAAGCAGTTGTTGTAAGTCGGCCCATCCCCTGCTGGCAACAGGTACTATATGCCCATCTTGTGTGCTTCCTCCTTTTTATAGATTTAAGCAAACAGTAGGAAGCGTGTTGCCAGCACTTGGCGCTGCTGCCCGGAAGCATAGAACGGAAGCGCTCTACAAGATGGAAGGCCGCTGCGCCTTCATCCTACTGCTTGTTTAAGCCTACAAATGGAGCCACAAATTATAAATTTCTCCCTTTTTCTATAAATATTATAACATAAAAATTTTTTTGCGTCAAAGAAGCGGTTTTTGCCTTGTATTTGCCTCATTTAGCAACAAAGTTGTTGCCTTCGCTCTAAAAGTTGTTGCTGGGTAATGGGAAGTGGTCGCCTCTTCTCAAAAGTTATTTCAGAGTTATCAATTCTTCTCACAAGTTGAATTCTTGTGAATGGAGATCCATTTTTGAAAGTGCAGTTTCAATTTGGAGCGGAACCCTGATTGCGAGCGGGTGAAGGGAAATCCCTCAAAAGAAGGTCAAAGGGTAGGCTGGGAGTACCCCCAGGTGGAGCGGAACAGGGAGAACACTGCCCCTGGCGGGGGATAGTTCCGGGAAAGTTCAAACATGATTCTCGGCGGCGGCTTTTCTTGGGAGTTTTCCCTACCGCTGATAAATCACGGCGGGCACGGCCGGGAACGGATAACTTCTTTTACAATCCGACAAAAATAAAGACAGATGGCGGAAAACGCCACCTGTCTTTTCCTCATTTTGTTTTATTGTTTTGTTTCTTGGTATCTTGACCTGCCTTAGCTGCTGTTGCACCGACAATAGCGCCTGCATCACCAGCAATAATACCACCCACCACAGCGCCCGCATCCCCGGCAATGATGCCGCCGACAACTGCTCCTTTGATGACTTCCTTTCTGGCTTTCTTCGCTGCTTCTTTTTAAAGTTCTGCCTTGGCTCGGTCAGACACGCCGGGGATGCCGCTTCGGGCGTTGATTTGGTTAATAGTGTGGCGAAGTTCCTTGGTAGCTTTTATACTCTTTATAAAGTCGGCCACAATTTTACCGAAGCTTTTCCCCAAACCGCCCATACAGGGCAGGATTACAAGGAACAAGGACGCATTAAGCGGAGATGAAAACCCGTCATCGGATACCAGCAAAACAATAAAGCCAATTACCATGATGATAGGACCAAATGTGACAATTCCTCGCAGAAATAGGGTCCCGAAGTAATTGCCCAGGGTTTCCTGATTTTTATTATCTCTCAAAAAGAGAGTTTTGAATGTCATTTGCGGGTGAGCCAACCATGCCCCCATGAACAGATAGCTCCAAACATCCAAGCAACTGGACAGAGAGGCATAGGTGAGAGCGTCTCTATCTTCACCACTCGCGAAAACCCCCAAACATACCATTAGAACCGCGACAGCGAAAGGAAGAGCCCATGCCTTAGCCCATTTTTTTCGCGTTTGAGGGAGAAGAAGCACAAGAACATAAATCAGAGATGCAAGTTCGCCACTCGGTGCAAATGATATAAAGCCCTGTGCCAACTCAAGGAGTAATTTTAATCCTATTGCGATAGCCAGAACTTTGTCGGCACGCCCCATAATGAGTAGGGCAGCAATCAGCAGGCTAGCCAGTAAAGAGAGGGCAGAGAGGGCACTCCACTGCACAGCGTCCCAGCTCATGACATACGGCAGGACAGCCGCTAGCAGAAACAATACCCCTGCAGCAATCGACAAGCCGCTCCTTCTTGTCGCCGGGGTCACCGGTGTCGCATTCGATCCTATTGGTTGTTTCATCGCCTGTTCCTCCTTTTTGATACAATATCGGCTTTCATTAACAAACAAAAAAAGCGTGCGGCAAAAGCCGCACGCCGAAAAACGCATAGCTCTTGCCGCGACGCAAGTTCCAACATTCCCTCAAAAGAAGTGTGCTGAAACAGAGCCTGCGTTTTTACCGAATGGTAAAAACGCACGCTTCCTTAGAGGGAAAACAATATGAACTTGCGTCGCAGTATTATTTTATCACGGATGATTTCAAAAAACAACTTGAAATAGCAAAAAGAGGACAGTACACCAGTAGTACCGTCCTCTTTCATTTTGTATTCCATTGTTATCAAGCGCTCTCCTGCTCCTTCTCTTCCCGCTTCTTCTGGAAAGCCGCAAGGTCAATCACCTTGGGGGCGTTGTTGCCGAAGTCGGGCTGCTCCTTGTAATGGGGGAACTGGGCCTTGAACCAATCCAGCACAAACTTGTAGGGATTGTTCTGGGCCAGGGAACACCGCTTAACCGCATTGAACTGGGCCAGCAGCTCATCGGCGTTCTGAAACACGCTCATGTACTGCTCCATGTGTTTGTAGGTCAGGTTCTTGGTGGGACGGGCCTTCTTGGAGGCGCGGCGGGTCTTGCGGATAATGGTCAGGCTGGGGAAGTCGGCGCGGAGTTGCTTCAACAGCTTGTATTCCTCGGAAGCGGGATTGTTGAGGGCTTCCTCAAAAGCCTTGCTCATGGTGAGGGTATTGTTCACAAAATCAATCTTGTAGTTCATCATGGTATTATTCCTCCTGAATTCTGATCTGAATTTTGAGTTGTCTTAAAAGTCGGTGTAGAGGTCAGGGGTATTGCCTTCACAGAGGGGATGGCTGGGGCGGGCACCTTGCAGGCTGTTGTATTGGGCGGTGAACTCCGCTTCCAGTGCTTCATCGGTTAAGCCAGTCAAGCGATCTTCCTCTTTCTCGTACTCTTCATCGGTGGCGCAGAAAAGCAACAGATAGCCAATCATGTAGGTACGGGTGAATTCCATAGTATCAAACTCCTTTTTATTTTTTGAAAAATGCACTTCAAGCGGACTGCTCCATTATCAATGCCTCATTCTGCTCGGCAGCGACTTCCTCGGCGGCGGTGGCCTCTGTCCCGTCCTCCGTCAACTCGGGAAAGGTGGCAAGGAACCAATTCAGCACGGTGCGGTAGGGGCTTTTCTGAACAATGGAAATCTTCTTCTGCGCCTCGAACTCCTTCATCAGCTCGTCGGCGTTCTCCTGCAAGCAGATGTACTCGGCCATCTTCTCATAGGTTCTGTTTTTGGCGTCGTTCCTCTTGTTCTTTGCCTTCTTAATGGTCTTGGAAACCATCTGTGCATTGGGGAAGTCCTGGCGGTAGGCTCTCCACTCTCTGTATTCGGGAGTACCGAAGATACGGGCTTGCTTCTCAAAAGCCTTGGTGACCTGGGCGTGGGTATCGTCGATGTAGATGATAGCGTTCTTTTTCATGGCAGTAATCTCCTTTTTCATTTTATTTTTTGTTTTGAGGGGCTTTGTTTTTTTCTTGTTCTCTGTCCCTCTTTGTGCTTTAAGTATAGCACCTGGCAAAGAAAAACCTGTACTTTAATTAGAATATGTTGTATAATAGAAGCAAGAAAAAACAGCCGAAAAGCGGCTGCAAACTGAAAGGAGACAGGCGAAAAGCAATCAGCGGCGGAGAGGTTTTGCTTTGGCTGCTCAAGAAATTGGTGAAAGTTAAGAAAAACACTCCAAAACTTCTTGATTGTTGTCCCGGCAAAGCAAAAACTTCTCAAAAGTTGTTAATTTTTCTCCATTTTTCGGTATTAAGCGGTGAAAGCCGCTTGATATAGGGCAAAAAACTGAATATCCACATGTGGAAGGTTTTCACGGATAGATAAAGAAAGAAATGCCACAAAAATATCCACAATGAAGCGGCAAGACGCAAAAAGAGAGGGAACCGGTCTCCCGATTCCCTCTCAAAAAGTGCTTA
The DNA here is from genome assembly GCF_041925235.1 of Flintibacter sp. P01028. Taxonomy (NCBI): domain Bacteria; kingdom Bacillati; phylum Bacillota; class Clostridia; order Eubacteriales; genus Flintibacter; species Flintibacter sp. P01028. The sequence continues at coordinate 723,652 of NZ_JBHEVC010000001.1, forward strand.
TTAACTGGCTGTTTATCCGGTATTGATTAGCCGAAGTAGCGCTTCAGCAGGCCCTCGAACGCCTTGCCGTGGCGGGCCTCGTCGCGGGCTATCTCATGCACGGTGTCGTGGATGGCGTCCAGCCCCAGCTCCTTGGCCTTCTTGGCCAGCTCGAACTTGCCGGCGGTGGCGCCGTTCTCAGCGTCCACACGCATCTCCAGGTTCTTCTTGGTGGAGTCGGTCAGCACCTCGCCCAGCAGCTCGGCAAACTTGGCGGCGTGTTCAGCCTCCTCATAGGCGGCCTTCTCCCAGTACAGGCCGATTTCAGGATACCCCTCCCGATGAGCCACACGGGCCATGGCCAGATACATACCGACCTCAGAGCACTCGCCCTCAAAATTCATACGCAGGCCCTTGATAATCTCCTCGTCCACGCCCTGGGCCACGCCCACAACGTGCTCGGCGGCCCAAGTCTTCTCACCAGCCTGCTCCTTGAACTTCTCGGCAGGAGCCTTACAGATGGGGCAGAATTCAGGGGCAGCGTCGCCCTCGTGGACATAACCGCAAATGGTACAAACAAACTTTTTCATGATCGTGTTTCCTCCTTACTTTTTTTCTGTTTTATACAGTCGGGACAAAGTCCATGCAGGGTGAGCTCATGGCGGTAGACCATCAGCCCATATTGCTGACTGACGGCATGGTCCATCTCACTGTCCAAAGTAAGATGGGGCAAATCGATGACCGCGCCGCAGTATTCGCAAACAAAGTGGCTATGGGGGGTGACAACGGCGTCAAAACGCTCCTGTCCCTGAATGACTCCTACGCTCCGAATATCGCCTCTCTCCTGAAAGAAGATGAGATTGCGGTACACGGTGCCCAGGCTCAGGTCGGGATGGCTGGGTTTCAACTGCTGGTAGATCCACTCGGCGGAGGGATGGCAGCTGGTGCCCTGAATGGCGGCCAGGATGGCCTCTCTCTTTTTACTGTATCGAATGGACCGTTCCATATCCGCCCCCCTAACAATAGTAATTATCGTTTGCTATTTAAGCATAACATATGGGACTGAGTTTGTAAAGACCCAGTCCCAAAAATTTTTTATCTCTTATCCTCCCCGCTTTAGCCGGCGCAAAATCTCTGCTTCCACCCGGTCCCCGTACTTCATCCCCAGCAGAAAGAGAGCCAGGCCGCCCAGTCCGATAGGGGCCATAGCCCACAGCGGCAGCCGGAGGGAGGCGCCACCTAATGCGCTGGCGAACAGCAGGCCCCAAGGGCGGGCGCACAGCGCAATGAGCGCGAACCTGCGAAACGGGATCTCTGTCAGGCCTGCCAGGATGCACAGCACATCGTCCGGAAAGAAGGGAAACAGGAAAGCCAGCAGCAGAAAGATATCCGTTTTCGCTCGAATCACGTCCTGGTAGCGGTCTGACAGCCTTCGGCTGACCAGCCGGTCAGCAAAATCTCTGCCCAGCACTCGGGCCAGCCAAAAGACCAGGAGGGAGCCGGCCATCACTGCCCCAAAAGTGAGCCAGAAGGAAGGCCAGGTACCAAAGAGCACACCCCCGGCCGCGGCGCTGATATTGCTGGGAATCGGAGCCAGTACCACTGACAGGAACTGGAGCAGGAAAAAAATCAGGTGTGAATAAGGAGCGAACCGGCGGATATACTCCTGCAGCCCTTCTGCTGAGGTTGCTGCCTGAAAAAAGCCGCTTCGGTACAGGAACAGCCCTCCTCCCAAAAGGAGCAGCAGGGCGAGGACCAGGATCAAACTCTGCTTTTTCTTCTTCATGACGACCGCCTTCTCCTGTGGTTTTCCTCATCCTACCACAGGAAAATTAGGATATCTGGTAGTTTTCCTTAAAAATTGTTAAAATCCTACACCGACCGGATGGAGGTCAGGCTACCGGCAATTTGCTGGGCTACCGCGGGGTCATTCATGGTATACAGGTGGATACCCTCCACTCCTCCAGCAATGAGATCGGAGATCTGATCAATGGCATAGGCGATGCCAGCCTCCCGCAGGGCAGCCGGATGGTCGCCATACCGGGCTAGGATACGGGTCAGCTTGCTGGGCAGGCTGGCGCCGCACATGGACACCATCCGCTGGATGGAGGACCTGGACAGCACGGGCATGATGCCGGCCTCAATAGGCACATCAATGCCGGCAATCCTGGCCCGCTCCAGGAAGCGAAAGAAATCCTCATTGTCAAAGAACAGCTGGCTGACCAGATGCTGGGCCCCGGCATCCACCTTTTCCTTCAGGTGGCGAATATCGCTGACCAGGTCAGGGCTCTCCAGGTGTCCCTCGGGGTAGCAGGCGGCAGACACTCCGAAGTCGCTGTGGGCGCGGATATAGGACACCAAATCGCTGGCGTGGGCAAAGTCTGTCTTGGGCGGGATATCTGGATTCACGTCCCCCCGGAGCGCCAGGATGTTCTCCACCCCTTCGGCCTTCAGCTCCTCCAGCAGCCGGTCCACGTCCTCCCTGCCGGCCGCCACACAAGTCAAGTGGGCCATGGCCGGGATGTGGTACTGGTTTTGGATCAGTCCGGCGATCTCCCGTGTAGACTGGTTCACCTGGGACCCTCCCGCCCCGAAGGTGACGCTAATAAAGTCTGGGTGGATGTCCCGCAGGCCGTCCAACGTCTTGTAGATGCTATCTACTGGGCTAGTCTTTTTAGGGGGAAACACCTCACAGGAGAAAACCGTGCGCCCCTTCCCAAATAATTCTGCTAACTTCATGGAAATTCTCTTCCTTTCTGTTGATGTGCACTAGGCCAAAACAGAGGGCGTCAGGCTCTCCCGATGGTCCACGTAATATTCCACCACCTGGTGGGAAATGGCCGGATGGGCGTTTACCATAGTCAGGGCCTCCTCTGGAGTGACCCAGACCGCCTGGTCCACCTCCTGGGAGAGGTGGAACTCCTCCCGGTGGACGTTTGCCACAAAGCCGATCATCAACATATCCTTTTTTCCCAGCCAGTAGGTCCCGGTGAAGTGGAGCCCCCGGACCGCAAGGCCCAGCTCTTCCCCAATCTCCCGGGCCGCGCACTCCTCGGCGCTCTCTCCCGGCTTTATATATCCGGACACCAGCACATAGTGCTGGGTGGAGATATACCCCTGGCGCAGAAGGGCCACATTCCCCTCTTCGTCCACCGCCAGAGCGATGATACAGGTGGAGAATATGTCAAATAGAGGCCGCTTACAGCGGTCGCACCATGGCATCAGCCCCTCGTCCCCGATCTCCTTTTGGACGGCTCTCGTCCCACAGTGTGGGCAGTATTCAAATCGCATGGCGTTTCCCTCTCCGTCTTAATATCATACGTCCAGCTCCAGCAGCACCGGACAGTGGTCGCTGCCTTCTACGTCAGCGAGAATCTCCGCCCGGCGGATCTTATCCCGCAGGCGGTCGGATACGATAAAGTAGTCGATACGCCATCCCGCGTTGTTCTTCCGGGCATTGAACCGATAGGACCACCAGGAGTAGGCCCCGGTGGCGTCGGGATAGAGGAATCGGAACGTGTCAGTAAAGCCGGAGGAGAGCAGAATCGTCATCTTCTCCCGCTCCTGGTCGGAGAACCCCGCGTTCATCCGGTTGGTCTTTGGATTTTTCAGGTCGATCTCCTGGTGGGCCACGTTCAAGTCCCCGCAGTAGATGACCGGCTTTCGCCTGTCCAGAGAGCTAAGGTAATCCCGCAGGTCGTCCTCCCACTCCATCCGGTAGTCTAGCCGCTTCAGGCCATCCTGGGAGTTTGGGGTGTAGCAGCACACCAGATAGAACCCCTCATACTCTAGTGTAATGAGCCGCCCCTCGTGGTCGTGGAGGTCCTTGTCCATACCGTAGGCCACAGAGATGGGGGTATGGGAGGTAAACACGGCGGTGCCGGAGTACCCTTTCTTCTCCGCGGAGTTCCAGTATTCCAGGAGACCCTCCCCAAGGGGGACATCCGCCTGTCCCTGTTCCATCTTGGTCTCCTGCAGACATAGAAAATCCGGCCGCCGCTCCTGATAAAAGTCCAAAAAGCCTTTTTTCATACAGGCCCGCAGCCCGTTCACATTCCAGGATATAAATTTCATTGTTTGCTCCTCTGTTGTTCAAAAATCCCCGTACCCACCCTCGTCTCCGGTCAGTGCTGGGTTGTGCGTGATGCCAGATCACAATGCGGTCATGCATGGTCGGGGCATTACGATAAGCCGGGGAATCGAACCCCCGCGTCCGCCCAAGGACGCATACCAATGGTTGGCTCATTCTCAGCCAAAGAGATCGCACTCGCTCCGGAAACTATCCTTTGTCAGCTTATGACAGTTCTGTGGACCAGTTGGTCTGCTGCAGCTTGTTATCCAAAAGGCGCAGCCGCTGGGCCATCCGATCAGTGTCCTTTTGCAACTGGGCCACGTCTACTGTGCTGAGAATCTTAATCTCAGAGCGGGTTGCCCGGCGGGTGGTCTGCCCCGCCTGCTGAAGAAGATCCCGGTACACGCTGATTTTCAGGGACAGGCAGTCCTTTTTCGCAATCAGTTCCGTAAGGGTGAGACCATCCACCATCGTTCTGCTATTGGTAAGATTGATGCGGACCATCAGTTCCTCCAGCCTAGCGGCGCAGTGCTCCAGTTCCTCCAGAAGCACCTCGGGAGCTTCCGCAGGGCGCTCTCCTTCCTGGACGAGGGCGCTGTTCTCCAGCCGATTTCGGAGCTGCTCGATGCGACGGTTCAGGTCCGCCCGTTCCTGCAGGGCCTCTGCCAGTTTCATGGCGGGATCCTCCTTGTCATTTTTTATGGTTATCATTATAGCCATGGCGGTCTGGTTTGGCAAGAGATGAAATAAAGCGCCCGCCGAAGCGGACGCTCTGAAATGGTCCGTTACAAAAGCCTGCCCTCTCCGCCCATGAGGGTGGTAATCGCTTCTATACGCTCCAGTGGGAACGGAGGCATAGCAAGGGGCTTCAGCGCGATGGACATAAGCTTCACAGGGTTGTCGTCCGCTGCTGACCGGTTGGAACTTAGCTTACCGCACCGGCGGCACCGGTGGATGACCGCCCACTCTCCGTTTTTCCGGACCCAGACCCCGATGGGGTCCATCACGCCACCACACTCGGCGGCCCGGTCCCCAGGCTCCTCATCCATATGCAGGCTGGACAGACAGTTGGGGCAGTGGTTGCGGTAATCGCTGCCCGCCGCCTCCGGCGTCACCAGCCAGCCGCACACCTTACAGGTAAAGCTATCTCGGCAGGGATGTGTCTTATAGTAGCCTTTTTCAAATATTTTCCGTTTATTTTCCCGATTCATGGGGATATTTCCTCCTAAAAGATATCATGTGTTCTTTTGGGAGGCGCGCGAAGCGTTTGGGCGCAAACCTCCCGGTTTAACCCACAAGCTCCGAATCATAATGATAATTCATCTTGGTTTCCTCATTTTCTATTTTTGTCGTCGCCGCGGCCGCAACACCGCCATTATACTGTAAAGTGAGTGGAAAAGGCAAGTTCAGAAACAAAATCGTAATAAAACTGTAAAAAACGCCGTTGCGCTCCCGCAAATAATTCGTTATAATAAGGGAGATTCGATTGAAAAAGGAGGACCCTGCCACCATGCCTCAGATTCACATCCCCCAGGGTTATACTTCCCTGCTGTCCATCTATGAAACACAGAAGGCCATCGGTCTACTCAACCGGCTCTTTGAGGATAAGCTGTCCGGTGCTCTCCGCCTCCACCGGGTGTCCGCCCCCCTGTTCGTCTCCTCCACCTCCGGGCTGAATGACGACCTGAATGGCGTAGAGCGGCCCGTGTCCTTTGACATCAATGGCTGTCAGGAAACCGCGGTGGTGGTCCACTCCCTGGCCAAGTGGAAGCGCCTGGCCCTGAAACGCTACCAATTCCAGGTGGGTGAGGGGCTGTACACCGACATGAACGCCATTCGTCGAGACGAGGAACTGGACTCCCTCCACTCCGCCTATGTAGACCAGTGGGACTGGGAGAAAATCATCTCCAGAGAGGACCGGAACCTGGATTTCTTGAAGCAGACCGTCCGCTCCATCGTGGGCGCCCTGGCCGAGACCCAGTCCTTCCTCCACACCGTGTTTCCCCAGCTGTCCGTCCTGCCCAAGCTGACCCGTGAAGTGACCTTTATCACCTCCCAGGAGCTGGAGGACCTGTACCCCCAGTTGACCCCCAAGGAGAGGGAGCACGCCTTCACCCAGGAGCATCCCGTCACCTTTCTCATTGGCATCGGGGGCAAGCTCCGCTCCGGCCAGCCTCACGACGGTCGGGCGCCCGACTATGACGACTGGTCCCTTAACGGCGACCTGCTGGTGTGGGACAGCGTCAACGGTCAGTCTCTGGAGCTGTCCTCCATGGGCATCCGGGTAGACCCTGAGGCGCTGGACCGGCAGCTCGCTCTGGCCGGCTGTGACGACCGGCGCGGCCTGCCCTTCCACAAAATGCTGCTGAACGGCGAGCTGCCTCTGACTATGGGCGGCGGCATCGGGCAGTCCCGGGTGTCTATGGCCCTGTTAGGCAAGGCCCATATCGGAGAGGTCCAGAGCTCTCTCTGGGATGAGCCCAACCTCAAGGCCGCCGAGGAGGCCGGCGTCATCCTGCTGTAATGGGAGAAATTTACCGGCCCGCTTCATCAAATCCCAGGAAACCCCTTGTCAAAGCAGGGAAAATAGGGTAAAATAAATCAGCTTATTTCAACGATAATGGAGGATGATTCCTATGGCAATGATTTCTGCCAGCGACTTCCGCAATGGCGTGACTTTTGAAATGGACGGAAAGGTCATGCAGGTAGTCGAGTTTCAACACGTGAAGCCCGGCAAAGGCGCCGCCTTCGTCCGCACCAAGATGAAGAATATCATCACCGGCGGTGTCACCGAAACTTCTTTCAATCCCACCGCTAAATTTGAGCAGGCCTTCGTGGAACGCAAGGACATGGAGTATAGCTACAACGACGGCGACCTGTACTATTTCATGGACATGGAGACCTTTGATATGCTGCCCATCAGCAAGGATCTGCTGGGCGACTCCTTCCGGTTTGTTATGGAGAATACCCCCTGCAAGGTCATGTCCTATAAGGGCAGCGTCTTTGGTGTGGAACCCCCCAACTTTGTTGAGCTGGTGGTCACCGAAACCGATCCCGGCTTCAAGGGTGACACCGCTACCAATGTGACCAAGCCCGCCACTTTGGAGACCGGCGCCGAGATCAAGGTCCCCTTGTTCATCAATCCTGGCGACAAAATCAAGATTGACACCCGCACCGGCGAGTATCTGGAGCGTTGCAAGGGTTAAGTGTCCCAGCCGTCGTGAGTCCCACCTAACAACCGTAGGCCGGGGTTTGTCCCCGCCGCCTGAAAAGGAGAACGATTATGACTATTTCCGAAAAAGTCGCCTATCTCAAAGGTTTGGCCGAGGGCCTGAATTTGGATACCGAGAAGTCCAAGGAGGGAAAGCTCATCTCTGTGATGATCGGCATTCTGGAGGAGGTCGGCCTGTCCATCGAGGACCTGGAGGAGAACGCTCTGGCTCTGGGAGAGGAAATCGATGTGCTGTCCGATGACCTGGCTGATGTGGAGTCCGTGGTCTTTGACGAGGATGAGAACGACGAGGAGGACTACGACGACGACTGGTTTGAGGTGGAGTGCCCCACCTGTGAGGAGCCTCTCATCATCGACGATGAGGCTCTGGCGGAGGGCTTTATCCAGTGCCCCAACTGTCAGTCCAAGTTCTCTTTGGACCTGAGCGACGATGTGGTGGAGGCTGACGAGGAGGAGTAACCCCCTTCCCCTCTCTCCCGTTCAAAAAGCGGCCGAGGAGGCGCGCCAGACGGCGCGCCTCCTTTTTTCCTTTGGTCATGAAGCGCCCTCCCCGCGAATAGAGTGACAGGGAGGGGTGATCATCGTTGGGCGAAAAAATGTTGTCGGCGGGCAAGGGGGCGCTCTTCCTCACCGCTGTAGGCGCGGTATCCCAGATACTGGGCTTCGGCTACCGTGTGGCCCTGTCTCGGGCCGTAGGGGCGGAAGTCATGGGGCTATACCAGCTTATCATGCCAGTGTATTCGGTCCTTCTCTCTCTGACCGCCATTGGCCTGACCTCCGCCATGTCTAACCTTACCTCCCAGTATCTGGCCCTGGGCAACCGGAGGGGGCTGTCCCAGACAATGGGCACCTGCCTGCGGGCCTTTTTTCTCCTTCTGCTCCCTCTAGGCGCGCTGGTCATCTGGCTGTCCGACCCCATCTCTGTGGAGCTGTTGGGGGACGCCAGGACCCAGCTAGGTCTTATTCTGCTGGTCCCCTGTGTTGCCCTTACCGGTGTGGAAAATCTACACAAGCACTTCTTTTATGGGGCGGGGCTGGTTCGGCCGCCGGCCATCGTCGAACTGGTGGAGCAGTTCATCCGGACGGCAGCGGTGCTTGGACTGCTGTTCTTCTTTCTGCCTCAGTATCCGGAGCGGGTGGTCGGGCTTATCGTCCTAGGGATGGTGATCTGCGAGGTATTCTCCGCCTGCACCCTTTCCGTCCTGTACCGCCGTCGGTTAGGCCGCTTAGGGCTGAACGGGCCGGGGGAAACCGCCCGAATCCGCCGGAAGCGAGTGCTCTCCATTGCCCTGCCTGTAGGGGCCAACGCCCTGCTGGGCAACCTGATGGGAGCGGCCAACGCCACTTTAATTCCCCAGAAGCTGGTAGAGGGAGGGATGGAGCGGTCGGCGGCCATCTCCGAATTCGGTGTGGTCTGTGGCATGACCATGCCCATGCTCTCCCTTCCCATTGTCTTTCTGGGCGCCCTCAATCTGGTCCTGGTCCCCCGTCTGGCTCGGGCCTGCGCCTTAAACTTGCCGGGTGAGGTGCGGCGGCTGTCCTCCCGAGCCATGGCCGCCGTCTCTGTCCTCACTCTGCCTGCCATGGCTCTGATGGTGGTGCTGGGCCCTGACCTGGGCCGGCTCATGTTCAAGCAGGATGGCGTAGGAGAGCACCTGATCCCTCTGGCTGTTACCACCGCCATGAGCTGCTACTGCTCCGTGTTGGCCGCCGTCCTCAATGGGGTTGGCCGCCAGAAGGAGGTGGCCGCTGTTTCCCTGCTAGGCGGTGGGGTGCAGCTGGCCTGCACTCTGGTTCTGATCCCCCTGCCTGGCCTTGGAATGAAAGGCTATGTGGCCGGAGCTCTGGTATCCACCGCGCTGGAGCTTGTCCTGTGCCTGTCGCTTGTTCTACGGCACACAGGTCTGCGGCCCCAGCTCTTCCGCTGGATGACTGCCCCTGGGCTGGCCTCTCTCCTGGCCGCATTGAACACCAATCTTCTGCTCCGGTATCTAAAGGCCAGCGGGCTTCCTCTCCTTTGGGCTGGGCTGGGCAGTCTAGCCTTCGCTCTGGTCCTCTACCTGGCCGCTCTTCATGCCCAGGGAGTCAGCCTGCGGGATACACTGCGGGTCAAGTGGTAAACGAAAAAAGGACTGCCGCAAAAAGCGGCAGTCCTTTTAAATGCATGGGGACAGCTTACTTCAGCTCGACCTTGGCGCCGGCCTCTTCCAGCTTCTTCTTCAGCTCCTCGGCCTCGTCCTTGGACACGCCCTCCTTCAGAGCCTTGGGAGCGCCCTCGACGGTAGCCTTAGCCTCGGCCAGACCCTGGCCGGTGATCTCGCGGACGGCCTTGATGACCTTGATCTTGGCAGCAGCGTCAAAGCTGGCCAGAACCACGTCAAACTCGGTCTTCTCCTCAGCGGCGGGAGCAGCAGCGCCGCCAGCAGCGGGAGCGGCCATAGCGGCGGCGGACACGCCGAACTCCTCCTCCAGAGCCTTGACCAGCTCGGACAGCTCCAGCACGGTCAGAGCCTTGACTTCCTCGATCAGAGCAGTAATCTTCTCACTTGCCATGATAATTTACCTCCTAATTGTGTAATCAAAATCTAAATTTTTTCTCCCCACCGGGGAGCGGGGAAAGGTACGCCGACTTACTCGGCGGCAGGGGCTTCCTCAGCGGGGGCAGCGGCCTCCTCGGCAGCAGGGACGGCTTCGCCGCCCTTCTCGGCGATGGCCTTCAGCACGATAGCCAGGCTGGTGATGGGAGCCAGCATCATGCCCAGAGCCTGGGCCTGCAGAACATCCTTAGCGGGCAATTCGGCCAGAGCCAGGATTTCCTCCAGGGACAGCACCTTGCCATCCATGAAGCCGCCCTTGATGTTGAAGCGATCGCCCAGCTGCTTGGCGTACTTGTTGACCACACGCATGGGAGCGATTGGGTCGCCGGCGCTGGTCGCCAGGGAAGTGGTGCCGTTGAGCACCTCATCCAGGCTTTCCAGGCCCACATTGTTCAGGGCGAACCGGGCCAGAGTATTCTTCACCACGCCATACTGCACCTCGTTCTGGCGCAGCTCGACGCGCAGAGCGGTGTCCTCGGCAACAGTGATACCCTTGTAATCCACCAGCACGCCGCTGGCGGCGCCCTTCAGCTGCTCCGTCAGAGCGGCCACAACAGCCTGCTTCTCAGAAAGGACCTTTGCGTTAGGCATTTTGGATTCACCTCCAGAAATTGTTTCCGCGCAACAAAAAACCTCCGGTCAAAAGACAGGAGGACAGTACCATCAAAAGGTATTCTTTTGAAAGCACTCTCGGCAGGACTTACTCCGGCGGGCCGGAACCTGCTGTCTTTGAACGCGAATGATATTTTATCATCCCGGACAGGCCTTGTCAAGCAAAACCTGTCCGGGCATGACAAACAAAATTGGGGCACAGCGCAGCCGCCAGATCGAGGACCAGGTCCTCCCAGCGGTCCGTGCGCGTCTTACATCAGTTTGGCGCCGTTGACTTTCACACCGGGGCCCATGGTGGATACCACGGTGCAGCTCTTGATATACTGGCCCTTGGCGGCGGCGGGCTTGGCCTTAACAATGGCGCCCATGATGGCGTTGAAGTTCTCAGCCAGCTTCTCAGGGCCAAAGGAAACCTTGCCGATGGGGCAGTGGATGATATTGGTCTTGTCCAGACGGTACTCCACCTTACCGGCCTTGATCTCGTTGACGGCCTTGGTCACGTCCATGGTGACGGTGCCGGCCTTGGGAGAGGGCATCAGGCCCTTGGGGCCCAGCACCTTACCCAGACGGCCTACCACGCCCATCATGTCGGGGGTAGCCACTACCACGTCGAAGTCGAACCAGTTTTCCTTCTGGATCTTCTCCACCAGGTCCATCTCACCTACGTAGTCAGCGCCAGCAGCCTTGGCCTCGTCCGCCTTGGCGGCCTTGGCAAAGACCAGCACGCGCTGGGTCTTGCCGGTGCCGTGGGGCAGAACGATGGCGCCGCGGACCTGCTGGTCAGCGTGGCGGGAGTCGACACCCAGTTTCACGTGGAGCTCCACGGTCTCATCGAACTTAGCGGTGGCGGTATCGACGACCAGCTTCATGGCGTCGGCGGTATCGTACAGAGCGTTGCGGTCGATCTTCTTGGCGCTCTCCTGATATTTCTTACCTCTAAACATCTCTAACCCTCCTTACTCGCCCACCAGGATGCCCATGGAACGGGCGGTGCCGGCGATCATGCTCATAGCGGCCTCGATGGAGGCGGCGTTCAGGTCGGGCATCTTGATCTCGGCGATCTTGCGGACATCTTCCTTGCTGATGGTGGCCACTTTGTTCTTATTGGGCACGCCGGAGGCCTTCTCCAGATTACAGGCCTTCTTGATCAGCACGGGGGCGGGAGGAGTCTTGGTGATAAAGGTAAAGGAGCGATCGGCGTATACGGTGATGATAACGGGGATGATCATACCCACGTCGTTCTTGGTGCGCTCGTTGAACTCCTTGGTAAAGGCGGCGATATTCACGCCGTGCTGGCCCAGAGCGGGGCCAACAGGGGGGGCGGGAGTCGCCTTGCCGGCGGGGATCTGAAGTTTTACATATCCAGTTACTTTCTGTGCCACGAAAGAGCACCTCCATTTGAAAAATGTGGTCGTTTGGCGGAGCGGTAATCGCTCCTCCCACTTGTGCGGGCCGCTTTTGTAGGGCGCGGCGACCCTGGTGCGCCATTTATGACCCAACCTGAAGCATGCGGCGCGCCATAGCCGCCGCATCCTGCGTCCAGTCGGTCATTGTCAGGAATTTGCGGGCTCCACCTGGTCCAGCTCCAGCTCCACGGGGGTCTCGCGTCCAAACATGGACACTACCACCCGAACCTTGCCGCGCTCCAGGTCAATTTCTTCCACGGTGCCCAGGAAGGACTCCAGGGCGCCCTCGGTGATCTTGACCATGTCGCCCAGCTGATAGCTGACTACGATCTCGCGCTTCTCCACCCCAAGGGCAGCCACGTCGTCTTCGGACAGGGGGATGGCCTTGTTGCCCTCGCCCAAAAATCCGGTGACGCCGCGGATATTGCGCACCACGTGCCAGGTCTCGTCGTTCATCACCATCTTGACCAGGACATAGCCGGGAAAGACCTTCCGCTCCACGTCCTTGGGACCGTTGTCGGTAATCTCGGTAACCGTTTCCATGGGGATGCTGATCTCGTGGATCAGATCTCTCATGTTGCGGTTCTCCACATACTTCTCGATGGTGGCCTTCACCGTATTCTCATACCCGGAATAGGTGTGTACCACATACCAGTTCGCGTTGTCAGCCATAGTCCGCGCCCTCAGCCCAGCAGGGAAAGGATCAGGCCGATCCCCTTGTTGGCCACCAGGTCAAACAGCCAGATAAAGATGCCAACCACAACCACACAGGCGATGACGATCAGGGTGTTGTTGACCGTCTGCTTGCGGGTGGGCCACTGGACTTTCTTCAACTCGCTCTTCATATCCTTGAGCCACTTGCCAATGCGGGCAAAGACGCCGGGCTTGGACTTTTTCTCGGACTTCTTGTCCTTCTTGGCCTTGTCGGCCTTGTCAGAAGCAGTCTGGGCAGTCTGCTCCAGCTTCTCGTTCTCAGCCATGTTGCTACCCTTCTTTCCTTTCAGCCTGTGAGGCTCCAATTACTTGGTCTCATTGTGGACGGTGTGCTTTCTGCAGAAGGGGCAGTATTTGTTCAGCTCCAGGCGGTCAGGGGTATTCTTCTTGTTCTTCATGGTGTTGTAGTTTCTCTGCTTGCACTCAGAGCACCGCAGGGTGATCTTAATGCGCGCGCCGGCTTTGCTTGCCATTTGTTCGGCACCTCCTTTTGAATTTACAGGGACCGCCGCAGCGGCCCGCGTTGAGTCGGACGGGAGAAAAAGCGTTCCTAAAACAGAAAACGCCGGACCCGGCCATATTGCCAGATCCAGCGACACAAGGGCGTAGTACGCCATGGTCTACGGTGGGATCCGGCTCTGTTGCCTCCCTGTGTTCCAAGTATGGCTAAGGGGGTCGGACGTCAAACACCGTAAAAATGCGCACGACAAAAAAGCCCCTTTTCACAGGTATGGGATACTATATCATCTTTCCCGCTATTCGTCAAGCAATTTTTTATTTTTTATAAGTTAAGGTAAGAAACGGGATGGACGGCGGGCCCCTATTTGTAGGACCCGCCGCCGCAGTCTACTCAAATATTCGCTTCAGTCCGCCAGCTTATCCAGCAGGGCAGCCAGCTCTTCCAGCTTGGCGTCCGGGTCGCCGGAGGCGGCCGCCTCCCGGACGCAGCAGTCCATATGGGCCCTGAGCACCATCCGGTTGGCCTTTTTCAGGATGGACTGGGCGGCCATGATCTGGCTGGATACATCCAGGCAGTAGCGGTCCTCCTCCACCATCTTCAAAATGCCGTCGATCTGCCCGCGGGCGGTCTTTAGCAGCCGGTTCACCTGGGCGTGGTCTGCCTTCACTTGACAGACACCACCTCATAGCCTGCCTCGGTGACGGCGTCGGTGAGCACCTTGTCATCCACTTCCTTAGATAGGGACAAAACGGCGGACTTATCCTCCAGACTCATCTCTACCTTGTCCACTCCGTCAATGGCGGACAGGGCCTTCTCCACCCGTCCGGTGCAGTGGCCGCACATCATGCCCTCGATTATCATGGTCTTGTTCATCGTTTCTGTTCCTCCTTGCTCTGTTTCCTTTATCTCCAGGGGGCAGGCTCCCTCCCGGGCGCTCCGCTCCTCTGTGGGCGGGGATTTAAATTTGCTTTTGAAAAAGCGCAGGCGCAGGGCATTTGTCACTACGCAGACCGAGCTTAGGCTCATGGCGGCAGCGGCAAACATGGGATTGAGCTGCCAATGGAGGGTGGTGTAAAATACACCGGCAGCCAGAGGAATACCCAGCGAGTTATAGAAAAATGCCCAGAACAGGTTTTCTTTGATGTTTCGGATGGTGGCCCGGGACAGCTCCACTGCGGAGGCCGCGTCCAGCAGGTCAGACTTCATCAGCACGATGTCCGCGCTTTCGATGGCCACGTCAGTCCCGGCTCCGATGGCCAGTCCCACGTCCGCCCTGGCCAGGGCGGGGGCGTCGTTGATGCCGTCGCCCACCATGGCCACTTTCCTGCCCTGATCCTGGAGCTCCTTCACCTTCCTCTCCTTGTCCTGGGGCAGGACCTCGGCCATCACCTGGGTCACCCCCAGCTCTTTGCCAATGGCGTCGGCAGTGCGCCGGTTGTCGCCGGTGAGCATAACCACGTCCAGTCCCAGCGTCCGGAAAGCTGCCACGGCGGCCGCGCTGGAGGGTTTGGGGGTGTCCGCTACCGCGATAAGGCCCAGCACCCGCTCCCCGTCCGCAAAGTACAGAGGCGTCTTTCCCTGGGCGGCCAGAGTGTCCGCCTGGACCCCAAATTCGGCCAGGTCCACTCCAGCCTCCTCCATCATCGCCCGGTTTCCCCCCAGGAAGTATCGGTCTCTGATGGTTGCCCGCACCCCTCGGCCATGGACGGCCTCAAAGTTGCCCACCGAAGTGATGGGCAATTTCCTGCTCCTGCTCTCCTCTACGATGGCGGCAGCCAGGGGATGTTCCGACGGCCCCTCCAAACAGGCTGCCAAGGTCAGCAGGCCGTCCTCCTCCAGATCAGCCGCCGGCAGGATATCGGTCACCACCGGCTTTCCCTGGGTCAGGGTGCCGGTCTTGTCCAGTACCACCGTATCAATGGTGTGGAGGGTCTCCAGCGCCTCAGCGGATTTGATGAGGATGCCGTTTTCCGCTCCCTTTCCGGTCCCCACCATAATGGCCACGGGGGTGGCCAGCCCCAGGGCACAGGGGCAGGAAATGACCAGCACCGCCACGCCGGCAGTGAGAGCTTTTGTCACGTCCCCGCCGGTGAAAACCAGCCAAACGACGGCGGTGACCGCGGCGATCAGCATTACCACCGGGACAAAGACGCCGGCTACCTTATCCGCCAGCTTGGCGATGGGAGCCTTGGAGGCAGAAGCCTCCTCCACCAGTCGGATCATCTGAGCCAGAGTGGTATCCTCCCCCACCCGGCTGGCCTCAAAGGTAAAGAAACCGGATTTGTTGATGGAAGCGGCGGCCACCTTATCCCCCACAGATTTGTCCACAGGGAGAGACTCCCCGGTGAGGGCAGACTCATCCACAGCGGATTGGCCCTCTACGATCACGCCGTCCACTGGGATGGACTGGCCCGGCCGGACCACCACTCGGTCCCCCACCTGGACCTCTTCCACGGGAATCTCCACCTCCACCCCGCCCCGAAGGACAGAGGCCGTCTTGGGCGCCAGGTCCATCAGGCGGGTGATAGCCTGGCTGGTCTTGCCCTTAGAGCGGGTCTCCAAAAATTTCCCCAGGGTAATCAGGGTCAGGATCATTCCAGCAGACTCGAAATACAGGTCCATGTGGTAGCGGGCCACCCGCTCCATATCCCCGTGGCCCAGTCCATAGCCCATCTGGTAAATGGCGAACACGCCATAGATAACCGCGGCGATGGAGCCCACGGCGATCAGGGAGTCCATGTTGGGCGCCCGATGCCAGAGCGTTTTAAAGCCCACCTTGTAATACTTATCGTTGAGATACATGATAGGCAGAGTAAGGAGCAGCTGGGTCAGCCCGAAGGCTACGGCGTTCTCATGTCCCAGCAGGAAGGCAGGCAGGGGAGCGCCCACCATGTGGCCCATTGAGATATAGAATAGGGGAATGAGAAAGACGAAGGACCAGATCAGCCGGTGCTTCATAGAGGCCAGCTCCCGCTCCATGGTATCATCTTTTTGCGGGGCAGCCGCCTTTCCTTTTTCCTGGGGCAGGGAGGCACCATAGCCAGAGGCGGTGACCGCCTGAATGATATCCTGTGCCGTGACGACACCTTCGTCGTACTCCGCTACCATGGAGTTGGTCATCAGACTGACCGCGGCACTTCTGACGCCCTCCATCTTGCTGACCGCCTTCTCCACATGGGCGGAGCAGGCGGAACAGGTCATGCCTGTGATGTTGAATTTTTGCTTCATCGTATCACCTCGTTGCGCTGTCCCCCTCCGCCCATATGGGGCGCGCCGCGCTCCACACTGCGGAGGCGGCACAAATTCGGAGCGGAGGATTTTCGGTGGCGGCTCTGCTGCCTTAGAGATTACAATGCGCGTGCCACCATTCAAATAGAACGGTCTGAATGGGAAACGGAGCAGGCGCTGCCTGTTTGATTGAATTCCCGCTTCCTGTCCTCGCTCCACCATATCCTCCAGCTTTTCCGCTCAAAGATATCGCTTTCGAAGGTATCGCCCGCTTATTTATACCCCCCCTGGGTGAGGTGTCTATATCATACCCCGACATCTCAGCTTTGTCAAGAGGATAGTATGGGCGTTTTTCCGGATCTTATCAAAAGAGCCGCACGGCTGTACACCGCGCGGCTCCTTAGTCTGTCACTCCGCTGGACGGTCTTCGGATAAATCCAGACCGCTAATCAATTCTCTTAAGGGCAGAATGAACTCTGGGGATATGGACAAGCTGTCCACCCCCATCCGGAGGAAGGTCTCCGTCAAATCAGGATCTGCCCCCAGATCTCCACAGATCGACACCCGGAGCCCGTGCCGGTGTCCCGCCTCCACGGTGTGGCGGATCATCCGCAAAACGGCCGGGTGCCTGGGATCGTAAGCGCCGCCGGCGCGGCATCGATCTGCCGCCAGAGTATACTGGGTCAAATCGTTGGTCCCCAGGGAAAAAAAGTCCGCCTCTAAGGCCAGCTCATCCGCCAGCACAACGGCGGCAGGCGTTTCCACCATGATCCCCACTCTCACTTCTCCCGGCTCCCGGCCCTGGCTCTGCAACTCACTTCGGCACTCCTCCAGGATCTCCCTTGCCCTCCGGACCTCCCACGGGGCTGTCACCATGGGCAGCATCAGGGAAACTGGTCCCAGAGCACCAGACCGGAGAATAGCCCGGAGCTGTGGGCGAAACAGGTCGGGACGGGCTAGGGACAGCCGGATACCCCGGCATCCCAAGGGGGAGCTGTCCCCCTCAAGCCCCAGACAGGGGGCCTGTTTGTCTCCCCCCACATCCAAAGTCCGGATGACCACCGGCCGGCCAGCCATCGCCCGCACCACCTGGGAATAGGCGGCAAACTGTTCCTCCTCATCCGGACAGGTATCCCGGTCCAGGAAGAGGAACTCACTTCGGAACAGCCCCACGCCCTGGGCGCCCTTCTGCCGGGCCAGCTCCCCCTCAGCGCCGCTGCCAATATTGGCCAGCAACGGCATCTCCCGGCCATCCAAAGTAACTGTATCCCGGTCTCTCCACTGGTTTAACCGCAGCCGCTCCTCCCTGCCCTTATGGGCCATCTGCTCCCCCTCCTCCACTATCTGCTCTGTGGGGTCAAGGTACAGCCAGCCCCGGTCTCCATCCAGCATGGCTGTTCTTCCCTGCCAGTCCTCCTGGATTTCTACCCCCATCACAGCCGGGACGCCCATGGCCCGGGCCAGGATCGCGGTATGGCTGCTGGCCCCCACATCTCGGGTAACCAGCCCCAACAGCTTGTCCCGGTCCAGTCCGATCAACTGGCTGGGGGACAATTCCTCTGCCGCCAGAATGGACGGCTCCCCGCCCAGCAAGTCCTCCTCCCGGACTCCGATAAGCAGGTCCGCCACCCGGCGCGTAATGTCCCTCATGTCGTCGGCCCTGGCCTGCATATACTCGTCCTCCATAGCGGAAAAGAGGGCAGTGAACCGCGCTCCCGCCCTCTGAACCGCTTGGCAAGCTCCCTCTCCCCGGCGAATGGAGGTGTGCACCGCCTCCTGGTAATCCGGGTCCTCCAGCAGCATCTGGTGGATGCGGAAAATGGCAGCCGCCTCCATCCCCGCCTGGTCCAAGGCCCGTCCATAGAGGTCCTCCAGCTGGTCTATGGCGCCGCGCCGGGCGGCCTCAAAGCGGTTCAGCTCCTCCTCCGGGGACAATGTCGGCCCGGCTGTATCAGTTCGGCCCATTCGGGGACAGATGCGGATGGGACCTAAGGCAATTCCGCCGATACTCCATGTCCCCCTGATCGCCTCCATGAAACCAGCCTCCTTTACAGGTTCTCCCGGAAAAAACGCTCCAGGACCGCTATGGACCTCTCCTCATCTCCCCCTTGGACGGTCACGGTGATCTGATCCCCCTGGCGCACGCCCAATGTCATCAAGGCGATGATCCGGGTAGCCTCCACCGCTGTCCCTCCTTTGATTATGGCAACCGTGCTGTCCAGGCCTCTGGCTGTGTGGACCAATAGGCCGGCAGGCCGGGCATGGAGGCCCAGCGGGTCCTTTACCGTGTACGGAAACTGCTTCACCTGGTCACTCTCTCCTTTTCCCTCAAGACTCACAGTTCCTCCGCCCTGGGCATAGCCGGGATCGCTCCGCTTCTGGAGCAGGTGATGGCAGCCGCTCGGTTGGCATAGGTCAGAATGTCCCGCAGCTCCTCTGCCGTCAGCCCCGCCAGCGGCTCCCTTCCCCGGCTGCACAGCCGGGCCAGCACAGCCCCCAGGAAGGTATCTCCGGCTCCGTTGGTGTCAGCGACCTGGACCGAGGCACCGGGGACAGAAAAGCTCTCTCCCCGCCAGCGGCAGAAGGCCCCCCGCTCCCCCAGCGTGACCAAGATCAGGGAAATGCCCCGCTCTTCCAACAGGCGGCTGCCCTCCTCTGGGTCCCGCGTGCCGGTGAGGAGGGGGAGCTCCTCCTCTGACAGCTTGATCACATCCACCAGGGGCAGAGGTATGGCCATCCACTGGGCGGCCTCCTCTGGATTCTTCCACAGGGGCGCCCGATAGTTGGGGTCATAGCTGACCAGGACGCCTGCTCGGTGGGCGTGGCGGGCAGCGAAAATGGTAGCGTTTCGCTCCAGTCCCGCCGTCAGGCTCACCGAGCCAAAATGGAGAAATTTGGTGCGGCCCAGAGCCCCCTCATCCACCTCCTCCGGGCTTAAAGTGCAGTCGGCCCCCCGGATGAACTGAAAGTCCCGCTCTCCCCGCGAGTCTACCGACACCACAGCCAGGGTGGTGGGCTGGCTGCCCGTCCGCAGGCCGGAGCAGTCCACGCCATTTTCCTCCAGCACCCGGCGCAGGTAGGCGCCAAAGCTGTCCCGGCCCACTTTTCCAAAAAAGGCGGTCTCCGCCCCCAGCCGCGCCGCCGCTACCGCCACATTGGCGGGGGCTCCTCCTGGATTGGCGGCAAAGGCTGGGATTCCCTGATCTGTTGTTCCCGTCTGGGTCAGGTCGATGAGGACCTCTCCAACGCTTATGATATCTCTCATAATGCCGCCGCCTTCTTTCTCTTCTTTTCCTTCCAGACCAGGCAAGCCCACCAGCACAGGGACACCAGATAGAGGTAGACCGCCAGGGGCAGCGCTGACGCTCCCACCCCAAGGGTGGTCAGCGGGACGCTGGCGGAGATGGCCCAGGGCACCAGACCGGCTAGATTAAGCACAGAATTTCCGAGATTGACCGCCAGTTCCATGGAATCCAGGCCCCGCCGGCGGTACTCCCCCTCCATCAGTTGGGCCCCCATCACAATGCCCACAGCCTGGTTACAGAACAGGCCGCAGCAGCCAAAGGACAGCAGGATGTGGACGGGGAACAGACCTACCCGGTCTACCAGATGCCCCACCCGGTCAGTCACCGGATCCAGCAGCCCGGTCCCGTTGAAGATACCAGAATAGGCGCAGGACAGGACCACAGTCAGCACGACGTTGATCATGGAACTCAGGCCTCCGCCGGCCATAATGTCCGCCAGACCCGGTTGAGCTGTCTGGTAGCCCACCAGACAGGCCAGCAGCAGTTCACCCAGATCCATCCCTTGGACGAACAGGGCGCAGATGGCGGCCAGGACACAGCTGACAGCGATGGACAGGAACGCGCTTATTTTGAGCCAGGGCAGAAGGAGCACGGCGGCGGCTGGAAGAAGTGTCACCCAGCTCAACTGAAAGCCGCTCTCTAAAGCCTCGATGATGTGGCTGTCTACCTGCCGGATGGGACACAGGATGGATAGGACACCGTAGACAGCCAGCGACAAAGCCATGGGCAGAGGGGTAGTGCGCCACATCTCGTGCTGAAAGGCCCTCTGCTCCGCCCCTGACACCGCCGCTGTCAGCGCCGCGGAGGAGGAAGCGGGGGACAGCCGCTCTCCCACATAGATCCCGGATATGATAGCCCCGGCGGTGACGGTTAGATCGGCCCCGCCGCTGCGGGCGATGGCCATCAGGATCACTCCCGCGGTGCCCACTACACCGAAGGAACTGCCAAAGGCCAAGCTGAACAGGGCTGGCAGCAAAAAGGCCACCAGGATGAAGGTCCTGGGTGTGATGAGTTGTGCGCCTCCCCAGACGAAGAAGGCCACCGTCCCCCCCGCCCGCCACAGGGCGGTGAGCAGCCCGATCAGGACCAGGATACGCAGCACCTTTACTGAGGTCTTCATTCCAGTCAGGGTCATTTGGACCAGGTCAGCCGCCCGGTGTCCCCGGTGCAGCCCGACCAGGAAAAAGCACACCAGCCCCACCAGCAGGGCCAAAAACTGGGGCAGCCCCATGACCATACAGCAGGCCACACAAGCCAGGAACACCCCAAACGCCGCAAAAAGATCCACTTTTTTCTCCCCTTTTATCCCTCTCCGCCCGAGATGGGCCACTTTTTCATCCCGCAATACTACAATCGTGCCATGCCGTCGGTCCGCTCGGTCCCCTCCTCAGGGCTGTCAGTCCCGTTGTGTCCCGCCTGTTTGCCGCCATTATAGCATTTTTTCGCTCCAGTGTCATCCGGTTTTTCAGCATGGCCCACCATTTCCTTTTCGTCCTGTCCCCCCTTTCTTTTCCAAAAAAGGTATGGTATAATAAATTCTCAGAGCATATGGGACAATACTATTTTTCGGGGCCGGGCCGCTGTCCGACCATTTTGTTGTGCGCCTCCCTCTCCCTGGAATCGTTCCTATGCCCTTGGCATACTGGAGCATATTATAATAGGGAAAGGCGGAATCTTTTTGGACA
Source organism: Flintibacter sp. P01028 (assembly GCF_041925235.1). Taxonomy (NCBI): domain Bacteria; kingdom Bacillati; phylum Bacillota; class Clostridia; order Eubacteriales; genus Flintibacter; species Flintibacter sp. P01028. Next base: position 744,942 of record NZ_JBHEVC010000001.1, read on the forward strand.
ACCTCGTACTCATCGGTATGCCTGGTTCTGGCAAAAGCACTGTGGGGGTTCTGCTGGCCAAGGCCCTTGGGTTGAGCTTTGTCGATGTAGATCTGGTCATCCAGCGGCGGGAGGGTGCCCTTCTTCAAGAGATCCTGGATACTCAGGGGGCCGAGGCTTTTCTGGACGCGGAGGAGGAAGCTGTCCTCTCCCTTCAGTGTCAGAACGCGGTCATTGCCCCAGGGGGAAGCGCGGTATGCCGGGAAAAAGGCGCGCTGTATTTGAAGGAACTGGGCCGGGTCATCTATCTCCGCGTCCCTCTGGAGGAGCTGGACCGCCGCATCCAGGATCTGGCCACTCGGGGCATTGCCATGGCTCCGGGACAGGGCCTGGCGGATTTAATGGCCTATCGAGGCCCCCTTTATGAAAAATATGCCGATCTCATCGTCGATTGCCTGCCTGGTCAGACTCTTGCCCAGACTACGGGTGCGGTTCTGGACTGTCTGTCCCAGGACCTCTCTGCCCCAGCCCACGGGGTCAATGTGGGCCAGACGGCAGCGATCCGGCTCCGTTCTGAATCAGAAAAGGAAGGATCCAATGACATTTCGTGATTTGGGGCTCAACGCCCCCATCCTGCGTGCCCTGGAGGAGCAGGGCTATGCCAAGCCCTCTCCCATCCAGGAGAAGGCCATTCCCCCTGCCTTGAAGGGCCGGGACGTACTGGGCTGTGCCCAGACTGGCACGGGCAAAACCTGCGCCTTTGCCGCCCCCATTCTCCAGCGGCTGGCCGCCTCTCCCGCCGCTGGCCGTCCGATCCGTGCCCTGATCCTCACCCCTACCCGCGAGCTGGCCATCCAGATTGGAGAGAGCTTTGCGGCCTACGGCAAGTATCTGAAGCTGCGCCACACCGTCATTTTCGGCGGCGTGGGTCAAGCCCCCCAGGCCGAGGCGCTGAAGCGGGGGGTGGATATCCTGGTAGCCACTCCGGGCCGGCTCATTGATCTCCACGACCAGGGGCTGATCTCCGCCAATCATCTGGAAATTTTTGTCCTGGACGAAGCCGACCGGATGCTGGATATGGGCTTTATCCACGACGTGAAAAAAATACTCAAGTGGCTGCCCCAAAAGAAGCAGACGCTCTTTTTCTCTGCTACCATGCCCCCGGAGATTACCGAGCTGGTAAACTCTCTGCTGAAGGATCCGGTCAAGGTCGCGGTAGATCCGGTATCCTCCCCGGTGGATGCCATCCACCAGACCGTATACTTCGTAGACCGGGGCAATAAGACCCAGCTTCTGGCGCTTCTGGTGGAACAGTTGAAGGCGAAGAACGCACTGGTCTTTACCCGGACCAAGCATGGGGCCAACAAGGTGGCCCGGGACTTGGTCAAAGCGGGGATCCCCGCCGCCGCCATCCACGGCAATAAGAGCCAGACCGCCCGGCAGCAGGCCCTGTCTGACTTTAAGGCTGGCCGGATCCAATGCCTGGTGGCCACTGATATCGCCGCCCGTGGGCTGGACATTGAGGAGTTGTCCCACGTCTTTAACTACAATCTGCCCGAAGTCCCGGAAACCTATGTCCACCGCATCGGCCGCACCGGCCGAGCGGGCCGGGAGGGCGTGGCCGTGGCCCTGTGCGATTTCTCGGAAAAACCCCTGTTGAAGGATATTGAGAAGCTTATGGGACGAAAGGTACCTGTGGTGGAGGACCACCCCTGGCCTATGGAGGTCTTTGAGGCCCCCAAGCGGGACAAAAACGGCAAGCCCATCAACGCTGAGGACGCCGAGGCCCGGGCCGCTGCCAAAGAGCTGCGCCGGATGCGGGACCAGAGCCAGAAGGAGACCCTCCAGCGCAAGGCGGCCCAGGCCCAGCAGAAGGGCCAGGAGGCAGGAGAGCAGGAGGAAAAGCGTTCCCGCTCCCGCCGCCGGAAGAAAAAGGCCAGTCAGTCTGAAGGGGTGCCCCCCGACACCGCACCTGCCGCCCTCCAGGATTACGAGAGTCCCATCCGCCGCTCCGAACCACCCAAGCGAGGAGTACGTCCCGGCACGCTGATGGACACCGGCGACGCCATGCCACGCACCGATTTCCACCGGCCCAACCCTCTGGACAGCGATGTCATCATGGACGCCACCGCCCGGCTTCTAGCGCCCCGGCGCTCCCCCCTGGTTCCCTCTCGCGGCGGGAGTGACCGAAAGGAGAGCCGTGCCGGCAAGGGACATAGCAGCAGAGAGGGCCAGCCGGCCCCCCAGCCCGGTCAGGCGCACCGGCAGAAGGCCAAGTCCCGCGCCGGGCAGCAGTCCGAGTCCAGGGGGGCTGCGCCCAAAGGCCCGCTGGAAAAGAAGTCCGGCGGCAAGAAGCGGACCTCCCGCCCCGACAGGCGCCATTCCCAGCCACTGGAACCCCGCCGGAATGGTCAGCCTAAGGACTCCACCGAGCAGCATAGCCTGATGAAGCCCTATTACTTGGATATTGGCAGATGATCCCGGTGGACGGAGCAGAGGGGCTCTCTCCCGCTTCCATGTCCGCTCCCAGTCAATTTGTCTTACAAAATACTATTTAATATACAGAATATGGAGGAAAACAGTATGGATTATCAGGCCCTCTATCAGCAGAAGCTGACCACCGCCGACGAGGCGGTCAAGGTGGTCAAGTCCGGTGACTGGGTAGATTACACCTGGTGTACCAACCACCCCATTGCCTTGGACAAGGCCCTGGCCGCCCGGCAGAATGAGCTAACCGATGTCAAGGTCCGGGGCGGCGTCACCATGTGGATGCCCGAGATCGCCAAGGCCGAGGACGCCGGGGAGCACTTCGCCTGGCACTCCTGGCACTGCAGCGGAATCGACCGGAAGATCATCGCCAAGGGAATGGGTTATTTCAGCCCCATGCGCTACTCCGAGTTGCCCCGGTTCTACCGGGAACACCTGGATCCCGTAGATGTGGTAATGCTCCAGGTCACCCCCATGGATAAGCATGGCAACTTTAATTTTGGTCTGGCCTGCTCCCACCTGGCGGATATGCTGGCCCGGGCGAAGTGCGTCATCGTAGAGGTCAATCAAAATCTTCCCTGGGTCTATGGCCTGACTGGTACAGAAATCAACATTCAGGACGTGACATATGTGGTGGAAGGAGATAATCCCCCCATCGCCCAGCTTGGCGCCGGCGGCCCTGCTACTGAGGTGGACAAAGCGGTGGCCAACCTGGTGGTGCCCCAGATTCCCAACGGTGCCTGCCTGCAGCTTGGCATCGGTGGTATGCCCAACGCTATCGGCGCCATGATCGCTCAGTCCGATCTAAAGGATCTGTCTGTCCATACCGAGATGTATGTGGATGCCTTCGTGGACATGGCCGCCGCCGGCAAGATCACCGGACGGCACAAGGCGCTGGATAAAGGCCGCCAGGTCTTTGCCTTTGCGGCCGGCACCCAGAAGCTGTATGACTACGTGGACCGCAATCCCGACGTGATGGCTGCCCCTGTGGACTATACCAACGACGTCCATGTCATGGCCCAGATCGACAATTTCATCTCCATCAACAACGCCATTGACATGGACCTGTTCGGCCAGGTCAACGCCGAGTCTGCCGGCATCAAGCACATCTCCGGCACTGGCGGACAGTTGGACTTCGCCATGGGCGCTTACCTGTCCAAGGGGGGCAAGAGCTTCATCTGTATGTCCTCCACCGTCACCGGCAAGGATGGCACGGTCAAGAGCCGCATCGTCCCCACTCTGACTCCCGGCTCCATCTGCACCGATCCCCGGTCCTGCACCCACTACATCGTGACTGAGTACGGAATGGTATGTATGAAGGGCCTGTCCACTTGGCAGCGCGCTGAGGCAGCCATCTCCATCGCCCACCCTGATTTCCGTGAACAGCTCATCAAGGACGCGGAGAAAATGGGCATCTGGCGGCGCAGCAACAAGTAAAAAGCTTGCTAATAAAAAAATCCCTGTGTCCAAAAGGCACAGGGATTTTTCAAATCAGCTCCCACTGAAAGTCCTCCCACTTCAACCGGCTGCCCACCGTGGTCCCCTCCGGCAGCAGGAACATGGTAATAGAGTGCTCCCGCCCCCCATCAGACAGCAGGTCGGCGTAATCTCCGTTGACTCTCTGAACTGTGTAAAAAATCGGGTCCAATTTCAGCTCTCTCCTTTCTCACATCCCGTCTGCTCCTTACAGGACCGGCGGATCTGGAAATAAAATACGAGATAACTGATTACATCCAGCACAAAGATCAGTTGAAAAATCACATTTCGGGCAAACTTTTTCCCCGTCAGGTTGCCCAGCCGGTACTGCACATACAGCCCGCTGATGGAGTAGGCCGAGGTGGCCAGCACCACGGAATAGGCAAAGGCTACGCCAAGAAATCCGAAGGGCAGCAAGATCTGCAGACCTGGAATCACGAGAAAGGCGGCTAACATCATTGACCAGATCTGCAGGTGCGTGATAAAAAAGGGGATGGTCAGCAGCTTCATGGCCAAGGCCAAGTGATTCAGCCTTCTCCGGGCGGAAAGGTCTGCCTGGACTCGCCTCACCCGCTTGATCAGAAAGATGATGGCTACCACGGCAAGAATCAGGTTGGCGATCACCGCCGGCGGCAGCAGTCCCCATGGGATATCCAGGTCTCCACTCCCGTCCGACAGCAGAATGGGTCCCAGTAAAACGGCCTGGGTCCCATAGAGGCTGACTAAATAAAGAGCGCTTATGATGATCATGTCTACTCACTCCTCAACGCCCTGTAAAAAGTCCGTTTTATGGGACTGCTCTTTTCCTATACTTAGGTTGTCGATCAGACAAGAAAGGAGCAGAACATTATGGATTACAGCATCGTTTGGGTACGGGGACATGTGGAGGTCTACGACTGGGCAGGGCGGTTCTGCTTCTCTGCCGATAACGAGCGGGAGGCCAGAGAGGAGCTGGCTCTCACCGCGTAAATTCAACTTGGGGGTGCGCTACAGGGGCGCCCCCTTTTCTTATTGGCTGCCCCGGTGTTCTCCGTTCAGGAGTCGATAAAGCTGCGGATACGCAGCTTCACTCCCAACCGGTCAGCGATATCCCGGCAGTTCTGGATCTCCTCTTGCGTCTTGTCCTTGTCCACGATAGTCAGCACTACATGGGGCACATAGTGCTTGGCCTCTCCGGCAAAATCCAGCATGGCCTGATAGGCCGCCTCCCCCTGAACGGGGTGGCACAGGGCGGTGTAGTCCGCCGCGTTGTCCGAGTTGAGAGAGATAGACAGGGTATCGATGCGTCCCTTTAGCTCTGGGCACACATCCCGGCCCAGAATCAGATTGGCGTGTCCATTGGTGTTGATACGCACTGGGGGCAGCTTATCCCCGAAACGCCCCTTCAGTTCGTCCACCAGCCACAAGATATCATCCAGGCGGTAGGTGGGCTCGCCATAGCCACAGAATACGATCTCCCGGTAGGAGCACACATCCCGGCTCAAAAAGCTGTCCAGAGCCTCCTGGCGGGTAGGCTCCCGCTCCAGCCACAGGGAGTCCTCGGTATAGATGGACCCCTGCGCCCTGCCGTGGCGCAGGCAGAATTCGCAGTTGCAGTTGCATTTGTTGGTCAGGTTCACATACAGCGCGTCCTCATATTCATAGGTAATGGTCATGGTAGATCCGTCCTCTCCTTTTTCTTCTTGGGCAGCATAGGTGGAAAGACACCTGTGCGCACCCCCACAAACCGAATGATGATCCAGGCAGCCGCGAAGGCCGCGGCCCAGGCCAACAGGCCGTGGTATTCCACATAATCCTCCTGGCTAGCCGTGGCGTGGCCCCCCTCCATGTCAATATAGCAGGTATCCACGGTAACTCCATGGTACTTGTTCAGCTCCTCCAGCTGGTCGTCCGTCAGGGACTCCCGCGCCAGAGTGCCGATGGGCAGGCGGGCATAGCTGGCTGTCATAGGGGCCTCCCCCTCCTCCCGGTATACCACGCTGTCCGAGTTGACTTTGGCGGCGATCCGTGTGCCGTCTTCCAACTGGAAAATATGCCAGAATAGTCCGTCGATATAGCCGCCGGGGCTGTTGCTATTCAGAGTAATGGAGTCCATCTCCATCGTAAAATACTCGTTGTTCTCCATATCAGCCAAGGTCTCAGCCAGAGGGATATCTTCACTGGCCACCGCACCGACTGAGCCTTCTTCCGCGGCGTTCTTCTCCAAATACGCCTGGTACCCCTCCTCCAGTGTCTGTTCGTACAGGTATTGCGCTCCAAAGGCGATCCCAGCTGACAGCAGCACAGTCAGCAACAAGTCCCAGCGCCAGTACCAGATACTACGGCGCCTCATTAGGCTCTCCCCCTTTGATGCCAAAAAACCGTTTCCCGTTCTCCAGGGTGATACGGGCCACCTCATCCGAAGTCAGCCCCTTCACCCGGGCGATGGCTTCCGCCACCAGATGAACATGGCTGGAGTCGTTCCGCTTACCCCGGAAGGGTTCCGGCGTCAGGTAGGGGGAGTCAGTCTCAATCATAATCCGGTCCATGGGCAGCCAGTCGATGACCTCCAGGGCCTTCCTGGCGTTTTTGTAGGTAATGACGCCGGTGAAGGACAGCATCCATCCCAGCTTGACCAGCACCTTGGCGTCCTCCAGACTGCCGGAATAACAGTGGTACACCCCGGTAACCTGGGGATACTCCCGGACAATGGTCAGGCAGTCCTGATGGGCTTCCCGGTCATGGACGATAACGGGCAGATGGAGGGACTGGGCCAGCTCCAGCTGGCGGCGAAAGACATTCTGCTGTAAGGCCCGAGGCGGGTTATCCTTCCAGTAGTAGTCCAGTCCGATCTCTCCAATGGCCCGGACCTTCGGGTGGGCGGCCAACGCCCGCAGCTCCAGTAGAGCCCCGTCTTCCCAGTCTCCACAGTCGGAGGGGTGGACCCCTACTGCCGCGTAGACATAGGGAAAGCGGTCTGCCAGCTCCAGGGCCGTCTTTGAGCTCTCCAGATCACAGCCGGGATTTAAAATCAGCTCCACCCCGCATCCCGGCATGGAGGCCAGCACTTCCAGCCGGTCGGCGTTGAAGGCCCCGGAGTCATAGTGGGCGTGGGTGTCGAATACCGCCATAGGCTACCCCTCTCTTCTTCATCAAGCGTGTCTTTTATCATACTCCCATCCCCTTAAAAATGCAAGTGGATGGCCCCCCTGTCTCTCCTTCATTCACGTCGGTATGGGGGGACTCCTCCCTTCTTCCTCCTGCCCCCCAAAAAAGGCAGGTCAGCGGTATTCCCCTTGCCCTTTGGCGCAAAGCCTGATATGCTGTCGTTGAAAGGAGGGGTCCCTCTTGAAGATCTCAGTAGAACACGCCCCTTTAGAGGAAAACGAGGTCATCCTGCGCTGTTCCAACTTGGACCAGGAGATGCTCTGGGTGCTGTCCATTCTCCGCTCCGGCCTGCAAAAATTGTGTGCGTGGGATGAGCGACGCGAGGTCACCCTCCTCTCTCCCAGTGAGGTGGTGTACTGTGAGAGTGTGGATGACCACACCTTCCTCTATACCTCCGCGGCAGTCTATCAGACTGCTCTTAGCTTGGCGGAGCTAGAGGGGCGGTATGGAAGCCTTGGCCTTTTCCGCGCAGGCAAGTCATCCATCGTCAATCTTCACCGTGTCCGCGCCCTGAAAAGTCAGCCTGGCGGGAGGATCGAGGTCACTTTGGAAACAGAGGAGAGGCTGGTGGTCTCCCGCCACTATGCGCCCCTGCTGCGGGAGCGGCTGGGACTGTGAGAGAAAGGAGTGTTATCTATGTTCAGAGAAGAATTTATCCACTATTACAGCTGGGGCGTCACCATGAAGTACCACATGGGCGTCTATACCGCGGCCCTTGTTTTCACTGACTGTATTGCCCAATGGCTTATGGGGCGGCAATCCATCCCCATCCTGGTCCTGGGGGAGATGCTGCTGGTATCTATGGGGGTGGCTGTCCTTGAGTCCTGGATCTTTCCCCGGAGAGAGGTATGGGAGGGCGAGGCCCTGATACGCCGCACCGCCCTGTGGGCACTGGTATCCAATCTGGGATTCGTAGGAGGGGCAGCCCTATGCGGCTGGTTTGATGGCGTTCCCCTGTGGGGTGCCGCGCTGTTGGCTCTTTTTCTGGAGTTCGGTCTGGCTTCCATGTGGTTCGCTGACCATGTTGCTCTCCGGCGGGATACCCAACGGCTCAACGAGAGGCTGCGCCAGTATCAGAATGAATAGACGGTAAAACTACGGCAGGACATCTGACGGGATGTCCTGCCGTTTTGTCGGACATTTCCGAGCCATACGCAGCAAAGCCCATTTTGATTCCAAATCAAATTGCAGCCCAGTGCAGCAATACATATGTATTTTACCTTTTGAATCATCACCACCGGTCCAGCCGGTGAGTTCCAATTATAAAAAAGTCGGAGCAAGCGGTTGCGATTTGGAGAGGATGAGCAAGTGGGCGGGGGGATAACGCTATTTGCACACACATAAAAAAGCGTCGGAGCAAAGAGAAACTTTGCTCCGACGTGGTGACCCAGCGGGGACTCGAACCCCGGACCCACGGCTTAAAAGGCAGTTGCTCTACCGACTGAGCTACTGGGTCATATATATTCTTTTTTGAAATATTGGCTCCGGCACAAGTCCATAAGAAGTCGCCAGAGGCTGATGTCTCCATCAGATTTGGCAGGGATGGCTGGACTCGAACCAGCGAATGAGGGAGTCAAAGTCCCTTGCCTTACCACTTGGCTACACCCCTGTATCTGCCGCGAAGAAAAGGCAAGGGCCGGAGCCGAAGCTCCCGGCCCTTACGCCTTATTGGTCTGGGGTGGGTAAAGGGACTCGAACCCTCGACACCCGGAACCACAATCCGGTGCTCTAACCAACTGAGCTACACCCACCATATCGCTGACTGTTCACAGATTGGCTCCCAAAACCGGGGGCCTTCGCCCTGTCAGAGGACCATCCAACTTGAGAGGATAAGGGGAATACAGGGGCGGACTACGCCACAATGTCCAGAACAAAATTGCTCCGACATGGCACGCCTGAAGGGACTCGAACCCCTGACCCACTGCTTAGAAGGCAGTTGCTCTATCCACCTGAGCTACAGGCGCGTATGGAGCGGGTGATGGGAATCGAACCCACGCGACCAGCTTGGAAGGCTGGGATTCTACCATTGAACTACACCCGCATAGAAGGCGCGGTCCTTCCACGTCAGCCTTGAAATTGTAGCACACCAAGACCCGGTTTGTCAATCCCTTTTCTTCTGTTTACAGCAATTCATAAAATATTTCTCTCTCCGGCAGGGATTCCGGTCAAAACCGCGGGGAGGGGGGGCTGCCCCTCCCCCGCGTGTTCCTTATGTAGCCGCTTTCCGGACCAGAGCCGATTGGATCCGATGGTCCTCCACTTTTTCCACCTGGATATCCAGTCCGTTGACCTGAACCGCCGGCCGGCTGCCGTCCTCTGGAATGGTACGCAGGCAGCTGAGTACCATTCCACCCACCGTATCATAATCCAGGTCCTCGGACAACTCGATCCCCAGAGTTTCGGCCAGTTCCCCCACGCTCAACGCGCCGCTGGCTCTCCACAGGCCTTCGCCTATCTGTTCCAGTTCCGGCGGCTCGGCGGGGTCGTACTCATCATAAATATTGCCCACGATCTCCTCCAGCAGGTCTTCCACCGTGATAACACCTGCCAAACTTCCATATTCATCCATCACCACAGCCAGATGTATCTTCTTTCGCTGCATATCCCGCAGCAGGTCGCCGGCGGACAGGCTGTCTGGTACCAGGTAGGCCGGGCGCATCAGCTCCCGCACCGTATGGCCGCCCCGGCCCGTCCAGTCCAGCAGGAAGTCCCGGGCATAGAGCACACCCACCACATCGTCGTCGTCCTCTCCACATACAGGAAAGCGGGACAGCCCACTGCTTTGAATTACATCCAGCACCTCCTCCCGATCCGCGTCTTCCCACAGGGTAATTACATCTGCTGCCCGGGTCATCACATCGCCCACAGCCTGCTCAGAAAAGTCAAATACATTATGTAGCAGTTCCTTTTCCTCCGCGTCAATAGCGCCATTTTCATTCCCCAGGTCGATCATCATGCGGATCTCATCCTCGGTGACCTGCTCCTCCTCCACCTCCACGGGCACCCCAATCAGCCGCAGCACCCCATTGGTGGAACAGGAGAGCAGAAAGATCACAGGCCGGGCCAGCACTTCTATGGCGGATACCACTCGACAGGAAAAGCGAGCCATCTCCATAGGCTTCTGCATGGCGATCCGCTTAGGTACCAGCTCTCCGAATACCAGTGTAAAGTAGGATAGGATCAAGGTAATGAAAATCACAGACAGGGTATCCACCACCGATATGGGCAACATCGTGATACCCAGATCCTCGCAGAACCAACGCACCAAGTACTCCGAGAAGCTGTCGGCGGCAAAAGCCGAGGCCAGAAAGCCAGCCAATGTGATCCCGATTTGGATGGTGGACAAAAATCCGGCTGGCTCCTCCACCATCTTTAGCAGCCTGGGGGCCAGCTTGTCCCCCTCCTCCTCCAACTTGCGCAGCTTATTGGCGTTTAGAGAGATCACGGCAATCTCTGTCGCCGCAAAAAAGGCATTTATCACGATCAGTACCACCTGGAGCAGCAGTTGGAGCGCTATGGTCATCAAATCAGTTCCTCCTTTGATTTCTTCCGCCTGTGCTGACATATGCAAAAGGCATGGCCCGCTCCGCGCAAAGCGAAACAGGCTATGCCTTTTTTCATCTGTTATCGATTTGTAAGTGACAGGGACCGTCTCGGTCAGGATCCATAAGAATCGAGGGGCTCCTTTTTACACAGGCTTCCGGCGCCGCTGTGGCACCGGCCAACATTATCATATCCAAAGGCGGCTCTCACGTCAAGGCATTCCCCGCAACCTTAACGCTTTATTGACAGGCGCTCCGTTCGTTCAGCGCAGAGCCGTGTCACAGAAGGCGCAGCAATCCACCCCACCGTTCTTTTTCACCAGAGGCGGCAGATACGGTTGTGTCTGGGTGATGCACCTGGGGTTGGAGCACACCGGCTTGGTCCCGATCTCCACCGCCTCCGTCCGTTCCAGCCGGGGCTGGTTCGCCAGGTCGGACAACAGGGCCATCCGTGCAAACATCCCGTACCGAGCCTGCTGAAAATAGGCCGCCCTGGGATCGTCATCCACATCCACAGTAATCTCATCCACCCTGGGCAGGGGGTGCATGACCAGCATCTTCTCCTTGGCCCGGTCCAGCTTCCGCCGCGTGAGAATATAGATCCCTTTGTTCCGCTCATATTCCAGGGGATCTACAAACCGCTCACGCTGGATCCGGGTCATATACAGCACATCCAGTTGTGGAATGACCGCCTCCAGCCCCGTGACTTCCGTAAATTTCATCTCATTTTCCAGCATGAAAGCCCGCACATAGTCGGGGACGGCCAGCTCGCGGGGCGAGATCAGGAAAAAGCGGATATGTTCAAATTTGGCCATGGCCTTGATGAGGGAGTGGACCGTGCGCCCATTCTTTAAGTCGCCGCACAGTCCGATAGCCAGTCCATCCACGCCGCCCAGCAGCTTGGTCATGGTCGTCAGGTCAGCCATGGTCTGAGTGGGATGCATATGGCCGCCGTCCCCGGCGTTGACCACCGGAACATGGGAGTAGAGGGAGGCCGCCTTGGCCGCCCCCTCCCAAGGTGTACGCATGACAATAACGTCGGCGTAGCTGGACACCATTTTAATGGTATCCTTTAGCGTCTCTCCCTTGGCCACAGAGGAGGAATTGGGGTCCGCGAACCCAAATACCGTCCCACCCAGCCGAAGCATGGCGGTCTGGAAGGAAAAGTTAGTTCGGGTAGAGGGTTCGTAAAACAAATTGGCCGCCACCTTGCCCCGACATACATCAATGAACTTCTCCGGGGCGTCTATGATCTGACTGGCCCTGGCATATAGCTGATCCCACTCCTGGCGGGACAGGTCGCCAAAATCGATCAGGTGCCGCATCGTCCCTCACTCCTCATCTTTTTTCTTCCAGCTATCCTACCACAAACCACCCCGCTCCGCAAGGTGGCAGAACAACTTTTCCTATTTTTTAACTCAGGAGCACACCAATAAATCACAAAAATTTCCCCGCATGAAAATCATCCATTTCCACACCCTAACAAATGTGAATGGAGGGTCTCATTTGGTCTGGTTTTGGTATTTTTTGATATACAGCTTTTTTGGCTTTTTGTTAGAGGTGTCCTATGCCCGGATCACCGGGGGATATCCGGAACGCAAATGTCTGTTGGTGCTGCCTCTATGCCCCGTCTATGGGTTGGGTGCCTGCGCCATTTTGCTATTGGCTCCAGTCAAAGGCTTTCCTCCGGCCGTCTTTCTGTTGGGCGGACTAGCGGCCACAGCGGTAGAATATGGGGTCAGTCTCTTTTATGAAAAAGCCCTTAAGGTTTCCTTCTGGGACTACCGAGGATTGCCAGGCAGCATCCACGGCAGGATATGTATGCCCTTTTCTCTGGCTTGGGGTGTTCTAGCTCTGCCTCTGATCTACTGGGTTCATCCGGCTCTAGCACCATTGGTTCAGGCCATCCCAGGGCCGGTCAGCCTGTCCGCCGTGACAGCGGTGGGGGCGGACTCCTTGATTTCTCTGGCACTGTTGGCTCAAACCCATGACCGATCCTGTCTGGAGTGGTGCCGATCCTGATACCGGCGAAAGCGCCGTTCTACCATTAGAGCAGATGATCGTTTTCTCCGCCGCGTTCCTCCACAGTCACGTAACGAGGCTGTAACCCACTTATGGTTTTGCCTGTCCCCAAGGAATCAGTCTCTAATAACTGTAACAAAAAAGCAGACCCGGAAAACTGTGTTTTCCGGGTCTGCTGAACACTTTTGATAAGGGTTAACGTTTTCTGAAGTGAGGCACGCGACGGGCGGCTTCGAGGTCGTACTGCGTCTTCTCTAAACACTGGAAAGCCTTGATATTTCAGGTTTTTTCAAATCCACGCACCGGTTTAGCCCGTACATTAATCTTCTATTAATGATGGGGTGTTTCCCTTGTTTTGTCTAAACGCCCCCTTCACAACAGGAAGTATCTGATGTGGTTTATTGCACTTCACCTTGGCGTAAATGTTCATTGTTATTTTGCTGTTTTCAGGACCTACCAGACGTTGTACTGTCTTAGGGCTAACAAAGCGTAAATGAGATTGGTAATATATGTGTGACGCAATTGGTGTGGTGTTATCTGAAAATTAAGGCTATATACACTACCCTACCATTGTGACCAGCTTTCTCACCCAAGACTGGCGCTACAGTTTTCGTGATTTTCTGTCCATTAATGTATCTGACATATGTTCTCTCCTGGGTAGGGCGAGTTACAATATACTGCCAGACTCGTTTGAACTGCGTATAGGACAATGGACCGCCATCCTGATTTGCAATCACATAGTCAGATGTTACAAACTGCTTTAGTTTCTCTAAGGCACTCTGCCAACCGTTCAGGCAAAGGAAAGTCCCTTTGGCCCGCTTTACAAAAGTAAACGTCAAAAGAGAAACAGACGAGAAATCCGCCGCTCATCTGTTTCTCTTTTGACACGCACCTTAGTTTGCAGCGGCGGGGCTGTCTCGGTACAATTCTTTGCCTCTGTCGAGGCACCGGAATGTCAGAAGGCACACTCAAAGCATCTGGCTCACAGACTCTGGTCAACATATAAAAAAGAGGGCTTTCCTATATGTTGGAGCTGGACCTATTTTATCAAGTTAATGTCTCTAATGACAAAAGAATCAAAGCAGCCTTCGGCCAGAAGTGTTCGGGATATTTAGCTCTTTCCGATATTTGGAGACTGTACGCCGGGAAATAGGGCAGTCCAGTGCTGCCATTGCCTCGCACAGACTCTGATCAGACATAGGGTGGGCCTTGTCCTCCTGGTCCACCAGTCTGCGAAGAAGCGCATAGGCCGCAGCGACACCCACCTCTTTTTGGGTTGTGTCATGGATAGTAGCATTGCGGGAAAAGAAGTAACGCATGGGGAAAACACCGCGGCTGCATTGGAGGTATTTGTCTCGTACGGCGCGGCTGATTGTGGATTCATGAAGATCCAGCTTTTGTGCCACCTCGGCCATCTTCATGGGCCTTAGAGCCTGTGGACCCGAGCAAAAGAATGCAAGCTGCCCGTCTACGATTGCCTGTGCACAGCGGAGAAGAGTGCTCTTCCGCTGCTCTAAGGATCGGAGGACACCTTCGGCCTGGTGGAGTTTCTCTATTAGATATCCCTTTACTTCCGGATCCTCCGACTGCCTTATCAGAGCCTGGTAGTTCCGGTTGATATGAAACATAGAATGGTTCTCGTTCCTTAAGCGGACGACCAGGTACCCATCCATTTCCTCCACGAACAGATCTGGTAGAATGTATGGTACCTGTGAAGGGCGCTCAAAAGGGGCTCCCGGACGGGGCTCTAACTCATGGATCACTCGTTCTGCCTGCTGTACCTGTTTCACAGAGATGGAAAGCTTAGTAGCAATGGAGCGATAATGCCGTTTTGCCAGTGCCTCCAGATGGCCTCTTACAATCTCAAGAGCGGGTCCTCTTTCATGAATTCTCTGCAGTTGAAGTTCCAGACATTGAGAAAGATCAACGGCTCCGATCCCCGCCGGCTCCAGCGAGCGCAGAAGTTCAAGACAGGGTTCCAATTCCTTCACAGAGATCGACAGGTTGTCCGCCAGTTCACATAAGGGGATGCGCAGATACCCATCCTGATCTAAACAGGCGGCCAAGTAGCGGACCCGTTGAGCAGTATCTTCATCCAGTTTCAAGGGATAGAGTTGCCGTGAAATAAATCGGAACAGAGTTTCCTCCAGACCACCCTCGTGTCCTACCCGGGCTAAAGGATCAAATTCTTCCTCCTCCACACGTTGATAGTAATAGTTTTGTTGATCATTATCTTCCAGCCAGTTCAGACGGTCGAGCAGCCGGTTATCCCGGCTTTGTTCCATTTCGGAAAAGTCCTCGTTGAGCTCTACCATAGGATTCTCCTGGGCCAGATCTCGCAGGTATTCCTCCAGTTCCATCGTGCTCATCTGGAGCAATTCCAGGCTCTGCAGCAACTGCTGATTCAGGGCTTGGACCTGCTTTTGGATCAGTTCCATCCCTGCCACCTCCTTCTCTATTGTTATTATAGCAGATTCGACTTTTTTCTACAATAGAGGGCAACAGGGGTGACTGGTGGGCCAGGGCTATATCTATCGAGCAGCCGGTCAGGACAGAAAGTAGGATTATGCCCTCCGACAGGACAAAACTGCATCAGAGGGCATGAAATCCGTATTTAGTTGTGCTTTATCCAATCACGGGCACTGGTTTTTCAGTAACACTTGACTGGTACCCTGTACATTATTCCGGCGATGCCAAGCTCCCTCATGGTGTATGCATCCTGATAAACGTTTCTTCTGCACACTGCAAGGAGTATGTTGGCTAGGACCCGTTGCGGAAGCGCTGCTGCTACAAGAAGGCAGCAGTGGAAATCAGATCAGGCCATAGAGTAAGTCTTCCGTTACGTAGCGGTGGTAGTCCATCGTCGGAGGCATTCTACTGGATACAAAATCTGGCAGACATTGCTGCAGCTCTGAAGCAGTATCTCTCTTTGTCCCCTGGTACCTATACCGACTTTGGATGATTTGAGCGAGGGAAAGTACCTTCATCCCTTCGATCTCATTGAGCGACTTCCGTTCTTTATTCAGAGCATCCATCAGATTATCTAGAGAAAGATCAGTGATGCACTCCCAGTAGAAGTACCGACTTTCTTTGTTACCGATACAGGCGACATTGAGCAGTAGCAAAGATGTGTGCAGCGTTGTGTTGATATTGGAGAGACCGGGTTCGATCACATTATCGTACGGTGTGATATAGGGGTACAGGTTTTGCAACCGCTGAAAAGCTGGCTCACTACCTTAGCCGGTGAAACAGGCAACGCCTAAACCATGCTTATAGCCGAAGACCCATATCATAAAAATCAATACCCATAAAAATACAACTTTCCTGGTTTTCTGCATCATATTTTAATAAGATAAATAGACAACCATATCTGGTTGTCTATCAAAATGTATTATTGTCATCAAAATGTTCCATTATATCTTCAACACGACAATGTAAGATATTACATAATTTATCAATTGTATTTACCTGCACATTTTCATTATGCCGCAAACGATTAAGTTGCGAACGATTAATATTATAGGTTGTATATAAAGTATATTGGGTAATACCTTTTTTCTTCATCGTTTGCCACAGTCTATCATATCTGATCATTGCTACTCCAAATGCAACAAATACTTGCTTTTTCCTTATGATAGCGATAAAATAAAAAAAATAACAGTGTTCGTACAATGACACTATCAGTGAAAGTTCAGCTGAATGTGGAGTAGATATATTGATCTTTGCTGTTTTTTGAAATTCATCTATTTTATAACTTTAAGTTAATGGCGTTATGTGAAATACTTGTAACTAAATTAATGCAGTTGTTGATATCATGTTCCCATTCTTTTCTATTATTTCGCGGAGGAATTGCCATGGACGAAAATAGGCCACTTGGTCCAGACCAGGAAATGATCTCCTATATCTATAAAGCCATCATGGACTGGTCAGGGGACGGCTTTTTGGTAATAGACGAAAACGGGAAAATTATTGACATCAACCAGACCTATGTTCTGAAACTGGAGGGTACCAATGGTTTGAAGCGGGAGGATATCATTGGGATGAACGTTTTGGACTATATCCCCACCTCCCTGCTTCCAGATTTTATCCACGTGAATAAACCCATTCATGACGTGGACGTCCAGCAGAAAATTGCGGATAAGTTTCTAAATAATACTAAAGAGCAGTATCTGATCTCAACCCGTGCCACTATTTATTCTCCTAAGCGGGGTGTGCTGGGAGCTGTAGCCCAGGTAAAGTTCTATGACCAGGTGATCCGCCTGAACAACCAGCTAAAGCAGGTCAAGCAGGAACTGGACTACTATAAAAATGAGCTAATCCATGTCTCCAAAAGTAGTCAAAAAACCCCCAATGACAGCTTGACCTCCATTGTAGGCACTAGCGATGCCATTACGTTGACCAAGGGAGAGATCGTAAAGGTGGCTTCCATGGACTTCAGCGTCCTGGTCCTGGGCGAGACGGGGACGGGTAAGGAGCTGGTGGCGGCCGCCATCCACAATGCCAGCAGCCGGAAAAACGGTCCTTTTATCAAGCTCAACTGCTCGGCGATTCCCGCAGAACTCTTTGAGAGCGAACTGTTCGGCTATGAAGCCGGTGCCTTCACAGGCGCATTAAAAAAAGGGAAAAAAGGCAAGCTTGAACAGGCGAACGGCGGCACCATCTTTCTGGACGAGATCGGCGATATGCCCATGTCCATGCAAGCCAAACTGCTGCGCGTGCTGCAGGAGCGGGAGGTGGATGTGGTTGGAGGTTCCAAGCCCAAACCTATTGATGTACGCATTATCTCCGCAACCAATAAGGACCTCCAAACCTGCATCAAGAACAAGACCTTCCGCAGTGATCTGTACTTCCGTCTGAATGTCATATGTATCCACGTTCCCGCCCTGAGAGAGCGCAAGGGTGACATCCCCCTGCTGGCTGAGTACTTTCTGAACCGCCTAAACACCCAGTATCAGACAAACACCCGATTCGGCAATATGGTTCTAGATCTGCTGGAAGACTATGGCTGGCCCGGCAATGTTCGGGAGCTGATCAACGTTGTTGAGCGTATGTATGCCTATGCCGAAGCTGGAATCATCGAGACCATCCATGTACCTTTTCTCCTGCAGCATGGCACCCACAACCGCCATTTCAGCAAAGGGACACTAAATGAGCAGATGGATCATGTGGAACGTTCGATCCTCTTAACTGCGCTGGAGGCCAACCAATACAACTGCAAACGCACTGCCGATTTTCTTGGGATTCACCGATCAACGCTGTACAAAAAGATGGACCACCACGGAATCTCACGCTTGGCCTCCGACCTGTAACTTGCTTTGTCTTTTCTCTTTCCCTGTGCAAAATCTTAATACGGGAGATGCTCTTTTGGCCACAGCGCTGGGATCTCTATGGGTCCCGCCACTACTCCAAAGGGAGTATATTATTCTCCTGATTTATTCTATAACAAATACTATCAATAGACACCGTCTTTAGGAATGGCTATCCTAGTACAAGGGCCGCACGTACGGACATACCACCACTGAGACTGCTAGGGACCGCCTTTTCCTTTCCAGTCGCCTCCCGGACCCAGTCCATCACATTTGGGGTAAAACCGTGAGTGATCGTGAGTTTCTTCATCCAGAGGTAAAGCGGCATAGACCATTATCAGTTGGACCTACACAGTACGGCATTCTGGATACTATGTAAGATGGTCTACCAGCACCTGGTCCGGGTGTTTTTCAGAGAAAACACTATAACGATGTAACTATTCTCCCATATTGGTCCATCTTCTGCTATGACGAATTTCGGTCAGTAAATCATATTTTTTCATGATTGGCAATACAGTTTTGGGATTATGGTAGATTCCTTTGGATGCCAATGCCTAGTATATTCTTTGATATCCATATGCACTATGGCTGCGTTGTGATGAATCAAGCCAGGGCTCGTGTCCGTCTTACGCAATCTATGAACATAATCATAGTAACCGTTTCTCAATACGCCAAAGAAGTGACAAATAACAGATATGGGATGCCCCTAACAATGGCAATAAATTACGATACTTTACCGGTAGACTCACATCTTTTCGGTACTTGTACCCAGCTAATATTTTTGCTGGTCTCCTGCTTTGACCCTTTTGTATTCTTTGAACCGCCTTTTTCCATTCTCCCTTGAGAAGATTATGTGTCGGTCGCCCTCCTGCTAAATCCAACTTTTTTCTATCTTTTGAGAACTTTTTTCTTCCGTCAGCTTTACTTCCATATCCGGCAACAATGCTTGAGTTCTATATATCTTTGTTTTTTATAGAAAATCCCCCTGATGTATTTATTTTCCTACATCAGGGGGATTTTCTCTATTGTCCGTTTTTAACGGACCTGTTCAGCGCCAGAAGGAGACTTTGCTCAATTGAATTGCCAAATGTAAATTCTATTCACCGATTTCGATTTTTATCTATTGCAGGAGTAGCGCCCACCTCCGCTCTATGCGCAATTCAATTAAAGCAGGGCAAACAGGCAGATTCAAGTACCAGTGGTATCCTTATGCGAAAGGTGTACATACGTTCAAAAGTGCTCAGATCACCGTTGCAGACGCACTTGTGGACGGTGATATTATCCAACTCAAACATGCGGTGAGCAACAGGCTTGCTAGTATCGGGAGACAGGGACTCTATGCTGCAGAAGCTGATCTTCTTCTCCATCAGGTACTCTCGCTTTAGGAGTTATATAGGGCCTACATCACCGGTAAAGTCCACAGGGTTTGACTTACAGATACTAAGGTGCTGGCCTCCCGAATCCACCTTACATCATAGATCAGAGCGGTAGCCACTAGGCCGAAGGCAGTGTAGATGTAGCCACCGTCGATATAGGAAGCCACGCCTATACGCAGAATCTAAGTGCTGCCATCTTTGATAATATGGCTTTTCTTCTCCGCCCATGGTTAGAGTGGACTGGACGCTGCCATTTTTAGCGGTCACAGTCTTGGTGGCACCGTACCAAGTCATGTCGCAAAACCCAACTGCCATGAAGAACAGGAAGGAGGGGCATTGTGGATCTTCGGCCCCACATCGGTAAAAGCGACTTCATTCCCGTTGACCTTCATATTGAAGTCTCCCTTTCTGCTGTCAGCGAAAGTAAAGAATGTCATGGACACGAGAAGCGCCGTACGCAGAAGTGTGGAAGGAAATTTCTTGATTCAGTCTTTCTCCTTTAAAACAAATTTTTCTAAGCCAGATCAGCACTAGCCTGCGATCACAAGTCGAACTTGTAGCCGTTCTGTTCCAGCAGCTCCAGGGAAAACTCCACGCGGGCGCCCATCAGGGTGTCAACGATCTGGTTGACGCGCACGTTACTGGCGATGGAGATCAGGTTGGCGGCATCGTTCTTGGAGAAGCCGGCCACCTGGGTCAGAAAGGCATGGGTATCATTGATGGCGTTCATGATGGCCTCGTCCATGGTGGGGGCATGGCCCATGATGATCAGTTTGCCGCCTTCAACGGCCATAGGGTACTGGATGGGCAACTCAACGCCCTTGATGACATCCAGCTTCAGTGTCACAAAACCAGGGATCTCGATGCCCATACCGGATGCCTCACCATCTCCCATGCAGGCATGCAGGTCGCCGGTATTGATCAATGCACCGTCCACGTTGGCCTTCAGGTACAAAACAGTGCCTTCCTTTATCCGGGTGCAATCCATGTTGCCGCCGAAGGTGTCGGGGTCTAGTGAGTAAGCGGGGCTGCGCTCAACAGTAGGGGCCACAGAAATGCAGCCCACCATGGGGGCCAATTCGAGAACCAAGCCAGTGTCGTCCATATAGGCTTTTCCATCCTTTATGTAGAAGGACTGGCAGATATCCTCCGGAGCCAAGTGATACAGCTTCAGGAAATCAGCGCCCTGATACATATGACCCTCATCGGCCAGTTCAATCTTCTGGATCTCGATGCGGATGATGTCACCAGCCTTGGCCTCCTCAATGTACACAGGGCCGGAAACGGGGTTGTAGTCGGCAGTGGTGTGGGGGTACTGATCTTTGACTGCGGCATAGGGGGTCTCGCGTCCGGTCAGCAGGCCGCGCCAAGCATCATCGGTCTCGAACCGGACGACAGAGCCGCTGGGGACGGTCAGAACGGGATCCATGTCGTAGGACAGGTAGGACATGCCGCCCTCCTTGGAGACAAAGTAGTCGGGGGCGGTGTTGATCTTGAGTACGTTGAGGCCGTTCACGTCCCACTCCACGATATAGTCCAGTGCGTCAGCGATCAGGTCTGCAGAGATATAGGTGCTGCCATTGTCAATGTAAGGGGCCTCGTCGGCAATGACGGTTTTAGTGGTACCGTCCTTGGTGATAGAGACAGCCTTGTCACCGATGGTCAGGACCACCTTGACACCGCCACCTTGGGCGGTCACTGTTCTGGCGGTGCCGTTCCAGCTGATGTTGTCAAGACCTAGCTGCTTGAACACTGTAACAAGGGGGAGGAAGGCTTGATCGCCGAGGAGCTGAGGCTCGGCCTTTTCGAAGGCGACGGTTTTGCCGTTGACCCGGACTTCATAGTTGGCGTCGTAGCCGGCGAAGGTGGAGACAGTCATGGTTATGACTATAGCCGCGCACAAAAGCACGGAAAATGTTTTCTTCAAAAGTCTTCCCTCCTAATTATTTCTTTTGAAAATTCAAATGAAAATACGCACCGGGCAATCAAGAATGGAAATGGACACAAAAATCAGTCCCGCCTAGACTGCCTATTACATGTGGACCTTAGGATCGTATACTGTGTTGACCAGCCGTTCCCCCATCCCCTCAATTTCAATTTCCACCACGTCGCCGTCCTTCATGGGCTGGACATTGTAGGGGGTGCCGGTCATAATGATATCGCCGGGGTAGAAGGTGATCACCTGGGACAGATAGGACAGCAGAACGCTGGGTTTGAACACTGTCTTGGAGGTATAGTCCTCCTGCATCTTTTCGCCGTTGAGGTAAGTACGAACGATAGTGTCGTCCGGATCAATCTCAGTGTCGATGAATGGGCCAATAGGGGCAAAGGTGTCAAAGGATTTACCGTAAGTCAGCTGGAAGGGCCACTTCATCAAATCGCGTTCAGTTACATCATTGCACGCCGTCACACCCAAGATGCTGTTCTTCGCCTCCTCAGGGGTGGCTCTCTTTACCACATTCTTAATGACAATGCCCAACTCGCCCTCGTAATCCACTCGGGTGGCTTCCTCGGGAATCACTACGTTCTCCCCATTGGCAATGGCACAGGTAATGGGCTTCATAAAGGTGGAGGGGCGGTCAGGAATCTCCATCCCCAGCTCCTTGATATGGGCCACATAGTTGGCACCGATGCAGAAAATCTTGGTGGGTTCACAGGGAACAAGCAGTTTTACATCCTTTCGGGCAAAGGTTTCGCCGTTTTTCTTGTACTCTCCCATCATAGAACCCTCAATCTGGTGGATAATTTCTCCTTCCAAAATTCCATAGGCGGCTTCCACTCCAGGAGCCTGAAAACGAACCCATTTCATAATATAATCCTTCCTTTCTTTCACGAAGCCTCCGAAGGACGCTCCCCTCCGGATGTCAAAACAATGTTCAATCAGTCGCCCCAGTTGTGTCCTAGATCCCGGACCTTCTTGCTGGCGATGCGGTAATCCTCATAGGGGAGAAACATATCCACCACACTGGCAGTAGCGTTCCCGCTTGTGAAGGCACCGTGGACTACATCCCCGTATACGATGCCAAAGCAGCCCTCATTCAGGATGTGCTCCTTTCCCTCAATGATGACGCGGGCCTTCCCCCGGCGCACATAGCACAACTGCTCGGCGGCGTGGGTGTGGTCGCCTCGTCCAATCTCAGGGGGCATCTCCCAGTTCTGCATAGTTGCCAGCGGGGTGGCCTGGAAAATCACAGAGCGGGCTCCATTGGGGGCGTCGACCCACTCCTGCTCTTCGATGTCAAAAAACAGCGGTTTTTTCTCATTCATGTTCATAGCTCCTCTCTTTTACCAGTTGTGTCCGCGGTCAGCAATTTTGGGGCTCTCAGGCAGGGCATCCCACGCAGGCAGGTAATAGCGCACGTTCACTGCGGTGGTGCCGTTGTGGTTTTTTACCGAATAGGGTGTGTTAGCGGGAATCCAGCACCACACGCCGTCGTTGACGGTGTATATCTTTCCATCAATGATGTAGTCGCAGATGCCGTGCTCACACAGCACCAAGATTTCGGAGGGAGCACACACCTCAGCGGTGGTCTGGCCCCGGTTGATCTCGTAGTACTGAACGGTAGCCTTTTCAGATGCCTGGAATACACAGTAGCGGACTCCTTTGCTCTCCTGTGTCCATTGTGCCTCTTCGATGTCAAACACTCTTCCTTTGCTCATTGCAGCTTTCCTCCTTATATGTTTAGTGGTTTTCAGGATCAACACATGCGGCCTCGATGTCTGCGGCCTTGCGCACGTTGTTGCGCACGCTCTCACAGGACGCATGGAAGTGGTCCAGTTCGTCCTTTGGCAGGTTCAGCTCCAGAATCTCCTCCACACCCTCGCGGCACACGATTGCGGGGGTGCTGACATAGACGCCGGATTCACCGTACTGGCCGTCCAGCATGACAGAGATGGGCATGGGTACCTTGGCGTCGTTAAAAATGTTGCGCACAAGGTCGGCGGCGGCGGAGGTAACAGAGAAGTCGATACCATGCTTGACGAACCACACCTTGTAGCCGGAGGCGCGGACCTCCTCCTCAATCTTGGTTTTGTCCAGGTTCTTAAAGCGGGGACTGCTCTTCTCTAGCTCAACCAGGGGCTTCAGCCCGACTGTGGTATGAGACCAGCACGGGAACTGAGCGTTTCCATGTTCACCCAGCACAAAGCCGTTGATGGCGGTGGAATTCAGGCCAACCTCGCGAGCCAAAATGGAGCGGAAGCGGGCAGAGTCCAGACTGGTGCCGGTGCCAATCACACGGCAACTGTCCAGGCCGGATTCGCGCCAGATGACCTGGGTCACTGCGTCGCAGGGGTTGGTAATGTTGATAATAATGCCATTAAAGCCAGCCTTCATCAAGCGAGGAATGGCATTTTTTACTTCCTTGATGCTGTTAACCAATTCGGCGTCGCGTAGGGCGACCTTGGGAATCTCACGGGCCAGGGCGATGATAACGATATCACAAACGGCCAGATCCTCAATACCCCCGGTGGAGATGTCGATCCGGTGGGGGAAATATACCGCAGAGTCGGTTAGGTCCTTAGCCTGAGCCTCTGCCAGCTCTTGGTTGGTGTCGCACAGAATCAGCTCGTCCGCAATCCCTTGTATGGCGATGTTGTACGCACAATGAGAACCAACATGGCTGACACCCACAATACCGACTTTTCTTGCCTGATTACCCATAACAGATACCTCTTTCTTTTATATAATTTGGGGGGCCTTACTTGATCAGATATCGCTCCAATGCGGCAAAAATAATGCTGGGGAGCTTACCGAAGGTATACGGCAGGTTTACTCGCTCAGTCCACTTGTGGCCGTCCTTTCCATAGCAACCGAAGGAGAATGCTGGTACATTCATAGCTTTGATTTTGTCAAAGGGGACATTGTAAACGGTGCCATAGCCGGGGAAATTACCAATCAACTTCTCAATGGAGGTGTCGTCGTCGTCAATCTTCAGATAGCTGCTGTCAGACAACACAGGAAAGAACTGCATCAGCTTCACATTCTCCCCCATGACCTCACCCATCTCATCCAGCATAGCCCGCACATCATCCACCAAAATTTTCTCCTCGGGTACGCTCTGTTTCATGGTGTTCCGAGGGCAGTAGGGTGGGGCCAAGAATATCACAGTGGTGGGAACAGTGATGTGGCACAGTTCAAACAGGCGCTCCACAATCATCAGGGACATCTCCCGGCGGTCGGTGTCCTTGGCCAACTCCCGGTCAGTAATCTGCTTTACCTCGTCGGCCACGTTGGGGCACTCCTTTTCCGCCATGGAATACAGCTCGCTGTACTCCAGCACCTGGGTGGGATATTTGATGGAATGATAGGTGTCGCCGCTGCGCTCGCAGTAACGCCTGAACTGAGTGTCCGTGTGCTCATTGACAAAGTCCATGGCCTGCTGGGCTACACTGCGCAGCCGGTCCATGATGACCGTCATGGACTCGTTGTGGATAAAATAGTTGAAGTACATAAAACAGGCCTCAGGAGAGGTGACGTTGTAAGAAGGTTTCAAGTCCCGGCTGCGCAGGGACAGCGGAGGGCCGGGCAACTCGCCATTGTATTCGTCAGCAAAATCGGCCCTCAACTCCATCTGGCGCATAATCTCAGAGGCGGCCAGCGTGACGCTGAATCCCTCATAGGCGTGTCCCACATGTGTAGGTAGACCGTGAATGTAGAAGCAGGGCAGGATCTTGCCCACCGCACCGGCGTGAAAATACTTGTGATTGTCGCCGGGATAGGCCGGTGAAAAAAAGTCGGTATTGATGGATAGAAGGTAGTTGAGCTGCTCGTTCTTCCTCCAGTCCAGCAACACATCCAAGGAGTCCATGATACCGTAGTGCTGGTTCTCCTCCACGGGGTTGAGCATGTAGACGATATTGCCGTCAAACCGGTCTAGATGCTCGGTGAAGTACTTGGTGATGCACATGAGGATGGCGTCACCGCACTTCATATCACAAGCGCCTCGTCCAAACATCCAGTCGCCGGAGTCAATGTCCTCCAACACCTCGGGGTCGTCGGTCAGGGCTTTGATCTTCTCGGGCAGAGCGTCATAGTCAAAGGCATACTCTTTCAAAGAGCCATAACCGTCAATGTCCACGGTGTCGCAGTGCCCCTGAAGAATCAGGGTGTCCTTGCAGTCGCTGCGAGTTCCTTTTACCAGCGCTAGGATATTGATACGGTGAATAGGGTCGTTTTTCACTTCCTGTACCACCAGTTGCTCTGGGAACTCCTGGAAATAGGGCAGTTCAGCCAGCCAGTCCCGTACATATTCGGCTAAGTGACGCTCGCCTTCTGTACCGTTCAGGCTGGGAATCTTCACCAGCTTTTTGGTAAGTTCCAGAGATTCCTCATAAAAATAATTTTTTTCCAGCATTCATTTCTATGACGCAGACTTTGTTTAGGCCGCGTCAGCCTCCTCTCATTCGAAAATAAAATTCTGTAATATGTGACTGCATTCTATACATGTAAATACGAGCAAATTTCATGCCAACTATTTTTCGGTATGGCCGCACTCTTTACCCCTCTCCGCAAAGGTATCTTCTTCTGACACTATTTAAAATCATACATATTATTCTAAAAATAGCCTCTCCATGTGTTGATTTTTTGTTCAGCACATCCAATCGCCTCCATTTCAAGACATGTCTATATTTTGAGACACCAAAATCAGCAGTTAAATAACAGATTTCCAAGCCTTCATTTTTTTCTGTCTCTAAAAATCGACACTTTTGTCGTTTCCATCACTTCCAACCCAGCAAATCACAGAATTTTAAAGCAAAAATATTTTGTTTTATGTCAAAATTGCCGGTCCGCGGTTGTGCTGACCCGCTTAATTAAATCAATTTTCATGCTTTTTCTAGTTTTTGAATCTTAATCTCCTTTTTATATTTCCATTTTTATTCTTTTG
This sequence comes from Flintibacter sp. P01028, assembly GCF_041925235.1. Classification (NCBI taxonomy): domain Bacteria; kingdom Bacillati; phylum Bacillota; class Clostridia; order Eubacteriales; genus Flintibacter; species Flintibacter sp. P01028. The sequence continues at coordinate 771,164 of NZ_JBHEVC010000001.1, forward strand.
GCATGATATTTGCTTCATTAAAAATATAGCGCACACATTTTTGCCTGTGTGTTCGTATAGCCGCCACAGACGCATCCACATTACAAAATAGGAGGTATATTGTATGAAAAAGAAACTCTTAGCCCTGACCCTCGCCCTTGCCATGTCTCTGCCCTTGGTGGCCTGCGGTGAAGACGCCCCTTCCAGCACCACCGGCAACAACGCTTCTTCCAGCGCCTCCACCGGAGATCCCATCATTATGAAGGTCGCCGGTACCTTTAATGACGAGTCCTTCATGGGTATTTATCTTCACGAATACTTCAAACCCTACGTCGAGGAGCACTCCAACGGCCGTATCTCCGTCGAGATTTACACCAACTCTGTGCTGGGCAGCGACCGTGAACTGGTGGAAGGCATGCAGATGAACACCATCCAGGCCGCCGTTTCCCCCGTGAACGTTATCGCCAACTTCAATATGCCCAAGCTAAACGCAATCTCCATGCCCTACCTGTTCCAGAGCCGTGAGGACGCCTATGAACAACTAGACGGCGAGTTTGGCGCTTACATGGCCGAGGGTTTGCCTGAGACTGTAGGCATCCGCTCTCTGCGCTGGGGCGAGAGTGCCATTCGCTGCCTTTCCTCTAACGTGCGCCCCATCCTGACTCCCGCCGACTGTAAGGGCCAGAAATTCCGCGTCATGGAGGCTGCCATCGACATGGCCATCATAGAGGCTCTTGGTGGTTCCCCCACCCCCATGGCTTTCAATGAACTGTACACCGGCTTACAGCAGGGTACTGTTGACGGCCAGGACAACGGGCTGGTCATGACCTACAGTATGAAGTTCCATGAGGTCCAGAAGTACTATACTGTTTCTGAGCAGTATTTCCTGGCCAATGGATTTATCGTGTCCGAGATTTTCTGGCAGAGCCTGCCCGATGACCTGAAGCAGGTCGTACAGGACGGTGCCGACTACGCTATGGAGAAGGGCCGCGAGATTGTGGTGCAGCAGGAGGCCGAGTTTACCCCTATTATGGAGGAGGCCGGTATGGAGATTACCTATCTGACTGATGAGCAGAAGGCCGCCTTTAAGGAAGCCACTTCCACCGTGTGGGATCGCATCGATGAACTGGTGCAGGACGAGAAGGCTATTGAAATGGCCGAGACTTTGTATGCCCGCTGATTTTTCCTTCAGAAACTAATATTTGATTAGCACATAAGTGCATCTAATAACAGGGGGCTGCCAATTGGCAGATTACTCCACGCTGAATGGCAGCCCCATTTCCATCGCTCCTATTTCAGAGGAGACAAGAGGGGTTTCAATATGTTGAAAAAAATATGGTACCACTTGGAGGAGTTCATTCTTCTCCCCATTCTAGTTTTTCAGCTTGGCCTGATCTTTGTCCAGGTTGTCCTGCGTTACGGATTCAGCTACTCTCTTTCCTGGTCGGAAGAATTGGCCCGCTATCTGTTCGTCTGGCTGATGTGGCTGGGCGTAAGCTATGCTGCCCGCAACCGCACTCACCTGAGGGTCACTATGATTCGAGATAAGCTGCCCACCAAGGTCGGCGCCGCCCTGGAGCTGATCGTTACCCTGGTGTGGCTCGCCTTTGGCATTTGGGTTGTATATAAAGGCATTCAGATGGTGCAATCTATCCTACAGTTTAAGCAGGTTTCCGCCGCCCTGAAGCTACCCATGCAGTATGCTTACGCCGGCGTACCTGTTGGCGCCAGTCTGATGTGTCTGCGCCTCATTGAGAATCTGTACCACGACTACATATCTCCCATGACCTGCCGCAAGGCGGTTCCCGCAGATAAGGAGGCCGAAGCATAATGGAATCCGTTTTGATCTGTGTTGTTATCGTATTTGTCTGTTTAATGCTCAGTCTCCCCATTGGTGTGTCTCTGGGCCTGGGCACCGCGGTAGCTATGGCCACCGCTGCCACCACCCCCACGATCCTAGTGGCTCAGAAGGCATTCTCAGGTCTTGACTCCTTTCCCCTGATGGCTGTTCCTTTCTTCATGCTCGCCGGCAACCTGATGACTACCGGCGGTATTGCCCGCCGCATCGTGCATGTGGCCGACCTGTTGGTAGGTAAGGTCACCGGAGGTCTGGGCATGGCCACCATCGCCGCATGTATGTTCTTCGCCGCTATCTCCGGATCCGCTCAGGCCACTGTGTCCGCCATGGGTGCTATGATGCTGCCCGAGATGGAGAAGCGAGGCTATGATAAGGCCTTTGCCACCGGCCTGACCGCCACTGCGGGCACCATCGGTGTCATCATTCCTCCGTCCATCCCCTTCGTCATATACGGTGTGGCCACCGGTGCTTCCATCAGCCACCTGTTTATTGCCGGATTTGTCCCCGGCTTTCTAATTGGTGGTGCCCTCATGGCCGTGTGCTACTACTTCTCCAAAAAAAATGGCTATAAGGGCAGCACCGAGAATAGCGCAACCGGCAAGAGTGCTACTCAGATCATATTTAGCGCCATTCCCGCCCTCTTGGCCCCCGTCATCATCCTGGGCGGTATTTACGGCGGTGTGTTCACCCCGACTGAGGCTGCTGTCGTCGCCACCGTTTACTCCATCATCGTAGGTATCTTCGTTTACCATGAGTTAACTTGGCAGTCCTTCCTAGACTCCCTGCGGGCCACCGCCGACATGTGCGGTCTGACCGCTCTGGCTCTAGGCTTCTCCATGTCCTTTGCCAACTTCCTGGCCATGCAGCAGATTCCCCAGAAGCTAGCTTCCTGGATGACTGCTACCTTCAGCGAGGGCTGGATGGTCCTGGCCTTCATCCTCGTAATCCTGCTTATTGTAGGCTGTTTCGTGGACAACATATCTTCTTGCTTGATCCTGGCCCCCGTTCTGTTGCCCGTAGTTAAGGCCTACGGCATTGGCGATGTCCACTTTGGCATCATCATGACCGTGGCTCTGGCCATCGGTTTCGTAACCCCACCTTACGGCTGCAACCTGTTCACCGCCTCTGCCATCGCCAAGCTATCCATTGAGCGGATTGCCAAGGCGGCTATTCCTTTCATCATAGCCATGTTCATCTGCCTGCTACTGATTACCTATATTGAGCCCATCTGTATGACGATGGTGCGCATGCTGGGCTAATTGCTTCCTGCGGATAGAACAAGAAAGAAGTCTGCTATGAATCAGAAATATATCACCGTTGACATTCCATCTTCTAAAAAAAACTACCCTCTCCGCATTCCTGACAATGGTCGTGTGATGGTTGCCAGCACGCCTGAGTTCCACGATCTCCCCGATCAGAAGGATCTGGTCAGGGAGGCCCTGGATAATCCCATCGGAACTTCCCGAATCGAAGAGATGGTCAAACCAGGAAACAAGATTTGCATCATCAGTGACGACGTGACCCGGCCTACCCCGGTTTACCTAGTATTGGAAGAACTTCTTCCCCGGTTACTGAACGCTGGAATTGAAAAGAAGGATATCTGCTTCGTCATGGCTTTAGGTAGCCACCGCCGCATGACCCGCGAAGAGATGGCGATCAAGTTGGGACAGAACATTGTGGATGAGTACACCGTGTTCAACTCTGAGTTCAGCGACCCCGAGCTGCTGGTCGAGGTGGGTACCAGCCAGATGGGCACTCCTATCCGGGTATTCAAGCCGGCTATGGAGGCCGATTTTCGCATTGCCATCGGCAACATTATCCCACATGGCTGCATGGGCTGGTCCGGCGGTGCCAAAATCCTGTATCCCGGCATTACCTCGGAGGATATCGTGTCCGAATTTCATGTAATGCAGGGCTTTCAAGACGGCATCGTGTATGGCATGGACAACTGCCCGGTGCGGCTGGCTGTGGAGGAGTGGACCAAGAACATCGGTCTGCATTTTATCATCAACACCTCCCTCACTGGCGAATTCAAAATCTATAAGGTCGTAGCGGGAGACTATGTTCAGGCCCATCGCACCGGTGTAGAAAACAGCAAAAAGACGCTGGGCGTTCCCATCAAGTGCCGCCCCAATATTGTGGTGACTTCCTCCTACCCCACCGATCAGGATATGTGGCAATGCACTAAGGGTATATATGGCGGCGGCCGCGTTATCTCTGAGGGAGGCACTATAATTGTTCTAGCCCCCTGCGTGGAGGGTGTTGGCCCTCACAAAACGTTTCCGACCAATTTGGGCCTACTCAATGGCGTTCCGATACTTCAGGCGCGTATCGACGCCAAGGAGACCGGAGAAGATCTGCTGTCCATGGCCGTTGGCGTTAGCATCGCCAAGCTCCATAAATACTGTACCGTCCACTGGCTAACCAACGGCTGTTCCGAGGAGGAGGTCAAGCCCAGTAAGTTTATCTGGCACCGAGAAGACGATATTCAGGCTGTCTTTGACCAAGTCTACGCCCAGTACGAGGATCCTGATGTACTGATCATCCCAATCGGCGGCGAGACGCTCCCATATCTGGTAGAGTAAGGCCGCTGCGTACCATAGAAAGCGAGGAAGAATATGAATACACAATATCCCAATCTGCTGAAACCAGGAAAAATTGGCCGTCTGGAGCTTAAAAACAGGGTAGTTGTGACCCCTGTTGGCCTGTTCTATGCCGAATCTAACGGCGAGGCCGGAGACCGCTTCTGCGCCTATATGGAGGAGCGGGCCAGAGGAGGTGCCGGCCTGATTATGACTGGTATTGTTACCATCGACTCCACGTGGGGCAAACTCAGTCCCAACGAGCTGGTACTGGAAAACCGCGCTCAGGCTATGTCGTACTCCCATCTGGCCAGCATCATTCACAAGTACGATGCCAAGCTGATCCTCCAGCTCTACCATCCCGGTAAGTGCACCTCCGTGGCCAATCTGAATGGCGAGATTCCCTGGTCCGCCTCCCCCACCAAGGCCAACGACGGAACCATAACCAAGGAGATGACCAAGAAAGACATCCAGTATATCATTGACCGCTACGTCAACGCCGCTCGTCTGGCCAAAAACGCCGGTGTGGATGGCATTGAAATCCATGCCGCCCATGGCTATCTGCTGGGGCAGTTTCTCACTCCCACCATCAATAAGCGCACCGACGAGTACGGCGGCCCTCTGGAAAACCGTATGCGGATCATCGTAGAAATCTATGATGCCATCCGAAAAGAAGTAGGCAAAGACTTTGTAGTGGGCATCCGCATCTCCGCTGATGAATATGTGGAGGGCGGAAACACCCTGGAAGACGGTGTGGAGATGGCCAGAATCTATGATGAGATGGGCATGGATTTTATTAACGTCAACTGCGGCCTGCAGGAGTCCTCTCAGTTCAACCGGGAGCCCCCCTCCTTCCAGCAGGGCTGGAAGAAACACCTGGCAAAGGCCATTACCGAGGCGGTCAACTGCCCCGTCATCGCAGTGAATACCATTAAGAAGCCCGACTTTGCCGAATCCCTCCTGGCTGAGGGTGTCAGCGATTTCGTTGGTCTGTCCCGTGGTCACCTTGCCGACCCTCACTTCACCAAAAAGGTGATGGAGGGACGGGAGTGTGAGATCCGCTCCTGCATCAGCTGCTTGGTGTGTATGCAGACCCAGGTCAGCGGGGTGCCCCCGGTCTGCACTGTCAACCCTGCTCTCGGCCGTGAACGTGAGTTCGCCCACATGGAGCACAACGGCAACGGGCGCCCCGTGGTGGTGATAGGTGGTGGTCCCGGCGGCCTGGAGGCCGCTCAGGTTCTATCCCGGCGCGGCTATACCGTCACTCTGTTTGAGAAGGAAGACCTCTTGGGTGGCCAACTAAACTACGCAGAGAAGCCCCCAAAGAAGAACAAGATCACCTGGCTCAAGGAGGGCCTGATTACCCAAGTCCAGAACGCCGGTGTCAATGTGGTGTTGGGTAAGGAAGCCACTGTGGACGACATTAAGGCGCTGAATCCTGTGGGCGTGTTTGTCTGCGCCGGCTCCACTCCCATCCGGCCTAGATCTATCCCCGGCATTCTCAACGCCAACGTCTCCACTGTCCCCGAGGTGCTCACCGGCAAGGTTAACTTGGACGGCAAGTCTGTGGTCGTGGTTGGCTCCGGCCTAGCCGGTCTGGAGACTGCCTCTTTCTTGGGAAGTCGCGGTTGTAAGGTCTCTGTGGTAGAGATGCGATCCGTTATCTGCCCAGGCGTGTTTCCTCAAGTTGTGGCCGACGAACTACAGCAGTTGGAGAGTTACGGCGGTCAAGTTATGCCCGACCACAAGCTGGAGTCCATTGAGGATAATTGCGTCCACTTGTCCCGCTCCGACGGATCCCAGGTGACTCTGGATGCCGAGGCTGTGGTCCTGTCTATGGGTGTGGCGCCCCGTTGTGAGTTGGTAGCTCAGATCAAGGAGAACTTCGACCATGTGGTCGTAGTGGGCGATGCCAACAAGGAAGGCCGTATTCTGGAAGCTCTGTCTGACGGCTACTGCAAAGCATGGGTCTTCGACACCTGAGTAAAAGTGTATTTCTATCCCCGGCTTTATTCTGGGTGTGAAACCTCTTGTACGCTGGTAATTTTTCAAATATTTTTTCCTACTTCTACTAAGCTACAGTAAATGCCACAACCCTACTAGATCAGGATTTTATTAAAACGCAGAGGGAAAAATCCTAGTAAAAAAGCCGACGTTCAGCAGGAATAAAGGCCAAAATATGACGATTTCTCCTCCAAAACCCCGTTCCATGACGAGCATGAAACGGGGTTTTTCTTTTGACCATACCTCAGCACAAAAGGGGGACTCCTGATTTACCGAATTGTGTCTAGATCATTGTATTGATTGCATAACAGTCCATTGTCTGGTAGTGAATCATAAGATCTTAGAGCAACCACTGACTTCAGGCTGTATATTGCGACTTATAGTTTAGAAGACCATCCTTTACAATTTGCTTTCCCAAAGATCGCCCGTTTTCTGTCGTAGGAAACGAATCCTGCTATTTGTGAAGTTAACATTTTAAAACGACAAAGCGGCAGTGTTATCAATCGGATATCGTAACGAGGCAGAAGCATGTCAATCTCATAATTTTAGATTCCAGCAGGTGTGGCTGGGTCTATAGAACTTTTAACTGACGTCATTTCGTCTACGGAATACACGGTTTGGGAAGGCGAATTCCTTTTTCAGACTGTTCTATGTGCTGGTCCAACCATTCCCGGCGATAGAGATAGATACAAGCTTGATTATTGTTTACACAGCCCTCCGGGTATACACAGCAAAAATGATCGTTGTGGCCACAATTTTTTAGCGCATGATCATATTGCTCATCAAACCAGAGCATATGAAGGACTCTATTTAACTCTCTTAAACTCAGGCATGTTGTAGGGGCATTGTTGCACTTCTGGTCGCTGACAAATATAGTGGCGGTGTCATCCAGTCGACCCAACAGATGGCCCGGACTCCCTCCCACATTGTCCGGCGAACTGCGTACTCTGATCATAGGCATACAACTACTCCTCTGGAGTCGCAGCCCTTAAACCCTCATATTCATCATCGCTCACGTCCCTTATCTGGCTCACTTGGCTGTTCAGTAACCCGTTATTTTTTATCATTTAACATTCCAATTTCTGTTCGGCACGTTTCAATAATTCTTTTTTCCACCATAAGATTGGAGTGGTAGTAGCCCCAATAATAGTAGTCATCCCTTGGCAGGCCTGTGTCCAAACATGAACTGCTCTGTACTGCTCACGTCCAGTACAAACTCCACATTTCCGACATGGATGGAGTCGGTAATTATAGCTGGCGTTCATGCGGCTGCCTATATCAGCGGTCCTCCCCGTGGTAAGATTTTTACTCTGACGAAGTTCTAGGCGACGCTTTGCCCACCTTGGTAAATCATCCGATGTTCTTGTCCTTGTTTGCCTTTCACAGCCCTCGATGGTAATGGCCGCATTGGAGATATCCTGAAGTATAGGGCCAGTCTATACGAGTTTTCTCCTCCTGCTTCGCCACACGCACACCGAGCAACGCCACAGTGGAGGCATTCACTGCTGAGTGTTCACGCCGTCCGCCAAAACACAGTTCTCTTCCCCATTGAGATTAGTCTTATAGACGATTTTATAGCTACTAGAATCTTCCATGTTCCGGTGTTGGCTTTGGTAGTAAACTCCACGTCTTTCCTACGGTGTTGTTATAGCAGTGGAGGGTCTGCGCGGCGTTGGGATTGGTGGGGACGGTCTGGCTGTCCAGTTCGATGGTGTATCTAGGCACGCTCTCCAATCCGGTCTCAATGGCGGTACCTGTGATACCAGACGGAGTGATCTTTCCCGTGGAGTCGGAATAATAGATATCGTTGCTGAATAGGGTGCCCCCGGAGTTTCCCACATACTGGCCGTTAGCGTGTTTAATCTCAAACTTGACACCCTCCAGAGGAATGGTTTCTGTGCCGTTCCGCCCCCACTTTTCAACAATCAAGTTCCCTAGGGGCTGGTTGCGGAATTCCACCATGACCCGTGACCGTCTGCCCCGCCTTAACCTGAATCGTTTGGGGCGTACCGACCAACAGGTAGCCGGTCCTGGCCCTGGGTTCCTTGACAACCAGCGCTATGCCCTCAACCAGAATGGCTCTGGCGGAATATGTGATAAAGTAGCGGCCGCCGTCGCCTACCACCTTCTGCTCTTGGCTGGAGAGGCAAACCGTTTGAGGGAATGTGTCGATCATGTGGGATCCTTCGCTGGAACAACTCCTCAATGGTGAAGGTACCGGCTTTACAGCCCGTCACGATGAAGGATGCGTTCTCTGAGGTCCGGTAGGTGCCGGTCAGAATTGTTCCAAACGCTGGCTATAATGTCCTCGTGGAAGTTGGTTTCGTTTGCCATGGTCAGGAACACACCACCGATCTTCAGCTACGGGTTGATCTGACGCTGGACGTTCCGCACCGTCCCCACCAGTTCCGTCATATCCTCCGCCGCCAGCTAGTCCGCTTGGACGGGGACAAGCACATAGTCCAACGCAGGCAGGGCGTTAATGGCCAGTATACCCAGCGAAGGACGGTAGTCCAGCAGAACATAGTTATAGTCCCGCCTTATGCTGTCTATATACCACCGCAGCACCGTTTCACGGCTCATCATGTTCACCAGGCCTGCCTCTACGGCGGACAGTGTTTGGTTCCCCGGCACAAAATCAAAGCCCTCATGGTGGTACATGATCTCCGGGCGGCCGCAGGGCATTGTCCCCGATACCATTTGGCAAGGGTGAGGGGCAGTTCATGGGGCTTGCGCTGGCCCAGCATCTCGGTTAGGTCGCCCTGGGGGTCCACATCCAGCAACAGGACTTTCTTTCCCTCCAGCGCAAAGCCGGCTCCCAGGTTGTAGACGGTGGTGCTTTTTCCGACACCGCCCTTCTGATTTGCTACGCTGATTACCTTTGGTTTAGCCATTTGGAGGTTCCCTCCCCTCATAGATTTAGCCGCCTGCGGCGAAACAGACGGCTATGTAGGCTTTGAGTCAGGACAGGGGAAATAATTGCGTCTGTTAACTGGGGCAAAAAGAGCGCCGCTTCATTCAGGAAATGATTCGGCGCACTATATATGTCTGCAATATAAACAGTATTCAGTTATGACAAAGCAGGTTAAATTAGGAGCAAAAAACAGATGGATTGTTTGGTATAGGGGACCTCTGGAGCGGGTAATAACTGCCCATGACGGCCTCCCCTAAGGCCTAGCCCAAATCGACTTCTTTCGCTCTGTTATTTAGCCCATATTTAACCGCAAAAGCAGGGCCAGATTGGGCTAAATCAGGTTAAAACCAGGCAAAGACTGTCAGAGGTTTCTAAAAAGAAAAGCCCCGGAAAATCGCAATTTTCCGGAGCTTTTGAACGTTTTTGATATAAAATCAGCGTTTGCTGAACTGAGGTGCGCGACGGGCGGCTTTGAGGCCGTACTTCTTGCGCTCCTTCATTCTGGGGTCGCGGGTCAGGAACCCGGCGGCCTTCAGAGCAGGGCGGTACTCCTCGTTGACCAGCAGCAGAGCGCGGGCAATACCGTGACGGATAGCGCCGGCCTGGCCGGTGACGCCGCCGCCGGTAACGGTGGCCACGATGTCCACCTTACCCACAGTCTCCGTGGTGACCAGGGGCTGACGGACAATGAGCTTCAGGGTCTCCAGACCAAAGTAGTCGTCGATGTCACGGCCATTGATGGTGATGGCTCCGGTGCCGTTCTCGAACAGGTGCACGCGGGCCACGGAGGACTTCCGGCGGCCGGTGCCGTAGAAATAAGGCTTCTTGCTCTTATACATGATCTAAATCCTCCTCTTACTCAGCGTCCCAGACCTGGGGCTTCTGGGCAGCGTGCTCATGCTCGCCGCCGCGGTAAATGTGCAGGCGAGTCAGGGAGTCCTTGGCGATGATGTTCTTGGGCAGCATCCCGCGGATGGCCAGCTTCATGGCCAGCTCGGGCTTAGTCTGCATCAGGGTGCGGTACTTGACTTCCTTCAGGCCGCCCACCCAGCCGGAGTGGGAGCGGTAATACTTCTGGTCCAGCTTCTTGCCGGTCAGAACAGCCTTCTCAGCATTGATGACGATAACGAAATCGCCGCAGTCGGCGTTGGGGGTAAACTCGGGCTTGCGCTTACCGCGCAGCAGATCAGCGGCCAGAGCGGCTGTCTTGCCCAGAGGCTTGCCAGCAGCGTCCAGGACGTACCAGCTACGCACGATGTTCCCCTTGTTTGCCATAAAAGTGGACATAGGTGAAACCTCCATTTTCCTCTACTTATCTCAACCATTTGGTCAATGATAAAAACATTTTGCCCAACTCTGTACAAGCGGAGCGTTTTGTATTATAGTACGGGAGTAAGCGGGTGTCAACTGATATTTCATGTTTTTTTAGCAAAAGATTAGATATCTTTTATTTTCTCTTATATTCTTCCGATATCTCTTGATATCTCATTTTTAATTTTTGTTTTTATTCAGTCAAAACTTCAGTTTTTGTAACAGTTTTACTCAAATGGAGGAGATCCCCCATGAACAAGATTCTATCCCTGACTCGCCGGTGTGTAGAGGACTATCATATGATACAGCCCGGCGACCGGGTAGCCGTCGGTGTATCCGGCGGAAAGGACTCCTTGGTCCTGTTGATGGCGCTGGCCAAGCTGCGTGAGTTTTACCCTATCCCCTTCACGGTAGAGGCTTTTACCCTGGATATGGGTCATTCCGATGGGAGGGACGGGATGGACTTCTCCCCCATCACCCGTCTGTGCGGGGAACTAGGTGTTCCCTACACCATACTGAGCAGTGAGATCCAGCACATCATTTTCGATATCCGCCGGGAGAAGAACCCTTGCTCCATGTGCGCGAAAATGCGCCGTGGGGCTCTTCACCAGGCCATTCTGGACCGGGGCATCACCAAAATAGCCCTGGGCCACCACTATGATGACGCCATTGAGACCTTTTTCATGTCTTTGATCTTTGAGGGGCGGCTGTCATGTTTTCAGCCTGTCACCTTCTTAGATCGGACCGGCATCACCCAGATTCGCCCTCTCCTCTATTGTGGCGAAAATCTGATTCAGCACACGGCTCAGAGGCTGGGATTGCCCGTAGTCAAAAATCCCTGTCCAGCCAATGGGAACACCAAACGGCAGGAGATCAAGGAGCTCATCTACGAACTTCAGGGACGCTACCCTGGGCTGAAAGCCCGCGCCTTCGGCGCCATGCAGCGCCTTCCCTTGCCGGAGTGGGGACCAGTGGAGCACCGGAGGCGGCCTTTGCCGGAGGAGCTTGGCGAATAACAGGACGGTGTGCTACTACTAGATACAATATACTCAGTTATACCAGAGGTACCGTCGGGAGACATAAAAACGGCCGCCTGTGCAGAAATGCACAGGCGGCTTTCTGATTTCTCTCTATTCTTTCGCCAGCAAGTGTTCCAAGCTCTGGCGCACCTTTTCTAGGTCCGGGTCGCAGAGCAGCGGCAAGACAGATACCAGCGCCTCTCCCTCCAGTTCCCACCACCGGAACCGGAGGAGTAATTCAGTCAAACTCTCGTCAAAGCGCCGCTTCAGAAAGCGGGCCGGGTCCGGGACGGCTCTCCAGGAAGCAGCCCTCCTCATGGGACCAAACGACCCCTACGGCCTGGAGGTAGGCGTAGATGATGACTGTCCCCACAAAAGTCATTCCCCGTTTTTTCAGATCCCTGGATACCCGGTCGGACAGCGGGGAGCTGGCCTTCCCCTGCTCACAGACCACCTGGCCCTCCGTCCAGTGCCACAGATAGCGGTCGAAGCTGCCCCACTCCCTCTGAATCTCTCGGAACACCCGGGCATTCTGGACGGCGGCAGCGATCTTCCTCCCGTTGCGGATGATGCCTGGGTCACTTTTCAAGCGGGCCTGCTCCTCCGGTCCATAGGAGCACACTTTCTCCAGGTCGAAGCCGTCAAAGGCCCTGGAAAAAGCCTCCCACTTATTGAGGACACACTCCCAGGACAGTCCAGCCTGAAAATTCTCCAAGATCAGCATTTCAAAGAGCTTTTGGTCGTCGTGGACGGGGACCCCCCACTCCTTATCGTGGTATTGGAGGTACCGGGGGTTGTTGGGGTTAGCCCACGGGCACCTTGTCTTTCCATCTGGCCAGTCCATGCTCCCCCTCCTCACAGCGCCGTTCCCCGTGTAGGGGTGCTGAGTGTTGTCACATCAATCCCCTCCAAAGAGAGGAGATACCTTTTCTTTTCCAATCCTCCGGCATAGCCGGTCAAGCTGCTGTCGCTCCCCACCACCCGGTGGCAGGGAATGATGATGGAGATGGGATTATGCCCCACCGCGCCGCCCACTGCCTGGGCCGACATGGAGACTCTGCCCAGGCGAGCCGCCATCTCTTTCGCCAGGTGACCATAGGTCGTCAGCTCTCCATATGGAATCTGGCACAGCAGCTCCCACACCGCCTGGCGGAACTCTCCGCCCCGCGGCGCCAAGGGGAGCTCCGACGGGTCAGGCCTCTCCCTGGCAAAGTACCGCTCCAGCCATGTTCGAGCCATAGCAAAGACGGGCAGGTCATCCCTTTGGACCAGTTCCTCCCGGATGGCGCCGCCAAAATATTTCTGGCCTTCCATCCACAGACCTGTCAGACTAGTCCCATCGCTGGCCAGCATAAGGGGGCCGACAGGTGAATCATAGTTGGTCCGGTAGTACATCGTTTTTCCTCCTCTACCCCATGTTTCAAACCACCCAGGTACGCACCCGCCTGAAATTGGCTTCTGGCGGCGGGGAAAGGGACAAGGCGGTTAAATTCTTTCATAGAATTATTATACCATATTTCTCTAAAAATCGCCCCGTTTTTTTATCCACTGGACCGGCCTTTTGGGCCACTCCACAGGGAAAATCCAAGCCTCCCCGTCGGATTTCTGCCTGTCACCCCTTGCATCCCCGGATTAAAACAGATATAATATTTGGGCTGATTCATAAAAATACCATTTGGAAAGAGGGATCGCCTTGAAATTGGGCATCGTGGGGCTTCCAAACGTTGGAAAGAGCACCCTGTTCAACGCCATCACCAACGCTGGCGCCGAGAGCGCCAACTACCCCTTCTGCACCATCGACCCCAACGTGGGCATGGTGGCTGTCCCTGACTACCGGCTGGATAAGCTGTCCGAGATGTACCACCCCAAGAAGACCACACCAGCGGTCATCGAATTTGTGGACATCGCCGGTCTGGTGAAGGGAGCCAGCAAGGGAGAGGGCCTGGGCAACAAATTCCTGGGCAACATCCGCATGACCGACGCCATTGTCCATGTAGTCCGGTGCTTTGATGACGACAACGTCATCCATGTGGAGGGATCCACTGATCCCGTCCGGGACATGGACACCATCGACCTGGAACTGGTAATGGCTGATTTGGAGATGGTAGAGCGGCGCATTGACAAGGCCAAAAAGATGGCCAAGGGGGACAAGAAGTTCCTTCAGGAAGCGGCCGACTTTGAGGGCCTGCGGGACTGGCTCAACGACGGCAAATCCGCCCGCTCCTATGAAGCGGTGGATATCGCCGCCGAATATCCCGACTGTGAGTTGCTGTCCTTAAAGCCCGTCATCTACGCCGCCAATTTGGACGAGGAGGGATTCTCAGATCCTCACTCCGTCCCCTACTACCAGCAGGTGGAGGAGCGGGCCGCCGCTCAGGGGGCCCAGGTCATCCCCGTGTGCGCCAAGCTGGAGGCGGAGATCGCCCAGCTGGACGGCGAGGAGAAGAAGATGTTTCTGGACGACCTGGGGGTAGCCGAGTCCGGCCTGGACCGGCTGGTGAAGGCCAGCTACACCCTGCTGGGCCTGATCTCCTACTTGACCTCCGGCGAGGACGAGTGCCGGGCCTGGACCATCGTGAAGGGGACCAAGGCCCCCCAGGCCGCTGGCAAGATACACTCCGATTTTGAACGGGGTTTCATCCGGGCTGAAGTGGTCTCTTACGAAGACCTGATGGCCTGTGGCACCATGGCCGCCGCCAGGGAGAAGGGCCTGATCCGCTCTGAGGGCAAGGAGTATGTCGTCCAGGACGGCGATATCATCCTCTTCCGATTTAATGTATAGGACCTGTCCGCCTAGCCAGGAGCACCCCGCGCCCCACCGACACGCCGCGTTGAAGGCGGGGGCCGCCGTCCTGTCTGGGCTCTATATCTGAATATTGATCGCTGAGAGGTAGCTGCTACATGAATATTATGGTCGATCTGTTCGTCACCTTCGCCAAGGTGGGGGTATGCACCTTTGGCGGCGGCTATGCCATGCTTCCCATCCTTCAGCGGGAGGTGGTGGAGAAAAAGGGCTGGGCCACCGAGGAGGAGCTCACCGACTACTTCGCCGTGGGACAGTGCACCCCCGGTATTATCGCGGTAAATACCGCCACTTTCATCGGATACAAGTACAGGGGAATCCCTGGCGGTGTGCTGGCCACCCTGGGCCTGGTCTTTCCCTCCCTTGTCATCATCACCTTGATCGCCGCCTTCCTGTCCAACTTTGCGGATATCCCTGTGGTCCAGCATGCGTTGGCGGGCATCAACGCCGCTGTGGTGGCCCTGATTGCCGCCAGTGTGGTCAAGCTGGGCAAGTCCAACTTGAAGGACGCCCTGTCTGTATGTATTTTCCTGGCTGTCCTGCTGCTGGCCTTCTTTGTGGACCTGTCCCCCGTCATTCTTATTGTGTGCTCCGGCGTGGTTGGCTATGTGGCCCGTATGATAGCCGGTATGAAGAAGGGAGGGGCTGACCAATGATCTTACTGCGCCTGTTTTTTGAATTTGCCAAGGTGGGCCTCTTTGCCGTGGGCGGTGGACTGGCCACCATCCCCTTCCTCCAGGACATGGGGACCCGCACTGGCTGGTTCACCGACGTGGAGCTGACCACCATGATCGCCGTGTCCGAGTCCACCCCCGGTCCCATGGGCGTCAACATGGCCACCTATGTGGGCTTTGAGATCTTCGGTCTACCCGGCGCTGTGGTTGCCACTCTGGGGCTCATCTTCCCCTCCATCGTAGTTATCATCATCATCGCCGGCTTCCTCCAGAAATTCCGCCAGTCCAAGGCGGTGGACGCCGTCTTTTACGGCCTGCGCCCCGCCTCTACCGGGCTGATTGCCTCCGCTGGGTTGAGCGTGGCTGTTTCGGTATTCCTGCTGGTGGGCGGCACCGCGGAGCACACCTTTGCCCTCCACTGGCCCTCTATCGCCCTGGCCGTAGCTATCTTCCTGTGTATGCAGACCAAGAAGCTGAAGAAGCTCCATCCCATTGTCTTTATCGCCGCTGCCGCCGTGATCGGCGCTATATTCCAGTTTTAAAGCGGACAGCGCCCGCCCCACGGAGGGGCAGGCGCTCTCTTTTCACGTTCCACTACCATCTAAATTACGAGGGACCGATATGTACATAGATAAAAACCGCTATACCACCCGCCCCACTGACGACCGCATCCCCCAGGAATTTGCCATCTATGACCGGCTGGAGGAGCTGTCCATTCCCTTTGTCCGGGTTGACCATGACCACGCCGACACCATTGAGTTCTGCCAGGAGGTAGAGGCGGTCCTGGGCTCTAAGATCTGCAAAAATCTGTTTCTCTGCAACCGCCAGCAGACGGAGTTCTATCTGTTGATGATGCCGGGCGACAAGCCCTTTAAAACCAAATTCCTGTCCGCCCAACTGGGGTGCGCCCGGTTGTCCTTCGCCGATGACGGCCATATGCGAGACTTCCTTCAGACCGTTCCCGGCTCCGTATCCGCTCTGGAGCTGCTCTTTGACGCCCAACATCAGGTCCAGTTGGTCATTGACCGGGATCTGCTGGCCGACGAATTCATCAGTGGCCACCCTGGCCGCTCCACCTCTACCCTCCAGTTGAAGCGGGAGGATCTGCTGAGATTTGTGGAGTCCACCGGCCACAGCCCCATCTATGTGGATCTGCCCGACCCCCGTATGGAGGATCAGGCATGAAAAAGCCTCCGGCCCCTTGCTAACGGGCCGGAGGCTTTTGTTTTCCTGTTATGCCCGGCGGATGATGCCCATGGGCGTACATTCCTCTCCCTGGCCCAGGGGGTTATCCCCCAGGATCTTGGCGATCTGGTCCATAGAGGGCTGTTTTTCCGAGAAGCCTAAAATATTGGCCCCCAGGTCGTTGATGTCCACGATGGCCACCGGGTGTCCAAGGGCCTTCGCCAGACTCTTGGCCGTCCCCATGGGGTCGGCCGGAGTGAGGACCACATAGTGGTCATAGGGCGGAATGGTGCCCTCCGTAGGGCCGTCGATGCCTCTGGCTTTCGGTCCGGCCACAATGTAGAACCACCCCTTCTTTCCCAGCAGCTTGCCGATGACCGAGCAGAAGGCGGCGAAGAGGATGCGCAAGGTACCGCACTCCTGAAGGGCCATCTCCATAGTCTCCGGAATCCCCAGGCCAATGCCCGCCGGGGTCTTAGTGACATAGCGGCTCAAGGTGACGGCCAGCTTACGGGGCTTAATATCCTCCATGGGGATGGCACGGCACTGGGTACAGGCCACTGCCTTCTCCGAAATGAAGAGAATATCTCCCTCCCTCATCAGATCCTGAGGATATTTTTTCACCACGTCCGCCATATCGTCATCCTTTGTGATCAAGTGTGTCTTGACCGGGATACGCATATAGTCCACCCCATCCACCGCGCGGATCAGGTTTTTCCCCGGATTGGGGGTAAAGTTCATCTCTTCGCTCATTTGTGAAGCGCTCCTCTCAACGGGCAGCGTGATGCCCTAAACATTATCGCCCAGCAGCGGCTCCTATTATAACACCGGCGGCCTTCGAGAGCCACATTTTTTTCAATCCGCCTCCCGCCCCAGCAGGACGCTGCCCTCCACAGCGGTGAAAGTTACCTGTCTGATCTGATTGTGCAGGTTCTCCCCGCTTTGGAGGGCAACCTCTGTATACCGGGTGGTGTGGCCCCGCCACAGGCCGTCCCGCTCCTCCTCAAAGAGGACAGGCAGGGTCCGCCCCACAAACCGCTCCAGGTATTCCCGCTCCATCTGGGCGGCCACGGCCGCTCCCCGCCGAGCCCGCTCCTCCTTGATGGCCTTAGGCACCTGGCCCGCCATCTGGGCCGCCGGAGTGCCCGGCCGCCTGGAGTAGGGGAAAATGTGCATGGCGGAAAATGCGCACCGCTGGATAAAGTCCATTGTCTGCCCAAATTCCGCCTCCGTCTCCCCCGGAAAGCCCACGATCATATCCGTAGTGATGGCCGGGTCCTCGAAGTGGTCCCGCAGCAGGGCCACGCTCTCATAAAACCGCTCTGTGTCATATTTCCGGTTCATCCGCTTCAGGGTGGCGTCACAGCCGCTCTGCATGGACAGGTGGAAGTGGGGACACAGGTTGTCCAGCCGGGCCGCCCTGGTACAGAACTCTCTGGTGACAGTCCGGGGCTCCAGAGAGCCCAGCCGGACCCGGCAGCCGGGGACCGCCTGACACACCCCTTCGACCAGGTCGATGAGAGCAGTGCCGTCCTTTCGCTCCTGTCCCCATGAGGAAATTTCGATGCCGGTGAGGACCAGTTCCTGGTAGCCCTCCGCCGCCAGTTGGGCGGCCTGTTCCTTCGCTTTTTCCAAAGGCAGGGACCGGATTGGGCCTCTGGCGTATGGGATGATACAGTAAGTACAGAAGTTGACGCAGCCGTCCTCCACCTTCAGCATGGCCCTGGTGCGGCCCTCCAGCCCGCCGGCGGGCAGGACCTCAAAGGCCCGCCTTTTCAGCGCGTCGTCCAGGGCGGTGATGGGCTGGCGCTCCCGCCAGGTCCGCTCCAGCAGGTCCACGAAGCCGGCCCGGTCCCCGGTGCCGGACACCAGGTCAATGGACAGCCCCTCCAGCTCCGCCGGATGCGTCTGGGGATAGCAGCCGCACACGGCAATGACGGCGTCCGGGGCGCGCTTTCTGGCCCGGCGGATCACCTGTCTGGACTTCTTGTCACTCACCGCGGTGACCGTGCAGGTGTTGATGATGTAGGCGTCTGCCTCTCCCTCAAAGGGCACCAGAAGATGGCCACGGGCAGTCACGATCTGCTCCAGGGCCTGTGTCTCGTACTGGTTGACCTTGCATCCAAGGGTGTAAAAGGCGATTCTCATGCGCCGTGGTTGGGAATGATGGCCACCAGGACCAGGTCCTCGGTGCCGTCATTCATCAGGCGGTGGCCATGGCCCTTGGGGCAGTAATGAAAGCTGCCGGGAGCCAGCGGCTCGTCCACTCCGTCACACAGTACCTTTCCGGTCCCGGACAGGATATAGAACGCCTCGCTGTCCACCTCATGGGTGTGCATCCCCAGGTGGCTGCCGGGGGTCAGGCGGATCTGCATGATCTTGTTATTTTCGTCCTGGAAGGTCCGGGTGTACATCTCCCCCTCCCCGCCTCGAGGCTTGGGGACCAGGTTCTCCTGCAGCTTTTCAAACTCTATGAGCATAATTTTTCCTCCTTATGTTGCGCTCTTTCCCTCTGTCTTTCAGGGGAGAGCAGTTCTTACGGCTTGATATCCTGGGGCAGCAGCTCCATCAGCTGCTCCCTGGTGGGGCCGTCCAGCTGGGCCACCCGGTCCGCCTGACGAGCCACCGCCTTCTCAAAGAGGTTGCGTACCTCTCTGGCGTTGCCAAAGTTCTCGTCCCGGTTCCGGTACAGCTCCTCCAGTTCCCTTCGAGCCAGCCCCTCCCCCTCTCCGGACAGGGCATAGCCGTTCTTACGGCACATGGACACGAAAATATCCATAAGCTGGGCGGCGTCGTAGTCCTCAAAGAAGAAATACTTGTTGAATCGGGACTCCAGTCCCGGATTGGCGTGGATGAATCGCTCCATCCGGTCCGTGTAACCGGCCACGATGACGATCAGGTCCTTTCGGTGGTCCTCCATGTTTTTCAGCAGCACCTCGATGGCCTCATGTCCGAAGTCGTTGGCGCTGTCCGTACCGGCCAGGGCGTAGGCCTCATCGATAAACAGCACGCCGCCCACCGCCTTCTGTACCGCCTCCTGGGTCTTCAGGGCCGTCTGGCCCACAAAGCCGGCCACCAGTCCGGACCGGTCCACCTCCACCATCTGCCCGGTAGACAGCACCCCTATCGCCTGGTATATCTTGGCCAGCAGCCGGGCTACCGTGGTCTTGCCAGTCCCCGGATTTCCCATGAATACCAGGTGGAGGGACATGGGCGGGACGGGCAGGCCCGCCTCCTCCCGAAGCCTGCGCACCTTCACCAGATTGATGAGGCTCTTCACATCGGACTTCACCTTGTCCAGGCCGCATAGCCCGTCCAGCTCGGCCAGCAGCTCCTCCAACTTGGGACGTTCAGCGGCAGGCCCTTCCTCTTTCTTTTCCGTGGGCTCCTCCCTCTGCGGCTGGGCAGGGGGCGGAGGCGGGACAGGCCGTCGGGCGATGAAGTCGTCCGCCTTCAAGGCGGGACGGTCAGCACGCAGCCCCTCCTGGTCGCACAGGTGGAGGAGAGTGTCGTTACAGGAGTTGACAAACCCCGCCTCGCTCTCGCTCACCACATCGTCCACAGCGGCCAGCAGGAGTAGGACCAGGGTAAGCTGGTCAGCAAATCGCCGGGCCAGAGTGGTTCCCTTCATCCGGTCGTACCGGAGCAGGTCCTGGAAAAAGGCGGGGGGCTGAAACAGGTCAAAGCCGGCCACCCCTGTGGCCACCTCCCAGTACAGGGCAGAGGGCACCGGATTCCCGGCAGAATAGACCGCATTATAAAATTCCACATGTCGGGGAGTGATGGCGCTGGCGTTGTCCGCCTGCCACACCCCCAGGGCATATTGGCGCATATAGCCGTCCACCTGACGGCTGAACGTCAGGCGCAGAGCCGGGTCCGGAATCAATTTGCGGAAGGCGGTGACGATTTCGTTGTACTGCTTATGCACCTCGCCGGCGGTCATAGTCCCCTTCATCGCGCACCCCTCTCTTCCCGCGCCAGCGGCACGGGGGCTTTGTTCCTTTTATTATAAAAGAAAGGGGGGCGGCGGTCAAGGATACACGCCTCCCTTTCTCTCCTTCTCACGAAATTCCGACATAAGATTATGAACATTTTGTTATTTCGACATTTTTCGTTGACGACACTATAAAATCCTTGTACAATGGACTATATCCCCTTGTTGACGCAAGGATATCCTAGCTTGTGGAGGAACTCGATCATGGCAGAAAAACAGGCCCCCTCCCGCCGCGGCGGAGCCGGCACCCAGAATGCTCCCCGGCGCAACGATGTGATACGCTGTGACAAATGCGGCGAGTACTACGCAACTACTTATAAACGCTGTCCCTTCTGTGACGAGCGCCCTGGACGTGGCGGAGGCAGTGGACGGCGTGTGGCCAATACCCGAGGCGGCGGCTACGGAGGACCGGTGAATCCGGTCCAGGTGGTAGCTCTGGTCA
Source organism: Flintibacter sp. P01028 (assembly GCF_041925235.1). NCBI lineage: Bacteria > Bacillati > Bacillota > Clostridia > Eubacteriales > Flintibacter > Flintibacter sp. P01028. The sequence goes on from NZ_JBHEVC010000001.1 coordinate 791,929, forward strand.
TCTCTCTGGTCTTGATCATCGCCGCGCTGTTTATCGTCTTTACCAAACTGCTCCCCCTGTTTACCCAGGACAAGGACGGTGGCTCCTCCTCGGCGGGTACCAGCCAGAGCACCTCCATCGGCGGCTCCACCTCTACAAGCTCCCCTGACGGCAGCTCCCCCAATTCCAGCCAGAGTGGCGGAGACCAGTCAGAGCAGCCGGATCCCCAGCCCGACCCCGAACCTGTGGCTGTGTCCAGCCTGACGCTGAATAAGTCCGACATCACCCTCCAGGCCAATGAAACATTTGAATTTGTGGTCAAGGTGGACCCCGCCGACGCCACAGTTGCCTGGTCCAGCAGCGATGAGTCGGCCCTGACCGTCACCCAGGACGGTATGATCACCAATGTGAATACCACCAGTGATCTGGTCAAGGTCACGGTCACCGCCACCGCCGGAGACAAGACCGCCCAGTGTACTGTTTACTGCAGGGGTTCTGGCGCCTCCTCCAGCGGCAGCACCGGCGGCCAGAGTGGAAATACTGGCTCCACCGGTGGGAACACTGGAACTACCGGCACCATCGCCCCTAACACGCCCGCCACCATTGTAAACGCTGAGAACGGTTTGAATATCCGCTCCGGCCCAGGCAAGGAGTACGACGTGGTGGCCAGTGCTTCCAACGGCGCCAAGATCACCGTCTTGGAGGAAACCAACGGCTGGTGCAAATTTGACTACGGCGGAGGCAAAATCGGCTACATATCCAAGGACTATGTCTCGGTCGGCTGATATTCATTGAAAGCTGGGGCCCGCTGGGCCCCAGTTTTTCTTGACATTCCAATTAGACAGTTGTAAAATATAGATAGACAAACGTCTAATAAGGAGGTGCCGATATGACCGACGCGCTGACCCGACTTCCCGACGCGGAGCTTGAGGTGATGCAGGCCCTGTGGGCTCTGGATGCCTACCCTGCTCACACGGCGGACATCGCCGCCCGGCTGGAGCGGGACTGGAAGGCCCCCACCCTGCTCAAGCTGCTCTCCCGGTTGGAGGAACGGGGCTTCGTCCGGGGGGAGAAGGCCGGCAGAGCGAACCTGTATACCCCGCTGGTCGCCCAAAAGGACTATCTGAAGGCCGAGAGCCGTTCCTTTCTGGACCGGCTCCACGGCGGCTCGCTGCCCAGTCTGGTGGCCGCCCTGCTGCCCGACGCCAAGCTGACCCAGGAGGACGTGGCTGCGCTGGAGGCGCTGCTGGAAAAAGGAGGTCGCTGATATGGCAGAAAATCTGACCCATCTTCTGGCCACCAGCCTGGGCTTTGGGGCCCTGATCGCCCTGCTTCTGTTCCTGCGCCGGCGGCTGGAGGGGCGGTTTGCCCCAACCTGGTGGCGGCAGGTGTGGACCTGGCTGATGGTGGTCATGTTCCTGTACCTGTCCGCCCGGTCCTTTCTGGCCGTCTGGGTACCCTCCCTCGTTGATGTGGCCACCCCCCAGGCGGTGTTGGAGGGGGCTTACGACCGGGTGAACGGCTATTCGCGGGACCACGAGCGGATCGTGGAGGCCGGGAGCGGCGGGGCCGGCGGAGCCATGGCGACCATTGATGGAGAAAATATCTGGTTCCGACACCATGTCCACTATGAGGATGCCGCGGGCCGGGATGTGCTGATCCGGGACAACGACTACCTGCGCACGGTCACCATAAACGGCGCCACCACCTATACCGTCCACTGGACTGGAATGGCCTATCTTGTTTACTGGCTGACCGCCGCCGCCCTCTTTTTCGGGGGGCTGGTCCGCTATGGGCTGTTCCGCCGCCGGGCTCTCCGGCAGAGCGTCCCCGCCGGGGAGGAGGACCTATCGGCCCTGGCGGAGCAGAGGAGGGTGGTGGGCTGTGACCGCCCGCTGGAACTGTACCGCTGCACCCTGGTCCACACTCCGCTGCTCATGGGTTTTCTCCACCCGGTCATTCTGCTGCCCCAGGGCCAGACCGGCGGCAGTCTGGGGACCGCCCTGGCCCACGAGCTGACCCATCTGAAGCACCGGGACACCGGCTATCTGCTTCTGATCTCTCTGGCCCGCAGTCTTCACTGGTTCAACCCTCTGGTGTGGCTCATGGCCCGCCGGGCACAGCAGGACGTGGAGCTGTGCTGTGACTACGAGCTGCTGAAGGCCCGGGACGAGGCAGGCCGACGGGCCTATGGCCGGACCCTTCTGGACCAGATGACCGCCGAGGAGCATGGCCTGTCCCGGCTGACCACCGGCTTTTCCGGGGACAAGAGGGAGGTCTTTGCCCGCTTCCGGGCCATCATGGACAGCTCCCCCAAGCGCCGGGGCCGGGCGGCGATGGCGGCGGCAATGGCCGCCGCTGTGCTGGCAGGCAGCCTGGTTGGCTGCCAGGCCGAGGCAGATAGGCCGGAGGGGGACGGAGCCTGGATCACCGCCCTGGACCCGGAGGCGGGCACAGTCGCCTATGTCCCCCTGACCCGGGAGCAGCTGTCCGACCCCGACGCCCTGTGGGATGAGGTATTTTCCGGAGATCTCCTGTCCCGTGAGCGCACAGCGGAGCTGGCGGAGGGGGCGTCTCTGCTCCACACTTGGGAGGGGGAGGCCTACTCCCTCAACCCCGTTACCATTCAGCACACCGTTGGCATGTCCCAGGCCGGCGTCCCCGGCGAGGTGGTGCTGGACGGAGCGGGGCGGGCGGTCCGGGTCCAGCTCTCTGACAGCGCCCATTTGGCTTTGGACGGGGCCGGCCTGGACTTTACCGGCTGGTGCGGCCGGATAGAGCTTCCGGGGCCGGGGGCCGCCCTTCTCTCCTCCATTCCTGTGGAGCCGGGCAGCATCTTTTTCTACGACGGCGGGGATAGTGTAACCATCGACCCGCAGAGCAGACAGGGCGCTGACAGCGACCACACTCAATATACCCTGCCGGTGTCAGCGGAGGCCGCCCAGGCCTGGGCAGAACTGGAAAACGCCGATTGGACCTATGGGTATACCCTCACGGTGGTGGACGGCACAGTCACCCAAATCGAGGAGACCTCCTGGCCGGGGACTCAGTCCACTGACTAACCCAAAGGCCGCTGCCCCTCCCGTTCTCCCCTCCTTCAGAACATAGGATACATATCAAAAAAGCGCCCCCGGCGAACTGCTCCGCCGGGGGCGTTTCTCTGGTTTTATGGCCTTTTTTTCATGACCTCTTTCTTCCAGGCTTCAAATTTTGCCCGATAGCCCTCCTTCTGTTCTTTCCAGGTGGGGATACGGAAGATCTCCTTATCACGATCCACTTTTTCTCCACAATTCTGGCACCGCTCCTGATTGAAATAAGCAAGCATTTTCCTGCATTCCGGGCAGGGTCTGAACACTATCAATATCGCCGACACCACCCATAAGCTACACACAATGACCCTCAACACAACAGATGACGGAAATAGTGGGATGAGTAATGTAACAAGAATATCAAATAGATACAAACCCCAAATAAATTTTTTCCATAAGCGTAATGTTACTTTCATTATTTTTTAACCTTTAGCTAATTTGAGCTGGCGTATCCGGAAAGTTAATATTAATAGTAACTTCCCTGTTATGCACAATTATTACAATAATATTAACAATTTTGTTTTTATATCAATGCGTATAATACCGCCTGCCTTCTTCTTGCATTTTATTGGAATCTGGAGTAAGATATCCTCAATATTTGTGTCTATATCCTGACCTTAGGAGGTTTTTTATCATGCGTGACGGATTTATCAAAGTGGCCGCCGGTACCCCGGAGATCCGGGTGGCCGACTGTGCCTATAACGCCCGGCAGTGCATCGCCCTAATCCGGGAGGCTCAGGAGCAGGGCGTCAAAGTCCTGGCCCTTCCGGAATTATGTCTGACCGGCTATACCTGTGGCGACCTGTTTTTCCAGGACACCCTGCTCCGCGGCGCCGAAGATGCGCTGGGGCAGGTGCTGGAGGCCACCCGTCCCGTGGATATGCTGGTGGCCCTGGGGCTTCCGGTGCGGGCGGAGGGCAAGCTTTACAACTGCGCCGCCGTGCTCTGCCGGGGGAAGCTGCTGGGGCTGATTCCCAAAACCTGCCTGCCCAACTACGGGGAATTTTATGAGAAGCGGTGGTTTGAGCCCGGGCCGGAGGAGGAATTTCTCTCTCTGACCCTGTGCGGACAGGAGGTCTTTCTGGGCAAGCGCCACCTGTTCCGGTGCGACACTCTGCCCGATCTGGTGGTCGGCGTGGAGATCTGCGAGGATCTGTGGTCCTCCGCCCCCCCCTCCGTTTTTCTGGCCCAGTCCGGCGCCACTCTGATCCTAAATCTGTCGGCTTCCAACGAGACGGTGGGCAAGGCGGACTATCGACGGGCTCTGGTTGCCGGTCAGTCCGGGCGTCTGATGTGCGGCTATGTCTACGCCGACGCCGGCGAGGGGGAGTCCACCACCGATCTGGTCTTTGCCGGCCACAATCTGATTGCGGAAAACGGGACCGTCCTGGCGGAGCGCCGCTTTGCGGATGGACTGACTGTCAGCGAGGTGGATGTGGCCCGGATCGCCTTCGAGCGCCGCCGCATCACTACCTTCCCCCCCGCCAGGCAGGAGCGGATGGACTGGTCCGAATTCTCGCTGGAGCCGGTGGAAACCTCCCTCACACGCCCCATTGGGACAAATCCCTTTGTCCCCGACGACAGCGGTGACCGGGACCGGCGCTGCCGGGAGATCCTGCATATCGCCGCTCTAGGCTTAAAAAAGCGGCTGGCTCATACTGGGGCCAAAAGCGCCGTGGTGGGGCTGTCCGGTGGGCTGGACTCTACCTTGGCCCTGCTCATCACCGCCAGGGCCATGGATTTGCTAGGCCGGCCCCGCACGGACATCACCGCTGTCACCATGCCCTGCTTTGGCACCACCAGCCGTACCAAGTCTAACGCCCAGCTGCTGGCCGAGCGAATCGGGACCACATTCCAGACCATCGATATCGGCGAGGCGGTGCGAGTCCACTTCCGGGATATCGGCCAGTCTATGGACGACCTATCCGTCACCTTTGAAAATGGCCAGGCCCGGGAGCGTACCCAGGTTCTGATGGATGTAGCCAACCACCAGGGTGGGCTGGTCATCGGTACAGGCGACCTCTCCGAGCTGGCTCTGGGCTGGGCCACCTACAACGGAGACCATATGTCCATGTACGGCGTGAACGGCTCTATTCCTAAAACTCTGGTACGCCATCTGGTGGCCTACTCCGCAGATACGGTGGAGCCCTCCGACCCCGAACTGGCCGCCGTGCTGCGGGATATCCTGGACACTCCCGTCTCTCCAGAGCTGCTCCCCCCCAAGGAGGGGGAGATCGCCCAACGGACCGAGGATCTGGTTGGACCATACGAGCTGCACGACTTTTTCCTTTACTACGCCGTCCGCTGGGGCTTCTCCCCCCGCAAGGTGTTCCGGCTGGCCTTGTACGCCCTGGGGAACTACTATGACCGGGCGGCCATCCTGAAGTGGCTCCAAAATTTCTACCGCCGCTTCTTTGCCCAGCAGTTCAAACGCTCCTGCCTGCCCGACGGGCCCAAGGTGGGCTCCCTGACTCTGTCTCCCCGTGGAGACTGGCGGATGCCCAGCGACGCGGTGAACTCCCTCTGGATGGAGGAGCTGGATCAGCTTCAAAGCTGACCGGAAATAGGCTATCAGCCGCTTTTGAGACCCAGCCCAGATCCGCCTGCAACAGAAAAGGCAAACCGCGGCCCCGGTGTTTCGGGGCCGCGGTTTTTACTGCAGCACTTCCTTTGTAATCTCTATAAACCGCTCGCCAAAATGGGACAAATATCGGTCCTGACGAAATCCAGCTACCAGCTTGCTGAAGGTGGAGGGGTCCGTGAGGGGAAACAGGTCTACCCCACCCGCCGATGCCGTGGGGGATGGAATGGCCCGTAGAAACAGCTCCGGACAAATGGTAATCCCGATGCCAGATTGCGCCATCGCTAAGGTGGTAACCGTATTTTCTGTTTCCAAAATCAGCTTTGGCTTGAAGTAATACCGGCTGAAATACTGATCAATAATATTCCGTGTCCGGTTTCCCCGCTTAATGAGGATAAAAGGCACCTGCTGGAACGCTCCGATATCCGCTCCCTGTGCAAACTGGGCCCGGACCTCCTCCGCTCGCTCGCCAAATAACTCGTCGGTGAAGGCTCTGGGCACCACCATGACTAATCTTTGCTCCGTCAGAGGTTCGGTTCGCACACCATCCATCATGATGGGCTGAAAGCAGATAATCAGGTCCACTCGGCCGTGGGACAGCTCGTCCTCCAACTGGGTAGAGTTTCCCTCAAAAAGAGAAAATTCCACCAAAGGGAACTCCTGTCGAAATTTTGGCAGGATATCCGGCATAAGCGCCAGACCGCAGGTATGGGAGATCCCGACCCTCAGCATTCCTAAGTAGTGGCGGTTGATATCTCCTACTTTGGTCTGATATTGGCTGTACAGGTCCAGGATCTGGGTAGCCGTTTCCACCAGCAGACCGCCGGCATAAGTCAGAGACAGTTTGGGGGAGCGGGTAAAGAGCTTAACATCCAGTTCCCGCTCCATATTGCTGATGTGATTGGACAAGGACTGTTGGGAGATATACAGCCGCTCTGCGGCCCGAGTAATGTTTAGTTCTTCAGCTACCATCAAAAAATATTTTAGATGCAGAAAATTCATACTTAGCCTCCTTGACTTTGACGGAGTTCCTTCACTTTTTTGTGGTATGCAACTATTTTATCACAGTCAAACAGTTGTGGCAACCATAACCAAAAAGGTGATATTCTTGGCAAAGATTTTGTGGCATAATAGGGATAGTGAAAAAGGAAATCAACAAAAGGTATGTCCAAACATATTTTTAAGGAAGGATTGATCATTTATGAAGTGCCTCATCATTGACGCAGTCCATAGCTCTATTGCCGAGGAGCTCGGCAAGTACATGCAGGTCGATACGAAGATGCTCCCCACCCAGGAGGAGCTGGTCGCTCTGATCCCTGACTATGACGTACTCATCATGCGGGTGGACCCCGCCATTAACAAGGAGATTTTGGACGCTGCCAAGAATCTAAAGGTCATCGGAGTCTGCTCCGTGGGTCTGAACCACATTGATATGGACACGGCGAAGGAGAAGGGCATCCAGGTCATCAACGCCCCCGGCTTGAACGGAAACGCCGTTGCCGAGCTGACCATTGCCAAAATGCTGGATATCGCGCGTCATACCATCCCTGCCTGCTATGACGTGAAGGTAAACAAGAACTGGGACAAGTATAAGTTCGTAGGCTCTGAGCTGCGTGGCAAGACTCTGGGCGTGCTGGGCTTCGGCCGCATTGGTCAGCGCGTGGGTGAACTGGGCCGTGCCTTCCTGATGAACGTGGTCGCTTATGATCCCTATCTGCCCGCCCATGTGTTTGAGGAGCAGAAGGCCACCAGCATGACCATCGATGAGGTGTTGAAGGTGTCTGATTATGTGACGATTCATATGCCTCTCACCGACGAAACCAAAAATCTGTTCAATGCTAAGTCCATCGCCGAGATGAAGGACGGCGCTGTGGTTCTGAATATGGCTCGCGGCGGCATCGTCAACGAGAAGGATATGTATGAGGCCCTGAAGTCCGGTAAGCTGGGTGGCTACGGCTCGGATGTCATGGAGAACGAGCTGGCTGCTGGCGGTTTGACTGAGGGTGCCGGCTTTGACTCCCCCCTGTTTGAGTGTGATAACTTTATCGTCACCCCCCACCTGGGTGCCCAGACAGTGGACGCCTCCCGTGACATCGGCGCTCACATTATCGCCAAGGTGAAAGAGGCCCTGTCCCTAACCTAATCTTCCCTATTTTATTTAAGCTCTCCGGCTTGGCCGGAGAGCTTATTTTTGCCCTGTTTAGGCGAGCAGCAGCTGCTCACCACCGGGGCTGTTTCAATCTCTGTGTTGTCTTTGTTGAAGTCCTTCAGGTTCCATTGTCTGAGCCTGTTCTGGGTAATCCATCTTGTGACGATCCCTTTCATGAAGCGCCGAAAACCGTCCGCAGTGGGACGGTTTCACGTGATTTCCCAAAATGATATGCAAGGCGACTTTTTAACAAAACACTGGGGCTCCCATATAGGTGGGAGCCCCCTCTTTGTTTCTATCAGACGCACTGTTTATTCCAAAATAGCGCCCCTGTCAGCGGACGACACCAGCTTGGCGTACCGGGCTAGATAGCCGGTCCTGATCTTGGGTTCGGGGCAGGACCACTTGGCCTTCCGGGCAGCCAGCTCCTGGTCAGGCACCTTCAGAGTGATGGAGTGGTTGGGGATATCGATGGCAATTCGATCCCCCTCCTCCACCAGTCCGATGGGACCACCGCTGGCCGCCTCCGGGGACACATGGCCGATGGAGGCGCCCCGGGTGGCGCCGGAGAAGCGGCCGTCGGTGATGAGAGCCACGTCCTTGTCCAGTCCCATTCCGGCGATGGCGGACGTGGGGTTGAGCATCTCACGCATACCAGGTCCGCCCTTGGGTCCCTCATAGCGGATGACCACCACGTCCCCGGCCGCGATCTTGCCATCATAGATGGCCTGGATGGCATCGTCCTCACAGTCAAACACCCGAGCGGGGCCTTCATGAACCATCATCTCAGGGGCCACGGCGGACTGCTTCACCACACAGCCGTCGGGGGCCAGGTTGCCCTTCAAGACGGCGATGCCGCCGGTCTTGGAGTAGGGATTGTCAATGGGCCGGATGATTTCGGTATTCCGGTTGACCACACCCGCCAGATTTTCCGCCACTGTCTTGCCGGTGCAGGTCATCAGGCTGGTGTCCAACAGACCGGCTCCGGCCAGCTCCGCCATCACGGCGTAGACGCCCCCTGCCCGCTCCAGATCCTCCATATAGGTGTCCCCGGCGGGAGCCAGATGGCACAGGTTGGGGGTCTTGGAACTGATCTCGTTGGCCATGTCAAAGGACAGCTCAATACCGCACTCGTGTGCGATAGCGGGCAGGTGGAGCATGGTGTTGGTGGAGCAGCCCAAGGCCATGTCGATGGTCTCGGCATTGTGGAAAGCCGCCTCGGTCATAATATCCCGTGGGCGAATGTCCTTGGCTACCAGGTCCATGATCTGCATTCCGGCGTGCTTGGCCAGCCGCAGACGGGCGGACCAAACAGCTGGAATGGTACCGTTGCCCCGCAGTCCCATACCGATGGCCTCGGTCAGACAGTTCATGGAGTTGGCGGTATACATGCCAGAGCAGGAGCCACAGGTGGGACAGGCGTTGTTCTCATACTCCTCCACCCCGGCCTCGTCCAGTTTGCCGGCGTAGTAGGCGCCTACCGCCTCGAACATATGGGACAGGCAGGTGCGGCGTCCGTCATTTAGAGTTCCGGCCAGCATGGGGCCGCCGGACACGAAGATGGTGGGGATATTTACCCGGGCGGCGGCCATAAGCAGGCCGGGCACGTTCTTGTCGCAGTTGGGAATCATCACCAAGCCGTCAAACTGGTGGGCCATAGCCATGGCCTCGGTAGAGTCAGCGATGAGGTCCCGGGTGACCAGGGAGTATTTCATGCCCACATGGCCCATGGCGATGCCGTCACACACGGCAATGGCTGGGAACTCCACTGGAGTTCCCCCGGCGGCCCGGATTCCGGCCTTCGCAGCCTCGGCGATCTTATCCAGGTTCATGTGGCCGGGGACAATCTCATTGTAGGAGCAGACTACGCCGATCAGGGGCCGCTCCAGCTCCTCCTTAGTATAGCCCAGGGCATAGAGCAGAGAGCGGTTCGGGGCGGCAGGCACGCCTTTTTTTACAACATCAGAGCGCATACAGTAAGCCTCCTTAAAAATCAAGCCATCAGTTGTCTGATAACTATTGAATTGTCAGACCATATAGTATATCATGGGGGAAAGGATGTCAAGAGGAGGCGGACACAATGGGCTCAAATTTATCCCAGCAGACTGCAGAACGGCTCTATAACCAGATCGTAGCCGAGGAGCGGCTGTCCCCAGGAGACAAGCTGCCCAACGAGGTAGACCTGTCCCATGAGCTGGGGGTCAGCCGGGCCACCCTGCGGGAAGCCATCCGGGCGCTCACCGTCCAAGGGGTGTTGGAGGTCCAGCGGGGCCGCGGTACCTTTGTGTCCCGGCAGGTGGCTGAGATTGAGGATTTTGGCTTTGGCCGCCTGGAAGAAATCAGGGGCCGACTGCGGGACCTGTTCGAGCTGCGGGCTATCTTTGAGCCCCAGGCCGCCCGTCTGGCCTGCGTCCGGGCCACGGAGCAGGAGCTGGCTGAAATTTTGACCCAGGGAGAGCGGGTGGCTGCCCGCATTCAGGCGGGCGAGGATCGGACCCAGGCCGACCTGGAATTCCACGGGGCCATCGTCCGTGCCACCCACAACGCTTTTATGATGCGCCTGCTGCCCATCATCAGCCAGGCAGTGGAAACGGCCATCGGATCCGCCGGAGAAGGCCAGGAGAATCTGGCCCAGGCCACTCTGCGGGACCACGCCCTGCTGCTGGAGTTTTTTGCCCGAAGGGACGGAGTAGGGGCGGAGCACGCCATGGCCATCCACATGGCTCACGCCATGGACGAGATGGGGTTGGAAGCCGGGCAGCATTCCGGATCCGGGTGTCATAGTTGAGAAAATGAGCGCTTTTTCTTGCCTTTTCAGGAAGAATCGTCTACAATGACTTTGAAATATCCGTATTATGCAGTTTGAAAAAGGAGGAATCCAAATGGCATATTGCAGACATTGCGGCGCTCCCATAGCGGATGGAACCATCACCTGCCCCCAGTGCGGTGCCTCTCAGTCGTCCCTTCCCCCGGTGGTAGACAATGGCGGCCTTGGATGGGGGATTCTGGGCTGCTGTATCCCCATTGTCGGCCTGGTGCTGTGGCTGGTCTGGAAGGACCAGAAGCCCCGGACAGCCAAGGCCGCCGGTATTGGAGCACTGGTCGCTGTGGGCCTTGGCGCGCTGTACTATGTGCTGATATTCATGCTTGGGATTGGGATCGTCCTGGGCAGTTGAAATGCTGGACTGGTTTGACAAGTGGCTGCCAATTCTGTTTGGCTGCCACCAACGGGCAGACCGCTCCTTTCACTTCCACGGAAGACAGTTCCCAATCTGTGCCCGGTGTACCGGTGAGCTTGCAGGCATCCTGGCTAGTGGACTCACCTTTGCCCTCTGGCACCCTGGCTGGAAGCCCGCCCTGCTCTTGCTTGTCCCACTGGTGCTGGACGGCGGACTTCAGGCGCTGACCCCTTATGAGAGCGGCAATGGGCGCAGGCTGGTGACCGGGACGCTCTTTGGATACGGACTGACCTGCCTGTTTTTTCTCTCATCCCTGTGGGTACTGGAATTGGGGATGGCATTTGGGACAGGCTGGATGGACAGATAGGGAAATTGGTGTTTGTAAGAAATGCCAGTTCGATTGGAATAGGAAGTCGGTCATCAATGAAAGAAATCAAAAAAAGGCCCGGATGTGGGTGCCTGTTGCTGGCTGGTTGCGCCCTTTTCATCGGAGTATTGGGGTTTCTATTCTTCCGCCCCGTTGAAATTGCAGACGGTCAGGACGGCATTTTAGGCGTGGACGTTCTGTATTTCCCCCAATGGAACGTATCTGACGGGGGAATAAGCTATCAGTCCAGTGCGGAGGAAACGGCCCTTCTGTACCGGGCCTTGTCTGAAACCAAATTCCGCCGCAGCTGTTTTCTGGCCCCTATACCCCTCCAGAAGAGGCGTCCTACTGTTTTGTGGCCATGACGGGAGAGAGGGAGCATTTTTTCCTGGACCTGTATTGCACGGAGGACAAGGTGACCCTCCAGGTCCAGACCTCCTCCGGAACCTACCAGGCCATTGATCCGGAGAAAATTTATGATGTCCTTGCCCCCCATTTCCCTATAGAATGACCGTCAGGCAATCGCGCTTCCGCACAGCGGTCGTTCCTATCTCTCCCCTTCACAGCAGAGAGCATCACGCAGGCTCAGTGGAGTATAGCCTTTATTCAGGGGGAATTGGCATGAAAAAGTTGTATTATAAGCTTCTATGTCTTGGAAACTGGGGTCTGAGCCTCTATTTACTTCTGATTTCCTTTCACTCTGCGGCTCCCCTGCTTGGAGTGAGCGCATTAGAGCATATTCTTTCCTCCATCTCTTGGTATCTGTTGATACTGCTCATCCTTCTTGGCGTGCCTGCGCTGTATTGCTGGTATAAGCTCCGCTCCAGCCGGTCGGATGATATTCCGCCTGAGTATGTGAAACGCTCCCAACAGCTCCTAAAAATCGTGATAATCCTGGCTCTTGTATCTGCCTTTGCTATTTTTCTTCTCAGGATAAAGGCGGGAATTTGACCGGGCCGCGTGTATCATACAGCTACAACAAAAAGCCGTCCATGGATGAACCATGGGCGGCTTTTTAATAGACACGATCAATCGGTCACATAGGGCAGCAGAGCGATCTGACGGGCCCGCTTGATGGCCTCGGTCAGCTGACGCTGATGCATAGCGCAGGTGCCGGTGGTGCGGCGGGGCAGGATCTTGGCCCGCTCGGAAGTGAACCGGCGCAGCTTGGCGGCGTCCTTGTAATCGATGCACTCCACCTTGTCCACGCAGAAAGCGCAGACCTTGCGGCGCTTGCGGCCGCGGGGAGCTCTGTTATCACGTTCCATAGCCATGGGATTGACCTCCTTTTTACGACCATACATGGTCAAAGTTAGAACGGCAACCGGCCGTCATCATCAGAGAGATCGGCAAACTGGTCCCCGTCCGCGGGCGGAGCGCCATAGCCGGAGTTGGAAGCGGGAGCGGACCAGCCGCCGGCGGCAGAGCCGCCCTGGCTATACCCGGAGGAGAAGCCCCCTCCGTCCCCATCCCGCTTGGAGTCGCCGAAGTAGACCTGGTCGGCCACCACCTCGGCGGAGCGGCGCTTATTGCCGTCCTTATCCGTCCAGTCACGGATCTGCAAACGGCCTTCCACCACGGCCATACGGCCCTTGGTGAAGTAGCGGCTGACGAACTCGCCAGTCTGACGCCAGGCCACCACGTCGATAAAGTCAGTGGTCCGCTCGCCGGTGGACTTGTCCTTGAAATCCCGGTCTACGGCCAGGGAGAAGGAGGCCACGGGCGTGCCAGTCTGGGTGCGCCGAAGCTCGGGGTCACGGGTCAGACGACCCATGATGAAGATTTTGTTGAGCATATCCGCTCCCCCTTACTGGTCTTTGCAGACAATCATGGAGCGCATCACACCATCGGTGATCCGGAAAATACGGTCCAGTTCAGCGGGGATAGCGGCGGCGGCAGTAAAGGTCATCAGGACGTAGTAGCCCTCCATCAGATCGTTGATGGGATAGGCCAGACGGCGCTTGCCCCACTCGTCGATCTCGGACACGGTACCATTGGCCTCGACCACGGCCTTGAACTTTGCCACCAGGGCGGCGATCTGCTCCTCGCTCAGGTCGGGCTGTAGGATATAGACCGCCTCGTAGTTCGCGTTGATTTTTGCCATGTTTTGCACCTCCTTATGGACATATGGCCCCTGAAGTCTTATGCCAGGGGCAAGGATGTTGTCTGACGACATCGGCAGACCTAATTATTATACACGCTGCCGTGTAAATGTCAAGACAAAATACAAATTTTGTCCATAAAAATGCCGCCTTCATGTTCCATAGGCGGCATTTCCCTACAAACAATGGGGCAAAGGGGATCAGCCCTGCTTTTCCGGGAGAGAATCATCCTCCCGAATCCAGTCCTCCACATGGACCACGGAGTAATCCTTATCTGTGTTGCGGATAACCACCCGGTCGATACCCGCGTTGATGATGGTCCGGCGGCACATAGAGCAGGAAGTGGCGTCATGGAGCAGCTCGCCGGTAGACGCCTCCCGCCCCGCCAGGTAGAGGGTGGAACCCAGGGTGTCCCGCCGGGCAGCGGAGATGATGGCATTCATCTCCGCATGCACGGAGCGGCACAGCTCATACCGCTGACCAGATGGGATATTCATGGCCTCCCGGGTACAGTAGCCCAAGTCCATACAGTTCTTCCTCCCACGGGGAGCCCCATTGTAGCCCGTGGACACGATCTCGTCATTTTTCACGATGATAGCGCCGTAACACCGGCGCAGGCAGGTGGACCGCTCCAGCACGGTCTCGGCAATGTCCAGATAATAATTTTCCTTATCGATGCGCTTCATACGAGGTCCCCCTGTCCTCTGTTTGGATGGTGACAGTATATCCTATTTTTCGCCCGGACGCAAGAGTCTTCGGCCTGATACTGGGTCGTCAGGCGCAAAAAGGCGCCGGAGGGTGGCAAAGGGCTACGGAATTTACATTTTGTTTACGAATGGTGCCTTGACGATTACATGGAGAAAGACTATCATAATATCGTACATTGGCAGGCGGACACGCCTGCCTCCTGTTTCCTAAGGGGGCACACATTTATGATCCGCAACGCGATCCAACGGTTTATGTATGGCCGGTATGGTAACGACCAGCTGAACGTCTTTTTGATTGGCACATATCTTGTCCTATACCTTTTGTTCCTGCTCACCAGGTTCGAGATTCTCTATTGGGTTTGCTGTGTGCTGATAGTATTCTCCCTGTTCCGCCTTCTCTCCCGGAACCTGCCCCGGAGGCGGGAGGAAAACGCGCGGTTTTTGAAGCTGGCCGGTCCAACCATCCAGTGGCTTCGCCTGCGCAGGACCATCGCCCGTGATAAGGAGCATCGGTATTTCAAATGTCCCAACTGTGGACAGCAGCTCCGGGTCCCCCGAGGCAAGGGGAAGATCACAGTCACCTGCCGGGGATGCGGAGCCAGTTTCCAGGAAAAAAGCTGATATAAAGCCGTGGAACTTGAGGGATACCCCTGGTAAGGGCACCAGGATATTCCATCAGAGTGTATTTAAAAAGGGTCATCTGCCTTGATATCAAGGCAGATGACCCTTTTTAAATATCTGATTATTAATGTGGGAATTCAAACTACTGATTTCATTCTTCTAGTAGAAATTCAACCCTCTTTTAAATATTTTGTCTGTCATATAGAGCAGATAAGAACACTTAGGGGTTGGTGTCGATCTGTATATTACTCTTTTTTCTTCGAAGTGCTTTTCCAAATCCGAGTATAGCGCGCATAATAGATACCCACAATTACCGCGCAGAACATAGTCCACAAGGTACCTATACCCTCATGGATAGGGATAAAATAGAACAACCCGGCGCAAATGCCTGCTACACTCACTGTACAGCCTGCAATGGCTTGCGCGGCAGGAGAGGGGCTTTTCCGATAAAATCGCTTTCTCATATCGTTCCCTTTCGCTTGAATAACCCAAAAGCATTCTGTCTCAGCCGGAACACTTTTGTTTTATTTTAATGTCTGATTTCTAAGCTGTCCAGTGGGCAGTTCAGAAATCAGATCACTGGACTTTCCGGCCCGCAGCAGATAGCTGTCGGTTCCATGGTTCAGCAGTTGGATGAGCTGGCGGCTGACCTTCATAGCCTGATCCAAATCCACGCCGGTTTTAATCCCTATTTCATCGCACATGTGGACCACGTCTTCCGTAGCCACGTTGCCTGCTGCACCCGGCACAAAGGGGCAGCCGCCCACGCCTGCACAAGCGGAATCGTACCGGGTGAAGCCCGCCTGCATTCCAGCCATGATGTTGGCGATCCCCAGCCCCCGGGTATTGTGGAAGTGGAGCCACCAGGCTACCTGGGGATAGGTCTTTGCCATATCGGTACAGATTTGATATACCTGTGTGGGGTAAGCCTGACCAGAGGCGTCGGACAGGGAGATCTCCGTCACGCCCACGGCCAGATAGGCGTCCACAATTTCCTTTACGTCGGACAGAGGGATCTCCCGGTCCCAAGGGGAGCCGAAGGCCATAGAGATCGAGCCGGAGACCTCAATTCCCACAGACCTTGCCGCGTCCATACAGCCGTAGAAACCCTCCACTGTCTCCGCCGGAGTCCGATTTAGGTTGGCCAGATTGTGCGCTTTACTGGCGGAGACATTCAGCTTGACCTTTTTGCAACCGCAGGCGGCGGCCCGCTCCACACCTTTTAAATTAGCGACCAACGCGCGGTACTCCACACCTTCTTTGCGCTTCAAATTTTGAAATACCTCATCGGTATTGGCCATCTGAGGGACCGCTTTAGGGCTCATAAAGGATCCCACTTCAATTACGGAGAAACCTGCTTGTACAACACCTTCGATCAGCACTAACTTTTCCTCTGTGGTCAAGATCCTCTTTTCATTTTGCAGGCCGTCGCGAGGTCCAACTTCACAAATTTTGATTTCTTCCACCAGATTCAATGGCATAGAAACCCTTCCTTATCCTGTATCGTTGTTTTTATCCGTTCATCATATTAGGAATAAATGTAATCAGCTGCGGGAACACAACCAAAATGGCAACATCGACCAGCGTAATTAGGACAAACGGGATAATTTCGCGGATAATCCCCTCTACCTTGGCGTTAGAGGAATTGGCCGCTACATACAGACAAACGCCGACGGGAGGAGTCAGGTTGCCTACGGCTATATTGCAGATTACGGTAACACCAAAGGCAACTGTATCAATTCCGGCTGCCTGAACAATGGGCAGTAGAACAGGGATAAACATAATCTGCATGGCGGTGCCCTCCAGAAAGAACCCCCCGATAAAGAACACCAAGTTGACAATAAACATGACCCAGATTTTATTGCTGACCGAATCACCGAACAGATTTAAAATAACTTGCTGGAAGTTATTGCTCTGCAAAATCCAAGCAAAGAGGCTGGATGTGCCAATGATAAACATGACATTTGAGGCACCAATTATTGATTCCACAAACATCTCTGGGAGGTCCTTTATCCTGATAGTCCGATAGACCACCATCGCAACAATCAAGGTATAAGCCACTGCTGTGATGGCAGATTCAGTAGCGGTTACAATGCCAGTCAGGATGCCACCTACGATAATGACCGGAGCGAAAATCGGAAGCAGGGCATGCCGCAACGTCTTCAGAACCTGGGTAACAGAGAAATGGTTGCAGTGGTTTTTATCATAGCCGCGTACATAGCAGGTGATCCCGCAGACCAGCATAAAAGAAACACCAATCATGATACCGGGGATAATACCACCTAGAAATAGTTTCCCAACTGAAATACCAGTAATACTGGCCAATACAATCATGGGCATACTGGGGGGAATAATGATTCCTAGCGTACCAGAACTGGCCATCAGGGCCGCGGAGTATTCTCTTGGATAGCCGCTGCGCTCCATACTCGGCACCATAATAGAACTCAAAGCCGCGGTATCGGCGGGAGCGGACCCGGAAATACCGCCCATCAGGATGCCGGTAAGAACACCTACATAGCACAGGCCACCGCGCAGCCAGCCAACCAGCGAGTTGGCAAAATCAATCAGTTTTTGGGTAATTCCACTGCGCTCCATAATAGAGCCCACCAGCATAAAGAAGGGAATGCCCATCAGTGTCACACTATTTACGCCGTTAAAGATACGCTGGGGCGCAATCATCAGCGGGACCTCTCCCTGCATAACCAGTTCAGCGATTGCGGACAGCCCCAAAGCTACCGCAATGGGAGTACCAGTAAAGATGACTAGGATCAGGAAGAGAACAATCATCAAAATCAACAGGGTAGAAACCATTATTTGCTGCCCTCCCCCTTCTCCTCGTCACCATACAGGTCGTTTATGATCCCGGCAATACTATAAAATAAGCTGAATGCGCCACACAGAGGAATACAGAGATAAACCAATCCATAAGGGATAGACATAATTGGAGAATACATTCTCATGGTACTGGCAGAGTACTTAAAACCATAAATGGTCAATACCAGAAACAGCAGAATAGTCAAAATCTCACTGATTATGGAAAAAGCCCGTTTCAGCTTGGGCGGATATTTTTCCACCAGAAATTCCACACCTAGATGCTTTTTCCGGTACACACCGATGGCAATTCCCAGAAACATGATCCATGTAAAAATAAATCTACTTCCTTCTTCAATAGACGCGACCGCACCGTTGAGAAAGTTTCTAGAAAATACATTGATTAGGAGAATTACAAGCAGTACGGCAAAACTAACTGTAGCAAAGACAAAAAAAACCTTATAAATGCCGCGGGAGATTTTTTGTAGTTTTCGGTTGAACGAATGCATAAAATATCTCCTTTCGATCTTATTGATTTTCAATTCTAACATTGGGAACCGCGGAGCTTCTGGCCTGAACCAGAAGCTCCGCAATCTGGAAGAAAGGAGCACACATTAATACTGGAAGTTCTTGATTTGGTCAATCAGATCTGCGCCATAGGTATCAGCGAACTGATCATATACACTGGCAGTTGCCACACGCCAAGCCTC
Source organism: Flintibacter sp. P01028 (assembly GCF_041925235.1). Classification (NCBI taxonomy): domain Bacteria; kingdom Bacillati; phylum Bacillota; class Clostridia; order Eubacteriales; genus Flintibacter; species Flintibacter sp. P01028. The sequence goes on from NZ_JBHEVC010000001.1 coordinate 810,224, forward strand.
TTTATCGGGGTTCTCATTAATTGTCATTCCCTTTTCCTTTAAAAACTCAATCTGTTCAGCCTCGCTCTGGCGAATCCCATTCTTTTCCACCAGGCCTGCGTCCTTTGCAGCCTGCATTACAATTTCTTGGTCCTCATCGGTCAACTTTTCCCAGACATTTCCATTCATCAGCAGGCCCATAACTGTGTAAATGTGGCCATCCAGAACCATATACTTCTGCACTTCGTAAAAGTTATCATCACAGAAAGCAAAAATAGGGCCTTCCTGACCGTCTACAGTATTGTTGGAACAAGCCAGATAGACTTCTTTATAGCCCAACGTAGAAGTAGACGCACCCAGAGCGGCAGCTGTGGCAGCCTGAATGGGGTTATCAGGAATACGAATCAGCTGTCCAGCCATATCCTCGGGACCATTGATTTCTCCCTTGTTAGTTGAGTAATGACGGAAGCCGGAATCCCAGTAATCTAGGATCATAACATGATTGCTGTTCCAGATATTGTCTCGGAAAAGCTGCCCTGGTTCACCTGCAAAGACAGCGTCTACATGGTCACTGTCAATAAAAAGATAAGGCAAGCTAAACACATTAAAATTAGAATCCAGTTTTGCTACTGAGCTGGAGCCTACCAGACAAGCGTCTACTGTGCCCATGGCCACACCCTCAGCCATCTCACCCTCGGTGCCCAGAGCCTCATCAGCAAAGACCTCGACCTGAACCGCCCCCTTGGTATTCTCCTCAACCAGCCGTTCAAACTCAGCCAAGCCAGCATAGAAAAAAGATTCCGCATTGTGGCTGGTACCAACCTTGAACGTCACATAGGTTTCACGGCTTCCATCCGCATTGATAGCAGAGGATGAATTGTTATCGCTGTTATTGTTGTTACCTCCGCAGGCTGTCAGTGACAGTAGAAGGACAGCTGCTAACATTGCGCTTATAGTTTTTTTCATTTTTGCGCTCCTTTCTATCGCATATCTTTTGATTACTTCCATTCCATTGCCGCTTTTACGATGTCTCCAGTGTCAATTCCAAGGCACTGGCGAAGGTAAGCACGATTGCCCACCTCACCAAACCGGTCCCGAATGCCAATGCGGCGCATAGGGGCCGGATAGTTTTCCGCCAGTACCTCAGCTACCGCGCTTCCCAGGCCACCGATAATATTGTGGTTTTCCACTGTAATGATCCCTCTAGTTTCGCGGGCAGCCTGAATGATTGCCTCCTGATCTATCGGCTTAATGGTATGCATATTTAGAACCCGTGCCTCAATCCCATTCTCCTTCAGAATTTGGGCCGCTTCCAGGCACTGAGTCAGCATAATACCGGAAGAAATCAGAGTGACATCACTGCCCTTACGCAGTATATCAGCCCTACCAAGCTGATAGCGGTAGTCATCACCGTAAAAACAAGGAGCCACAGCCCGGTCATAGCGAAGATACACCGGGCCGTCCAGATCCAATAGGGCTGGAATCATCTGACGAAGCTGCATACCATCAAAGGGCTCCACAATGGTAGTATTTGCGATTCCTCGTACAGCGGCAATATCGTCGTAGCTCTGATGGGTCCCGCCATTAATTTCAGCGACAATTCCGGGAGACAGGCCTACCAAAACCGCATTCAGTTTACTATACGCCAGAGAAATCGTCAATTGATCCAAAACCCTGCGCGTCATAAAGGGACCAAACGCATGGACAAATGGACGTTTTCCACTGACAGCCAGCCCGGCCGCCACGCCCACCATGTTGGCTTCCGCAATTCCTACATTAAACGCACGGTCAGGATAGGCCTGTTCAAAGTCCCGTGTACCGGAGATCTGTCGGGAATCTGAGTTGACGATACAGATGCGTTCATCCGCTTTTGCCAAGTCGATCAGGGTATCGCAAAAAATTTTTCTCATTTCAACTTTGCTTTCCATGATTTCACCTCCTGATCACCGTTTACTGCAGGTCCTGCAGAGCATCTTTTAGATCTTCCGCAGTCACCGGCATACTATGGGACTTGGTCGTCCCCTCTATTTTTTTCCAGCCTTTTCCTTTTATGGTGTGGAGCACAATCATATTGGGCTTGTCCATACAGGTTTTTGCCTGCTCAATAGCGTCATAGATGGCCTGGAGGTTATGGCCGTCGATTTCCTGAACGTTCCAGCCAAATGCGCGCCACTTAGCTGCCGCATCAATCATGGAGTTGACCTCATCTACCGGGGCGTCAATCTGTTGGCCGTTCAGGTCTAGAAAGCAGGTCAATGAGCCTAGTTTGGCCTGTGCTGCATACATACCAGCCTCCCAGATCTGGCCTTCCTGACTTTCGCCGTCACCAATGATACAATACACTCTGGCGCCGTTCCCATCGATTCGGTCAGCCAGCGCCATGCCTACGGCGGCAGATAGGCCTTGCCCCAGAGAGCCGGTGGTCATATCAATTCCAGGAGTCAAAAGCCGGTCACAATGACTGGGTAGCATAGTACCTGGCTTATTCAGGGTATATATTTCCTTCCGATCAAAATAACCCTTCATGGCCAGAATGGAATAAACTCCGGGACCTCCATGTCCTTTAGAAAGCACAAAGCGGTCTCTCCCAGGCATTTGGGGATTTTTCGGATCGATATTCATTTCCTCATAATAGAGTACAGTAAGTACGTCCACAATATCCAATGCGCCGCCAACATGACCTTTCCCCAGGCTAGCAATCATTTCCATTGTGGTCCGACGAGCCTCCTTCGCCAGTTCAGTCAGCTCCTGAATACTATGTTGCATCACAAAGCTCCTTTCAACAGTTAGATGACCACAGGAAAATAGTCGGATCACTCCTCATCCATGCCATCTTTATAAAATTTACCGAACAGCTCCTGAAGAGAGGGCATATCCTCGGGGATAGGACGGGCCACCCAAGTGGTATTCATATAGTGTTTCAGGGCAATGTTCTCGGAAACGATGTTGCCGCCCCAGGTCCCGCAGCCCATGGAGGACGTGGGAGGCATACCGTTGGTGGCGGATCCGGCATTACCTTTGTTATTGGGCTGGCGCACCATGATGCGGGAGACAGGGGCCGCCTTACCCAGACGGTCAATGTGGCCGTCATCCCAAGAGTAAATACCGCAGGAGTGGCCCTTGCCGCCTACTTCGAAGATGGCCCGCATCATGTCCAGGGCATTTTCAAACTCTCCCTCATACTTGAACAAAGCCAGCAGAGTGGTCAGCTTCTCAGAGGAGAAGAAGTATTCTTTGCCAATCTGATCAATACCACCACCCGTGACCATAATAAATTTCCGGTCCTCGGGGATCTCAAACCCGGCAGCCTCAGCCAGCTTCTGAGGGCTGATGGCCACAGTGCCGGGAAGTCGGTGCCCCATCTCGTCCCACATGACACTCTTGAGCTTCTCCGCCTCTTCTTCGTTAGCTAGATAGCCGCCCTCGGCCTTAAGCGCGTCTACCATTTTGTCATAGATAGATTCGTGGATGACCAGGTTTCCGTCACAGGAACAACCGGAACCGAAATCAGAGGTCTTGGAGATGCGGGTGTTCTGCGCTGCCTCACGCTGGCGTTCAGGAGTATCAGCAGTATTATCGATAATCACAGTAGCATTGCCCGCACCGGATCCATAGGCGGGCGTGCCGGAGGAGTAAGCGGACTTGACCATGGGCCGGCCACCGGTGGCGATAACCAAATCGCAGCGTTTCATCAGTTCCTGAGTCAGAGCGATAGAGGGTTGCTGAATACCCTGGATGATGTCGGCGGGGGCGCCCTCACGGAGCAGGACTTCACGAATGATGTCAATACACTTGTTGGTCACCACTTTGGCCCGTGGATGAGGGCTGCAGATGATAACGTCTCGTGCCTTGATAGCGTAGATTACCTGGCCGGCAGGTGTCAGACAAGGATTGGTAGTAGGTACCAGAGAGGCAATTACCCCCACTGGCTTGGCATATTTGACCAGCCCCTTCTCCGGGATTTCTTCAATAGCGCCGACGCTTCTGCTCCGCATACAGTCGCGCAGGATCAGCTTCAGCTTGTTGCGTTTGTTGCGCTTCGTCACCTTATCGCCCAAGTTGGTCTCATCCACGGCCTCATCGCTGAGCTGCGCCCAGACCTTCAGATCATAAAGAGCCGCCGCAACTGCCTGGCACAGGTGATCTACTCTGTCCTGATCGTAAGTCTCAATGATTGCCGCAGCCTTACGGGCTCTGGCAACCATTTCTTCCAACATTTCAATCTGTTCTGTAGTGATCTCTTTTGCCATAGTATTCAACACTCCTTTGATAATTTTGCTGTAAATAACTCTTTTATCTAACCTAAATTTAACATTTAGCACAACCTTATGTCTAATACTTGTTTTGAATTGGATTTATAGAGAAAAATCTATAATTATTTCACCTCTGCCTGTCAGGAGCAGTCCCAACACCAGTGATCTTTAACTACTCTTTGCCTGATCCAAGCTTGACAATTTCCCATCTATCCAATATTCTTTATGTATTAATAGATTCTTTTTATAGAAAGGTGGGTTACTATGACGCTGCTCCAGCTGCAATATTTTCAGGTTTTGTCACACAACCTGCACTATACACGCACTGCTGAGCAGTTGTGTATTTCTCAGCCCAGCTTGAGTTACGCCATCAATGAGTTGGAGAAGGAATTGGGGGTCAAGCTGTTCCAGAAGGAAAACCGGAAGGTTACTCAGACAGTCTATGGGCAGCAGTTTCTTCCCTATGTGGAGCAAGCTCTTACTCTTCTGCAGGACGGTTCTAATGTGCTGCGGCAGATGGCCAACAACGCCCCCCAGATTGTCCGATTAGGATATTTTCACAGCGTTTCCGCCTCCATGATCCCCGCTCTGGTGGACGGATTTTATCAGCAGGAGGAAAACCGCCAGATTCGCTTTCATTTTACAGAAAGCGCTTCCTATGATATCCTGAACCAGATCCGTTCTGGCGCACTGGATCTGGGATTCAGCCTTCATCAGGCCGAGTGGGCGGAGTCGGTAGGGGTTATCCGTCAGCCACTTTATCTGGCAGTCCCCGCCAACCATCCTCTTTCCGGCCACAGTTTTGTTTCCTTTGATGATTTTGCTCACGAGCCGCAGATTATGCTGGAACACAGCAGCAACCTGCGGTCCAATATGGATCAGGTCTTTTCTCAGCATGGGATCATTCCTAATATTGTGTTTGAAGTGCGGGAGTGCAATGCCGCGTTGCAGTATGTCGGGTTGGGATTTGGCGTGTCCGTATTGCCGCAGGTACCGGCCATGGATACGGATAAGGTCTATATCGTTCCTATTTCTGATCAGGAGAAGGAGTTCGTGCGTACCATTTACCTTACCTATCCTAAGATCCATCCCATCTCTCCTGCCGCCCAGAAGGTGCGCGATTATATCATTCAAAATTGCGCGCTCAACACTTGATATTCTGACCCCTATGCCGCCTGCGGGCAGATTTTTTCGACGAGTCACGGAAAGATGGCACTCTCTATCTCCGTCTGAGGAAAAAGAGGACTTTCGGCAATGTTGCCGAAAGTCCTCTTTCTGTATTAAGGTTTATTAAATGTTCAGAAGGAGGATCCATTTGCAAATCGAATCATCTTGAACGCAAAACGTCAACGCAGGAATCCAACTCACTGAGGCACAAATGTCCCACAACAGAGTCATCCGGGTAGCGTCTGCGTTTCCACCTAGGCCCACAAAGCTCCGAAGGGCAAGCTGAAAACCTGTATTCCAAAAGAAAATACTGGAGCAGTACGCCGCTGAACGCTACTTACCCAATCCGAAGTTCTGTGTGGATGATGGATACTCCAGATTCGTTTAACCGCCTGGGCTGAAACCCACTGAACATTGGGGAAAGGTCTCCATATTCGGCGTCCGATACACCGCCATTCATGACAATGTGGATACGGACAGACGCAAGGACTGCACGGCCCATCACATCCGGTCGTGTATATCCTGGATAAGATAGTGCCGGATGAGACACAAAGCATAGCAGAACCCGCATAGACGGAAAAACCTTGTAGATACTTCTGATGTAATATCTGTCGGGGCTCCAGATACCTAAGAAGTTATCCCAACTAAGGGAGTCCCAACAGTCACGCGGCATTTTAATGGAAAAATTTTTCTTAGCGTGAAACAAAACCCTTCTATTTTCGTCTAATAAAGTAGAGGGTATTCCTGCGTAGAGGAGGAAAGAACATTGAAAAGGGCGCTGAAAGGTTTGCTGGCTTCCCTGCTGGTACTGGCCTGCCTGGGGATTGCCGCGGTTGGCGTTTTGCAGGCCACAGGCTGGAACCTGATATGGGGTCAGTATCTCCAAGCTGGTGACGGTTCTCATATTATGATTGACCGGCACGGCGATCCCATCATTTTGGGAGACCGCTCTAGAACCGGGAACCTGTTCCATGGATTAAGGGATGGAGACACGGTACTATTCCTCTGTTCTGACATTCAGGAGAGCTATCCTGCCCGCTCACGGGCCTATTGGTGCTTCCGCCTGGAGCGTGGCACTGCCTCCAATCTCCCAGTGGATACGCTGGGCCAGTTGAAGGAACTGGGCTGGCTGCCAGCTACATTTTAAAAAAAGAGGGCAGGCCCCGGTGGGGCCTGCCCTCTTTTTTTGCCATCACTGAGGCAATACCAGGTCTCCCTCGCGGATCCAGCCGATCTTCCGCAGCATCTCACAGAAGAACCAGGACAGGACGGCAGGGAGAATAAAGCAGATCAGAGCCATACCCAGCCAGTCAAAGGGGGTGATGGCCGCCTTAACTCCGAGAGCCACATCGTTGACCCAGCCCGACCATACGCCGATCTGTCCCACGAAACCGCAGGTCCCCATGCCAGAGGCCACGCCGCCAGCGGGGTCGTTCATCTGGAGGTGAAATACACAGGTGGCGATGGGGCCGGTGATGGCGGAGGCCAGCGTGGGGGGAATCCAGATTCGGGGATTCTTCACGATGTTGGGCATCTGGAGCATAGAGGTACCGATGCCCTGGCTGATCAAACCGCCCCAGCGGTTCTCTTTAAAGGACATGACGGCAAAGCCCACCATCTGGGCACAGCAGCCGGCCACTGCCGCGCCTCCGGCCAGGCCGGTGAGGGTAAAGGCGGCGCAAATAGCGGCGGAAGAGATGGGCAGAGTGAGGGCAATCCCCACCAGTACGGCTACGACAATCCCCATCCAGAAGGGCTGGAGAACAGTAGCGTCCTGGATGAGTTGACCAAAAGCTTTGGCCGCGGCGCCGATGGGCGGGGCGATGAGCAGGGACAGGCCCGCGCCTACGAATACGGTGACGGCGGGGGTGACCAGGATATCCACCTTGGTTTCTTTGGATACCATTTTGCCAATCTCAGCGGCGATGATGGCAATGAACAGAACAGCCAGGGGGCCGCCCGCGCCACCCAGTTTGTTGGCGGACCAGCCCACAGCAGTCAGGGAAAAGAGGACCATCGGATCGGCTTTCAGGGCGTAACCGATGGCCACCGCCATAGCGGGACCGGACATATCAAAGGCAAACTGTCCCACATCCACCAAAAAGGAGAGGGACAACTGCTGGCCCAGGGTCTTGATAATGGTGCCGATGAGCAGGGAGCAGAACAGGCCCTGGGCCATGGCCCCCAGGGCGTCGATACCGTACCGTTTGGCGGATATCTCGATGTTTTTCCGTTTTAGAAACTCTCTCATTCGTAACGCGCCTTTCCCACACAAAATAAAAAAGCTGTACAGGTGTCAAGACACCTGTACAGCCCATTATAGCGCGTGAACTCAGTTTGTCAAGAAAATTCCTCCGGCTGGGGATCCAGGCTTCAGTTCTTTCCCCAGTCCGACCAATCAGTGAGGCACAGGTTCAGATCCACCTTTACCGGGATGCCGGGGACCGTGCCGCTGCTAGAATACTGCCACATATGGTAGTGGTAGCGGAAGCTGGTGGGCACCCAGCCGGTGGTGTAGTGGGCCAGCCAGAAGGGCCAGTCCTGGAGCTGGGCCAGGTCCAGGCCGCCAGCATAGATCTTGGATGGGCTGCCGTAGGTCATGGGGATATAGCCGGCCTCCTCGATGATGTCACAGAAGACTTTGGCGCATTTGGTCACCGTTTCTCCGTCGGTGTCCTTTGTCCGGGAGTCGGAATCACTGACCTCCTCCCAGTCGAAGACCACGGGGTAGGTGATATCATAGCCCTCGATCCACTCCAGAAGCTGGAGGGCCTCCTCCCGTGCCTCCTCCTCCGTGGTAGCCTGGGAGAAGAAGTAAACGCCCACTTCCAGGCCGTTCCTCAGGGCATTTTGGATGTTATAGTCAAAATAGGCGTCCTTGTTGATGCTGCCCACAGTATAACCCCGGTAACCCGCCCGGATCATGGCGAAGTCCACCCCGGCACCGGCCACCTGGGTCCAATCGATCTGCTTCTGGTGAGAGGACACATCCACCCCAATGTAGCTGGGGGCGTCCCCCGTATAGGTCAAAAAGCCGTTCTTGACCACAAATCTGCCGCTGTCATAGTCGTTGCTTGGAATGGGGCCAGGCTCCGTTTCCGGTACATGGATGAAGGACAGGTCGTAATTCATCAGGATGACCGCCCCCTGGGCCCGGGTAGCGGTGCCGGTGGGGTCAAACAGGTTGCCCGGCTTGCCGGAGATGAGACCCACGGACCAGGCCCACTCTACCGCGTCGATGGACCAGCTGGCGATGGATTTCCGGTCCGCGAAGGGGGCGGCCACCTGGGACAGCGGCTCCCCCAAGGTATGCCAAAGGATCACAGCCAGCTGCTCCCGGGTCACCTTGTCGTCGGGACCGAACCGTCCGTCATCATAGCCGGTGACCAGCCCCTCCTGCCAGGCCCAGAGGATGGCGTCGGCATCGGGGTCGTCCAGGTCCACATCGGAGAAGGGACTGGTCAGTGCCTGGTCCTGTTGGTCCAGGTCCTCGTCCTCCTCCGTCCCGCTCTCGAACTCCTCCCGCTCCAGGGACACCTGGGGCCGGTCATAGATCTGATAGAGGGCGGCGGCCACCATGGCACGGGTTAGAGGAGCCTCCGGCAGGAACTCCAGCGCGTCGGTGGCCTCCATCATCCCCTTCTCCCAGCAGTACTCCACCGCGGCGGTGTACCAGGAGTTCTCGGGCACGTCGGAGAGCTTCGTCCCGGCTGCCGAGGCGGGCAGAGGCAGGGTCATGGCCATGGCCAGCAGGCCGGCGGCAAGGGATCTCAGAGTCTTGTGTTTCATAGCGTTCCTTTCTGTCTGTCGTAGAGTGTGGTGAGTGTTGGGTTAGGTGCAGTATACTCAGCTTGTCGAAAGAGCCCTCCCGCAAGGAATTCCGGTGCCCGCAGGCGGCGGAATAAATTTTGAGGCCGTCATTTCCGGCCACATACGCATTGGAAATAACACTTTTTGCGGGGGTTGGGCTGGGAATGATTCGGGGCCCACCCTGCGCGCGGCTTTTCTCAAAAAAGTGACTATACCACTTTTCGACAGTCTCAGTATACTACGGCAGAGCCAGGCTCTGCCAATGGTATCTTTTGGATGGAGCTCACCGCTCCAGCAGGATGCCCTGCCGAGCCAGCGCCTCTCGTACCCGCTCATAGGCCCCCTGGTCCGGGCAGGCCAGGGTATGAAGGTGGATCCCCTCGGTTAGCTGGGAAAGGGGGGCAGCGGCCTGACTCCGGCACCGGGCGATGAACTGCCCCACCTGATACCGGTCGGATAGCTGGAGCGGTCCGGTGAGCTGGCCGTAGATCGGATGGTCCACGATGACGTCCAGCACCGTGCAGCCCTGGTCTACCATGGCGTTCAATTCCGCCTCCATGGCCTGTCCGTCGTGCTTCACAGCGATCTGCCGCACCAGGCCGGAAGGCGCGTTCTGTACCATATAGCCTCTTGGGGTGGCGGTGATTCCCTGGCCCCCGGCCCGCAAGATGGCCACATCCCCTACAATGATCTGACGGCTGACCGAAAACTCTCTGGCCAGAGCAGTGGCGCTGACCGGGCTCCGGGCCCGCTCCAGCCGTCGGGCAATGGCCTGTCTTCTCTCCTGGGCGTCCATAGCCCTCCCTCCCCTGTCTTGTCATATGCAGTAAGTATATCACTGAGAGGAGAGGTACGCAACGGCACAGACACAGATTTTTCCGGGAACTTTCCGGGAAACCTTGACTTTTCCGCTTGGAATCCATACAATGAACAAGATAAGTCTTCCAATCTCATATCACGATATAAAAGGACTGAAACGACATGGCTCAGAACCCCAACAAAAAGCAGGTGGAACAGATCACCGACATGGAGGTAGACTTCGCCCAGTGGTACACTGACGTGTGTAAAAAGGCGGAGCTGATCGACTACTCATCCATCAAGGGCATGTTCATCTACCGCCCCTACGGCTACGCCATCTGGGAGAACATCCAGCGAGAGATGGACCGGCGCTTCAAGGAGACCGGGCACGAAAACGTATATCTTCCCATGCTCATCCCCGAATCCCTGCTCCAGAAGGAGAAGGACCATGTGGAGGGCTTCGCTCCTGAGTGCGCCTGGGTGACCATGGGGGGAAGCGAGAAGCTGGAGGAGCGCTACTGCATCCGTCCCACCTCCGAAACCCTGTTCTGTGAGCACTACAAAAATGTCATCCACTCCCACCGGGACCTGCCCAAGCTGTATAACCAGTGGTGCTCCGTCCTACGCTGGGAGAAGACCAGCCGCCCCTTCCTGCGCCACCGGGAGTTCCTGTGGCAGGAGGGCCACACCATGCACGCCACCCCGGAAGAAGCCCGGGAAGAGACCATGCGGATGCTCAACGTATACGCCGACTTTATGGAGAATGTGCTGGCCATGCCTGTGGTCCGGGGCCGTAAGACGGACAAGGAGAAATTCAACGGCGCCGAGGAGACCTACACTGTGGAGTGCATGATGCACGACCGAAAGGCCCTTCAGGCGGGCACCAGCCATTACTTCGGCGACGGCTTCGCCCGTGCCTTTGACATCACCTTCACCGGCAAGGACAACCAGCTCCACTACCCCCACCAGACCAGTTGGGGCGTGTCCACCCGGATGATCGGCGGCATCATCATGACCCATGGCGACAACAACGGTCTGGTCCTGCCCCCCCGCGTCGCCCCCATCCAGGCCATGGTCATCCCCGTAGCCCAGCATAAGGAGGGTGTGCTGGAGGCGGCCAACGCCCTGCTGGACCGGCTGAAGGCCGCCGGCATCCGGGCAGGCCTGGACGACAGTGACCAGTCCATGGGCTGGAAGGCCGCCCAGTACGAGATGAAGGGCGTGCCCCTGCGGGTGGAAATCGGTCCCAAGGATATGGAGAAGGACCAATGCTGCGTCTGCCGCCGGGACTCTGGGGAGAAGGTCTTTGTCCCCTTGGCTCAGTTGGAGGACCAGGTGAAGGAGCTGCTGGACTCGGTCCACGACGGACTATTTGCCCGGGCCCAGAAGAACCTGGAGGACCACACCAAGGTGTGCCACACCCTGGAGGAGGTCAAGGCCTTTATGGAGTCTGAGGGCGGCTTCGCCAAAACCATGTGGTGCGGCGAGCTGGACTGCGAGCTGAAGATGAAGGAACAGGCCGGGGTCAGCTCCCGGTGTATGCCCCTGAAGCAGGAGAAGGTGGGCGACGTATGCGTCTGCTGCGGCAAGCCCGCCAAGCACTCCATCCTCTGGGGCGTGGCCTATTGATCGCTGGCATACAGAAAAACAGGGCCGCCGTTTTTCAGAACGGCGGCCCTATTTTATGCCTTTTGCCCCATGGGGCGCGGTCTGTCCGGCGGACGGAGCTTCAGTTCAGCACGATGGCCTGGACCGCCTCGATGATGTCCACGGCCCCGGAACGGGCCACCAGGGAGACCGGCTCCCCGTCCACCACCGCCAGACAGTGCTCGCCGTCCCAGCGGTACAGCTCCACCGCCACCTGCGGGAATGCGTCGTTGTCCAGATAGACGGTCAGGGCAATCTCCTGCCGCTGGGAAGGCCGCTCGTCAGTAAAGCTGTCGGCACTCAGGCTCTCCAGCGCCTCCTGGAACGCGGAGATATCCACTTCCTCCCCCTGGTAGAGCCAGGTCCGGTCCTCGCCCTCGCCCTGGGCGGTAAGGGTATGGCTGGCCCCCTCCAGAGTAACTTCGATCTGCCAGATATCCCCAAAGTCGGCGGACAGCACCTCCTGGTGCCGCAAGTCATCGTAGGAAGCGGCCATCAGCTCCTGGTAATCCTCCGACGTAATTTGATAGACAATCTGGGAATCTCCCACTCGCAGATAGGCGGTAATCGTCTCCTCTTCCTCCGTTTCCCCGGTATCTGCCGCCTCCTGGGCGGCCAAGCGCTCCTCCGGGTCCCGGCTGATGTGGAGTATAAGAGTACCGGAGGCCTTTTCCTCTGCCCTGTCCTCGGCTGTATAGTCCACGGTCACCGTCAGCTCCGGCTCATCCAGGCCATAACTGGCCAGTTCCTCCTCAGTGGCATGATAGGTCACATAGTTGTTGGGGGCCAAGTAGCTGATATTATGCAGGTAATCCTCTACCCGCCCAGTGTCCAGCGGGAGCGTCTTTCCATCCCGCTGGGTAAAGTAAATGTCCTCCTCGCACCAGCTTGCGGAGTTGTCCTCCTCATAGGTGACTGTATAGTTCTCCACCCCGTCAAACCGCAGCCGGGTCACCTGATCCAGCTCCGGGATGTCGTCGTGGTCTATCATGTCGCGGAGCCCCGCGTCAAACTGGTCCAGGGGGTCGCTGGCGGCCAGATACACCTTTCCATCCCCAATGGACACATATCGCTGGGAATCCATGGCGCTGAAGTCGCCGAGCAGTATCTCGTAGTTGTTCTCACCTGTACCCAGTGTAATGGTGCATACTGGGTCATCCAGGCCGTACTGACTTGGGTCCTCCACCTCCTCAATGACGAAGGCCGCCGCGAAGGATTGGAACGTCTCCAGCAGCTCGCCTACCTTTTCTCCGTCCACGGGGAACGTCTCATCTCCATCATAGAGCCAGTCCCCATCCCGGTGAAACGACAGGGTCTCCCCCTCATAGGTCCAGGAGAGGGTCTGGACCGCGTCACTGTCGATCTCCAGGACGACCTCTCCGCTGGTTTCAATCCGCTCCTGGCGCTCTTGTACCTGGAGGGCGGCAAATGCCGCAACGCAGCACACCGCCAGGACAGCTAGTAAAATCACGATCCGTTTAGACCGGTACATTTTGCGCACGCCTCCTCTTCAAGACCACCCAGATCCCGATGCCCAGATACAGCAGGGGGAACACGCCGATCATCACCACCTGAAGCAGAGAGGACACAGCGTCGTTGATAGTCAGATAATTGTAATTCAGGGATTTGCTCCGGATGGCCATGGCCTCGCTCTCTCCAATCAGAGAGGACACCGCGTTCATCGCCAGGTCCCCGTTGGCCCCGGAGGAATAGGCGTTGTACATATCATCCAGGAACGCAGAGGAGGAAAACCAGATGATCTGACCTCCATTCCCACAGTCGATGGACACCGCCAGAGCAAAGGGGCCGTCGATATCCCCCTCCTCCTTCTCGTAGGTGTCCAGGTCATAACCGGCGGCCTTGCTGAAGGAGGCGGCCGAGGTGGTGAGCAGGGAAGTCACTCCGCTCCCCTCCCCGTCAGCCGACACCGTCAGTCCCTGGGCGATGGGCATGATGGCCAGGTAATTCTCCTCGATCAGCGAATCGGTAATCCCGTGGCTGTTCATGTCGGGCAGCAGGATATAGGGGACCTGGAAGGCGTAGTGCTCCCGGTCACCCTCCACCACTACGCCCTCATTGGGTGTCACACCGTAGCTGGCAATCAGCCCGTACAGCTCATCCAGAGGGTCTTCCTGGGTGGGGCCCGCCATGACCAGCAGCTTGCCGCCGCCGCTGGTATACTCGTCCAGCATCTCCACCTCCTTCTGGGACAGGTCGCTATCCGGGCCGTAGATCATGACACAGCCGGCATCCTCCGGCACCGCGTCCACGGTGAGCAGGGAGAGAGGATTGACCTGGATGTTTTCTTTCTCCAGCTGTTCCTGGAAGGTGGCGGGCAGCTCCGCCTCCCCGTGTCCCTCCAGTAGATAGAGCTGGGGCAGCTCCTCCGCGGTCACATAGTCGATGGCGGAGGTGATGGCCCCCTCACCGTCAAAGGAGGTATTGTAGGAGTAAGAGTATATGTCCGCCTCCTGGATATAGATATCGTTGTAGCTGATATAGCGGCTCCGATCCCCACACTCCACGATCAGGCTGTTGTTAGTCACCGTCTCGTCGGTGTACTGCTGGGCGAAGGTGGGGAATACGTCCGGGTTCTTTTTCACGACCTGGATATGGTCAGAGAGGCTTTCGTACTTATTGAGCAGGTTTTCGATTACGTCGTCCTCTTTCCCCGACTGGACCACCCAGTAGATCGTTACATCCTCCTCCAGCGCGTTGACCACCACCTTGGTGTTGCTAGTGATGGAGTAGAGCTTGGTGGCGCTCATGTCGTACTTGGTCAGGTTGGAGGGGAGGGCGGAGACAAAGACATTGACTGCCACCAGAATGGCCAGCACCACCGCGGTGACGACAATGGAATAGGCGCCGCCCCGAAAGGCGTTCTGGTTTCCCTTTCTCTGTGGGGCCGATTGGAAAAGTTTTGGCTTGCGCATCAGTTATACCTCCTCTTCTCCAGGGACTGGACCGACAGGAACAGGAAAAATACGATCACAGCAGCATAGTAGACAATGGCTGTCATATCGAAAACTCCGTTGACAAAGACATAGAAGCGTTCGAACAGTGACAGCTGTGTCATGATCTTGGGGAGCAGACCCTCAAAGGAGGCCGCATCCATCTGATAGGCGACCACGGTGACCGCCAGAAGGAGAAAGCTGACGCCGTAAGCCAGCGTCTCATTTTTGGTGAGGTATCTTATGATCCCCCACAGGGCCAGTATCAGTACACAGATGGCCACCATAGACCCGAATGCGGTGGAGGATACATACTCAGACAGGCTCACGCTATAATAGTTGAACAGGATGACCGCAATGCCGATGCCGGCGGCAAAGCCCTGGTTATCCGTAAGAGAGGAGAGGAACATCCCCAGCGCGATCAGCGCGGCACCCAGGACCAAAAAGGCCAGGATAGAGCCGTAGGAGGTGGGCAGGTATACGTCCCCGTATTGGGAGAAGATCAACGGGTACAGGGAGATCAGACACAGGGGGACGGCATAGACCACCAGCAGAGCCAGATACTTGCCCAGGACCACCTGCACCGTGGTAATGGGCAGGGAGTAAAGCAGCTGATCCGTCTTTTGTCTGCGCTCCTCCGCAATGACCCGCATGGTCAGGATAGGCACGATGACCACGAAGATCAGACAGCCATAGCTGAGTACGAACTCAAAATTGCTGACCGCGGCCTGAATGTTGTAGCGCAGAGCGCCCAACCCAATAAAGGCCAACAGAAAAGCGCCGAAGATATAGGCTGTCAGCGAGTGAAAATAGTTCTTCAGCTCATGTTTCCATACTGCTATCATCCCTGCTCCACCTCCCCTTCCGCTCCATTTTCATCATGAGGAGATGCCTCCGTTAGCTCCAGGAACACGTCCTCTAGGCTGGCTTTTTTCAGGCTCATCTCCAGCAGGGGGATTCTCCTGTCGGCAAAGGCAAAAAAGATAGCCCTAGATGCCTCGTGGATGCGCTCCAGCCCGGTGTGGATGCAGGCTGTGACCAAGCCCTGCTCTCCCTCTCTCCAGTCGATGTCCGTAATTCCGGGAACCCCAGACAGGGCGGCCTTGACCTCGTCCTCGGGCGCCTCCGCCGTGATGGTGATCTCGTTTGGCGTCATCAGAGTACGCTCCAGGTGTTCCGGAGTGTCGAAGGCCACCAGCTTTCCGTGGGCGATCATGATGATCTGGTCACAGATGGTCTGGACCTCGGAAAGGATGTGAGAGCTGAAGATCACCGTGTGGGTCCGTCCCAGCTCACGGATCAGGTCGCGGATCTCAATGATTTGGAGCGGATCCAGCCCCACCGTGGGCTCATCCAGGACAATGACCTGCGGGTTTCCCAGCAGCGCCTGGGCAATACCCACCCGCTGCCGGTAGCCCTTGGACAGAGCGGAGATCCGGCGGCCCCTCATCTGCTCTATTCCAGTCTGCTCCATGACCTCCTCTATTTGGTTCTTCAGCTCCAGACCATGCAGCCCTTTGGCCTCCCCCACGAAACGCAGGTACTCCTCCGGGGTTTCGTTCATATACAGAGGCGGCTGCTCCGGCAGATAGCCAATGAGCCGTTTGGCCTGATTCGGCTGCTCAAAAATGTCGTATCCTCCGATTCTCACATGCCCCTCTGTCGCTGACAGGCAGCCGGTCATCATGTTCATCGTAGTAGACTTCCCAGCTCCGTTGGGCCCCAGGAATCCATAGATCTGTCCGCTCTCGATCCTAATGCTTAGATCAGAAACCGCGGTGATATCCCCATATCGTTTGGTGAGATGTTCGATCTCGATCAAGGACGTTTCCTCCTTTTCTTTCAATGGAGCCATTATAAAGACAGAACTTAAAACCAAGTTAAAAAAGGTCCGCCGCCTTTTTTAAGTAGATTTTGAGTTTGACTTTTACAATGGCAGGCAGAAACCCGCCTACACGGCGGGCTGACAGGAGGTATGAAAAATTGAAATCGATCTATCGCACGGCATATGTCTTGTTGTTCACATTTTTGCTCTTGTTTTCCGGAGGGTGTACTGATACAGTAGAGGCAGACCATTCCTCCTCATCCTCCGCGCCTCCCCTCGCTTCCTCCGGCGACACCTGGGAAGGAAGCCTTACCATCCTCGCCAGCTTTCAGCGGGAGGACGGCAGTCCCCTGACCGAGCAGTCCATCCGGCTCTCCGCGGGTGACAAAAGCGCGGAATATCCCCTGGATGAGTGGGGGGAGCTGCGGGTTTCCGGCCTTCCGCGGAAAATGACTCTGGAGGTGACCGTTCTGGATAAGGAGTCGGGTCCTCTGGGTACCATCACCATCTCCTTCTCCGAGGGCACTGTCATTGACGCCTCTACCGATCAGGAGGGGGCGGGGTATGTGGTGGTCAAAGAGGACACGGAAGCGGTTGATCTGCTCTTTGTCCTCTGTGACGATGGCTCCATCCAATGTGATCTGGACCTGGGCCGGGACATCGCCTGACTGGACAGCATGCGCAGGGGGATGGCCGCTCCGCATCGAGGTAATTTAGCCGTGGAGCGTATCACTTTGGGCTTTTCTGCCCAAAAGGAGGGATCTGAATGCGGATCTTGATCGCCGATGATGAGGCAGAGATGACAGACGTTCTGGAGGCTCTCTTGAGTCGGGAGCACTATGCGGTGGATATCGTCCATGACGGGCAGGACGCCTTGGACTATGGGCTGACCGGGAATTACGACTGTCTGGTCCTGGATATCATGATGCCGAAGCTGGATGGGCTCCAGGTCCTCCGGGCACTCCGGGACCGGGGCATCTCAACTCCTGTACTCCTACTTACCGCGAAAAGTCAAGTGGCCGACCGGATCGCCGGATTGGACAGCGGTGCGGACGACTATCTCCCCAAGCCCTTTCACCCCGGCGAGTTTACGGCCAGGGTGCGGGCTCTGACCCGCCGGGGCACGGAGTACACCCCCGACCTGCTCTCCGCTGGGAACATCACCCTGGACCGCACCACCTTCGAGCTGCGCCGCGGTCCCTCCTCCATCCGTCTGGGCAGCAAGGAATTCCAGATGCTTGAGCTTCTGATGTGTCATATCGGTTGCCCCATCTCCACAGAGCGGTTCATGGAGCGGATCTGGGGCTATGACAGCGAGGCGGAGATCAATGTGGTCTGGGCCTATATCTCCTATCTTCGGCGGAAGCTGGAGTCTCTGGGCGCTAATGTCCGCATCGTAGCCCGCCGTGGGCAGGGATACCTGCTGGAGGAAATCTCATGATCCGCTCTCTGCGCCGGAGGTTCCTCCTCATCGCCATGCTCTCTCTGCTGGGGACGCTGGCCGTCCTGTGCACTGCCATCGGCCTTGGCGCCCACTACACCGCCACGAGCCGGGCAGACCGCGCCATCACACTGCTTTATGAGAACGACGGCGTATTCCCTGCCCCGGCGGAGACTCACGACCCGGCAGCGGCCTTCGGGTTCCACATTACCCAGGAGACTCCCTTCGAGACCCGCTATTTCATCGTGGAATTGACCGCCGACCAGGAAGTACGGGGCGTCGATATCGACCATATCGCCGCCGTCGACCGACAGGCCGTAGTAGAGAGCATCAATGAGATCCTCTCCTCTGACCGGCCTCGGGGCTATGCCAACTACTACCGCTATGGCATATTTCATCATGAGGATGGAGGAAGCACTATTGTCGTGCTGGACTGCTTTCTCCAGCTCCAGTTCGCCTATAACGCCCTCCGTATCACTGTCATCGTGGCCATCTCCTGCGCCGTAATCGTCTTTCTGCTGCTGATGCTACTGTCCAAACGAGCGGTGAGACCCTTCGTGGAGAATCTGGAGCGGCAGAAACGGTTTGTCACCGACGCCTCCCATGAGCTGAAAACGCCGTTGGCTATTCTGGCGGCGGACGTGGAGCTGCTGCGTCAGCCGAATACCGAACAAAAGTGGATCGACAGCGCCCAGGCACAGATTACCCGGATGGACAAGCTGATTAAAAACTTGGTGGAATTGGCCCGGACAGAGGAAACCATAGAGGACAGCGCCGTTACCTCCTTTTCTCTCAGCGAGGTGGCTCAGGCCAGCGCAGAAGGCTTTCAGCCGCTGGCTGAGTCGGAGGGCAAACGCCTGGAGGCCCACATCCCACCCGCTGTCGAGCTCCGTGGGGTGCAGGAAAACATGTTTCGTCTGTTTTCCATTCTGCTGGATAACGCGGTCAAATACTGTGATCCAGGGGGAACGATCCGTCTCTCCCTGGGCCAGCGGGGACGGAATATATATCTCTCTGTCTCCAACCCCTGCGCGGGGGCGGATACCGCCCAGTTGCCCCGCTGGTTCGACCGCTTTTACCGGGCGGACTCCTCCCGCGCCCGCGCTACCGGCGGCTATGGGATCGGCCTGTCCACTGCGAGGGCAATCGTGTCCCGGCACCGCGGCCGGATTACCAACCGCTGTGAAAACGGCCAAGTCACTTTCTCTGTCGTAATCCCACAGTTTCCAAAGGTTAGAAAAAGCGCAGTACATAGATGAGCATCTGCTCTCCAAGACATAAGGAACAGGGACTTTGATATGCGTGACATATGTATTTTAGGGCGCAGAAACAGTATCACGCCCTCCGGTGGGGCAAGGGCCACATCGGAGGGCGTGAAGGCCATATTTTACGTTTTCTTTCTCAAGTCAGTTGGCATCCATTTTTATCACTAAACATAACTTATATCCTCTCCATTTCAGCAATACCAAGCTCCTCCATGGTATGTGCATCTTGACCGCATCAAGACGACAAATGCATGGAGTATGCGAAACGCTATGATGCTGCCCCTAGAGATCACGATAGTTCTTCTCTATCAATGGAAGTTATCTTTAGCGTATTGAAGCAGTTCCTCCCGGAAGTCAGGGTGAGCAATAGCGGCCATGGCAGCGGCTCTCTCGCCTAAAGACAGGCCATGCAGATGGGCCACGCCGTACTCAGTAGCCACACACTCAACCATGGTACGGGGGACAGATATGGTGCTGCCCCCCGGAATGGTGGGAACAATGTTGGATCTCAGATTGCCCTCCTTGTCCCTCCTGGAGGAATTGATGCAGATATAGCCCCGGCCGCCCCTGGAGCG